>CANRLC010000068.1 GCA_947631405.1 uncultured Clostridia bacterium | reverse complement strand
CAGGCCGCGTATGTGATGCTGCTGGTGGGCAAGGGCACCGGCTCCACCGGATCGGGGTTTGACGCCCGGCCCGACTGGCCGGAGAACCTCGCCCTCGCCGAAGAGATCACGCAGGCGATGAACGAAATGGCGCCCGGCATCACGCGCGAGGTGAAGGTCAAGAGCGGGCGATTCAACCAGCACGTCTCCACCGGGGCGCTGCTCATCGAGGTGGGCAACAACCGAAACACGCTGGATGAGGCGCTCGCCGCCTGCCCGGTGATCGCCAAGAGCTTCGCCACCGCGCACGCGCGGCGCGCGGCGGACGGCGCGTGAGCGGTCAGATGAGCTTGCGCATGTGCAGCAGCGCGGCCTTCTCCAGCCGCGACACCTGCGCCTGGCTGATGCCGATCTCGCCCGCGACCTCCATCTGCGTGCGCCCCTCGAAGAAGCGCAGCGACAGGATGCGCTGCTCGCGCTCGGTCAGGCGCTCCATCGCCTCGCGGATGGCGATGTTTTGCAGCCACGCGTCCGCGCTGACGCTCTCGTCGCGCACCTGATCGCCGATGGTCAGCGTGTCCGCGCCGTCGCCGCCGATCGGTTCGCACAGGCTGACCGGATCCTGAATCGCCTCCAGCGCGAGGGAAACGTCCTCCTCGCACAGGCCCATCGCCTCGGCGATCTCGGCGACGGTCGTCTCCCGGCCGAGCTGCGTCTGCAGGCGGTCGCGCGTTTGCAGCGCCTTGTAGGCGGTGTCGCGCAGCGAGCGGCTCACGCGGATGGCGTTGTTGTCTCGCAGGTAGCGCCGGATCTCGCCGATAATCATCGGCACGGCATAGGTGGAAAAACGCACGTTCTGCGTGACGTCGAAGTTGTCCAGCGCCTTGATGAGGCCGATGCAGCCGACCTGAAACAGGTCGTCCACGTTCTCCGTGCGGTGATGAAAGCGCTGAAGGACGCTGAGCACGAGGCGCAGATTGCCACGGATGAATTCCTCGCGCGCGCCCCTGTCGCCGCTGTGAACGAGCGGGAACAGCTCGCGCATGCGCTCGTTGGTGATGACGGGCAGCGTGGACGTGTCCACGCCGCAGATCTCGACCTTGCCCACGGCCATTTGGTTGCCTCCCCATTCCTTTTGCCCTGCATTATGACGGCGGCTCCCGCAAAATATTCTCGCCGGAAGCAGGCATAATTGCGCGCCTTTCGCATATAGAAGGCGCGGCGGAGGCGCGACAAAAAGGGAGGATGACCATGACGTTTTCCGAGCTTCGTAAAAAGGATGTCATCTGCATTGCCGACGGGCGGCTGCTGGGCCGCGTGGCCGATCTCGAATTTGACGAAAAGGACGGGCGCATCCGCGCGCTGATCGTCCCCGGCGCGGGCGGACTATCCTGCGTGCTGCACGGCGAGCGCTCGCAGGTCGCCGTCGCGTGGCAGCAGATCGCGTGCATCGGGGACGACGTCGTGCTGGTGGCCCAGTGCGGCTGCTAAAGCAAAAGCGCAAAAAAATCGCGCCGCACGGGACGATTGTCCATTGTCGTGCGGCGCGACTTCGCGTATAATAAATGTGTTCCTGCGCGCATCCGCGCGAAGGATGCGCGATCCATGCGGGGAATTTTCGGGAAAACGTGAGAAATTTGCGAAAAAAGGGGTAAAACGCGCATGAAGTGCATATACTGTAACTGTACCGAGAGCCGCGTGGTGGACTCCCGGCCGACAGAGGACGGCGCCATCCGCCGCCGCCGCGAGTGCGAGGGCTGCCAGCGCCGCTTCACGACGTATGAAAAGATCGAGCTGCTGCCGCTGTTCGTCGTCAAGAAGGACGGGCGGCGCGAGCCGTTCGACGCGGCGAAGGTACGCAGCGGCATCGTCAAGGCGTGCGAGAAGCGCGCCGTGCCGATGGCCGAGATCGAGAAGCTCGTGCAGCGCATCGAGATGAGCGCCAACCGTCAGGTGGAGCAGGAGATCACGACCGAGCAGATCGGCGAGATGGTGATGGACGGCCTGCGCGAACTCGACGAGGTCGCCTACATCCGCTTCGCCGCGGTCTACCGCCAGTTCAAGGACGTACACTCCTTCATGTCGGAGCTGCAGCAGCTCCTCGACGCCCAGAAAAAGCCGGAGGACGCCAAGGCATAACCCCGCGCCCCGCCGCCCATGCTAGAGAGCGAAGTTTGGCTTGGGAGGCATGGGCATGACACAGGAAATGCGGCGCGGGACGGGCATCGCGCTGGCGGCGCTTGCGCTGGCCGCGAATTATTCGCCGTGGGCGCTCTCGGCGGCGCGATTGCCGGACACGCTGGTGCTGTCCGCCGGGCAGACGCGCGTGGTGTACACGGGCCTGCCGCTGCGCGCGGCCTGCGACGACGGCGCGGTGCAGGTCGCCGCGTCGCAGGACGAGCGGCTGGGCGGCGTGACCCTCAGCGGCGTGGACAGCGGCGAGGCGCGCGTGACGTTCTCGCTGCTGGGGCTTTTGCCCGTTCATGAGACGAAGATCAGCGTCGTGGGCGAGCGCACGCTCATCCCCGGCGGCGTGGCCGTCGGCGTGGCGATGAAGACGCGGGGCGTGCTGGTCGTCGCGAGGCCGGAAGGCTCCGGCGCGCCGCTGCGCGTGGGCGACGTGATCGTCTCCGTCGCGGGCGAGGCGATCGGCAGCGCCGCGGAGCTGTCCCAGCGGCTTTCCGCGCTCCCCGGCGACGGCGTGTCGCTCGGCGTGCTGCGCGGCGGGCGCGAGATGACGCTGGAGGCGTCCGTTCCCGCGGGCGCGGACGGCGGCAGGCGGCTGGGCGTCTGGGTGCGCGACAGCACCGCGGGCGTGGGCACGCTCTCCTACATCGACCCGGCGAGCGGTGCATACGGCGCGCTCGGCCACGCCATCGTGGACGGCGACACCGGCGACGTGCTCAGCGTTGCGGACGGCGCGCTGCTGCGGGCGCAGATCGTCGGCGTCGCGCGCGGGGCAAACGGCAAGGCCGGGGAGCTGAAGGGCAGCTTCCTCAAGGAAAACGACCAGATCGGCACGCTGGAGACGAACGGCGTCTACGGCATCTACGGCCGCCTGCGCGAGCAGCCGAGCGGCCTGCTCTATCCGCAGGGGCTGCCCGTCGGCTCGCGCAGCGCGGTACACACGGGCGCGGCCAGCCTGATCGCCACGGTGGACGGCGGCGGCCCGCGCGAGTACGCGATCGAGATCGTGCGCTGCTTTGAGCAGAGCGAGCCGAGCCAGAAGGGCATGATCCTGCGCGTGACCGATCCGGCGCTGCTCGAAAAGACGGGCGGCATCGTGCAGGGCATGAGCGGCAGCCCGATCCTGCAGGACGGGCGGATCATCGGCGCGGTGACGCACGTCTATCTGAGCGACAGCGCGCAGGGTTATGGGATGTACATCGAGTGGATGCTGCGCCAGAGCGACGCGCTCGGCGCGCAGGCGGCGGCCTGACGCATGCGGGAGGCGATACGGCATGGCGAGGTACAGCGTGCTGTGCGCGATGCGCGACGCGCGCGAGGCGAACCGGCTTCTCGGCGAGATGGACGACGGAGAGCGCTGCGCGCTGCGCGTCGTCTCCCGCGGGGACGCGGCGCTGGTGATCGCCCGCCAGACGCCGCCGGACATTCTGGTGGTGGACGCGGTGCTGCCGTATCTGGACGGCCCGGGCGTCGTGGAGCGCATGCGCGCGGCGCTGGGCAGCCGCATGCCGCGCGTGATCGCCGGCTCCACGCGCCGCTTTGCCGACGCACACTTTTCCCGCTGCGGCGCGCAGGCGCTCCTTTCCGTCCCGTGGGACGCACAAGCGCTGCGCTCGGCGGTGCTCGATCAGATGGAAAAGCTCGACGCGCAGATCGACTGGCCGCGCGCGCAGGCGGACTACGAGCGCGCGGGCGCGCTGCTCGCGCACCTCGGCATGCGCAAGCGACTGAAGGGCTTTCACTTTCTCGCGTGGGCCGGGGCGCTCGCCTACGCGCGGGAGGACAGCCTCTACGCGATCGGCGAGCGCATCTATCGCCCGATCGCCGCGCGCTTTGCCACCACGCCCCAAAATGTCGAGCGGCTCATCCGTCACGCGGTGGAGAGCACGATGGACGCCGTCGGCGCGCAGGGTGTCTACGGCTTCTTCGGCAACACGATCGACCCCACGCGCGGCAAGCCCACCAACGGCCAGATGATCGGCATGCTCGCCCAACGGATGCGGGTTAGGGCGAGGTGCGGGTGAAGGATGTGCAGCCTTATACAGGCAAAGCCGACGCCCCTAAAGCGTCGGCTCAGACCGCTGACAAAGCCAAGTCAGCGGTCATCTTTTGAACCATGGAGCGAGAAACCAAAAGGGAAACAGGGAGTAACGTCGAATATATAATGTAGCAACATAGATTGCTATACAAGAAGTAGACGAAAAAAACAAACCGGGTCATAGAATAACGAAAGATTACGCGGCTTTACGCCGGATTTCATCCGGAGTAAGGCCGTTTTTTAGGTCAATGCGCTCGAAATTGTAGAAATGAATGGTTTCGTCCACCAGAGCTTTGACTTGTTC
>CANRLC010000067.1 GCA_947631405.1 uncultured Clostridia bacterium | reverse complement strand
CGACTGGTTGCCGCATCCGTGAGGCAAATATATTGTAACAGGAGCGAGCGTAGCTCGCGACTATGCGAGTTCCCCGGATCGGCGGCCCAGCGTAGCCCCCTTCTCTTGCGACGCTGCGTCCGTTGCGGTATAATGACCGCATACAAGCAAAGCTGCCCGGCAGGGCGGAGAAGGAGGAGACGGCTATGAAACAGGTTCGCTTTGGGCTGGTCGGCGTGGGCGACATGGGCGTCAAGCACGCGATGACCATCACGAGCAGCGTGCCGGAGGCGCGGCTGACCGCGGCGGCGACGGCGCATCCCGAGCATGCGGCGGCGCTGCTCGCCGCGCCGGGGCTGGAGGGGACGCGCATCTTTGGCACGCCGCGGGCGATGTACGAGAGCGGCGAGATCGACGCGGTGCTGATCGCGTCGCCGCACCGCGCGCATGTGCGGCAGGCGACCGAGGCGCTGCGCGCGGGCGTGCCCGTGCTGCTGGAAAAGCCCACGGGCGTCACCACCGCCGAGGTGCGCAAGCTCAACGAGGAGGCCGACCGCGCGGGCGTGCCGTTCGGCGCGATGTTCAACGTGCGCACCAACCCGGCCTACCGGCGAATGCGCGAGATCGTCGCCAGCGGCGAACTGGGCGAGATTCGCCGCACGAGCGTCGTCATCACCGACTGGCTGCGCGCGCAGAGCTACTATAACGCGGGCGGCTGGCGCGCGACGTGGAAGACCGACGGCGGCGGCGTGCTGCTCAATCAGGCGCCGCATAACCTCGACCTGTGGCAGTGGATCTGCGGGATGCCCGCGCGCGTACACGCCTTCTGCGGCTTTGGCCGCTGGCACGACGTGGAGATCGAGGACGACGTGACCGCCTACGTCGAGTATCCGAACGGCGCGACGGGCACGTTCATCGCCTGCACGGGCGAGGCGCCGGGCACGAACCGCTTCGAGGTATCGCTCGACGGCGGCCAGCTCGTCTATGAGGGCGGCAGGCTGACGCTCTCCAGACCGGAGATTCCCGTCAGCCGGTTCATTCGGGAATACAAGGGCATGTTCGGCAAGCCGCAGATCGCGCGCGAGGACATCACGCCCGACGAGCCGTACCCGATGCACGCGGGCGTGCTGCGGGCGTTCGCCCGGCACCTGCTCTACGGCGAGCCGATGATCGCCGACGGGCGCGAGGGCCTCCATAGCCTGATGCTCGCCAACGCGATGCTGCTCTCCGCGTGGACGGGCGAGACCGTGCCGCTGCCGCTGGACGACGCGCGCTACGAACGGATGCTGCGCGAGCGCGCCGGGGCGTAGGAACGCGTCACATCGGCGGGCCTGCTCCTGCTGCCCGCGGCGCTGCGCGCCCTGAACACCGCCGGGGAGATCATGGGCGACAGCCTGCGCTACGGGGCCATCCTCATCGCCGGGCTTCCGGTCACGATGGCCTATAACCTCCTCTCGTGCCTGCTGCGCGCGCTGGGCGATAGCAAAACGCCGCTTCAGGCCATCCTCGTCTCCAGCGCCGTCAATATCGCCGCGGACTGCGCGTGCATCCTCGCGCTCAGCTGGGGCGTGGGCGTCGCCGCCGAGGCCAACGTCGTGGCGTGGCTGGGCGCGCTGGCTGCGCGCCGGGGAGCGCTGACGCTCACTCCACGCGCACCGCGACGCGCGTGCCCACCCGCGCGGCCCACGCGCGGCCGCCGCGCAGCAGGAACTCGATGCGGCAGACCTCGCGGCCCGACGGCGCGACGCCGGTAAAGCGCGTGCCGCCGCAGTAGCAAAGCGAAAACGCCTCGCCGCCGGATTCGCCCGCGAGCGCGCCGCCCTGCGCCCAAACGCGCGTGACGCACGGAAGCCCCTCGTGCATGAGGTAGCTGCCGGTAAGCTGCTCCGGCGCGTCGAACGCGCGGGGGACGGGCGCAAACCACGCGTGGCTCTCGCGAAGCGGCCTGCCCGTGACGGCGTTCACGAGCGCGGCGAGCAGCTCGCTCATGTCCTCGTCGCCCTGATTGCACAACACGCTCATGCCGACGCCCTCGCCCAGCAGCAGGCCGCCCTTGGAGGAGACGCCGTGCAGCCCGCCCGCGTGCTCGCACAGGACGTGCCCGGCGCGCTCGCGCTTGTAGAGGCCGAGGCACATCACGGGCTGCGCCCGCAGCGGGTGATAGCGCCCGGCGAGGCGGTCGATGGCGCGCGCAGGGAAGACGCGCCGCCCCTCGTGCAGGCCGCCGCTCGCGAGCGCGCGGTAGTAGACGGCCATGTCGCGCGCGGTCGATTTGACCATCGCGCAGCCGCGAAACGGCGGCAGCACGCTCCACAGGTCGTCGCAGACGCGGACGCCGTCCTCCTTTTCAAAGAGCGAGGTCACCTCGCCCAAAGCCCGCGCGCCGTCCACGCGGTCGCAGAGGATGGAGCGCGTCATGCCCAGCGGCTCAAAGACGCGCTCTTGCATAAACCGCTCCAGCGGCATGCCCGCCGCGACGTCCGCGACGGCGGAGAGCAGCGCGTAGCCCTCGTTGGAATAGCTCATCACCTCGCCCGGCGCGCCGAGCGTGGGGTAGGGGCAGGCGGCGATATAGTCGATCACCTGATCGAGGGTCGCCATCGCGTTCGGCGCGGTTTTGCGCATGCTTTGCAGCCACGCGCTGTCGCGCCCTTCGCTGTTCATCGCGATCGACCACTCCAGCGGCTCCATCGGCGGGATGCCCGCCGTGTGCGTGAGCAGGTGCCAGAGCGTCACCGCCTCGCGCGGCTGGCCCGGCACGCGAAAGCGCGGCAGGTAGCGATAGACCGGGTCGTCGAGGCTGAGCTTTCCCTCCGCCTCCAGCAGGCACAGGCACAGCGCCGTGATCGACTTGCTCATCGACGCCACGCCGAAGATCGTCTCCGGCGTGACGGGCGCGCCCGCCGCGTTTCGCACGCCGAACGCAAACGAGTAAATCTCACCCAGAGGCCCCATGACGCAGGCGCTCACGCCGGGCAGATCCTTTTCCTCGCAAAGGCGCAGCATTTCGCCGTCCAGCGCCTCTCGCTGAGCGCGGCTGAGCGCCGCCTTGACGCTTGCTTCCATCGTGCATCCTCCCCTTGTTCCTCGGCAGTCTACGGGACAGTATAGCACATTTTGCTGCCGCGCGTCATCTCCCCGCCGCGGCGCGCTTGCCAAACGGCGCGAAAACGGGTACACTATACGCAGCGGCCCGCAAAGGCGGACGCCGCGCGAACACACGCAAAGGAGACACTATGAACCAGAAGAAGGCGGGCGCGCTGCTCTCCTACGCGCAGACGGCGCTTTCCACCGTGCTGTCCCTGCTCTACACGCCGATCATGCTCCGGCTGCTGGGCCAGAGCGAGTACGGGACGTATACGCTGGTGAGCGGCTTCATCTCGAACCTGTCCCTGCTCAGCTTCGGGCTGGGCAGCGCCTATGTGCGCTTCTATGCGCGCGCCGAGGCGCAGGATGGCGAGGAGGGCGTCGCGCGCATCAACGGCATGTTCATGACGATCTTCCTGTTCTTGGGCGCGCTCAGCCTGCTGGTGGGCTTCGCGCTGGTCGCCAACGTGCAAAACATCTTTTCCGCCAAGCTGACGGCCAAGGAGATCGACACCGCGCGCATCCTGATGGCGCTGCTGGTCGTCAACATCGCCGTGTCGTTCCCGTGCAGCGTGTTCACCTCGTACATCACCGCCAACGAGCGCTTCCTGTTCCAGCGCGTGGTGACGCTGGTGCGCACGGTGCTCAATCCCATCCTGATGCTGCCGATGCTGCTGATGGGCTTCGGCTCCGTGGCGCTGGTGCTGGTCACGATCATCCTCACCGCCGTGGGCGACGCGTGCAACGTCTGGTACTGCGTGCGGCGGCTGCGCATGCGCATCGCCTTCGGGCATTTCAGCTTTCCGCTGCTGCGCGAGATGGGCAGCTTCTCCTTCTTCATCTTCCTGAACACCATCGTCAACCAGATCAACTGGTCGGTCGATACGACGCTGCTGGGCATCCTGCGCGGCACGGTCGAGACGAGCATCTACGGCGTGGGCATGCAGATTTACAACTATTACATGGCCCTGTCCACGTCGATCTCCGGCGTGTTCATCCCGCAGATCAACCGCCTCGTCGCCACGGGCCGCTCCGACCGCGAGCTGACGGCGCTCTTCACCCGCGTGGGGCGCGTGCAGTTTATGCTGCTGATGCTCGTGCTCACCGGCTTCGCCTTCGTGGGCAGGCCGTTCATCGACGCATGGGGCGGCGGGCAGTACGGCGGCGCGTACCGGATCGCGCTGCTGCTGATGGCGACGACCACCGTGCCGCTCATTCAAAATATGGGCATCGAGATTCAGCGCGCGAAGAACATGCACCAGTTCCGCTCGAAGGTCTACATCGCGATGGCGCTGGCGAACGTGCTGGTCAGCATTCCGCTGGGCATGCGCTACGGCGGCTTCGGCTGCGCGCTGGGCACCGCCGCCTCGATGATTCTGGGCAACGGGCTGGTGATGAATCTCTACTACCACCGCCGCATCGGGCTGGACATGCGCTACTTCTGGCGCGAGATCCTGCGCATCGTCCCGGCGATGCTGCCGCCCGCGCTGCTTGGGCTGCTCGCCGTGCGGCTGCACAGTTTCAGCGGCTACGCGGGCGTGCTGCTCTTCGCCGCTCCGTATGCGCTGTGCTTCACCGCCAGCCTCTACGCCTTCGCGATGAACGAGGAGGAGCGCCAGCTCGCGCGGGGGATGGTGGGAAGACTCCTGCCGCGGCGCGCGTCCGGCGGGACGAAATGATACTATTTTCAAATCAAATGATCGAACCCATCTGTCATGGGTTATGAGAGCAAGCAAAGGCGGAACAACGCAACTCTTCATGATGAACCCGCCCGGGATCGCTTCGCTACCGGGCTACTCTGTATAATCGCTTCGCGATTTGGGGGACGTTGGGGCTACCATGGGGAACGAACACTGTCGAAGCGGTGGCAATATAAGTCTTTTTAGCGCTCGCCCGGGGAACTCGCATAGTCGCGAGCTGCGCTCGCTCCTGTTACAATATATTTGCCTCACGGATG
>CANRLC010000066.1 GCA_947631405.1 uncultured Clostridia bacterium | reverse complement strand
TGCCGCATCCGTGAGGCAAATATATTGTAACAGGAGCGAGCGCAGCTCGCGACTATGCGAGTTCCCCGGGCGAGCGCGAAAGCCCTTCGAGCGCCACCGCTTCGACAGTGTCCGTTCCTCCCCCCCGAGCCGCAGGCGAGGGCGTAACCCCGTAACCCCGTATCCCCGTCCCCCCGAAACCCGTTGCCAAAATAAGAAAAACCCCCCGCCCTCCCTCCCCAAATCGGGAGGAGAGGGCGGAGCCGTCTCATCGCTTACTTTTCAAATACCGGCACAAAGCGCTGCGTGTCGCCGCTGACCACGCCGCGGTCGGTGATGATGTAGCCGGGCCGCACGGGCAGGGCGAGGATCGCGATGCGCAGCAGCATGTCGTCGGCGTTCTTGCTGATGGAGGCCAGCGCCTCGCCGAACGCGTCGATCTGCTCCGCAAGCTCCTTGCAGGGAAGCGGGGACATCAGCCCGGCGACGGGCAGCGGCAGCGTCGCGATCACCTTGCCGTCCCGCGCGACGCACATGCCGCCGCCGACGCGCTCCAGCTCCTTCGCCGCCGCGTAGGCGCTCTGTGGATCGGAGTAGCAGACCGTCAGGTTGTGGCTGTCGTGCGAGATGGTGGAGGCGACCGCGCCCGTCAGCTCGAAGTGCAGCGCGGGGACGATCGTCTTGTCGCCGGAGCCGTAGCGGTTGACGATGCAGACGCTCGTCAGCTCGGGATGGCCGGAGAGATCGACGCAGCCGTCCTTCACGGGCAGCTTGCCGTAGACGAGCGGCTGACCCGGGCGCATCGCGTCGCGCCGCGTGTCAAAGAGGATGACGCTCGCCTCGCCCTCCTGCACCGGGGCGGCGAGGCGGAAGTCGTCCGGCGACTTGATCTGCGGGATGTTCACCGTGTTCACCTGCGGATAGGCCGCCAAAGCCGGGGCGTCCCCAACCAGCTTGCCCTCGCGCGCGACCAGCTTGCCCTCGCGGTAGACGGCGTAGGGCATCGCGCCGCCCAGCGCGTCCACGAGCTGGATGTCGGCAAGGTAGCCGGGCGCGATCGCGCCGAGGTCGTCGAAGTGATATTCGCGCGCGGCGTTGTAGGTCGCAAAGCGCGTCGCCAGCAGCGGATCGAGGCCGCTCTGCACGCAGACGTTCACGACGTGGCTGATGTGCCCTTCCTTGAGCAGGTCGGAGGCGTGGACGTCGTCCGTGCAGATGGAGACGTTGTCGTTCCACGGGAGCGAGCGGATGCCGCCGACGACCGCCTCGGTCGTGTCGCTCAGCGAGGAGGACTTGACGTTGATGTGCATGCCCAGCCGCAGCTTCTCGATGACCTCCTGCGGCTCGCGCGCCTCGTGGCAGCTGACCGGGCCGCCGCACAGGTACGCGCACAGCTCGTCGCCGTGTACGCTGGGCGAGTGGCCCTGCAGGAACATGCCGCGCTTTAGGCCTTCCTCGATGATGGCGCGCATGCGCGGGTCGTTGTTGTAGACGCCGATGTAGTCCATGATCTCGGCGACGCCGATCACGCCGTCGCGATCCAGCAGGTCGGCGATTTCCGGCGCGAGGAAGGCCGCGCCCGCGCCCTCCAACCCCGGCACGGAGGGCACGCAGGACGGCGCGAGCACATACTGGCGCAGCGGCGAGCGCAGCGCGCTCTCCAGCATGAAGGCGACGCCGTCCACGCCCATCACGTTGCCGATCTCATGCGGGTCGGTGACGGCGGTGGTCGTGCCCCAGAGGATGGCCTGCTTGCCGAAGTTCTCCGGCACCATCATCGTCGATTCGACGTGCATGTGCGTGTCGATGTAGCCGGGCATGAGGTAGCGCCCGCCGCAATCGACGCTCTCGCGGCTGGGCACGGCGGCCTTGCGGCCGTCCTCGCGCACGCGGACGATCACGCCGTCCAGCACGTCGACCGCGGCGTCGTAGATCTCGCCCGTGACGACGTTGACGAGCTTCGCGTTTTCAAAAGACAAATCGCAGGGAATGCGGCCCATCGCGGCGTCCACGAGGCGGGCGCGATCCTTGTCTTTCTTGACGAACATGAAAAGCCTCCTTCTGTCTCAAAAGGGGAAACGCCGCCCCGGGACGTGCCAAGGGCGGCGCGCTGCGATCACAGGAAGAACTGCACGCAGCTCAGAACCGTGATGACGATCGTGGGGATGGAGGGCAGCGTCTCGCGGCTGCGCTCGGAGGTGAACGCATACTTGACGACGTGGATGAGGCAGTAGGCGACCATGCCCAGCGCGATCGCGTTGGCCAGACCCGCGAAGAGCGAGACGAGCACCATGATCGCGACGGGGTACCACTCGGTGTCGCTGAAATCGACGTTGCCCAGCGTCTGCATCATCGAGATGCCGATGACGATCAGCACCGGCGCGGTCGCGGCGGTGGGGATCATCAGAAACAGCGGCGCGAGGAACATGGACAGCAGGAACAGCGCGCCGGTGACGACGGAGGTGAGGCCCGTGCGGCCGCCGGCCTCCGCGCCGGAGGCGGACTCGACGTAGGTGGTGACGGTGGTCAGGCCGAACGCCGCGCCGAGGCAGGTGCCGAACGCGTCGCACAGGAACACCTTGCCGATCACGGGCAGGTTGCCGTCTTCATCGAGCAGGCCCGCCTTGCCCGCGACGCCCAGCGCGGTGCCGAGGGTGGAGAAGAAGTCGCTCATGAAGAAGATGAGGATGTAGGAGAAGTAGGCGATCTTCAGCGCGCCCACAACGTCCAGCTTGAAGGCGACCTTGCCCAAAGCCGAGAAGGCGTTGGCGGTGAAGATGTGATCGGGGAACTGGACGAGGCCCATGCACAGGCCGATGATCGTGGTGATGATGATGGAGAAGAGCAGCGAGCCGCGGATGACGTACACCCGGCCGCCGATCTCAAAGCGCGCGAAGTAGAGAAGCAGCGTGACGATGAGGCCGATCGCGGCGAGGCGCACGTTGGGATCGGTGAAATCGCCCAGACCGCCGAAGTTCGGCGCGACCAGCCCGGCGTTCACCACGGACAGGCGGATCAGGAAGATGCCCACGCCCGCGCCGACGCCGATCTTGAGCACCTTGGGAATCCACTCGACGACCTTCTCGCGGATGCGGAAGATGCTCAGCACGAGGAAGACGATGCCGCTGATCATGAACATGCCGATGCCGACCTGCCACGAGCAGATGCCCTGCGCCACGAGCGTGTAGGCGAGGATCGCGTTGCTGCCCATGCCCGGGGCCAGCGCGAAGGGCAGGTTGCTGTACAGGCCCATCGCGATGGTGATGAGGCCGCTGATGAGCGCGGTGGCGAGCATCACGCCGGTGCCGTCCATGCCCGCGTCGACCATCATGTTCGTGTGGACGATCAGCACATACGCCATCGTGGCGAAGGTCGTGAACCCGGCGAGAACCTCCGTCAGAACGCTGCTGCCGCGCTCCTTGATCGGAAAGAAGCCCTTTGTTTTCTGCATTTTCCCATACTCTCCTTCGTGTTATTTTTCCCTTCGTTGCTGCGCAAGGGTGCGAACCTTTGCGCAGCCCTATGGTATAATATTCGGGGTTTTGTTGTCAACCGCACCCTTTGCCGACTTTCACACGCTGTTTTTGCCGAAAAGCGACAAATTCGCCGAACATTTTATGCGTTAGGCCGAGAGAAGTTCGGAAAACGGAACAAAACACGACGCAAAGCCGCACAATTCAAAAACCCGCAACCGTGCAAAGGTTGCGGGCCGGAACGGATCATTATTTTTTTGAAAAAGCCTCCGCCTACTGTCCTTGGATGATTTCGTCGATCTCTTGGAGGATGCGAAGCACATGCCGCTGCCGCTCCGGGGTCATCTGGCAGATCAGCTCATAGCACATATCGGGCACCGAATCGCTCGGCGCAGACGGAGAGACGTGCGCAAAGGCTTCGCTCCAAGAGATGTGAAGCGCCGACAATATCTTTTCCAGAGAGACGAGCGTGACGTTCTTTTCCCCGCGCTCGACCTGCCCGATATAGGTCGGATGAACATCCGCCTTCTCTGCAAGGGCTTCCTGCGTTAAACCCGCCTGCAGGCGGTAAAACCGTATTCTATGGCCGATGAGCTTCGTGATGGTACTCAATGCGCATCCCCTCTTCCACAGAAACAGTCTAAAAGTTGTGCCAAGCATTTGAAACAGACTATTGACATTTTTACAACTCTAGAATATACTATGAATATGATTTTGGGATTCCAAGAAGAACGAGGACGCTTGCCGTAACGACCGTCGAACGCGGGCGTCGACGCCATGGCCGGTTGGTATGGATAGGGAGGGAACGCCAATGGGACGCGACGATATCGAAAACAACCTCAAGAGAAATGAGCGCATCATCAGCAAGGCGCAGATCAGCTTGTTGCCACTGGTTCCCTATGCGATTGTGGCGCTCGTCCTTCTGTCGTTTGGATTCTTTGGCTTTCTCATCGGCGCGCTGATCATCGCGGTCAAGACCGTCGATCTTCTATCGACGAAGCTGGCGCTGACCAATCGAAGGGTTTTCGGGAAAACGGGCGTTCTCATTGTAAAAAACATGGATTCGCCGCTGAACAAGATCAACAGCATCTCGGTCGAAAAGAAGCTCCTCGGGCAAATATTCGGATATGCCCGCCTTGTAATCTCTACGTCGTCCGGACAGTACAACATCAATTATGTGAAGCGTGCAAACGAATTTCGAGGCCTCGTAATGGAGGAGATCGACCGCTTGGAGGAGTACAAGCTCCAGCAGCAGGCGGAGAAGATCGCGCAGGCCAACCATATGTATTCGGGCTATCCGAACGGCGCGCAGGCTTACGGCGGCCCGAACCGGATCGAGCAGGGATATGCAGGTCCGCCCTACGAGAGGGACGGATACGGCGGGCAGCCCTGCGAGGGACAGCCGTTTGCAAATCGACAGGGCTATGCCGCTCAGCCGACTGCGAGCGCGTATAACCCCGACCCCCGGCAAGGGGAAAGCGGCGCTTACGCCCAGCCCTATGCGCGCGAGGCGTATTACAGGCCAAGCTATGCCGACCAACCGCGCGAAGGATTGCTTCCCGGCGCGCAGACCGAGGCGCGGCAGCCTTCCGGCGAACAGAGCTATGGCTGGGCGCAAGGCGGAAATCCTCCGGTTCACCGTCGGAGGAGACAGAGCATCGAATAAGCGCTTCGGGAAATTCGGGGCGGCGAAACCCTATTCCACGGAGGGATCGCCCTGCACTTGTGAAGGACGGCCTTTGCGCCGTATCGGATTTATGAAAAGGAGGGTTTCATTTGCTGGAAAGTATCGTTGTGGTCGTCGTCGGGGTGGGCATATTCGGCGCTATGATCGTGAGCATGTTGTCGCTCTTCTTTGGAAAGTCGAATAAAAGGGAGGATAGCGAGGGCTATACGCGAATATGCCCGACCTGCGGCAAACGGATTTCCGCAGGGGCGTCCCGATGCCCCTATTGCCGGGAGGAGCTTTCGCCCATCGGGCACGCCGTCACAGAGGGCATCATGGGATTGCTCAAGCTTCTGGTGATTTTCGCGGTGGTTATGATGATCCTGATCTCCATCGCGAAGGGCGGCTTTTCTTGGCTGGTGTAGCGTGGGCTGCTTGCGCGCGAAGCAAAACAGAATACAGACGCAAAGCGACCGCGGTGCTCCGGCGGCCGCTTTGCGGTCTCTGCCGCGCAACGGAAGAGCGCGGCGCTTCCTTCATATAGGGATGGCGCTTGCGCGCCGTATGGTGTCCGGACGAACGCGGGGCCTTGGGGCGCCCGCCCGACCGCGAAAAGGGTGAAAATTTTTTCAATTTCCCTCTTGACAGGGTGAGACGGCTTTGGTATACTCATAAAGCTGCCGCGGGGAGCGCGAAGTTGTTGTGCGCCTTGTGCGGGAGCGAATGATCCTTGAAAACGATACAGAGACAAGAAGAACGCGCGGGAGCGGCGATCACGGCCGCTTCCGAAAGAACAGTCAA
>CANRLC010000065.1 GCA_947631405.1 uncultured Clostridia bacterium | reverse complement strand
ATTTCGTGAGTCCCATTTTCAAAATGCGCGTGTCTAATTTCTTCGCTGTTTGTGTCCAGTTTTTGTTGACTAGTACAAGGGGGTGAGGGAGGTCAAGGAGGGCCTTAGGGGGAGAATCGAAACTCCCCCTAGGCCCTCCTTGCCTCAGCGGAGCGCGTCTCCCTGCCGCCAGTGGCGGCAGACGTCCCCCGAGCCGCAGGCGAGGTCGTAACCCCCGTAACCCCATCCCGAAAAAACACGGCCTCGTGCGCTCAAGAAAGATAACCAAAAGCGTTATTCGGAGAAGGATGCTGGCCCCGCCCGCCCCCGCGCCGCAGCGCGGCGTCCCCAAAACGCATATTGCAAAGCCTCTTCCTCACCCATCAAACCGCAATCCCCACTTCCAACTCAATCAAGCCAAAGAAAACCTCTCTCTCTTTGGATAGGTTGCAGGATTGACAGCCCCTGCCGGAGACGCTACAATAGAACGATGCGATCGCGGCTTTGGCCGCCCGGGAGGCTTAAAAGTGGAAACGACACAGGAAAATAAGATGGGCGTCATGCCCGTGGGACGGCTGCTCTTCAGCATGAGCCTGCCCATGATGCTCTCTATGCTCGTGCAGGCGCTCTATAACGTGGTGGATTCCATGTTCGTCTCGCGCGTCAGCGAGGACGCGCTCACGGCGCTGAGCATGGCCTTCCCCATCCAGAACCTCATGATCGCCGTCGCCGCGGGCCTCGGCGTCGGCGTCAACGCCGTGCTCTCCCGCGCGCTCGGCGCGAAGGACGAGCAGGGCGTGCAGCGCGCCGCCGCCAACGGATTGCTGCTCGAGGGCATCGGCGCGGCGCTGTTCATGATCGGCGGCGCGACCATCGTGCGCGCATTCTTTGAGGCGCAGACCGACATCGCGCCCATCGTCGAGAGCGGCGTTTCCTATACGCGCATCGTCATGATCGGCTGCCTCGGCGTGTTCGCGCAGATCTCCTTTGAGCGTCTTTTGCAGAGCACCGGGCGCACCGTGCTCACCATGGTCAGCCAAGCGACGGGCGCGATCATCAACATCATCCTCGACCCGATCATGATCTTCGGCCTGTTCGACATGCCGAAGATGGGCGTCGCGGGTGCGGCGCTGGCGACGGTCATCGGCCAGTGGATCGCGGCGGGCCTCGGACTCTTCCTCAACCTGCGCTATAATAAGGAAGTCTCGCTCGCCCCGCGCGGGCTGCGCGTCCACGGCGAGACGCTGCGGCGCATCCTGACCATCGGGCTGCCCAGCGTCGTCATGCAGAGCATCGGTTCGGTGATGACCTTCACGATGAACCAGATCCTCATCGCGTTCTCGTCCACCGCCGTCGCCGTGTTCGGCGTATACTTCAAGCTGCAGAGCTTCGTGTTCATGCCCGTCTTCGGCCTCAACAACGGCACGGTGCCCATCGTCGCCTTCAACTACGGCGCGCGCCGCGCCGATCGCATGCAGAAGGCCATCCGCTACACGGTGATCGCCGCGATGACGATCATGTGCGCGGGCCTCGCGATCTTCCAGATTTTCCCGGCGGCGCTGCTAGCCATCTTCGACGCCTCCGATGAGATGCTGCGTATCGGCCTGCCCGCGCTGCGCATCATCTCCCTGAGCTTCCCGGTCGCGGGTTTCTGCATCGGCTGCGGCTCCGTGTTTCAGGCTCTGGGGTACAGCGTCTACTCGATGGTCGTCTCGCTCGTGCGCCAGCTCTTCGTGCTGGTGCCCTGCGCGTTCCTGCTCGGCCGCCTGACCGGGAACGTGAGCAGCGTCTGGTGGGCATTCGTGATCGCCGAGGTCTGCTCGCTGCTGCTGACGCTGGTATTCTTCCGCCGCGTGAACGAAAAGGTCATCCGGCCGCTGGGCTAAAGGAAAATCATTTCGCGCCGCCTTTGTAACAGGGCGGCGCTTTTCCATGCCGCAAAGAACCCTTCGGTTTTACAGAAATTTTACACGCCGTTCTTGACGGCTTTACAGTGGGCTGATAAGATGAAAGCGGCGTGCGGCCGGAGGGTCGGCGCGCGCCGACGGAAAAACGCCTGACAAAACGCCAAAGTAAAGGATGAAAAGAGCATGGACATCTTCAGCATCCTCAACATGCTGTGCGGTCTCGCGCTGTTTCTTTATGGCATGAACGTGATGGGCGAGGGGCTGTCCCGCGCCTCCGGCGGACGGCTGGAAAACATCCTCGAAACGCTGACCAGCAGCCGCCTCAAAGCCGTGCTCCTCGGCGCGGCGGTGACGGCGGTCGTGCAGTCGTCCTCGGCGACGACGGTGATGGTCGTCGGCTTCGTCAACTCCGGCATCATGCGCCTCACGCAGGCGACCGGGGTCATCGTCGGCGCGAACATCGGCGCGGCGGTCACCAACTGGCTGCTGGCGCTGACGGGCATCCAGAGCGACAACATGCTCGTGATGATGTGCAAGCCGTCGAGCTTCACGCCGATCCTCGCGATGGTGGGCATCGTCTTCATGATGTTCACCAAATCCGAAAAGAAGCACAACATCGGCACCGTGCTCATCGGCTTCACCGTGCTGATGACCGGCATGGAGACGATGTCCAGCGCCGTGGAGCCGCTGGCCGATGTGCCGGAGTTCACGAACGTCCTCATCGCGTTCTCCAATCCCGTGCTGGGCACGCTCTCCGGCCTCGCGCTGACGGCGATCATCCAGTCCTCGTCGGCGTCCGTCGGCATCCTGCAGGCGCTGTGCGCCACGGGCGTCGTCAGCAACGCGACCGCGCTGCCCATCATCATGGGCGCGAACATCGGCACCTGCGTCACCGCGCTGCTCTCCAGCGTCGGCGCGAGCAAGAACGCCAAGCGCGCCGCGCTCATCCACCTGTATTTCAACATCATCGGCACGCTGCTGTTCATGGCCGCGTTCTACTCCATCCACGCGCTGTTCCCGTTCGGCTTCATGGAGAACACCGCGACCGCCGCGAGCGTCGCCGTCATCCACACGGTCTACAAGCTCTCCGCGTCCGCCGTGCTGCTGCCGTTCTCCGGCGCGCTGGAAAAGCTGGCGATGCTCACCGTGCGCGATGACGAGACCGTCGGCGTCATCGACGAATTCAAGCTGCTGGACGAGCGCTTCCTTTCCAAACCCGCCTTCGCCGTGGAGCAGTGCCGCGTGGTGGCCGACCGCATGGCCCAACTGACGCGCGAGGCCATCTTCGACGCCATCGCGCTGCTGGACGGCGAGGAATTCTCCGAGGAAAAGGCCGCGCGCGTGGAGGCGCTCGAGGCGAAGATCGACCTGTACGAGGACAAGCTGGGCACCTACATGGTCAAGCTCTCCCGGCAGAAGCTCTCCCGCAGCGACGGCCATCGCATCTCGCTCCTGCTGCACTCGATCAGCGACTTTGAGCGCATCTCCGATCACGCGGTCAACCTGCTCGACTCCGCGCGCGAGATGGCGAATAAGAAGATGGCCTTTTCGCCGATGGCCGCAAACGAATTGCACGTCTTCGCCGAGGCCGTCAAGGACATCGTCGGCCGCTCGGTCGATTGCTTCCTGCACGACGACGTCGCCCTCGCCAAGACCGTGGAGCCGCTGGAGGCCTGCATCGACGAGCTGAACGTGACGATCAAATCCCGCCACATCGAGCGGCTGACCACCGGCCAGTGTACGATCCAGCTCGGGTTCGTGCTTACCGACATCTCCACCAATTTCGAGCGCGTCTCCGACCACTGCTCCAACATCGCGATCTACCAGATTCAGGTGCCCAACGACGAGTACGACACGCACGAGTATCTGCTGAATATGAAGCGAACGGATCACGCCGAGTTCGACCGCGAGGAGGGCGCCTACGAAAAGAAGTACAGCCTCCCGCCGATGACGCCGGCCGAGGCCGAGACCGCCGAGTGAGGGCCGCATGATCTACATTGTCGAGGACGACCGCAACATTCAGGAGATCGAGCTGTTCGCGCTCAAGAACAGCGGCTATCAGGCCGCGGGCTTTGAGACGGCGAAGGATTTCTTTCGCGCGCTCTCCGAGCGGCTGCCGGAACTGATCCTGCTGGACATCATGCTCCCGGACGAGGACGGCATGAGCATCCTGCGCAGGCTGCGCCAGCGCGCGGACACGCAGCGCATCCCGGTGATCCTCGTGACGGCGAAGTCGTCGGAGCTGGACAAGGTCAAGGGGTTGGACGGCGGCGCGGACGACTACCTCGCCAAGCCGTTCGGCGTGATGGAATTGATCGCGCGGGTGAAGGCGCTGCTGCGCCGCTCCGGCGCGCTGGAGGAGAGCGTGCTCGTCTGCGGCGAGGTGACGCTGGACGGCGAGAAGCGCATGGTCAGCGTGAGCGGCAGGCCGGTCGAATTGACGTACAAGGAATTCGAGCTGCTGCGGCTGCTCATGAAGAACTGCGGCATCGTGATTTCGCGCGACGTCATCATGGAGCGCGTGTGGGACGCGAGCTTCGAGGGCGAGACGCGCACGATCGACGTGCATGTGCGCACGCTGCGCCAGAAGCTGGGCGACGCGGGCGCGATCATCAAGACGATCCGCAACGTGGGCTACATGGCCGACGCGGCGAAATAGACACGGGGCCGGCGCGGGCGCGTCGGCCGCTTCCGTTCCCAAAGAAGATTTCGAGCAGAGGAGGGCGGCGCGTGAAGCGGAGGATTCTCGCCAGCTTTGTGGGCGTGATCGTCACGGGCGTGGCGCTGACGACGGCGCTCATGGCGCTGCTGGCGTATCAGCTTTTCGAGGGCCGCGTGATGGACGGCCTGCGCCAGCACGCGGAGGTGTTTTCCGCGATGATCGCCCGGCAGGGCGCGCAGGCGCTGGACGACGCGCCGCGCGGGGAGCTGCGCCTGACGCTGATCGGCGCGGACGGCGCCGTGCTGCTGGACAATTCCGCCGACCCCGACGGGATGGACAACCATCTGGATCGCCCGGAGGTGCTCGCGGCGCGGGAGGACGGCAGCGGGCGCGCGGTGCGCGAATCGCAGACGATGGATCGCAGCATGTTCTACTATGCGCTGCGCCTGCCGGACGGCGGCGTGCTGCGCGTGGCGGAGGAGGCGTCGAGCCTGACGGGCGTCTTTTTGCGGACGCTGCCGCTCTTCGCACTGGTGCTGCTGGTGATGGTGCTGCTATGCGTGGCGACGGCGCGCCGCCTGACCGCCGGGCTGATTCGGCCCATCGAGCAGATGACCGCGCATCTGGATGACGTGCGCGGCGTGCCGCGCTATCCCGAATTGGAGCCGTTCGTGGAGATGATCGAGCAGCAGCACGACGAGATTTTGCGCAGCGCCGACATGCGCGTGGAGTTCACCGCAAACGTATCCCACGAGCTGAAGACGCCGCTCACCTCGATCTCCGGCTATGCGGAATTGATCGAGAGCGGGATGGCGACGGGCGAGCAGGCGACGCGCTTCGCCGGGGAGATTCGCCAGAGCGCAAACCGCCTGCTGACGCTCATCAACGACATCATCCGCCTCTCCCAGCTCGACGGCCCGATGCACGAGACGAACGTGGAGCCGGTCGACCTCTCGCAGGTGGCCGAGAACACGGTGCGCCAGCTCGGCCTCAACGCGCACCGCATGGGCGTGACGCTGGAGCTGGACGCGAAGCCCGCCGTCATCAGCGCCGACCGCCAGATGATGGAGGAGCTGCTCTACAACCTGTGCGACAACGCCATCCGCTACAACGTCTCCGGCGGCAGCGTGCGCGTGGAGGTGCGGCCGCTGCGCGACAAGGTGATGGTCTGCGTGCAGGACACGGGCATCGGCATCTCCGAGGAAAACCAGAAGCACGTCTTCGAGCGCTTCTACCGCGTGGACAAGAGCCGCTCCAAGGCCACGGGCGGCACGGGACTGGGGCTGGCGATCGTCAAGCACATCGCCGCGCGGCACGACGCCGAGATCGAGATCGACAGCGAGCTGGGGCGCGGCACGGCGATCACCGTCGCCTTCCCGCGCGGCGCGCGCGCTTGAGCAAAAAAGAGCAAATTTTTTTGAAAAAACCCCTTGACAGAGGGGTTTTCTCTTTGGTATACTCATAAAGCTGCCGCGGGGAGCGCGAAGTTATTTTGCGCCTTGTTCGGAAGCGAATGATCCTTGAA
>CANRLC010000064.1 GCA_947631405.1 uncultured Clostridia bacterium | reverse complement strand
CCGCGCCCGTCTCGCTCACGCGGATGCCCGTCGCGCAGATCGTTTGCAGCAGCATCGCCAGCCGCAGATCGCCCTTCTCTTTGGCGGCCCGCACCAGCTTCTCGTAGTCGCCCTGCGTCAGCTGCCGCTCGCGCCCCACGAACGTGCGCCGCTGCACCTTCAAGAAGCGCAGCTTCCACGCGCTCTTTCCCGCGAAGCGCAGAAAGCGGTTGACCGCCGCCAGCATCGAGTTGACGCTCCCCGGCGCGTAGCCGCGCCGCTGCAGATCCTCCTTAAACGCCACCAGCTGCCCCTTGCCCCGCAGCTCCCCGCCGCAGAACGCCGCCAGCTGCCGCACGTCCCTCAAATACTTTTCTACCGTCGCCGCGCTGCTCTCGCCCTCCAGCAGATGCGCGCGAAAACGCTCCAACTCGCGCTTGCCCAGTTTCATCTTTCGTTGCCCTCCTGTTTGTTTGGTTTTGCTATGATTGTACAGGATAAGGGGCCGGATGAAAATCGACGAAACGCATGAGGATAAAACTTTTTCGGTCAAGCAGAGAACGTGACACTCCGCCAACTCGCCATAGAGATGCAAAAAAAGAGGCTGGCACCCGCCATGGGTCGCCGGCGTTTTCATACGGTGGGCGCGGCGCATCGTGACGGAGGATGCTGTCCACGTTCGCCTTAACGGTCAATAGCTCGCGCATCTCGTCTCTAGCGGTACGGTAAGCCGCGTAGTCACACCTTTTCTTTTCCAGCAGCTCCGCGTATTCGCTTTGCAGCGCTTGGTTTTGCTTTCCCTTATTCTACAACAGGAGGGTGTTTTTTTCACTGTCTTTTTTTGAAGGCAGTCCATTTGCACTATATGATGGTTTGATCCGAAAAAAGTCTCAGCCCAAAACCAAAGCGCGCAGGGCCGGGCGGACATCCTCGTCCGTCCGGCCCTCGACTGATCCAGCGTCTATGCGGGTTCCGCGTCGTCGGACACGGGCGCGCGCCGTGACAGCATCATTTCCTCCTCGCGCCGGTCTGCCTCCCCGGCGGCGCGGCACAGCGCCCACGCGAACAGCGCGACGGCGACGCACAGCGCGGCGATTACCCAGCGCATGCGCGATCGCCTCCCGTCACTGCTCCATCTGCCGACCGACGATGCTGGCCGTGGTCTCGGCGACCTTGAGTTCGGTGTCGCCCATCTTGGCGGACGGCTCGCGCGAGAGCAGCACGACCGCGCCGATGGATTCGCCGTCGGCGATGATCGGGCAGATGACCTGCGCGGTATAGCTCTGCGCGTCCTCCTCGCTGGTCACGGGCACGATGCGCGTGCCGCTGCCGCGGTTGGCCGTGACGACCTGCCTGCTGGCGATGGCCTGTTCGAGGTCGCGGCTGATGGGCTTTTCCCACAGCTCCTTGCGGGAGACGCCGCTGGCCGAGACGATCATGTCCTTATCGGTGATGCAGGCGATATGGCCAAGCGAGCGGAAGAGCGACTCGGTATAGTCCTTTGCGAAGTTTGAGATTTCGCCGATCGGCGAATACTTCTTGAGGATGACCTCTCCGTCCTTATCGGTATAGATCTCCAGCGGGTCGCCCTCGCGAATCCGCAGCGTCCGCCGTATTTCCTTTGGGATCACCACGCGCCCCAGTTCGTCGATCCTGCGCACAATTCCCGTTGCTCGCACGAAAGCTGCCTCCTTCATTGTCTTTGTTTTGGCGTTCCTAGTATGGGGCCGCATGGGGGAATTATGCGCCGCGGGGCTTTGGTAAAGGATGGGCGCGCGACGCGCGCGAAGGCAAAATCGGCGCAAAAAAAGCCGGGCTATCGCGGCCCGGCGAATGCAATGGTTTGTGCGCGCGGCGCCTTGGCCATGGCGGCCTTGGCGTCCTTCATTTTGAATGTGCAGTCCTCTCGCCTCGGCTCAAATCCACAATCGCGGCGCAAAAGCGATTGCCGAAAGCCGCCCGGAAACGGGGCGCAACCCGACGCACGCCTCGCCAAAATCGCTCAGGAGGCCGTAGGGTTCCCCATGGAATCCGTGTCCCATGGCAGCTTTCCGTTTCTGCGCAGAATCTCCCATACCTCCGCCGTCACCAGCGCGCGGGCGCTTGCATCGTTGCGGCGCAGCTTTTCCCAAAACGCGCTGGAGCTGACGGCGCCGATTCCATCCGGCACGTCAAATACGGTAAAGCGATCCCAGCGCTCCGCCAGACACGGCTGCGATTTCCTGATGTCCTCCAGATCGTCCTCTCCGCGCCTCGCCACCAGAATGCGGAACCTGTCCATCAGCTCGTCGGACCGATGCCAGCGGGGCAGCGTATACAGCTTATCGCTCCCGGTAACGAAGTAGACCTCCGCGTCCGGGAAATCGGCCTGTATCTCTTCCAGCATCTCGTAGTCGTATCCCCGCTCCGTCTTGAGCATCTGGATGCGGCTGACGGAGGTTCGGCTGTCAAACTTGCAAAAGCTTTCCAGCATCTCCAGCCGTATGGACTCGCTCAGCGCATCCTGCGGGCGCTTTTGCAGCCTCATCTTCCTCGCGACATAATCCTGCGCCTGAGGGACGTAGATCCCCCGGCGCGCGTCGACCGCTTGCAGCGCCGCTTTCATGAGCTGCAAATGCGCACAGGTCGGCGGGTTGAAACTGCCGCCCATGACCACAACCCTGCTCGTCATTCCCGTCCCCTCGCGATCCCTGTCTCTGGATTTTCGCATGATGCAAAACGCCGCCATTTTATCTTCGATGGCGGAAGAATCCTCCTGTGTATTCGCCAATTCGGGCGCGCTTTCCTGCTTATCCTTTTTGGTTTAGATGATACCCATGATGAACCTGCCCGGGGGCGCTTCGAAGCGCGCGCCCGCAGGGGGACGGCAAAGGCGGCGCAAAAAAGCCGGGTCGCGCTCGCGGCCCGGCGGATGCGGCTAGGGTTTTCGCTTACAGCTCGCGCAGCGCCTCGACGAGGGCGGTCTTGCCCTCGGTCTTGGCGTCCTTCATCTTGATGACGCGCGCGGGGACGCCCGCGACGACCGCGCCCGCGGGGACGTCCTGCGTGACGACCGCGCCCGCGGCGACGACCGCGCCGTCGCCGACCTGCACGCCCTCGATCAGCACGGCGTTCGCGCCGATGAGCACGCCGTCGCCGACGGTGACGGGCTTTGCGCTGGGCGGCTCTACGACGCCCGCGAGCACAGCGCCCGCGCCGACGTGGCTATTCTTGCCGACGATGGCGCGCCCGCCAAGCACCGCGCCCATGTCGATCATGGTACCGGCGCCGACGACTGCGCCGATATTGAGGATCGCGCCCATCATGACGACCGCGCCGTCGCCGATCTCCACTTGGTCGCGGATGATCGCGCCCGGCTCGATGCGCGCGTTGACGCCCTTTAGATCGAGCAGCGGCAGCGCGCTATTGCGGCGGTCGCACTCCAGCGCGACGTCGAGGATGTCGGCCCGGTTCGCGTCAAGCGCGGCCTTCACGTCGTCCCAGTCGCCGAAGACGATCTGGTCGCCTGCGCCGAACGTCTGGCATCCGGGGAAGTCGATGGGGCGCGCCGCCTTCACATACGCCTTCACGGGCGTCTTTTTCTTTGCGGTGCGGATGGCTTCGATGATCTCGTTTGCGTCCATGGGTGGCTCCTTTATAGGTTGTGGGGGGTGGGGGTTACGCTGTAATGGGGATGGGCACTGTCGGGGCGGGGATTGTTGCCTTTGCGCCTTGGCGACGCCCGGGGTCGCAACAGGCAAAGCCTGTTGCTGCCGGGCTGTTTAGGCACTTCTTTTGGGACTGCCGTCCCAAACCCTGCCCGAGGGATTTCATCCCTCGGACTCCCTTCTTCGCTTCGCGTTGGATTTACGGGGCGATGCCGAAAAGCACGTCCTCCATATCATAGACGCCGGGCTTGGCCCCGATGACAAACCGCGCCGCGCGCAAGGCGCCTTGGGCGAAGATCTCCCGGCTATCGGCGCGGTGCCGCAGCTCGATCTCTTCCATATTCCCGAAGAATCGCACGCTATGCTCGCCCGCGACCGTGCCGCCGCGCAGCGCGTGCATGCCGATCTCCTCGCCGCGCTTGCCCACGCGGCCCTCTCGCCCATGCACGACCGTCTTCTTTTCCTCGGGATCGACGCAGGCGAGCAGCGCCTTGGCGGTGCCGCTGGGCGCGTCCTCCTTCTGGTTATGGTGCGTCTCGACGATCTCCACGTCAAACCCGGCAAGCGAGCTTGCGGCGAGCCTCGTCAGGCGGCACAGGACGGTGACGCCGACGGAAAAGTTATTCGCCCACACGATGGGGATGCTCTTTCCCGCGGCGCGGATGGCGTCGCCCTGCGCCCCGGTCAGTCCGGTGGTGCCGATGACCAGCGGCATCTTCCGGCGCAGCGCGCAGTCGAGCAGCATTTCAAGATTGCCGGGGTAGGAAAAGTCGATGGCCACGTCCGCGCCGGGCAGCTCGTCCGGCGTCTCGCACGCGCCGGGGCCGACGAAGCCCACGACGTGCAGGTCGTCCGCCTGCGCGCAGACAGCGTCGATCATTCTGCCCATCTTGCCGTTGCCGATCACCGCGATATTCACCTGCACACCTCCAGCGCGCGGCGCACGCGCTCGCGGCCCGCCGGGGAGATCTCGCACAGCGGCAGGCGATACCCGCCGACATCCATGCCGAGCTGGTTCATGGCCTCCTTGACGGGGATGGGATTGACCTCGCAGAACAGCGCGTCGATGAGGTCGAGGTAGCGCAGCTGGATCGCCTTGGCGCGCCCGGCGTCGCCCGTCCGCCACGCGTCGACCAGCTCGTGTACCTGCTTGGGGCAGATATTGGCCCAGACGGAGATGACGCCGCTGCCGCCGAGGCTGAGGATCGGCACGATGGCGTCGTCGTTGCCGGAGAGCATGCAGAAGCCGTCGCCGACGAGGCGGGCGATGCGGGCGGCGTAGGCGATATTGCCGCTGGCCTCCTTGATGCCCGCGATATTGGGATGGCGGCTCAATCGGCGCACGCACGCCTCGGAGATGGCGCAGCCCGTCCTGCCGGGCACGTTATAGAGGAGGATGGGCGTATCGACGGCGTCCGCGACGGTGGCGAAGTGGCGATACATGCCCTCGTCGTTGGCCTTATTGTAGTAGGGGGCGATGAGCAGCAGGCCGTCCGCGCCCATGTCCTGATAGCGGCGGCCCTTTTCGAGCTGGGTCTGGGTGCAGTTGGAGCCAGCGCCGACGATCACGGGGATGCGGCCATTCACGGTCTCGATCACGCAGCGGGCGACCTCGTCGTCCTCCTCGTGGGAGAGCGTGCTGGACTCGCCCGTGGTGCCGAGCGCGACGATGCCGTCGGTGCCCTGCTCGACGTGCCAGTTCACCAGCTCGCGCAGCTTTTCGAGGTTTACGCTCCCGTCCTCGCGCATGGGCGTCACGAGCGCCACAAAGCTGCCTTCAAAGCGTTTATTCTTCATAGAGCCTTCCTTGAGCCTTCCTTTCGTCCGTGGTTTTGTAGGATCGCGCCTTGCGGCGGCGGTTATGCGTCAGTGCTTGAAATGGCGCATGCCGGTAAAGACCATCGCTATGCCGGCGCGGTCGCAGGCGTCGATGGAGTCCTGATCGCGCACGGAGCCGCCGGGCTGGATGATGCAGGCGACGCCCGCCTCGGCGCAGGCTTGTACGCAGTCGTCGAAGGGAAAGAAGGCGTCGCTGGCGAGGGATGCGCCGCGCACGCGCTCGCCGCTGCGCTCGATGGCCATCTGCGTAGACCAGATGCGGTTTACCTGCCCCGGGCCGATGCCGAGGCTCTGGCCGTCGCGCGCGATGGCGATGCCGTTGGACTTGGTGTGCTTGACGATCCTCCACGCGAGCATCAGATCGCGCCACTGGGCCTCGGTGGGCTGGGCGCGGGTGACGACGCGCGGCGGCTCCTCCGGCAGCAACTTGTCGTCGATCTCCTGCACGAGCAGCCCGCCCGCGACCTTGCGGAGCATGCGCTCGCCTTGGGGATACGCGCGCACGGAGGTGTCCATCTCAAGCAGGCGCAGGTTCTTCTTCCTCGTGAGCGTGGCAAGCGCCTCGTCGGTGAATCCGGGCGCGATGACGATTTCAAGGAAGATCCGGCTCATGCGCTCGGCGGTCGGCGCGTCGATCGGCGCGTTGGCGGCGACGATGCCGCCGAACACGCTGACGGGGTCGGCCTCGTAGGCGAGGCGATACGCCTCCTCGACGCTATCGGCGGTGCCGACGCCGCACGGGTTGCCGTGCTTGGCCGCGACGACGGCGATGCCGTCCATCTCGCGCAGCAGCTCCAGCGCGCCGTTCGCGTCGGCGATGTTGTTATAGGAAAGCTCCTTTCCATGGAGCTGGCGCGCCGAGGCGAGCGTGCCGCGGACGTCGCCCAGCTCGCGATAGAACGCCGCGCGCTGGTGCGGGTTTTCGCCGTAGCGCATCTCCTGCGCCTTTTCAAAGGTCAGCGTCAGGCTCTGCGGGAAATCGTCGCCCTGACGCTCCGCGAGATAGCGGGCGATCATCGCGTCGTACTGCGCGGTATGGGCAAACGCCTTGGCCTGCAGCCTGCGCCGCGTCGGCAAGGACACGTCGCCGGTCGTCTCCCACTCCGTGAGCACGGGATCGTAGTCCGCGGGATCGACGAGGACGACGACGTCCTGCGCGTTCTTGGCCGCCGCGCGAAGCATGGCCGGGCCGCCGATGTCGATATCCTCGATGGCGTCCTCGAAGGTCGCGTCCGGGCGGGCGACGGTCTCGCGGAACGGGTAGAGGTTGACGGCGAGCAGGTCGATGGGCGCTATGCCGAGTTCTTGCAGCTGCGCCATATGATCGCTATCGTCCCGGCGGGCGAGCAGGCCCGCGTGGATATGCGGGTGCAGCGTCTTGACGCGGCCGTCGAGGCACTCGGGGAAGCCGGTCACCTCGCTGACGGGCGTCGCGGCGACGCCCGCCGCCTGCAGCGCGCGCAGGGTGCCGCCGGTCGAGAGCAGGGTCACGCCGCGCGCGGCGAGCCGCTTTGCCAGCGCCGCGACGCCGGCCTTATCCGATACGCTGATGAGCGCCCGCGCGATCATGCGCCTCTCCCCCTTTTTCACAGGTCTCTGCCCAGCAGATAGCAATCCGTTCTGATCCAGTCGAAGCCGCAGCGCCTGAACAGCTTCATCGCGTTCGCGTTGCGGCGCACGGCGTTGGCGCGCAGGAACGGCACCTGCGCCTGCGCGAGCCGCTCGACGGCCTCGTCGATCAGCGAGGAGGCGACGCCGCGCCCGCGCCACTTGTTTTCGACGCAGACCATATCGAGCACCGCCTCGCTCTGCTCGCCCGTGACGAGCAGAGCGCCGACGAAATCGCTGCCGTAGTAGACCTGCCTCGCGACGAACGCGGGGCCGCGCATGCGCTCCTCGAGCCACTCGCTGGCGTGCTCCACGCAGCCGTACTCCTTGAGCAGCAGCAGGAATTCCTCGCGGCGCGTGCGCGTGCGCAGGTCGGCGTCGATGCTCTGGGTGCCCACGGGGCTATAGTTGCGGCGGCGGCCCTGACGCGAGGCGACGTTCAGCGCGAACAGCTCGTCGCCGTCGTAGTCGTCAAAGCCCATGCGCAGGAAGTATTCGCGTCTGGCCGCGTCGTCCAGATCGCAGCGGGTATACAGCCTTGCGGGCTGGTTTTTCTGCTCGGCGATCATGCTCACCGCGCGCGCGGAGAGCGCGCCAAAGAGCGTATCGCTGGCGGCGGGGTGCGCGCTCATCGTCATCTCGACGTCCAGCGGGCGGTCGGGGAACATGCGCTTCAGGTTGCGCAGCTGCAAGCCGCCCTGCCCGATCTCCACGCCCGCGTCGTCGATGACGGTAAAGCTATTCTCCCTTAGCGCGCCGCCCACGCCGCGCACAGGATGGTATATCCTCATCTCGCAAAGACCCTCATTTCAGCAACTCAGCGCGCTACGCGCGCGAACTGCAGCAAGCAGTCATTTTATTATAGCACACGAGCGCGCTTCCATCTACTCCCTATTCCAAAAAAGCGCCGGGGAATGGAAATCGAGGCGCTATGCACGGCGCGGTGAGCCGTTCTTCAAAACCCTTCAACATGCGCATAAATTCTCAATCGCCTGCAAAACTCCTTGAAAAAACTCTGCCAAGGCGCGGTGAGCCGCTCTTCAAAACCTTCCAACATGCGTACAAAATCACGATCACCCACAAAGTCCCTCAAAAAAACTCCGCCAAGGCGCGCGCCCATTCGCAGGCCGAAGGCACATCTGCGAATGGGCGCATACTAGGACGTTTTAACGGAGATTGCCCAAGTTTTGAAAATCATCGCTTCCCTATGAACCCTCGCTTCAGCCCGGGATTCCAAAGGGCCGAAGCCCTTTGGTCGTTTGTAGGGGGTGAGGGAGGTCAAGGAGGGCCTTAGGGGG
>CANRLC010000063.1 GCA_947631405.1 uncultured Clostridia bacterium | reverse complement strand
GCGGGGAGGCGGTCGCCTTTCGCCTGCGGGCGCTGCGGGCGCGCGAGGCGCTGGTACAGGCGCGCTGGCCGGGGACGCTTTGCGACGAGGTCGCCCTGCTGGTGCGCGAACGGGCGCTGCAAGCGCCGCGCGAGGCGAAGGCGCTGCGCGTTGCGGCGCGGCGGGCGCTTGCGCGGATGACGCTTGACGACCTGTCCCGCCTGTGTACGCTGCGGCAGGTGCGCATCGCGGCGGGCGCGCCGGGGGACGACCTTGCGCCGCTGCTCGCGCAGGCGCGCGCGTGTGCGCGCTCGGGCGACTGCGTCTCGCTGCGCGCGCTGGCCGTGAACGGGCGCGACCTGCGCGCGCTCGGCGCGTCGGGGCGGCGCACGGGAGAGGCGCTTGCGCTGCTGCTCTCGCGCGTGATGGAGGAGGAGCTGCCCAACGAACGCGACGCCTTGCTCGCCGCCGCGCGCGAGATGCTTAGGGCAGAGCGGCCATGAGCGCTTCGCGTTTTTCGTGCGAAGCGTCGAATTTGCGAAAATACGGGTGACGCGCCCCGCGGCGCGCTGATATAATGACAACCAACGACGAAAGCTCGCCGCCCCGCGCGGCGCGAAAGGAACGTATGAAAAAGACCGCTTTGCTCGTCGCGCTGCTGCTCGCGGCGCTGACGCTCGCCATCCCGTCTCTGGCCGAGGACGCCGCAGAGGAGACGGCCCCGGAGCAGACCACGCTGCAAACGGCCAAGCAGGCCAACCTGCGCAAGGATCCCTCCACCCGCAGCAATCTAGTGGAGCGCGTGGAGCGCGGCACGAAGGTGACCGTGCTGGCGCAGCTCGAGCTTCAGGGCGAGTCGTGGCTGCACCTGCGCGTCTCCGGCTCCGGCCGCGAGGGCTACATGCTCGCGGAGCTGCTGGAGCCGATTCCCACGCCGACGCCGACGCCCTCGCCGACCCCGGTGCCGACACCGACGCCCGTCCCGACGCCCGTCCCGACGCCGACGCCCACCCCGAAGCCAACCGCGACGCCGCGCCCGACGCCCACGCCGACGCCGTCGCCCGTGCCGGAGACGCCCTTTGAGGAGGGTGCGATCGGACGCACGCTCGTCGGCGTGAACCTGCGCAAGCGGCCGGGCGGCGCGCGCATCGCCGAGCTGCCGCGCGACACGCACCTCTCGCTGATCGCCAGCGTCGAGGCGGAGGACGGCACATGGCTGCATGTGAAGCCGGAGGGCGGATCGGAGGGCTATGTGATGGCGGAGTTTGTGAGGCAGATCCGCCCGCCCGTGCTGACGCCCGTCTCCGAGAGCGAGGTGCGCGAGCGCTTCCCGGTGCTCGGGTGCGACCCGCTGGGCGACATCCAGAAGATCATCCCGTTCACCTACAGCGAGGAGGAGCTTTCCGCCTATCACACCCTGCGCGTGGGCGACCGCAGCGCCGACGTGCTCGCGCTGCGCAAGCAGCTCTACGAAAAGGGCTACTACGCCAAGCCGAACGAGAACACGCTCTACACCGAATCGACCGCCGAGGTCGTCCGCCGCTTCCAGCGCGACTGCGGTCTCACCGTCACCGGCGAGGCCGACCCGCAGACGCAGGCGATGCTCTTTGACGCGCGCACGCCCGCCCGCGCGGGCAGCCCGCAGGAGGTCGTGTATCTGGACAACAAGGCCGACGCGCCGCTGTACATCCAGCACGCGGAGGTGACCAGCTACAGCTTCTTTGGCAGCGTGCAACTCTCCGTGGAGAACCGCACCGGCGGGCTGCTGACGCGCTTCGGCATCAAGGTCATCCCCAATATGAGCGACGGCACCTTCCCGTACATGGCCGAAACCTTCGCCGAGGAGATCGAGCGCGAGTACGATCTGGACGACATCTACGTCGGCGCGGGGCACACCTATTCGGATTTCAACGACACGACGGAATGGCTGGACGGCGGCTACTACCCGCATCACTTCCAGGTGAGCCGCAAGATCTATTTCACCGGCGCGCAGATCGCCGTGAGCTGGTATCACAGCGGCGGGCGCAACGTCTATGTGGACGACGACCAGATGATCTTCGTGCCTGTGGGCAAGGGCGTGGACGAGCTGCTCATGTACACGCTGCCCATAAAGCTGACCGACGCCGAGCGCGCGGCCTCCCGCTGGGAGATGGGCATCGTCTCGCGCTACGTCCTGCCGGTCTATCAGGACTACTACAACCTGCCACAGGGCGCGTGGCTCAAGACCGTGGAGGAAGACTCCCCCGCGGCTCAGGCGGGCCTGCAGCCGGGCGACGTGATCGTGGGCGTGGACGATCTGACGATCCTCGGCGACGCGACGCTGCGCAAGGCGCGCGGGCGCATCGCCCCGGGCGACAGCGCGACGCTCACCTTCTGGCGCGACGGCGCGTACTACGAGACCGAGATCCTGCGGCCGGAGAAATGATACTTTTCTCAGATAAAACCTTTATGTGATGCGAAGCACAGGATGGGGTCTGGGGACAATGTCCCCAGACAGGGTTTGGGGCGGTAGCCCCAACGTACCCCAAATCGCGAAGCGATTGAAAATGTAGCCCGGTAGCGAAGCGATCCCGGGCGGGTTAATCGTGAAAAGCCGCGCTATTCCGCTTATGCTTGCCCGGCATAACCCCATGACAGAATGATAGATGATTTGATGAAAGGCCGGAAACACCGGGCTTTCAGGCTTTTTGCATCGAGAAAAAACCTCTTGCCATCGCCCATCCGTTCATGCTATAATCACGCCATCCTGATGAGAGAGGAGGGCGCGGCGATGCGGTGGGTGCAAAACGGCTTGATCTTGCGTTTTCTCAGATATGATCTGCCCATCCACGGGATCAGTGCGTCCTTTTTGCGGTGACCTCGGGTCATGCGAAGCGGTTGCGCCGATCCCTTTTCTTCATGATGAAAGAGAAAGGATGGCGCGTTTTTTATGCCCAAAAATCAAAGACAATTCTCGATTTCCCGACAGAAGCGGCTTCTTCTGGCCATGGAGTGGTCGGTGGGCTTCCGCCCGGCGGCGAGCATATGGGTTCTGCTGCTGGCGCTGCGGGGGTTCTCTCTGGTGGAGATCGGCCTTGCGGAGGCGGTGTTTCACGTCGTGAGCCTGTGCTGCGAGCTGCCCTCGGGCTTGCTCGCGGACGTGCTGGGGCGGAAGTGGACGCTGACGGCCAGCCAGACGATGTTTGCGCTCTCCACGCTGCTGATGGTGGCCTCCCATGGGATGGCCGGGGTGTGCCTGTCTCTGGCGGTTTCCGCCCTTGCGTACAATCTGGAGTCCGGCACGCGGGAGGCCGTCACCTATGAATCGATGCTGCAAGCGGGGCAGGAGGCGGAGTATCTCCGGTTCTCCTCGCTGCAAAACGCGGTCTATCGCTTCAGCAGCGGCGGCGCGATGCTGCTGGCCGGGGCCACGGTGCTCTTAGGCTGGCGCAGGGCGTATCTGCTCGATACGGGCATCTCCCTCGCCGGTCTGGCGGCCGCGCTGACCCTCGCCGAACCGGAGCGGGACGTCCCGGCTTCCACGCTGCGGACGCTGCCCGCCGCCGTGAAGAAGACCGTCCGCGAGGCGTGGGCGCTCCTTCGATCGGACGGCGCGGCCGTCCGGATCATGGCGCTCAACGCCTTGGTGGGCGCGTGCGCGACGCTGACGGGATTCTACCTGCAAGAGAAGGTCGAGGCGGCGGTGACGGCTCCGGCGCTGCTGGGGCCTGCGCTGTTCGCGCTGGGGTTGGGCGGCGGTCTGGCGGGGCTGCTGACGGGCAGGCTGGATCGCTTGGCCTATCCCAAGGCCGCGGCCCTCACCGGAGGCGGCGTGCTGCTCTGCGCCTTGGCGGCGCGGGGGACAAGCCTGCCGGTGCTGATGGCCTCCGGCCTGCTGGCGGGGCTGCTGGACGACAGCCTGCAACTGGTCAGCGACAGGAAGCTGAACGACCGATTTCCCTCCGCCCAGCGGGCCACGCTGATCTCCGTCTCCTCGATGATCTTTTCGGTCTTGATGATCCCGCTGTCGCCGCTCTTGGGCTGGTGGTTTTCGTAAAGAAAAGCGCAGGGGCGAGAATTCCTCGCCCCTGCGCGATCTGTTCGCCTTATCCCTTCACCGGGCCTGCGCCGCGCAGGAACGCGCCGTAGGCGCGGTACGCCTCGTAGAGATCGACCTTGCTGATCGCCTCCCACGGCGCGTGCATGGAGAGCACCGGGATGCCGGAGTCGATCACGTTCATGCCGAGGTTGGCGCAGATGTAGGCGATGGTGCCGCCGCCGCCGATGTCCACCTTGCCCAGCTCCGCCATTTGGAAGGCCACGCCGTCCGCGTCCAGCACGCGGCGCACCTCGGCGACGAACTCGGCGTTCGCGTCGTTGGAGCCGGACTTGCCGCCCCGGCCCGTGTACTTGTTCAGGCACACGCCGCCGCCCAGCAGCGCGGCGTTCTTCTTTTCAAAGACCTCGGCAAAGCTCGGGTCGAGCGCGGCGCTCACGTCGCTGGAGAGCATGCGGCTGGCCGCGAGCATCCGGCGCACGCCCAATTCGCTATACTCCTTCACGCAGGCGTACAGCTCCGCGACGGTGTTTTCAAAGTAACGCGAGCCCATGCCCGTCGCGCCGACGCTGCCGATCTCCTCCTTGTCGGTCAGCACGCAGCAGAGCGTGTACTTGGGCACGCCCTGCACGTCCCGCACCGCCGCCATCGACGGGAACGCGCAGACGCGGTCGTCGTGGCCGTAGCCGAGAATCAGGCTGCGGTCGAATCCGGCGTCGCGGCTCTTGCCCGCGGGCACGATCTCCAGCTCGGCGGAAAGGAAATCCTCCTCCTCGATGCCGTAGGCGTCCCCAAGCAGCCGCAGCAGCGCTGCGCGCACGGGCTCCTTCTCCTCGTTCGGGTCGGGACGGCTGCCGACGATCAGGTCGAGCTGCTCGCCCTCCACGAGCTTGGCGGCCGTCTTGGCCATCTGCTGCTGCGCCAGATGCGGCAGCAGGTCGGAGATGAAGAAGACCGGGTCGTCCTCCGCCTCGCCCAGCGCGATGGAGACCTTCGTGCCGTCCTTGCGCACGATCACGCCGTGCAGCGCCAGCGGCAGCGTCAGCCACTGGTATTTCTTGATGCCGCCGTAGTAGTGCGTGTCCAGATACGCGACGCCCTCGGATTCGTAGAGCGGGTTCTGCTTGACGTCCAGCCGCGGGGAGTCGATGTGCGCGCCGAGGATGTTCATGCCCGCCTCGAGCGGCTCGCTGCCGATCACGAAGAGCATGAAGCACTTGCCCATCCAGTTGCGGTATACGCGGTCGCCGGGGACGAGGCGCTTGCCGCTGGCGATCGCCTCGTCCAGATCGCAAAAGCCGTGGGCGCGCGCGTCGGCGACGGAGGCCTCCACGCACTCGCGCTCGGTCTTGCCCGCGTCAAGGTAGGCGCGGTACGCGCGGCTGAACGATTCGATCTGCTCGCTTTTTTCCGCGTCCACGCGCGTCCACGCGTTCTTTCTTTCCATTTCTTTTTGTGCTCCTTTCCTCGCCGTCCGCGCTTGCCTTTGGAAGGGCGCGGGCCGCCTTCGTTGCTTGATTCACCGCGTATATTATAGTCAATGCCGCCTGCGCTTGCAAGAGGCAATCGCGCGCCCTTTCTTCGCAACTTGCCCGCCCCGCGCAAACGTGTTATAATGGGCCTGTCCGAGGGGACGCCGCGCGAAAGGCCGCGGCCACCGCATATCGATTAAAGGAAGCATCATGATGAAATCGCATGTATGGGCGATCGCCCTGTCTTTTTGCCTGTGTTTTGCCTGCCCCGCCTCCGCGCTCGCCAGAAGCCTCGGCCCCGCGCGCAGCTACGAGGAGCTGCTCGCTCTCGCCAAGGGCGCGCAGGAGGGGGACGTGCTGCTCGTCTCCGGCGAGATCGCCGCGTCGCAGGACGCGCCGCTCGCGCCAGCCGCGGGCGTGTACATTCGCTCCGCCGGGGAGCGCGCGGCCATCGTCGCGCTGCGCGTGCGCGACGCGAGCATTTCCTTTGAAAACATCGACCTGCGCCAGACGCTCACCGTCGAGGGGCACAGCGCCGTACACCTCTCGGGCGACGTCGCCGTCAGCGGGGCGGAGGGCCGCGAGGGCATCCGCTTCAGCGGCAGCGGCACGCTGCTGCTGGACAGCGGCTGCGTCGTCGTGGGCGGAACGTCGGGCGGCGCGGGCGTGGTCGTCGCGCACGCGGGCGGCGACTTTTTCGGCGACCTCGAGGGCACCGTGCGCGGCGGCGGCGGGAACGTCGGCGGCGTGGGCGTGGAGATCGAGCCGCTGGGCGAATCGGGCGCGCTGATGGTCTCCGGCGTGATCGAGGGCGGGGACGGCGAGAGCGCCGGTGGCCCGGCGATCAACCTCTACGGCCTGAGCGGGAACGCGTATGTGACGCTGGGCGGCACGATGCGCGGCGGCAGCGGCGCGGTCGGCGGCAACGGCGCGCAGATCGTCTCCGCGGCGGACAACGCGATCGTCGGCGTGAGCGGGAGCATCACGGGCGGCGCGGGCGAGCATTTCGGCGGCAACGCGCTGATGCTCATGAACGTGGACGGCGCGGCGGCCGTCCGTCTGGGCGGCGCGCTGATCGGCGGCGACGCGGTCGGACTCGAGGGCACGCCGGGGACGTCGCTGCTGATCGTGGGCGACACGACGAGCGCGCGCACGTCGGTGAACGGCTGCCTGCTCGAGGAGGGCCGCCGCCTGAGCGCGCCGCGCGCGCCGGAGCAGCCGCAGGTGACGCCGCTGCCCCAGATCACCCAGCCCGCCGGGCAGACGCCCGCCCCGCCGGAGTCAACGCCTCAGCCGGAGGAGACGCAGCAGCCGGAGGAAACGCCCCAGCCGGAGACGACGCTCCAGCCGGAGACGACGCCCCAGCCGGAGGAGACGCTCCAACCGGAGGAGACGCCCCAGCCGGAGGAAACGCCCCAGCCGGAGGAGACGCCTCAGCCGGAGGAGACGCCCCAACCGGAGACGACGCCGGAGGCGAGCGCCCCGGCCGAGCCGGCCGCCACGCCGGACGCACCCCAGAACGAACCGCCGCAGGACGGCGATGCGCAAAGCGAGGGAATGCGATGAAGATCTCCAAGCGCGACGCGCGCATCTGGTTTTCGTTCTTTGCCGAGCTGCCGGAGGAGGAGCCGCTCCTGCCGCGCCAGCAGGAGATCGTCTACGCGACGCTCGCGCAGATCGAGGACGCCGTGGAGCGCCAGAATGATGCGCTGCTCTCTCAGGTGCCGGGCGTGAAGACGCTCATGGGGCGCACCTTCTACGTCGGGGACGAGGCGCGCTTTCCCAAGGGCTGCCGCTCGTGCCTGACGGGAACGGGGCTGTCCGCCGTGCGCAAGACGAACAAGTGCAACCTGAATTGCCCGTTCTGCTACAACGCCGGCGAGATGGACGCCATCCCGCCCGTGGGCGAGGGCTACTGGGAGATCGGCGGCACGCGCTACCGGGTGGAGGATCTGGATCTTCTGCTCTCCATCCAGAAGAAGCCGTCCGGGGTCGCCTACGTCTATCTGGAGCCGTTCATGGAGATCGAGGTCTATCTGCCGGTCATCCGCAGGCTGCGCGAGGCGGGCGTCTACCAGCACATGTACACCAACGGCACGCTCGCCACGCCCCACAACCTGCGCGCGCTCGGCGAGGCGGGGCTTGACGAACTGCGCTTTAACCTCGGCGCGAGCGGCTGCGCCGACCGGGTGATCGACGCGATCGCCGAGGCGAAGCGGCACATCCCCAGCGTGGGCATCGAGACGCCGATGACCCGCGAGTTTGAGGAGGCGTTCGCGCGCAAGAAGGACGCCGTGCTCGCCACGGGCGTGGACTTTATCAACTGCGCGGAATTGCACCTCAATGAAAACAACCTGCCGAATTACTTTGGCGAAAACCTCTACATGTCCCGCCACGGCTATGTGTCGCCGATCTTCAGCCGCCAGATCACGCTGCGCCTGATGCGCGAGGCGGCGCTGGAGGGCTGGCCGCCCGTCGTTCACGACTGCTCCAACCGCACCAAATTCGCGCGCGATTTGAACCTGCGCGCCAAGGAGGGCGGCTGGTTCGGCGCGAGCAGCTACGGCAGCGAGTTTGCGCGCCTGCCGTTTGCGGCGTTTTTGCCCGTGCTGGAGGACGAAAGCTTCGCGTTTCTCGAGGAGGAAGAGCTGCCGCACGGCTATCGCCCGGGGGAGATCGTCCTCTAGCGGGCGGCGAGGACGGCTTGCGCGCCGGAGATGGTCACGCCCCGCGAGGGGCGCGTGGATAGAAATAATGTCGATAACGATTGTCGCACAGATCGCGGTCGCGCCCCGCGAGGGGCGCGTGGATAGAAATAATGTCGATAACGATTGTCGCACAGATCACGGTCGCGCCCCGCGAGGGGCGCGTGGGTTGACGTTGCCGCCCGAACTGTCGGGCGGTCTTTCTTTTTTGCTTCAAAAGCGGGAGACGGGCCGCCGCGCGCCCGGCATACGCCGCCCCGATTGGCCATAGAGTAGCCGGGGCGCAGGAGCGCCTGGCGAAAGGGAGCGAACGCGATGCGCAGGGTACTCTATATCGAAAGCGGCGCGCCGGGCGTGCTGGCGGTGAACGGGCAATTTTGCGGCCCGCTGGACGCGCAGGGACAGGCTCTCCCCACCGGGGACGACGCCGAGGTCTACATCCAGCTCTTTCCCTTCGGGCGATCCGCCGCGCCGCTGACGGCGGCGCTGGAGCTGCGCGGCGGCGAGCTGATCCGGCTGGAACCGGCGGACGGCTGCTACGCGCTGCTCTGGCCGGACGGCGCGATCGAGGTGGAGCTGCGCGCGCAGGACGCGCAGGAGACGCCGCCGCAGGCCGCGGAGCCGGAGGCGGCCAACACGCTGCTGCGCTACCTCGCGCTGCGGCTGGCGGGGGACGGGCAGGCGCGCACGCTGCTGATGAACGCACAGCAAAGAGAGGTCGACCTCGACGGCTACGAGGCCGCGGTGCCGCTGCGCTTTTCGCCGCCGGGCGAAGGCGAGCGCTTCGACGAGCGCGCCGGGCTGGTGCGCCGCCTCGCGCCGAACGTGGCGCGCGTGGACGCGGCGCTGGCGGTCACCTCGCCCGCGGGGCGGGGACACCGGCTGATCGAGCGCGTCGAGGTGCGCAGGGGATGAGAATGGGGCGCGCAGCGGAGCACAGGATGGGGTCTGGGGACAATGTCCCCAGACAGGGTTTGGCGCTGAAGCCTGCCGCCGCCAGTGGCGGAAGCAGGCAGGCGGAACGCGGGGAATCGCAAGCCTGCAAATAAAAAGTCAATAGGAAAAGAGGAGAGAACCGAAAAAAATACACGGGATGAAAAAA
>CANRLC010000062.1 GCA_947631405.1 uncultured Clostridia bacterium | reverse complement strand
GCGATATACGGCTCGCCCACGTCCCGCGCGAGGTGATGCTGGTAGGAGGTGCCGCGGTCGATGTACACGTTCCACAGGTACGCGCTCTGGTGGCCCGGCTGCTCCTCGCCCTGCGCGCCGCGCACGAGCGTGCCGGTGCCGGCCGGGTACTCGATGTAGAGGTTGAGCTTGTCCATGAAGTCGAGGGTGAAGTTGCCGGGGATGTCGAACACGGCCGCGCCGTTGGCGCCGGTGACGGCCTCCACGAAGGCGTGCGGGCCGTCCTCGTACATCTTGTCCGCGTCGATGGCGCGCACGGTCATACCGGCGATGGGCGCGCCGTTCTCGTCGCGCGCCTCCACAGCGAACTGGTTGTCGTCGAGAATCGTCACCGTCGCGTCCTGATCGCGGTCGGCGTAGGCGGTGGTGATGGGGGAGAGGCGCTGCAGCAGCGAGGGCGCGCTTTTGAGACCGAGATCGGCGGCGGAGACGGTGAAGAACTGGGGCGCGCTGCTCGACTTCAGCTCCGCGTAGAGATCGCGAAGCTGCCACTCGCCGCTGCGCGCGCCCTGCACGCCCTCGCCCCGCGGGGTGAAGGTGACGAAGCTGCCGTCGTTGGCGGCGCTGATGTGTACGTCCATCGTGCCGTCGTTGCGGATGGCCTGCTCGGAGTTTTCGAGGCTCTGCTCCCATGAGGCGTGATTTTGGCTGACCTCCGCGCGCGTCGCGGCGATGCGCTCCTGCGCCTTTTTGGCGCGGCTGGAGTAGCCCGCGCGCTGGGCGTAGGAGTAGTATTCCGTATCCCACACGCACGCGGCGGCGTCCTGAATATCCGCGGAGGCCTGCTCCAGCGCGTCGATGCAGCCGGTGACCTCGTCCTTGATCTTGTGCAGGTTAAACATGAAGGCGTCCAGCGTGCGGAGCTTGTATTGCTCCACGTCCGGCTGCGGCCCGACCTTGGCGATGGCGGCGATCAGCATCTCGACCGTATTGCTGAGCGGGTCGATCTGCGAATACAGCAGATAGTGCAGATAGCCGACCACCTGCTCGAGGGTGAACTGATCCGAGTAGGCCATGCCGTCGTGGTATTCTTCCGAGACGTCCAAGGCGTATTCCGCGCTGAGGCGGTCCAGCTCCTGCTGGCTGAGCAGCAGGCTGTTGCCGGCCTCGGCGACGGCCTCGGCGGGCACGCACTGCACGAGCAGCGCCAGCACGAGGATGCGCGCGATGAGCTTCTTGAGCATTTTCCCTTGTCTCCCCTTGAACCTGTGCGTTCGTAAAGCGTCCGTTTCCCCTTGCGGGCGTCAGTTCTCCTCGGACTGGGTGATGAGCGTGTATTCGTCGAGGCTGAGCATCTCGGGGTGCGTCTCGACGGCGTACTCCTGCTGCCAGACCTCGATCATCTCGCCGAGCTTAGCCAGCTTCTTCTCCTGAAGCAGGCTCGCCTCGAGCGCCTGCTGCTCCTGCTCGGTGAGCTGGTGTACGCCGCTGGGGGCGTCGGACATGTAGCAGATGATGTGAACGCCTGCGGTGGTGACCACGGGCTGGCTGATGTCGCCGGGCTTTTGCAGGGCCGCCGCCGCCTCGCGGAAGGCCCCGGCCCAGTTTTCGCTCTCCGGGTGGAAGAGATAGCCGGGATCGCTCGTCTTCTGGTGCTGGCTGTCGATGCTGTAATCGATCATCAGCGTTTCAAAGGATTCGCCCGCCTTGTAGCGGCGGTAGATCTCGTCGGTCTTGTCCTTGAGCAGCGGCACGGACTGGCGCAGCGTATCCTCGTACTCGGCGCCGATGGCCTCCAGCGCCGCCACGCGCTCGTCGTAGGCCGCCTTGTAGGGGGCGATGTCCTCGCCGCCCGCGGCGGCCTCCGCCAGCGCGTTGTAAGCCTCCTGCCGCTCTTCGTCGGCATCCTCGGCCTGATGGGCGAGCTGGGTGAGCGTCTCCTTTAACTCCTCCGGGATGTCGAGCAGGATGTGCTTCACATAGCGATACCCCTCCGGCGTGAAGAAGGTCTCGCCGCCTCCGGCGAGCAGGTCGTCCTCATAGCGCTTGACGTCGTTCTCGTATTTCTCGCGGTCGGGCTGCACGAAGCGCTCCGTGTAAAACTCGACCAGCTCCTGCGTGGTGAAGGTGGTCTGCTGGCAATACATGTCCATCGCGCGGCCCATGCGCGCGCTGCCGAGCGCGTCCTCGTAGAACATGTCCATGGTGTAGCCGTGGGTGTTGAGCCAATCGCTCACCTGCTCGTCGGTGATGCTGCTGTTTTCCGCCTTGAGCTGCGCGTAGATGCCCTGCCAGAGCGTTTCATACGTCTGCTGGGCGTAGTCGCGGTAATAGGCGAGGTCGTCCTCGGTGAACTGATCCAGCCCCTGTTCCTTCAGCTTGCTGTCGATGACGCCGAGCTGCACGAAGTGCTCGATCGTCTCGTCGAGCAGAAGCTGCGCGTCCTCCGGGGTAACGGTCTCCCCTTGGAACACGAAGTTGTCGATGAGGCTGTTGAGCGAAAACTGCACCAGTTCCTTGGTATAGCGCACGTCGCCCACGGTCACGGCATATTCCTGAACGTCCGCCGGCGCGGCGTCCTCCGCCAGCGCGGCGGCGCTCAGCCCCAAGGCGAGGCAAAGCGCAAGCGCGAGTTTCCTGAAAAGCGATCCGTTCATCTTCCATGGCTCCCTTCGGTGCGTCGGGGGGCGGGGCAAAGCGCCGCCCGGGAAAAACCCTTTCAATTGCATCCAACTACTAATTAGTATAACGATTTTTCCGCCGATGTCAACAAATGGTCAACGGGCGGGAAGGGGCGAAAAACCGAGGGAAATTTTTTTGAAGCGGCGCGGCAAACCGCCGGCTGGGCGGCGCCGCCCGCCGCCGGCACAGGCGAGATGCGACAGCCCAAAAACCATTGCTTCGCATGGGTTTTTGGAAAAGGAAGGCGGCGCGCGGGGCGAACGCCCAAAGAGACTGCCCGGCGGGGGAGGAAGGCCGCCCTCGCGCGCGTGCGCGAGCGGGGCGGGGCCGGAAGGGGGTTTAGCATTTCGTAAAAGTCGGATTTGATTTCGAAAACGTCAACCTGCGGCGCATCGACAAAAGGGCGGGATTGTGATAAGATAGATAGATGTAAAGGTTTGCAAAAACGCGCGCTGGCGCGAGCGCTTGTCTAAAGTAGTCTTTTCTCCCCCGGAGGGGAGAAAAGGCGATCCTGTTCTTTCAATGGCCGCTTGGCTTTGAATCGGATCAAAAGAGATTTTGATGCCGGACACAGGTTTCTTGCAGGCTGACGCGCGCTGGAGAGAGGGGGAAGGCCCATGCGGGTCGCGATCTGCGACGACGTGGAGCGGGAGCAGGATCGCTTCGTCGAGGCGCTGCACGGCTGGAACCCCGGGCAGGCTGTCGAGCGCTACGCGGACGGCGCGTCGCTGCTGGAGGCGGCCAAGGCAGCCCCGCCCTTCGATCTCGTGTTCATGGATATTTACCTGCCGGGCGAGAGCGGGCTGGAGACGGTGCGCGCGCTCCACGCGATCTCCCCGCGCACGGGCGTCGCGTTTCTGACCACCAGCCGCGAGCACGCCGTGGAGGCGTTCTCGCTGCACGCGCTGCACTATCTGGTCAAGCCCGCGACGGTCGAGGGCGTCGCAGAGACGTTCCAGCGGCTGGCGGAGCTGCGCGCGCAGCCCCGCAGCAAGATTGCGCTGACCGTCGGCTCCACCCGGCACACCGTGTTTCAGGATCAGATCTGCTTTCTTGAAAACGACAACCACGCTGTTAACGTCTCCCTCTCCGACGGGCGGCGGCTCAAGGTGTGGATGAGCATCGGCGAGCTGGAGCGCAAGCTGGACGACCGCTTTCTCAAGATCAACCGCGGCCTCCTCGTCAACATGGACGCGATCGCGCAGATGGGCGCGGACGACTGCGTGCTGCTGGACGGGAGCAGGCTTCCCGTGGCGGTGCGCCAGCGCACGGCCATTCGCGCGGCCTACGACGAATATCTCTTCGGTCGCCTTTCCCGGCGGCCGGCTTATGGGGAGGCTGGACTATGACGGTCTTCGCGAGAAACGCGCTGGGCTTTTTCATCCAGCTCTATCCCTGCGCGCTGATGATCTTTCTGCCCTTCCCGCGCGAGGCGTACCGCCTGCGCGCCGGGCGCATCTTCGCGGGGATGGCCGTCGCCGCGGCGGCGCTGTCGCTGGCGTTCGCGGCGGCGCTAGGCGCGCTGCGCGAGGACGCCGTCGTGCCCGCGTCCAACCTCATCATGCTGGGCGCGGTGCTGCTCATCCTCGCGGCGTACATCTATCTGGTGCGCGACGCGGTGATGAAGAAGGTGCTGGTCTTCTTCGTGGCGCTGTTTTACGCGGTGACGCAGTACTGGCTGGTGAATGCGTTTGAGGATACCCTTCCGCTGGTGCGCGATCTTTCCGCCGCGCGCGCCCTGCGGGACGCGTATTCCACGCGCGAGTTGGCGCTCTATGCGCTGACCGCCGTGCCGCTGCTCGCGGCGATGCTGGCCTTCGTCGTGCGTCCGCTCCGGGACTACATTCAGGAGGTGGAGACGCGGGAGATGCGGCGGGAGTTCGCCGTGCTGATCGTCTCCATGTCGGCCTTCATCGCGCTGATGATGTACATCGATCAGACGGTGTTCCCCGAGTGGGTCTTCCTGCGCCTGCGCCCGCTGTTCTTTACGCTGCTGCTCAATCAGATGCTGGTGTTCTGGCTGATCCTGCGCGAGGCCGTGCGGCGCAAGCGCGACGGCGAGCGCCGGCGGGCGATGGAGATCGAGCGCATTCAGGTCGAAAAGATCGTGGGCGACATGGAGATCACGCGGCAGATGCGCCACGACCTTCAGCACCACTACAACGCGCTGGGCGAGATGCTGGAGCAGGGCAGGCTGGAGGAGATGCGCGCATACCTCGACGAGCTGACCGGGAGCGCGGCGCAGCGGCAAAGCGAGGTCTACTGCAAGAACCTGACGGTCAACGGCCTGCTGCAATACTACGCCTCGCTGGCGCGGGGCAAGGGCATCCGCTGCGAGGTGAGCGCCGACTGCGGCGAATTGGACATCGAACCCGCCGACCTGACGGTGGTCTTCGGCAACGCGATGGAAAACGCCATCCGCGCCTGCGAGGGATGCGGCGAGAAGGGCTGGATCCGCGTGCGCGTGGGGAAGATTCAGGAGGCGCTCGTCGTCGAGATCGCCAATTCCTGCGCGGGCGGCGTCCATGTGGATCGCCGCTACGAGGCGGAAAACGGCTTCGCCCCGGCGCACGCCTTTGCAAGCGAGCGCGAGGGCGGCGGCTACGGCCTGCGCAGCATCGCGCGCACCGCGCTCAAATACGGCGGCAGCGCCGCCTTCCGCTACGACGAAGATCAAAAGACGTTCACGGCCCGCATCCGGCTCAACACGCGCGCCTTGCGGTGAGCGGGCGAGCGCGCGCCAGGCGCGGCCGATGGAACATACAACCCCGTATAGCCCCATTCTATTGACCTGACCAGAAAAGGAGGACGCAATCATGAAGTACGAGATCATCGGCGAAACCCTGCCCGTCGTGGTGTGCCATCTGGAGGACGGCGAGCGCATGATCACCGAACAGGGCGGCATGGCGTGGATGAGTCCCAACATGTCCATGGAGACGACGACCAACGGCGGCGCCGGTAAGGCGGTGGGCCGCATGTTCACCGGCGAGGGCGCGTTTTTGAACGTCTACACCGCCGAGGGCGGCCCCGGCCTGATCGCCTTCGCCTCCAGCTTCCCCGGCTCCATCCGCGCGTTTGAGATCACCCCCGGCAACGAGATGATCTTCCAGCGCCACGCGTTCCTCGCCAGCGAGGCGGGCGTGGACGTCTCCGCCTACCTGCTCAAGAAGGTCGGCACGGCGCTCTTTGGCGGCGAGGGCTTCGTCATGCAGAAGGTCGAGGGACAGGGAACGGTCTTCGCCGAGTTCGACGGCCACGTCGTCGAGTACGACCTGAAGGACGGAGAGGAGATCGTGATTTCCTCCGGCAATCTGGCGGCGATGACCGCGGGCTGCACCATGGAAGTGAAGGGCGTGCCCGGCGCGAAGAACAAGATCTTCGGCGGCGAGGGCTTCTTCCTCACCCACATCAAAGGCCCCGGCCACATCTGGCTGCAGACCATGCCCCTTTCCAAGTGGAGGAGAGGCTCCGGCTCGTCCTCGTCCGGCAGCGTCAGCGCGAGCGCAAGCGCCAGCACCGAGGGCTGATCGCGCCGCGCGAAGAGAACAGATTTTTTGAAACGGGAGGCAATTCAGATGAGAAAGGGCTTTGCGCTGCTGACGGCGCTTGCTTTGCCAATCCTCTGCTCGACGGCGACCGCCGCCGAATCGAGCAGCGCGCTGCCGCAGCCCGGCGAAAAGATGCACGGCTTCACGGTCGAGGCCGTCCATCCCTACGAGTCGATGGGCGCGCAGGCGGTGGAGTTCACGCATGACAAGACGGGCGCGACGCTGCTGTGGATCGCAAACAGCTCCACCGACCGCGCCTTTGTGGTGGGCTTCCGCACGCATGTGACCAACGACAAGGGCATTCCCCACGTCTTTGAGCACGCGACGATCTCGGGCAGCGAGAAGTATCCCAACCCGAACCTGTTCATGACGGCGCTCTACGGCACCTACAACACCTACATGAACGCCGGAACGGCCACCACGTTCACGATGTACCCCAGCTCGTCCCTGTCCGAGGATCAGCTGCTCAAGTATGTGGACTTCTACATGAACGGCGTCTATCACCCGCTGGTGGTGAAGGACGAGCGGCTGATGCACCGCGAGGCCTACCGCTACGATCTGCCCAGCGCGGACGCGGAACTGACGCTGCAGGGCACGGTCTACTCCGAGATGCTCGGCGGACTCACGCAGTATCGCACCGCGCTGGATGACGCGAGGCGCGCGACCTTCCCGGGCAGCGTGTACGCCAGCGAGACGGGCGGCGTGCCCGGCGTGATCGAGACGATGACGCATCAGGATCTCATCGACTTCCACGAAACCTACTATCATCCCTCCAACTCGCTGATGGTGCTCTACGGCGACGTGAACGTGGAGCGCTTCCTCGAGCTGATCGACGGCGAATACCTCAGCGGGTTTGATCGCGAGGAGATCGACCTGTCCGACGCCGGCTACACGCCCATCAGCGGCGACGTGGAGATGATCACCGCCTACCCCGTGAGCAAGGACGACGCGGCGGATACGATCATGGTCTACACCGTGCCGCTCGAGGGCATGACGCTGACGGAGTTCCGCCAGATCACCATCGCCACCTCGGCGATGATGCAAAACGGCCAGCCCTTTACCACGCTGATTCAGCAGAAGCTGCCGGGCGTGTCCATCTCGCGCAACATGGATACCGAGGGGCCGTGCCCGAGTCTGGGCTTCGTCGTGATGGGCGCAAAGCCGGAGCAGAAGGACGAGGTGCGCGACGTCATTCGCGAGGGGATCGCCGTGACCCTTGAGCAGGGCCTCGACCCCGACCTGCTGGCCTCCGCCGTGCTCTCCGAGCGCATGTCTCAGGCGCAGCTCGCGGACAACGTGAAGGCCGTGAACGCCGTGCAGGAGATCGTCTCCTATTGGGGCATGAAGGGCGACCCGCTCGCCTTCCTCGAGGTGGACGCCTTTGCGCAGAACATGCAGGCCGATCTGGAGTCGGGCGCGTTTGACGCGGTGCTGAAGAAGTATCTCGCCGCTCCCGCGGCCACCTCGCTGGTGGTCTCCACCGGCGAGCCGGGCCTCAAGGAAAAGCAGGACGAGGAGCAGAAGCAGCGTCTGGCCGAAATGAAGGCCGCGATGAGCGAGGAGGAGATCGCCGAACTGGTCGCTCAGCACGACGATCTAGAGCAGTGGAACGCCGAGAACGAGGCGACCGTCTCCGTCGCGCCCCTGCGCGCGGTGGACGTGCAGACGCTGCCCGAGGAGGTCGTCGCCTACACGGCCAAGGACGAGACGGTGGACGGCCTGCGCGTGGTGTCCTCCGAGGTGGACAGCGATCTGGTGAAGATTGATCTGTACTTTGACGCCTCCGGCGTCCCGGCAGACAAGCTCGACGAGGCCATGATGGGCGTGGACATGATCGGCATGCTCTCCACCGAGCAGTACGACACGGCGACGCTCAGGGGCAAGATCGGCACCCTCACGAGCGGCGTTTCCACCGAGATGACCTCCGTGCGCCGGGACGACTCGAGCTACACGCCTTATGCGCACGTCTCCTTCTCCTGCTTCACGGAGAGCGTGGGCGAGATGTTCGGCCTGATCGAGGAGATGCTCCTGCACACGAAGTACGATCCGCAGGAGATGCAGCCGCTGTGCGCCTTCTATGCGCCGGCGCAGAAGAACGCCCTCGATCCGCTCCAGTACTCCGTCGAACTCGCCTCCTCCGCCTTCTCCGAATCGGCGGCCTACGAGTCGCGCATGAACGGCTCGTACATCGCCCGCTCGATGGCGCGCGTCGCCGCGATGGGCGCGGAGGAGATCGCCGAGTTTGCCCAGAGCGCGGAGGAGACCGCGCACGCGCTCTTTAACCGCAACGGCATGATCCTGACCGTCGCGGGCAGCGCCGAGAACATCGCCGCCGTGACGGAGCACACGCAGCAGCTTCGCGCCAAGTTCACCGACGAGGCGATCGTCCCCGTCGATTACAGCGAGGCGCTGGCCTCGCCCAAGAACGTGGCGGCCACCTACGGCAGCGACGCGATGTACACCGTCGTCGCGCTTCCCACCAAGGAGCTGGGCACCCCGTACAGCGGCAAGCTGCGCGCCTTCAGCTCGGCGGTGGGCAGCACCGTGCTCATCCCGGTGCTGCGCAACGCGTACAGCGTGTACTCGCCGCAGATGGCGATCAGCCGCGAGATGACGGATCTCATCCTGTACCGCGACCCGCGCCTGAAGGAGTCCTTCACCGAGGTGATCCCGACGCTCGGGCAGAACGTGCGCGATCTGGCCCTCACGCAGGAGGAGCTGGACGGCTACATCACCAACGCGTACAGCAACCTCGCCGCGCCGGTCGGCCCGTTCACGGGCGCCGCGGCGGCCATCGAGGACGCGCTGAAGGGCCGCAACTCCTTTGAGCGCAAGCTGACCGAGATGAAGGAGCTGAAGCAGACCACGCCGGAGGACATCGCCGCCTATGCGGACATCCTCGACAAGCTCGCCACAGACGGCGCGCGCGTCACCGTGGGCAGCCCGACGCTGATCGAGGAGGCCAAAGACCTCTTCGACGAGGTGCAGACCTGGCTCACCGAGTGAGAAAACCGAATGAAGCAACGAAGGCCGGGCAACGCCCGGCCTTCAGACCGCTGACAAAGCCAAGTCAGCGGTTATTTTTTGCACAAGCCTGCAAATAAAAAGTCAATAGGGAAAGAGGAGTGAACCGAAAAAAATACACGGGATGAAGAAAGGTACGA
>CANRLC010000061.1 GCA_947631405.1 uncultured Clostridia bacterium | reverse complement strand
ATGCGTCCTCTTCACTGGGCATCCCCCAGCGACTTTCTCTCTAACTTCCCTGTCCAAGATGATTGACAAACCTACATATTTTGCTAGCTTGTTGAAAAAACTGTGTCCGGCATCGAGATCGGCCTTTAATCGGATTCAAAACCCAAAGCGAATCGAAAGAATCGGGCCGCCCGTGCCTCACGCGATGAAAAACTGGAACGCGCAGTAGCCGATATACGCGCAGAGCAGCACCGCGCCCTGCCAGCGGCGCAGCTTGCCCGTCACGAGCGGCGGCACGGTCATCACCAGCATCACGGCGAGCATCAGCGGGATGTCCACGGTCAGGCTCGTCGCGCTGGCGGAGGACAGGTCGAACGGGCAGATCGCCGTCGCGACGCCGGAGACCAGCACGAGGTTAAACAGGTTCGCGCCGATGACGTTGCCCAGCGACAGCGCGCCGTGCCCCTTGAGGATCGAGGTGATCGCCGTGACCAGCTCCGGCAGCGACGTGCCCAGCGCCACCAGCGTCAGCGCGATCACGCTCTCGGGCACGCCCAGCGCCTTGGCGATCACCTGCGCGTTGTCCACCAGCAGCCGCGCGCCCACGGCGATCACCAGCGCGCCCACCACGAGCATCGCCACGTCGTGTGCGAGCGACGTTTCCGGCGCGGCCTCGGCTTCGCCGTCCTCCGGAACGGGGCTGGCCTTCATGCGCAGCACCGTGACCACCATGTAGACGATGAACATCGCCAGCAGCACGACGCCCGTGACACGGGTGAAGCGCCCGGTCGCGTAGGCGGTGCCGCAATAGAACGCCGCCGCGATGAAGAACGACGCCGTCGGCAGCACCAGCGTGCCGCGCTCGACCGGGGCGGGCCGCGCCAGCAGCGTGATCGCCGCGATCAGCGACGTGTTGCAGATGACGGAGCCGACCGCGTTGCCGAACGCGATCGCGCCGCTGCCCACGAGCGCGCCCTGCGCGGAGACCATCACCTCCGGCAGCGTCGTGCCGATGGAGACGACCGTCGCGCCGATGAGCAGCTCCGGCATGTGGAAGCGGTGCGCGACGGACGACGCGGCGTCCACGAACCAGTCGCCGCCCTTGATGAGCAGCGCGAATCCCAAAAGAAACAAAAGCACATGGATCAACATAAAACCCCTCCGACGCTTTTTCCTGAATGGCTCAAAAGCAACTCCCATTATACACCAAACGCCGCGCCTGTCAACCGCCGGCGCGTTTGCCACGCGATGCCTGCATAGCCGCCCGTCGCGCTGCTCAAACTGTGCGTACAAATCAGGCGAGAAAGGCGAGGGGATCGCGATGGAAAGCAGGCACAATCTGATCGCTTACGCGCTGGAGGCCGTGCCAAGGCCCGGCGCAAGGGAGAGCCGCAGGCGCAGCGCGCCCGGCGTCATGCGGGTGAAAAACGAGAGGGGGACGCGCCATGCAGGATGCTAAAAACCGCAAGGAGGCGCAGCGCTACGCCGAGCTGGTCGCGCGGCTGGCCCCCAAGTCCGAGATGGGGCAGGGAATGGCGCGCGCGTTCCTCGTGGGCGGGCTGATCTGCGTGCTGGGGCAGATGCTCACGGACTTCTTCAGCATGCGCATGCGCTTCGGCGCGCAGAGCGCCGCGACCGCGACGAGCATCTGCCTGATCTTTCTCTCCGCGCTGCTGACCGGTCTGGGGCTTTACGACCGCATCGGCAAATTCGCGGGCGCGGGAAGCATTGTGCCCATCACCGGGTTCGCCAATTCCGTCGTCGCCCCGGCGATGGAGTTCAGGCGCGAGGGGCTGGTCATGGGCGTGGGCGCAAAGATGTTCTCGCTCGCGGGGCCTGTGCTGGTCTACGGCATCGGCTCCTCGATCATCGTCGGGCTGATCGCCTTCGCGCTGGAGGTGATCGGATGAGCCGCAGGCTGGGCAAGCAGACCGTGGCGCTTGCGGGCGGCCCGGGCGTGCTGGGATGGGCCAGCGTCGCCGGGCGCAAGGAGCACGACGGCCCCTACGGGGACAAGTTCGACCGGGTGATCGCGGACGAGATGGACGGGCAGGACAGCTTCGAGGCCGCCGAGCGGCACATGCTGGAGAGCGCCGTGCGCCTGTGCCTGCTCAAGACGGGCAAGAAGACCGAGGACGTGCAGCTCTTTTTGAGCGGTGATCTGCTCAACCAGATCATCTCGGCTGGCTTCGCCGCGCGGGCGCTGGGCATTCCGTTTTACGGCCTGTACGGCGCGTGCTCGACGATGAGCGAATCGCTCTCGCTGGGCGGCATGCTCGCGGACGGCGGCTTCGCCGACCTGATCGTCTGCGCGACGTGCAGCCACTTCTGCACGGCGGAGCGGCAATACCGCGCTCCGCTGGAACTGGGCAACCAGCGCACACCCACGCAGCAGTGGACGGTCACCGGCGCGGGCGCGGTGCTGCTGGGCGCGGGCGCGGCGGCGGCGCGCGCAAAGGCGGCGCTCACGCACGCGACGTGCGGCCGCGTGCTCGATCTGGGCGTGACCGACGCCAACAACATGGGCGCGGCGATGGCCCCTGCCGCGGCGGACACGCTCGCCGCCCACTTCCACGACACGGATCGCTCCTTTGAGGACTACGACCTCGTGGTGACGGGCGATCTGGGGCGGCACGGGCGCGACCTGCTCATCGAGCTGCTCAAGGAGAAGGGCGTCTTCGTGCGCGAGGAAAAGCTCTTTGACTGCGGCTGCGAGATCTTCTCCGCCCGGCAGGACACGCACGCGGGCGGCAGCGGCTGCGGCTGCTCGGCGAGCATGCTCTGCGCGCACCTGCTGCCGGAGGTCTGCGCGGGCCACTTGCAGCGCATCCTGTTCATGGCGACGGGCGCGCTGCTCAGCCCGACCAGCAGCATGCAGGGCGAGAGCATCCCGGGCGTGGCGCACGCGGTCGCCATCGAGCACAGGCAGGGGGAGGAAAACGCATGATTGCAATGCTTTGGATGTATGTGAAGGCGTTCGCCGTCGGCGGGCTGATCTGCATGATCGGCGAGGCGCTGCTGCTCAAGACGCAGCTCACCAGCGCGCGCATTCTCGTGGGCTATGTGACGGCCGGCGTGATCTTGGGCGCGCTCGGGCTGTACAAGCCGCTGATCGACTTCGCGGGCGCGGGCGCGACCGTTCCGCTGACGGGCTTTGGCTACATGCTCGCCCACGGCGCGATCGAAGGGCTGGAAAACGAGGGCCTCCTCGGCGCGTTCACCGGCGGCGTGCGCGCGGGCGCGGGCGGCATCGCGGCGGCGGTGTTCTTCGGCTACCTCGCCGCGCTGATCTTCAAGCCCAAGATGAAGGGCTGAGCGCGGGGAGCGACTCCCGCTTGCCTTGCGCGGCGTTTGCCGCTATAATAGAGGCGAGAAAGGGAGGCGAGGCATTATGAATCGCATCCGCGTCATGCGCGGCGGCAGGACGCTGGCCGGCGCGCAGGGGGAGGGCGGCGCGTCGCTGCTCTACCGCGCGGCCTACGAGCCGGGCGACGAGATCGTCTTTGAGAGCGACAGTCGGCATGCGCTCGTGCAGGTCGATCAGCAGGTCGCCCCGGCGCGCGTCTACCTGCCGGAGGGCGGCTTCGCGTACAGGCCGCCGCTGGCGGGGGACGGGCTTTCGGTCTACCCGCCGGGCGCGTTTCAGGGGGAGGCGCATCTCCTTTGGCTGCGCCCCGACGAGGGGAACGAGTATCGCAATCTGGCGCTCAACCCGGCGGATCAGCGCGGGGACGTGAGCGCCTATCCGCACGCGACCGCGAACGTGGAGACGCGGGGCGAGAGCGCGTTCGCCGCGCGCAACGTCATCGACGGCGTGCGCATCGCGTGCGGCCACGGCGAGTGGCCCTACGGGAGCTGGGGCATCGGCACGCGCACGGACGCGGCGCTGACGCTCGACTTCGGGCGCGAGGTGGAGATCGACCGCCTCGTCCTCTTCCTGCGCGCGGACTTCCCGCACGACGCCTACTGGGTGCGGGCGACGGCGACGCTTAGCGACGGCTTCTCGATCACTTTCCCATTGCAGGGACGGGACGGCCCGCAGGAGGTGACGCTGGGCGCGCACCGCGTGCGGACGCTGACGCTGCATGATCTCGTCAAGTGCGACATGCCCTCGGCCTTCCCGGCGCTGCGGCAGATCGAGGTCTACGGGCGGGATGTGGAGAAAGCTTAACGCGCGAAGGGAAAAAGGCCAAAGAACATGAAAAGAGCGACCAGATTTCTCTGGCCGCTCTTTGGCACCTCCAATGGGAATCGAACCCATGATTTTGCCTTGAGAGGGCAACGTCTTAACCGCTTGACCATGGAGGCGGATGGCTGGGGAACTAGGATTCGAACCTAGACAATACGAGTCAGAGTCGTAGGTGCTGCCGTTACACCATTCCCCAATCGGCGATCGGAACAGCGCATATTATATCGGATGCGCGCGTGCTTGTCAATCCCTTTTTCGCGTTTTGCGCGGCTGCGGCCGTAGGATGCGCGCGGGATGCCCGGCGCATGCGCCGCCTTACGGAAAGATGGCAAAGCGCGTGAGCAGCCAGAGCGCGAGCAGGTGCGCGGGGTAGAAGCCGTAGGTGAACCACTTGGGGAGCTTGAAGCCGCGCTTCATCGGCAGGCAGCAGAAGACCACGGCGGGCAGCGCAAAGATGCGGATGCTGAACTCGTGGCCCAGAATCTCGTAGCCGCCGCCCTGCGCCCACCAGAGCATGAACGCCGACGTGCCGGCCAGCGCCGCGAGGGGATGCTCGCACAGCAGGTAAAACAGCACCGTCAGGTGGACGCCTTGAAGGCCGTAGTCGAGATTCGCGGAAAAGCGCGTGCAGAGCACATACACGCCCAGCGCGAGCGCGTAGCGCCCGCCGCGCAGGCAGAGGATGAGCGCAAGGGACAGCGAGAGCGAGAGCAGGATGCTCGGCGTTTGCCAGCTGTTCATGTAGAACGCATACGCCGCGCGCAGCGGGTGCGCCGAAAAGGAATAGGCGTACATCGCCGCGTTTTCGTGCGCGAGGCCCAGCGCGTAGAGCGGCTGGGAGACGAGCGCAAGCAGCGCCACCCGCGAGAGATAGCGCAGCGGGTCGCGCGTGTAGACCGCGCCGACCGCGATGCCGTAGGCGAACATCGGGAACGCGAGGCGGCCGATGACGCGCATCACGGGGTATTGCGGGAAGAGCATCTTGCCCGCGTGATCGACGAGCATCAGCGCGCACGCGAGCAGGCGAATAAGGCCGGAGTTGCGGTTTGTGCGAACCTCGCCGGGATGGATGAGCGCGCGAAGCGGCGCGGCGGATGCAGAAGACATGCGTTCCTCCTAGGTCGAAGGGGAGCGAAAATGGAGGACGGCGGTTTGCGCCGGCCCTCCTTTAGTATAGGCGCGGCGCGCCAAAAGTCAAGCGGGAAGCGATGGGCGGGCGCGCCTCGCGCGGAATCGGGCTTGGGGAGACGGCTTCGTCACACATTCTTAATATTTTTCTGCTACACTGGTCTATATCGCTTCCTTGGGAGGGTTGACCATGGTGCATGCGCTGGTCGTCGAGGACGACGCGCGCCTCAACCAGATCGTCTGCGCGAGCCTCGCCGCGGCGGGCTACGCGCCGCACGCCTGCCTGAGCGCCGCGCAGGCGTTCGACGTGCTGGGCGAGGGCGGCATCGATATCATCGTATCGGACATCATGATGCCCGGCGTGGACGGCTTTGAGCTGGTCGCCCGCGTGCGCGAGCTGAACCGCCGCATCCCCATCCTGCTCATGACCGCGCGCGACGACCTCGCCGCCAAGAAGCGCGGCTTCCGCGCCGGGATCGACGACTACATGGTCAAGCCCATCGACGTGGACGAGCTGCTCCTGCGCATCGAGGCGCTGCTGCGGCGCGCCCGCATCGAGGCCGAGAAGCGCCTCGTCGTCGGCGAGACCGTGATGGACGCCGAGGAGATGAGCGCCTATGTGGGCGGCGAGGAGATCCCGCTCACGGTGCGCGAGTTCAACATCCTCTATAAGCTGCTGTCCTATCCGCGGCGCACGTTCTCCCGCGCGCAGCTGATGGACGAATTCTGGGAGGGCGAATCCTCCGCCAGCCTGCGCGCCGTGGACGTGTACATCACGCGCCTGCGCGATAAGTTTTCCGCTTGCGAGGATTTCCGCATCGTGACCGTTCACGGGCTGGGCTATAAGGCGGTGCCCGCCGTATGAGCCGGGTGAAGGCGTTTCTCCTCTCGCTGCTGCGCGGGCGGGCGGAGGATCCGCGCGTGCGCAGGCGGCTGTTCTCGTGGCGGATGTTTTTGCTCATCCTGCTGGTGCTCTGCGTGATGAGCGCCGGGAACGTGCTGATGATGGAATTGCTGCTCAACATGCAGGTCTTCAGCGTCCTGGCCAGCATGGGCGTCGGCTCCTACTGGGTGCTGATGGCGCTGATCGCCGCCGTCATCATCCACCAGTTCAGCTGCGCCAAGATCGACCGCCCGATGCGCATTTTGAGCCGCGCGATGCGCGACGTCGCCGCGGGCGATTACGCCGTGCGCGTGAAGCCCGTCCACGCGAAGAACAAGTTCGATTACCTCGACATCATGTTCGAGGATTTCAACCGCATGGCGGAGGAGCTGGGCAGCACCGAGACGCTCAAGGAGGATTTCGTCGCCAATGTCTCCCACGAGCTGAAGACGCCGCTCGCCGTCATCCGCGGCTACGCGGACGCGCTCGGCCGCGAGGGCCTCACCGAGGAGGAGCGGCGCGAATACGCCGGAACCATCGCCGCCGCGAGCGCGAGCCTGAGCGAGCTGGTGAGCAACATCCTCAGGCTCAACCGATTGGAAAACCAGCAGATCGTCCCCAGCAAGCAGACCGTTGATCTCACGCGCCTGCTGTGCGACTGCGCGCTCGCGCACGAGGCCGCGTGGGAGAAAAAGCGCATCGAGTTCGACGCCCAGCTGGAGGAGCGCGCGCTCGTGCTTGCGGACGAGAGCATGCTGGAGATCGCCTTCAACAACCTGATCGGCAACGCCGTCAAGTTCACCGAGCCGGGCGGGCGCATCGTGCTGCGGCAGGAGTGCGAGGGGGACGAGGTGCGCGTCATCCTCTCGGACACCGGCTGCGGCATGGACGCCGAGACGCTCGCGCACATCTTCGACAAGTTCTATCAGGGGGACACCGCCCACCGCGGCGAGGGCAACGGGCTGGGTCTGGCGATGGCGCGGCGCGTGCTGGAAATCTGCGGCGGGCGCATCGCCGTGCGCAGCAGGCCGGGCGAAGGCTCCGAGTTCACCGTGACGCTCGGGCGCCTGCAGGCCGCACCGGAGGAGCGCTAGACAGGCCTTTTGTGAAAATTCACAATTCGGAAACATTTTGACAGCAATTCGGAAACGTGGGCGCGGTATAATGGGCCAAACGCTGGGAGGAATGAAACGATGAGCGAGATTGTATTGATCGCCGAGTCCGGCTGCGACCTGACGCCTGAACTGGCGAAGGAAAACGGCGTGACCATCGTGCCGATGCACGTCACCTTCGGCGGCGAGACGCGCGACGACGGCGCGTTCCCCACGACGCTGATGTTCGAGCATTACAAGCGCACGCGCGACCTGCCGCGCACGAGCGGCTGCACGCCGCACGATTTTGAGACCGCCTTCGCGCGCATCAAGGCGGAGCGGCCCGGCGCGAAGATTCTGCATCTGGCGTATTCCGCATCCACGACGTGCTCGATGCAGAGCGCTCAGATCGCCGCGAAGGGCGACCCGGACATCGTGAGCATCGACACCAAGAGCGTCGCGGCGGCGCAGGCGGCCATCGTGCTGCGCACGGCGCGGCTGCTGCGCGAGAAGCCGCAGACCACGATGGACGAGGCCGTCGCCGCCGTGAACGCGATGATCGCGAAGGTACATATGGGCTTTTTCCCGGGCGATCTCGACTACCTGCGCGCGGGCGGGCGCGTGAGCAACGCCGCGTATCTGGGCGCGACCATCCTCGGGCTGCACCCGCTCATCGAGATCGAGGACGGCAAGCTGCTGTCCACGAAAAAGTATCGCGGCTCGATGGCGCGCGTGATCGCGCGGCTGATGGAGGACTACCCCAAACGGTGGAACCTCGACCGGCAGGAATTGTACCTCATCTACGGCGCGGGCCTCGACGAGGCGATCATGCGCGCGGCGGAGGAGAGCGCGGCCCGGCAGGGCTTTATGCACGTCTCGTGGGTGCAGACGGGCTGCGTCATCGCGGCGCACAGCGGCCCCGGCGCGTTCGGCATCGTGGGCTTTGAGGCGTAAGAAAAAGCGGCCGCGGCGAAGCGCTGCAAACAGACAAGACATCAAAAGCGGCGACCGGATGCGGTCGCCGCCAGCCTGTCAAAGAAGCCTTTTCTCCCCCCCCGAAAGGGGGGAGAAAAGGCGAACCAATTCTTTCAGCAATTGCTTGGATTTTGATGCTGGATATGGGCTTTCGATAAGATGACGGCGACCGGATGCGGTCGCCGTTTTCATGTGGAGCGGGTGATGGGAATCGAACCCACATAGCCAGCTTGGAAGGCTGGAACTCTACCACTGAGTTACACCCGCAATGGAGCGGTAGACGAGATTCGGACTCGCGACATCCACCTTGGCAAGGTGGCACTCTACCACTGAGCTACTACCGCGAAATGGTGCGGGTGAAGAGACTCGAACTCATACGCCGAAGGCAACAGATCCTAAATCTGCCGCGTCTGCCATTCCGCCACACCCGCGAAGCGCCAAAGGAAACGGCGCTGCGGCGGGCGCAGGCCGGGCTTCCCCGCTAAACAACGTGATTCTATCACGGAGGCGCAAGCCTTGTCAAGCCTCTTTTTCCGCCCGCGCGCGAACGGCTTGACGCGTGGCGCGGGCGTATATTATAATAAATCGATGGATTTAATGATCCCGCGAGGGACAGGGGAGGCGCGATATGGTCAGGATCGTTTGGGTCGGCTGCCACGAGGAGGGCGTCGAGGCGTTTCGCCAGACGCTGGAGGACGGGGGAAGAGTCTGCGCGTTCATCACGCTGGACGACGCCGCCTTCGGCAAGCGCTCCGCCGGGAGCCGGGCATATGAGGCGATCTGCCGCGAGCACGGCGTGCCGTATGAGACGGTTCACTCCATCAAGGGCGACGACGCCTGCGCGCTGATCGAAAAATACCGGCCCGACCTGCTGGTCGTCCTCGGCTGGAGTGAGATCCTCCCGGCGCGCCTTTTGAAGATCCCGACGATCGGAACCGTCGGCGCGCACGCGTCGCCGCTGCCGCACGGTCGCGGCTCCGCGCCGATCAACTGGGCCATCATCCGCGGCGAACGGGAGACCGGAAACACGCTGATGTGGCTCGGCGAGCAGGTGGACGCCGGGGAGATCATCGATCAGATACGCTTTCCCATCACGCCCTACGACACCTGCAAGACGCTCTACGACCGCGTGGCGGAGGCAAACGCCGTCATGCTCCGCAGGCTGCTTGCCAAGCTGGAGGCGGGCGAGCGGCCCAGCTATCCCGCCCAAAACCTGACGGACGAGCCGATCCTGCCCCGGCGCCATCCTCAGGACGGCCTCATCGACTGGAATCAGAGCGGCGAGGCGATTTACGATTTCATCCGCGCGCTGACGCGGCCCTATCCCGGCGCGTTCACGTTTCTGGATGGGAAAAAGCTTTTGATCTGGAAGGCGTCGCTGCTGCCCGTATCGGCGGGCGTGGGGCCGGGGGAGATCGCGGGGAACGCGGTCGGCTTTGACGAGGCCGCCTGCGGCCTCGTCGTCGGCACGCGCACGGGGGCGCTGCTCGTCACCGAGATCGAGGACGAGGCGGGAACCTGTTATGCCGGAAGAGCGCTTTGCGAACGGTCGCTCAAGGGAGGGCTCAGCCATGAATAGGGTGCTTGTGGTCGCCGCCCATCCGGACGACGAGCTGCTGGGCGTCGGCGGGATCGTCAGAAAGCACGCAAACGCCGGGGACGCGGTGCGTTCGGTCATTATGTGCGAGGGCGAGTCCCTGCGCTACGGAAAGGACGTCGGCCAGCGCGAGGCGACGCGGGAGGCCGCGGCGCTGCTCGGCGTGGAAAAGACGTACTCTCTGGGCTATCCCGATCAGAAGCTGGACACCTATACGCTCACGGAGCTGATCGCGCCGCTGGAGAAGATC
>CANRLC010000060.1 GCA_947631405.1 uncultured Clostridia bacterium | reverse complement strand
AGGCGGAACGCGGGGAATCACAGGGAGTGAGCGAAGCTCACGACTATGTGAGTTCCCCGGATCGGTAGCCCCAACGTTCCTCAATCGCGAAGCGATTGCAAAAAGTAGCCCGGAAGCGAAGCGATCCCGGGCGGGTGGTTCATGAGAAGTTGCGCACTCCTGCCTTTGCCCTTCCTCCCAAAGCGGAGGAAGGGTTTTTTCTTGCGCGCAAAAATTTTCTAATAATTCGCGTTTTCGGTCAGAAAACCGCTCCCTTCGTTGTCTATTGAGGTGAAGGGAGGTCAAAGCGCATGGATGTTGTCGCTGGCCAGGACAACAGTCAGGTCTTCGACGTGCTGATCGAGCGGTATCAACGCGATCTGCTAAGAACATGCACGATGATCCTGAAAGACGCGCACCTTGCGGAGGACGCCGTACAGGAGACGTTTTTGCTGGCGTATAAGAACCTTCATCGGTTTCGCGGCGAGAGCAGCGCGTACACATGGCTCGTGCGCATCGCCGTGAACACCTGCCGCAACATGCAGCGGCGCGCGTGGTTCCGCCACGAGGATCGCCGCGTCGATCTGGACGCGCTGCCCGTCAGCGTTCCCGGCATGTCGGAGACGAGCGTCGCGCTGATGGGCGAGGTCATGCGCCTGCCGCAAAAGGAACGGGAGACCGTGTGGCTCTACTACTATCAGGAGATGACCACCGCAGAGGTCGCGCAATCGCTCGGCGTGTCGGCGTCCGCCGTCGCCAAACGCCTGAGCCGGGCGCGCAAGAGGCTGCGCGAAGCGCTGGGAGGGATGGACGATGAACCCAAGTCGCGAGGATGAACGGCTGACCCAGCTCTTGCAGCGGGCCGCCGACGAGTATTTCACAGGCATTGGAGAGCGCCTGCGCACGCGGGCGCAGATCATGGACGCCATTGAACAAAAAGGAGGAATTGTGATGAAGAAAAAGATCTCCGTTTTCGCCGTCGCCGTCGCGATGGCGCTGATGCTGGGCTGCGCCGCGCTGGCGGCGGGGCTGGGCGTGTTCGGCAGCTTCGTCGGCCGGGAGGATCACGAGCTGAGCGACGCGCGGCTGCAAAAGCTCGAAGCCCTCGCCGTGACGATCGAGCAGACGCAGGAATTCGCCCTCCCGGGCGAGGCGAAGGATGAAAAGGACGCGACCGACCTCGATAAGGCGCTGGGCCGCCTTGCCGGGCGCAAGTGCTCGCTCACGCTCCATCAGGGCTACTGCGACGGGTACCGGCTCTACTATAGCTATACCCTGAAGCTCGACGCGCCGCTTGAGACCGTCTTCGGCGAGGGCAAGCCCACCGGCGTCGATTGGGATCTCACCTATCCCGGCGAGTACGCCGACACCCGCCTGCACGCCGACGGCCCCGACGGCGAGATCGCGAAATGGCTGACCGGCCATGACACGGCTTTTGCCGTGCAGGATCACATCGGCGTCGGCGACGGCGCATGGATGGACGGCGAGCCGCTGACGATCTTCGATAGCGACTCGAAGTGGGTGGACGACACAACATTGCAGGGCTATCAGGAGGTGCGCCTGCCCGAGGGCTTCAAGGTCGGGGACAGCCTCGACGTGGAGCTGCCCGTCCTCTCCAGCGCATGGTTCGTCTATCAGGATGCCGTGGGCATGAAGGAGGCCTACGCGCACGACCCCGAGACCCGAGGCACCGTCTTCGTGCCAGTCACCATCCCGGTCACGGGCAAGACGGCGCATCTCTCCGGCAAGCTCGAGCGGGACGATCACACCGCGAGCGCGGAGATCACCGTCTCCGAGGTGGACGTCTTTGGCCGCATCACGACCACGGGCGCAAGCGGCTGGGTGAAGAACGGCGCAGCGAGCGGCGACGCGCTGACCGAGACGACGGACGGCTTCATCCGGGACTACCAGCTCGTGGCGGGCGACGAGGTTTTGCCCAATATCGAGGGCGGCCTGTCCGATATTGTGGACGGGAGGTATACGATCGGGCTGAGATTCGACCTGCCGAAGAATGCCGAGAGTCTCGCGCTGCGGCCGGTGGGCGCAAAGGATGCGGCAAACGATATTCCGCTCAAATGACGACGGGGCGCGCTCCCTCCTCGCGGAGGGAGCGCGCCAAAGCCGCTTATACCCGCGCGAAGCGAGGAAGGGGGTTCGGGGGACAATGTCCCCCGAACAGGTCTGGGCGGTAGCCCAGCGTCCCCCACCGCGAAGCGCCCCCCTCCGCGTCCGGCAGCGAACGCCCCGCGTTCGCGTTCCCGGACAAGCAACGCCGCTTCAATCCCGCTTCTCGCTCCCGCACAAAAATTCTTCATCCCCACAAGGAGGCTTCCCATGAAAAGACATCTTTTCTCGCTCACCGTATCTCTGCTGCTTCTCGCCACCTTCGCCACTGCTTCCGCCCAGCCCTACTGCACCCTCCCCGAGCTGCGCGAGCAGGCCGCAAACGGCTGGCACGAAACCTATACCGACGCGCTCGGCCGGACGATCCCCGTCGATCTGGCCGTGAACGTGTTCGGCCAAGACGAAGCGCCCGTGCTCCAAATCGCGCCCTACGCGCCAAACCCCGACGCGAGCCTCCTCAACGACGGCGCGACGCTCGAAGCGCGCGAAGGCGGCGTCGATCTGTGTATCGATCACGACAACCCGATGAATTACTTCAATCCCGGCGCGGCGGGCGAAAAGACCCATTACCTCCTTGAGCGCTACGGCGAGCGCGTCGATCCCGACCTCGTCTACGGCGCGGAGTACGGCGCCGCGTATACCCCGCGCGAGATGATCGACAACGCCGTCGAGCTTCTCACGCGGCTCTCGTTGCCGGCGGATTTTCTCTTTGAATACCCAAAGGAATTCAGCGTCAAGTACAAGATCAAGACGGACACGGGCGAGCTGGTCAGCCCGGCCGTCTATTCCGGGCGGTATTGCAGGCTCTTTCACGGGATGCCGGTGCTCGATCACGTCGGCGAGGAATACGGCGGCAACGTCTATTCGCCGTGGTTTAGCGCCAATCTGTGGCTGAGCTGGGGGCCAAACGGCCGATACATCGTCTCTCAGTCCGCCGTCCGCGAGGAGGACGTGCTGACCGAGGACATCCCTCTCGCGCCGTTTTCGGACATCGTCAACGCGCTGGCAAGCCAGATCGAGGCCGGACACATCCGCAAGGTGCTCAGCCTGACCTTCGGCCTCGTGCTCTATAACGACCCGGATCCCTCCGACCCGAGCAACCGCAGCGGCCTTGAGGTCGATTGCTACTACGCCATGCCCACATGGGCGGTGGAGGCGCTGTACTTCGACAAGGCGAAGCAGGAGGACGACACATGGGAGCGCTTTTCCGAGCTGCCGGAGGGCGACCGCCACTCGGCCTACTTCAGGACGCTCTTTGTGAACGCCCAGACCGGCGAGCTGCTCGACCCCGCCGATAAGAGCGACCGCGGCGACGGCGACACGCGGTTCCACGGCTTCCTCTCGTGGGACGACGTACAGTAGTTCCCCGCACGCCAAAGCGCGCCGCGCCCCCTGCCATCGGGAGCGCGGCGCGCTTCTTTTTTATTTCTTCATCCGGCCCGGCGGATCAATCGACCTCGTCGCTGGCGAGGCAGCCGACCGAATCGTCGTCCAGACGCACATAGTAATACTTGCCCGATACGCCGATGACCCGCACGTCCTCGCCCACGGCCAGCATCGCGACCGCGTCGTAGGAGCCGGACGGCGCGCTGCGCAGCACGACCGACTGCGTGCCGTAGGGCGAGACGACCTGCGCGTCGTAGGTGGCGTCCGTGACGCCGCGCATCGCGTCCCCGGTGGCGAGGTAATCGTTTACCATGTACCCGCTGACGCTTCCCTGCCCGCTGCCGATGGAGACCTCGCTCCAGCCGCCGCCCGCGTCGGAGACGATCTCGACCTGCGTGCCGCTGTAAAACCCGCCGAGGGACGCGCTGTCCCGGCTCGGCTCGCCGCGCAGGTTGAGCGTGGCGGTCGGGTCGCTCCCGTTGTTGACGAGCGCCGTCTGCGCCAGCGCGCCCGTGGCGGTCATCGTGAGCAGCGCGCACAGCGCCAACGCCGCGATCCTTTTCATCCCGTTTCACCGTTCCTTTGCGGCCCTCGGGCCGCCGCCGCAGGCCGGAGCCTGCCATGATCTTCCATCCATACAATAGACGGCGCAGCGCCGCCCGTTCATCCCCGCGCGCGCAAAAAAGTTCGCGCTATCCATTATATCACATCCGTCCGCGCTTGCCCATGCCCCGGCGCGCGGAAATTGCACGAAAAATCGCGCGCGCTTCGTCGCGAATGACCAAAAAGGACCGCGCGATCGTTTCCCGGGTTTACGCCCGCGCGGATTTGTACTATAATACTGTACCACGAAGGCGGAAACGATGGTTACGCGCGCTTTTTTGGAGGTCGCCGAATGAAGCTGTACCTGACGGGCAGGCCCTGCACGCAGCAGCGCCACTGTTACTTCATCGAGGGAGAGGGGCTGTCCTTCATCGTGGACTGCGGCTACCAGCGCTGCTACGGCGAGGACGCGCTGCCCCACCTGACGGGCGAGCAAATTCGCGCCGCGCGCTATCTCTTTTTGACGCACTCGCACGAGAACCAGTCCGGCGCGCTGCCGTTCCTCTTCAGCAACGGGTTTTCCGGGCGCGTGGTGCTCACCACGGAGACGGCCCGGCAGATCTCCTTCCCCCTCGACGATCCCATCCTGCTGGAAGCGCTCAGCCTGCCCTACACGGAGTCGGAATTGCCCGGCGGGCTGTTCGTCAAGTGGGGCCGCAGCGGGCATTGCTCCGGCAGCGCGTGGTACCGCCTGCGCGAGGGCAAGCGCGCCCTGTTCTTTTCGGGGGACTACTACACCCGCGCGCGCATCCACGCGAGCGACCCGATCGTGGGCATGACGGCGGATCTCGCCGTGCTGGATTGCGACTACGGCACGCAGGACGGCGAAAACGACCGTGACGAGAACGTGGATCGCCTGATGGACGCGATCTCCGAGGCGCTTGCGGACGGGCGGCCCGTGCTGCTGCCCGTGCCCAAGTACGGCAGGGCGCAGGGCATCCTCTCGTACCTGAGCGAGCGCCTGCCGCAGACGGACATCTTCGGCGACACGCATTTCATCACGGAGCTGGGCCATCTGGACGCGAACGCGATCTGGGTGCGCCCGGAGGCGCAAGATTTGCTGGGCGCAATCTTCGTTCGCTCCATCCCGGAGACGTTCGTGGCGCTGGGCGTCTACTTCGTCAGCGATCCGCAGCTGGACACGCCCTACGCGCGCGATCTGGCCGAGAGCCTGCTCGCCTGCGGCGGCCGGGTGATCTTCACCGGAACGGTGGAGCCGAACACGCACGCGGCGGCGCTGCTGCACGCGGGCATGGCGCGCACGCTTCGCTACGGCATCCACTGCACGCAGACGGACATGCTGCGCATCGCGGAGCAGAACGCGTTCACGCGGATCATCGCCTACCGCTCGGACTTCGCGCCGACGCAGGCGGTGTACGAGATTTGACGGGCACAGGATGGGGTCTGGGACTGAAGCCCGCCGCCGCCAGTGGCGCTGGAGCCGAGCGCGGCCAGTGGCCGAAACAGCGAGGCGGAAGCGGGGAATCGCAAGGAGCGAGCGTAGCTCGCGACTATGCGAGTTCCCCCGGGCGAGCGCTACAAAGACTTATACAGCCACCGCTCCGACAGTGTTCGTTCCCTGAATATTGGCGGGCGGAACGTCGGGAATCGCAAGGAGCGAGCGTAGCTCGCGACTATGCGAGTTCCCCGGGCGAGCGCTACAAAGACTTATAGCGCCACCGCTCCGACAGTGTTCGTTCCCCATGGTAGCCCCAACGTTCCCCGGCGCGTAGCGCCCACAATAAGCAGCCCGGAAGCGAAGCGATCCCGGGCGGGTTGCTCATGAAAAGTGGCGTACTCTCGCCTTTGCTTGCTCAGAATAACCCATGGCAATGGTTCGATCATTTGATTTGAGAATAGTATAAGGCGGGCATCAAGCGGCCCGCCTTTTGTTTTCCCCAGAAAGAACCGTTCCCGCCCGCTTCATCCCCACACGCTGCACAGCCGCGCGACCCGCCGGTAGCCGAGCTTCACATAGCACGCGTTGGACGCGGCGTAGGTCTCGTCGGTGTAGAGGATGGGCGTAAAGCCCGCCTCGAGGATGCGGCGCGTGACCGCGTGGACAGCGTTCATCGCGTAGCCGCGGCGGCGGTACTCGGGCAGGGTGTAGACGCCGCTGACGCAGCCGTAGGGCGCTTGCTCCCTCCACGCGGCCTGCGCGACGGTCTTTCCCTCGTCGCTTACCCAGAGCAGCAGCTGGCCCTGCTCGATCTTCTCCCTCACGCTCTCGCGGCACCGCTCGATGGGCAGGCGAACACGCTCCATCTCATAGGACGAATCCTGCCAGCGCAGCGCGTGTGCTTCAAGCTCGTCCATCTGGGCGAGGCGCGCGAAGCCGTCGCAGAGATGGGTCGCGTCCGCTAAGGCGTCCAGCCGATAGGAGAGCATGCCGCGCTTATGCGCGCCCTCGAGGGACGCATCGTGCGCGGCGAGCTTTTGAAGGAGGGCCTCGTCGATCACATAGCGATAGCCCTCCTCAAGCGGGAAGCGCGCATGCAGCAGCTTTGCGATCTCGTCAAGGCGCTGGGGGTCGTCGGTGCGGGAAAGCACCCACACGGGAAACGGGAGCGTGGACAGGCAGACGACGGTGTCGGCGTCGTCGGTATAGATGTCCCGGCACGGCGCGCGCAGGATGCGCGCGAGCACGGAATACGCGATCTCCTCCTCCGGCCAGAGCGGGAACGGATGCGCACTGTCGGCGTAGTGGGTCAGCATGGGTGGCTCCTTTCAAAAGATGGACGGGGGACGTTTTGGGGCGCTGCCCCAAACCCCGCTGGGGATTTCATCCCCAGACCCCTTTTCCATCCCCGCTGCGCGGGGATGGAAGATGAAGGATGGGCGGGTTTGATGCAGCATTGCTTGTCCGGTTTCGCGAACGCTCTGCGTTCGCTGCCGGACGCGGGGGTGTGCGCCTGCGGCGTGGGGGACGCTCTGGGGCGCCGCCCCAGACCCCGCTGGGGATTTCATCCCCAGACCCCTTCATCGCTTCGCGCGGTGATACGTTTTACAGCAGCGCTTGCAGGGCTATGCGCAGCTCCGCCTCGGTTCCTCCCGCGAGCACGCCCTGCGCCATATCCTTCGGGCCGCCGCCTCGCCCGCCAAACTGCGCACACAGCGCTTTGCACGCCGCCTGCGCGTTATCGCCTTCGCCCGCGGCGAGCGCAAAGCTCCAGCCGCCGCCCTCGCGCGGGATGAGCGCCAGCGCAAGCCGCGCGCCATCGCACAGCCTGCCCGCGGCCTTGCGCGCCAGCGCGGCGGGCAGGGCGTCGCAGGCGACGGTGCGCGCAGCGCTTTCCTTTTCCCTCTCTGCAAGCAGGTCGAACAGGCGCATGCCCAGCGCGTCGTTTGCCGCGCGCAGGGCGTCCCGCTCCGCGAGGAGCTTTTCCGTCGCCCCGGCGACCTCGTGCCGCTGCACGCTCATCGCCGCGCTCGCGCGGCGCACCTGCTCCTGCGCCTCGTTTTCTTGCCGCAGCGCGCGCCCGCCGCACAGGATGGACACCCGCACGCCGCCCTTATATTTCTGCACGCCCAGCACCTTGATCTGCCCGATGCGGCCCGTGGTTTTCACATGCGTGCCGCAGCAGGCGCAGGTATCCACGCCCTCGATCTGCACGATGCGCACGTCGCCGTCGATCGCCTTCTTGCTGCGGTAGGCGAGCTTCTCCAGCTCCTCGCGCGGCGGCACGAACGCATGCACGGGCAGGTCGGCCCAGATCGCCTCGTTGGCCAGCCATTCCACGCGCAGCGCGTCTTCCAGCGTCATGGGGCCGTTAAAGTCCATGGTCACCGCGTCGGCGCCGATGTGGAAGCCCACGTTATCGTAGCCGAATATCTTATGGGTGAGGCCGGAAAAGATGTGCTCGCCGCTATGCTGCTGGCTCATCTCCAGCCTGCGCGCGCCGTCCACGCGGCCCTCGACCGTCGCGCCCACGCAAAGCGGCTGATCCGTCCTATGGCGCACCTCGCCGCCCGCGTCATGCGCGTCCGTGACCGCCGCGCCGCCCAGCGTGCCGTGATCGGCGCCCTGTCCGCCGCCCTCCGGGAAAAACGCGGTGCGGTCGAGAATCACGTCGTATCCTCCGTCCTTTTCCTCGCATGCGAGCACCGTCGCCGTAAACGCGAGGCAGTCCGGATCCTGTTCATAGATGCGCTGGGTCATCGCCGTTCTCTCCTTGCGGGTCAATTTTTACCAGTATAGCACACCCGAGCGCAAAAAACAAACTGACAGCGCGCGCGATCTGTGGTATAATGATCGTGACACGGAACGACGAACCGAAAGGGAGGTCTGCCTTATGAAGTCGCCGCTCATCATCACCATTGGCCGCGAGTACGGCAGCGGCGGGCGCGAGATCGGCGAGCTGGTCGCCAAGCGCCTCGGGATCGCCTTTTACGACAAGAAGCTCATCTCTCTGGCCGCCGAGAAGAGCGGCCTGTCCAAGGAATTCATCGAGAACAATGAGCAGCGCGAGCGCGGCGGGCTATTGCAGGGCATGGCCGCCTCCGCCGCCTATGCGGGCGGGTTCTTCGCCGCGCCGTTCCCGGCGCTCACCGAGTCGATCTTCATCTCCCAGTCGCAGGTCATTCGCGACATCGCGGCGAAGGAGAGCGCGGTGATCGTCGGCCGCTGCGCCGATTTCGTCCTCGCCGGGCGGCCGAATACGATCAACGTATTCATTCACGCGCCGATGTCGATGCGCGTCAACCGCATCATGGCCATCTATCACTTGGACGAGGCTGCCGCGATGAAGGCCATCGCCAAGTCGGACAAGGAGCGCGGCAATCACTACTTCCGCTACACCGATCAGAAGTGGGGCAAGGCGCAAAACTACGACATCTGCATCAACTCCGCGCTGATGGGCGTGGAAAAGACGGCGGAAACGCTCGCGGCGCTGGCGGGCATTGAGGAGCGGCTGTGATGCGCGCGTTCCTTCCCTCGCAGACGGCGCTGGTGCTGGGCGGCGGCGGCGCGAAGGGCGCCTACGAGGTCGGCGCGATCGCGGCGCTGACGGAGCTGGGCATCCGCGCGGGCAGCGTATACGGCACGTCGGTCGGCGCGCTGAACGCGGCGATGTACGCGCAGGGGATCATGGACCGCGCCGAGGAGCTTTGGCAGACGCTGAAGCTCAACGACGTGGTCACCGAGGAGAGCCTCGCCATCGCCGACGACGCCGAGGCGATCTTCGATCACCCGGAAAAGATCATGGAGTTCCTCTCCCGCTACGCGCAGCGCAAGGGGGTGGACGTATCGCCCTTGGTCGCGATCGTCCGCAAGACGATCGACGAGGCGTCGGTGCGCCGCGGCGGCGTCGATCTGGGGCTGGTGACGACGCGCTTCCCCACGCTGACGAGGATCGAAAAGCGCCTCTCCGACATGGAGGACGGCTCGCTGTGCGACTGGCTGATGGCGAGCGCCTCGTGTTTCCCGATCTTCCCGATGCAGGCGATCGGCGACGCGCGCTACATCGACGGCGGCTTTTGCGACAACACGCCGGTGGGCATGGCGGTGCGCGCGGGCGCGCGGCAGATCATTGCCATCGACATCGGCAAGCACCGCTCGCACGCGCAATACGACCTGCGCCCGAACGTGATCTACATCCGCACGGCGCACTCGCTGGGCGGGCTTTTAACCTTTGACGAGGCGCTCTCCCGCCGCAACCGCACGCTAGGCTACAACGACGTGATGCGCGCCTTTGGTCACCTGCGCGGCGTGCGCTACTCGTTTGATCCGGTGGACGCAAGCGCGCTCGCCCCGCGCGCGCGGGACTTCCTTGTGAAGCTCACCCGCGCGGAGGCCGATCTGACCCTGCCCAACGCGCTGGCGATGCGCGACGACGGCGCGCCGCTCTTTTCCCTGCTCGAGGCGGAGTTGCCGCGCGGCGGCGACGAGGTCGATTACCTGCTGCGCGCGTTCGAGCTTTGCTGCGACGTCGCCGGGGTCGATCCCGCGCAGGTGCTCACCTACGACGCGCTGCGCGACGAGCTGCGCGCGCGCCTGCCGCTGCAAAAGGCGGAGGCGATGCTCGGCTCGCTGCTGGGCGGGCGCATCGGCGTGCTCTTCTCCTCCCCGCAGATGGATCGCAAGCTGGTGATCTCGTGTCTATACCATCTGTTGCAGCGGGAGAACGCCTTCTCGGCCTTGGCCCTGCGCACGCTCGCGGCGTTCCCGCGGGAGATGCTCTGCGCGCTGACACTGAGGGAGATTCTATAAGGCGTTAGCCTGAGGTTTTGAAAACAAACGCTCCGGTCGAGGATGTGGACTGCTATACAAGAAGTAGACGGAAAAAACAAACCGGGTCGTAGAATAACGAAAGATTACGCGGCTTTACGCC
>CANRLC010000059.1 GCA_947631405.1 uncultured Clostridia bacterium | reverse complement strand
CAGGCGCCCGCCCGGCGGCCAAACCCGCCGCGCCCGCGCGCCCCGCGGCATCGCGCCCCGCGCAGGGGACGACCTTCTCGCCGCGCCCCGGCGACGGCCCGCGCCCGGCAGGGCAGGGCGGCTTTGCGCCGCGTCCGGCCGGCGCTCGTCCGGCAGGGCAGGGCTTTGCGCCGCGCCCGGCGGGCGGAGCGCGACCGGCGGGACAGGGCGGCTTTGGCGCGCGCCCGGCGGGCGGAGCGCGTCCGGCGGGACAGGGCGGCTTCGGCGCGCGCCCGGCAGGCGGCGCGCGTCCTGCGGGCGGCAGGCCCATGGGCGGCCGGGGTAGAGGCCCGGAGCTGATGCCGACGGTCGAGAAGGAGCGCGTCTCCAACTACGACCCGAACAAGCAGCTTCGCAGGCGTCAGCATGACCCCGAGCATCAGCCGACGAAGAACCGCAAGCAGCTCGCGCGCGAGAACGGCTACGGCATGGACGACGACGTCGTGCGCGGCCGCCGCAAGAAGGGCCGCCAGCTCTCCGCGCAGCAGATGATGGCCCCCATCAAGATCGAGACCGCGTACATGACCGCCGAGACGATCACCGTGCGCGACCTCACCGAGCGCATCGGCAAGCCCGCGGCGGAGATCATCAAGAAGCTGATGCTGCTGGGCATCATGGCGACGATCAACCAGGAGCTGGACTTTGACACGGCCTCGCTGGTCGCCTCCGAGTTCGGCGTCACGCTGGAGATGAAGCTCGACAAGACCGCCGAGGACGCGCTCGTCGCCGAGAACGTCGAGGATTCCGAGGAGGAATTGCAGCCCCGCCCGCCGGTCATCACGATCATGGGCCACGTCGACCACGGCAAGACGTCGCTGCTCGACTACATCCGCAAGAGCAAGGTCGCCGCGGGCGAGGCCGGCGGCATCACCCAGCACATCGGCGCGTACACGGTCAGCGTGAACGGCAAGCAGATCACCTTCCTCGACACGCCGGGCCACGAGGCGTTCACCGCCATGCGCGCCCGCGGCACGCAGGCGACCGACATCGCCATCCTCGTCGTCGCGGCGGACGACGGCGTCATGCCGCAGACCATCGAGTCCATCAACCACGCCAAGGCGGCGAAGTGCCCGATCATCGTGGCGATCAACAAGATCGACAAGCCGGGCGCGGATCCCGAGAGCGTGAAGCAGGAACTGACCCGCTACGAGCTGGTGCCCGAGGAGTGGGGCGGCGACACGATCATGGTGCCCGTCTCCGCGCACACCGGCGAGGGCGTGGACGATCTGCTGGAGAACGTGCTGCTGCTGGCCGACGTGCTGGAGCTGCGCGCCAACCCGAACCGAAAGGCGCGCGGCGTCATCATCGAGGCGAAGCTCGATCACGCGCGCGGCGCGGTCGCGACCGCGCTGGTGCAAAACGGCACGCTGCACGTCGGCGACATGGTCGTGGCGGGCAACGCCTACGGCCGCGTGCGCGCGATGGTGAGCAGCCGCGGCGAGCGCCTCAAGAACGCGCTGCCCTCCACGCCGGTGGAGATCATCGGCTTCGGCGGCGTGCCGGAGGCCGGAGACGAATTCATGGCCGTGGCGGATGAAAAGCTCGCCCGTCAGGTCGTGGAGGAGCGCGCCGCCAAGCAGCGCGCCTCGATGGTCAAGACCAGCTCCGCCTCCACGCTGGAGGATCTGTACAGCAAGCTGGAGCAGGGCGAGGTCAAGGATCTCAACATCATCATCAAGGCCGACGTGCAAGGCTCCGTCGAGGCGGTCAAGCAGTCTCTGGAGAAGCTCAGCAACAGCGAGGTGCGCGTGCGCACCATCCACAGCGGCGTCGGCGCGGTCACCGAGAACGACGTCATGCTCGCGGGCATCGACGGCGCGACGATCATCGGCTTCAACGTCCGCCCGGACGCCAAGGCCCGCGCGGCCGCCGAGCGCGACGGCATCGACATCCGCTACTACCGCGTCATCTATCAGGCGATCGAGGACGTCGAGAAGGCGATGAAGGGCCTGCTCGCGCCCACCTTCCGCGAGAACGTGCTCGGCCACGCCGAGGTGCGCAACGTCTTCAAGATCACGGGCGTGGGCATGGTCGCCGGTTGCTACGTCACCGACGGCAAGCTGCAGCGAGGCGCTCAGGTGCGCCTGCTGCGCGACAACGTGGTCGTCTACGAGGGCAAGCTCTCCTCGCTGCAGCGCTTCAAGGACGCGGTCAAAGAGGTCGCGGACGGCTACGAGTGCGGCGTGTGTCTGGAGAACTTCTCGGATGTCAAGGAAGGCGACGTCGTCGAGTGCTTCGTGATGGAGGAGATTCCGCGCTGATGAGGCGGCATTTCCCAGCATGACGCGCGCGGGCATGCCAAAGGATAAGTCCGGCGCGAGCGCCGCGAAAAGCGAGGGATGACCATGGCCACACAGCAATTTGAACGCACGGATCGGCTGGCCTCGCAGATCATGCGCGAGACCGAGCGCATCATCCGCGAGGAGGTCTCCGATCCGAGGACAGACTGCATGTTCTCCATCACCCATGTGGACGTGACGCGCGATCTGCGCTACGCGAAGATCTTCGTGAGCGTCTACGAGGAGGAGAAGCGTGCGCCCATGATGAAGGCGCTGAAGACCGCTTCCGGCTTCATCCGCCATCATCTGGGCGGTTTGCAGCTCCGCTACACGCCGGAGCTGATCTTTGAACTGGACACGACCATCGAGTATGGCGTGCATATCGCGAGCCTGATCGATCAGGTGAGAAAGACGGAGGAGAGTCAGTCCGATGAGCGCATTTGAGGATTGGCTTTGCCGCGCGCGCGAGGCGAAGCGGCTGGCGCTGATTGCCCACGTTTCCCCGGACGGGGATACGCTGGGCGCGACGCTGGCGCTGCGCCTTGCTTTTTTGTCGCTGGGCAAGGCCGTGGACGTGATCTGCGACGGCGTCGTGCCGCGCAACCTGAATTTCATCCCCGGCGTGGAGAGCATCCTCAGCCCCGAGCAGGCGAAGGGGCCTTACGACGTCGCCGCCGCGGTGGACATCAGCGGCTGCGACCGCATGGGGAAAAGCGAGGCGATCTTCGACGCCGCGCAGGTGCGGCTGGTCGTCGATCACCACAAGACCAACACGCGCTTCGGCGACGTGAACTATGTGCGCGAGGGCGAGTCGGCGACCTGCCTGCTGGCGTATGAGATCATCGTGGCGCTGGGCGTGACGATCACCCGCGAGATGGCGACCTGCCTGATGACGGGCATGAGCACGGACACGGGCCACTTCCAGTACACGGCGACCTCGCCGCAGACGCTGATCGCCGCGGGCGAGCTGCTCAAAACCGGCGTGGACATCTCGCTGATGACGCGCAGGCTCTACCGCACGCAGTCGATGGAGCGCGTGCGTCTGGCGCGGCGCGTGTATGAAAAGCTGTACTTCGCGCTGGACGATCAGGTCGGCGTGGTCAAGCTCACCCGCAAGGACTTTGAGGAGACCGGATCGACGGCGGACGAGGCGGACGGCTTCGTCAACCGCGCCTTGGAGGTCGAGGGCGTGCGCATGGCGGTGCTGGCGAGCGAGCGCGACGACGGCGTGAAGATGTCGCTGCGCGCGGTGGAGCCGGACAGCGTCGCGCCGATCGCCGTGACGTTCGGCGGCGGCGGGCACGCGCAGGCGGCGGGCTGCCTGATCGATCGGCCCATCGACGAGGCGACGGAGATGATCCTCTCCGAGATGAAAAAGCTGCTGGGGCCGAGGGCATGAACGGCTTTCTCTGCGTGCTCAAGCCGCCGGGCATGACGTCCAGCGACGTCGTCGTGCGCGTGCGCCGCAGGCTGCCCAAGGGCTGCAAGGCCGGCCACGCGGGCACGCTCGACCCGGAGGCGGCGGGCGTGCTGCCGGTGATGGTCGGGCGCGCCACGCGGCTGTTCGACTATCTGGTGGACAAGGAAAAGGTCTACGTCGCCCAGCTCGTGCCGGGCTACGAGACCGACACGCAGGACGCACACGGGCGCAGGATCGCCGGGACGGGCGAGGGAACGACGTGCGAGGCGCTCAAGGCCGCGCTGTCGCGCTTTGTCGGCGAGATCGATCAGGTGCCGCCGATGTTTTCCGCGCTCAAGCGCGACGGGCGCAAGCTCTGCGACGTCGCGCGCGCGGGCGACGAGGTGCAGCTTGCGCCGCGCAAGGTGCGCGTACACGCCATCGACGTGCTGCACGCGCTGGAGGACGGCAGCTTCCTGCTGCGCGTTGCCTGCGGGCGGGGGACGTACATCCGCACGCTCTGCCACGACATCGGCCGCGCGCTGGGCTGCCGGGCGCACATGGGTTTCCTGCTGCGAGCAAGCTCGGGCGTGTTTTCGCTGGACGACGCCGTGACGCTGGAGGCGCTGGAGGCCGCGCCGTCGCTTGAACCCCTGCTGCTGCCGATGGACTTTCCGCTTGCGCATCTGCCGCGCGTGGACGTCGCGCCGGGGGCGGAGCGCTTCGTCCGCTGCGGGAACGCGCTGGGGCGGAGCGAGCTGCTCGCGGACGCCCCGGAGGGCGCGCCCGCGCGGCTGTATGTGGGCGATCGCTTCGCGGGCGTGGGGCGCATGCGCGGCGGCGCGATGCGCTTTGACGCGATGCTGCTGGAGTGAGATCATGAAGCTGCTGACAGACGAACGCCAGTGGCGCGGAGGGGAGACCGCCGTGGCGCTGGGAATGTTCGACGGGGTACACAAAGGGCACGCGCAGCTGATGCGCGCGGCCATGGAGCTTTCGCGCCGCGACGGATTGCGTAGCGTCGTACACACCTACTCGACGCACCCCACGCGCGTCTTTTCGCCCGAGCGCGTACCGCCCGTGCTGCAAACGCCGGAGGAAAAGGCGCGCGCCATCGCGCTGCAGGGCGTGGACGCGGCGGTGATGCGCCCCTTCACGGCGGCCTATGCCGCGCAGACGCCGGAGGAATTCGTCCGCGCGCTCTCGCGGACGCTGCGCCTGCGCCATGTGGTGATCGGCTTCAACTTCACCTTCGGGCGGCGCGGCGAAGGGCGCGCGCGGGATATGGCGGCGCTCGGCGAGCGGTACGGCTTTGAGACGCACGTCGTCGAGGCGGTGCTCGTGGACGGGGAGCCGGTCTCCTCGACGCGCGCGCGCGCCGCGGTCGAGGCGGGGGAGATGGAGCTGGCGGCGCGGCTGCTGGGCGCGCCCTACGCGCTCTGCGGCCGGGTGCAAAGCGGCAAACGGCTGGGCAGGCGGCTCGGCTTCCCCACGGCGAACCTGCCGCTGCCGCAAGGCAAGGCGCTGCCGCCCGCCGGGGTGTACGCGGCCGTCGCCACGCTGGGTGGGCGGCGCTATGCCGCCGCCGTCAACATCGGCCGCCACCCGACGGCCCCGGAGGGCGCGCCGACCGTGGAGGCCAACCTGCTCTCCTACGAGGGGGAAGATTTTTACGGCGCGGGGCTGCGGCTGGCGCTCGCGCATCAGGTGCGGCCGGAGACGCGCTTTTCCTCGCTGGACGCGCTGCGCGAGCAGGTGCTGCGCGACCGCGAGCGGGTGTACGCGCTGCTTTGCGGCGCGGACGGGGACGGGCTTTCGTAAAAAAAGCCGAAAAATCGCGGCATAACGCCAAATGGGCTGTTTACAAAGCGGGCCTTTGGTGTTACAATAATTGCCGGTCTGAACCGCGCGCGCAGACGATCGCCTCTCCAAGCGTTCATCTATGCCCGCGGCGATTGGCAAGGCAGGCGCAAAGCGCCGAGCAACGAAACGGAGGAAAGAACATGGATAAGGCGACCAAGGAAAGCATCATCAAGGAGTACGCCCGTCACGAGGGCGACACCGGCTCCCCCGAGGTGCAGATCGCGCTGCTCACCGCGCGCATCAATCACCTCAACGACCACCTGAAGGATCACAAGAAGGATCACCACTCGCATCGCGGCCTGCTGCTGATGGTCGGCCAGCGCCGCAGCATGCTCGACTACCTGAAGCGCGAGGACATCGAGCGCTATCGCTCGCTGGTCGCCCGCCTCGGCCTGCGCAAGTAAGCGCGGCCTAAGCGGCGCATCAGGAAGGGTATCGTCCCAGATGACCGTCGTTTGGGGATTCCCCAGACGGCGGTTTTTGTAGGCCGCGTTCGCGCGGCCGTCGGCCCGCGCAGCCGCAAGGGCGGCGGGCCGCGCCGCACGGGAGGGTTCCCGCGCGGTGGGCGGGTTGCAGGCAGGAAAAGAAAGGAGAAACCCCAACATGGTCAAGCTGTACAAGACTGAGCTGGCGGGCCGCGAGTTGTCGCTGGAATTCGGCAAATACTGCGGTCAGGCCGGCGGCTCGGTGACGGTGCGCCTCGGCGACACGGTCGTTCTGGTCAACGCCACCGCCTCCGAGAAGCCGCGCGAGGGACAGGACTTCTTCCCCCTGAGCGTGGATTTTGAGGAAAAGATGTACTCCGTCGGCAAGATTCCCGGCGGCTTCATCAAGCGCGAGGGCCGTCCCTCCGAGAAGGCGACGCTCACCAGCCGCCTCATCGACCGCCCGCTGCGCCCGCTCTTCAACAAGGGCATGCGCAACGACGTGCAGGTTGTGGCAACCGTGCTCTCCGTCGAGCACGACGTGCCGCCCGACATCCCCGCGATGATCGGCGCGTCCGCCGCGCTGGCCGTCAGCGACATCCCGTGGGCCGGCCCGATCGGCGGCGTGTCCGTGGGTCTGGTGGACGGCGAGGTCGTCATCAACCCCGACGTCGAGCAGCGCGAGGCGAGCAAATTGAACCTCACCGTCGCCGGAACCGACGAGGCCGTGCTGATGGTCGAGGCCGGCGCCAAGGAGATCAGCGAGGCGGACATGCTCCGCGCCATCCTCGCCGGACACGAGGAGATCAAGAAGCTGGTCGCCTTCCAGAAGCAGATCGTCGCGGAGATCGGCAAGCCGAAGCGCGATTTTCCCGTCATCACCACCGGCGAGGACGTCACCGCCGCCGTGCGCGAGGACTTCTACGGCCGCTGCGAGTGGGTGTTTGAGACCACCGACCGTCACGAGCGCAGCGCGCGCGAAAAGACCGTCGCCGAGGAGGCGCACGAGAAGTACGCCGAGCGCTTCGAGGGCCGCATGAGCGAGGTCGATGACGCGCTGTACTATCTCAACAAGGAGATCATGCGCAAGAAGATCCTCGAGCAGGGCGTCCGCCCCGACGGCCGCGCCCTGACGCAGATTCGCCCGATCTGGTGCGAGGCGGGCGTGCTCCCGCGCACGCACGGATCCGGCGTCTTCACCCGCGGCGAGACGCAGGTGATGTCCATCGCCACGCTCGCGCCCGTCAGCGAGGCGCAGGTGATCGAGGGCCTGGGCACCGAGACCAGCGAGCGCTACATGCACAACTACAACATGCCGCCCTACTCCACCGGCGAGGCGGGCCGCATGCGCAGCCCCGGCCGCCGCGAGATCGGCCACGGCGCGCTCGCCAAGCGCGCTCTGGAGCCGGTCATCCCGCCCGTGGACGAGTTCCCGTATGCCATCCGCGTGGTCAGCGAGGTGCTCTCCTCCAACGGCTCCACGTCGCAGGCGTCCGTCTGCGGCTCCACGCTCGCCCTCATGGACGCGGGCGTGCCGATCAAGGCCCCGGTCGCGGGCGTCGCGATGGGCCTCATCAAGGATGCGAACACCGGCAAGGTGGCCGTGTTGACCGACATTCAGGGTCTGGAGGACTTCCTCGGCGACATGGACTTCAAGGTCGCCGGCACGAGGAACGGCATCACCGCCATCCAGATGGACATCAAGATCAAGGGCATCGACGAGGCGATCCTGCGCCAGGCGCTCTCTCAGGCGCTGGAGGGCCGCCTGTTCATCCTCGGCAAGATGCTCGAGGTGCTGCCGCAGCCGCGCGAGCATCTCTCGCCCTACGCGCCCAAGATCATCCACTTCTCCATCAACCCGGACAAGATCCGCGAGGTCATCGGCCCGGGCGGAAAGATGATCAACAAGATCATCGACGAGACCGGCGTCAAGATCGACATCGAGGACGACGGCAGCGTCTACATCGCCACGCCGGACGAGGCCGCCGCCGCCAAGGCGCGCCGCATCATCGAGGGCATCGCCAAGGACATCGAGGTCGGCGAGGTCTACACCGGCAAGGTCGTGCGCATGATGAACTTCGGCGTGTTCGTCGAGCTGCTGCCGGGCAAGGACGGCATGGTTCACATCTCCAAGCTGGCCAAGGGCCGCGTGGAGCGGTGCGAGGACGTCGTCTCCATCGGCGACGAGCTGGAGGTTCGCGTGGCCGAGATCGACTCGCAGGGCCGCATCAACCTCGTGCGCAACGACATCGACTACGGCAATAGCGACATGCCGCGCCGCTCCGCCCCGGGCCAGCGCCCGCCGCGCCGCGACGCCAACCGCCGCGGATAAGCCGCGCAAAGACAATCAACGGGCCGTCGGCGCAAAACCCCGACGGCCCGCGCTTTCACGCATAATCCCGTGCCGAAAGGAGAAGCTAGGGCAAAATGTGGAACGGAGGTACGCAGCGCATGTGCGAGGAATTTACGCTCCCCAACGGCCTGCGCGTGATCGCAGAGCACATCCCGCACTTCCCGTCGGTGAGCGTCGGGTTGTGGATCGGCGCGGGGTCGATGTACGAGACCGCCGAGGAAAACGGCCTGTCCCACTTTGTGGAACACATGCTCTTCAAGAGCACTACGCGGCACAGCGCGCGAGAGATCGCCGTGGAGATGGACGCCATCGGCGGGCAGGTGAACGCGTTCACCTCCAAGGAGTGTACCTGCTATTACGCCAAGGTGATCGCCGAGCACCTGCCGCGCGCCGCGCGGTTGCTGGGCGAATTGCTGCTCGAGGCGCGCATGGAGCCGGAGGAGTTTGAAAAGGAGCGCGGCGTCATCCTCGAGGAGATCGCCATGGGCGAGGACACGCCGGAGGATCTCGTCTACGACCTACTGGCCGAGGCGTACTTCGGCGACCACGCGCTCTCGCGGCCTATCCTGGGCACCGGCGCGCAGATCGCCGCGGTGACGCGCGACGCGCTGATCGACTTCAAGCGCCGCCACTACCGGCCGGACAACACCGTGCTCGCCGTCGCGGGGCGCTTTGACCCGGCGCAGCTGCGCGAGATCGCCGAGGAGGTCTTTGGCCGCTGGCAGGGCGTGGGGGAGAGCGGGCGCGTCTTGCCCGTGCAGCCGTGCGCGGGCCGCGTGCTGACGCGCCGCAAGGACATCGAACAGACGCACCTGTGCCTCGCCTTCCCGGGCGTCGCGCAGGACGACGACGGGCTGTACGCGCTCTCCGTGCTCAACAACCTGTTCGGCGGCGGCATGTCCTCGCGCCTGTTCCAGCGCATCCGCGAGGAGATGGGCGCGGCCTATTCGGTGTACAGCTTCCCCTCGGCCTACATGGGCTGCGGCACGTTCTCGGTCTACGCGGGCACCTCGCCGGAGACGGCGCAGCGGGTGATGGACGAGATTCACGCGCAGATCGACCTGCTGCTGAAGGACGGCTTCACGGACGGCGAATTCACGATGGCCAAGGATCAGCTGCGCGTCTCCTATGTGCTGGGGCTGGAGAGCAGCTCCTCGCGCATGTCGTCCATCGGGCGCAACAAGCTGCTGCGCGGCGAGGCGATCGACCCGGAGGAGGTCGTGCGCAAGATCGAGGCCGTCACGCGCGAGGACGTCGAGCGGGCGATGCGCCAAACGCTCGGCGGCGCGTGCGCGGGCGCTGCGGTCGGCCGCAACGCCGACGCCGTGCGGCTGCTGTGAGGGAAAAAGCCCCTTTTCACGCCGCGCTTCCTGTGGTACAATGGGGTTGTATCCCATGTTAGCGACGAGGAAACGGAGGGTTTTGCGATGAACGACGTTTTGCGTGCGATCGCGGAGCGCAGCTCCACGCGCGGCTATACCAAAGAAAAGCTGACCGACGAGGAAATGAAGACGCTGATCGATGCCGCCCTGCAGTCTCCGACCGCGACCAACCGGCAGGAGATCTTCGTGACGGCGGTGGACGGTGGCACGCCCATCCTCGGCGAGATCGAGGCGGAGATGCTCCGGCAGGCCGGAAAGGGCGCGGGCGCACACAACTTCTACTACGAAGCGCCGGCGGTGTTCATCCTGAGCGGCGAGGCGGGCTTCCGCTGGACGGCGGTGGACGCGGGCATCGCGGCGCAGAGCGTCGCCCTCGCGGCCGAGAGCATGGGGCTGGGCAGCCTCATCATCGGCTGCATCAAGGGCGCGATGCAGGGCGAGCGGGAGGCGGACTTCGCGAAGGCGCTGCGCTTCCCGGAGGGCTACGCGTTTCAGATCGCCGTCGCCGTCGGCCATAAGGCGACGGAGAAGACGCCCCATGCCGTCAGCTTTGACGATCACGTTGCGTTTGTGAAATGATGGGAATGGAATAAATTGGGCGGCGCTTCCGCGGGGGAGCGCCGCTTTTTTGCGCGATATGGTGCGAAGCACAGGATGGGGTCTGGGGACTGAAGCCCGCCGCCGCCAGTGGCGGAGGAGAGGCGGGCGGAACGTCGGGAATCGCAAGCCTGCAAATAAAAA
>CANRLC010000058.1 GCA_947631405.1 uncultured Clostridia bacterium | reverse complement strand
CGGGTTTGCTCTTATTATACCTTTTCCCGTCCCTGATTTCTACCCCCGCTGTGTCCAGTTTTAGTTTACCACTTCACGTCTCCCCGAGCCGCAGGCGAGGGCGTATCCCCCGTAACCCCATCCCGAAAAAACACGGCCTCGTGCGCTCAAGAAGGATAACCAAGAGCATTGTTCGGAAACGGGTGCGGGCACCGCCCGCCCCGCGCCGCAGCGCGACGTAGCCCCCCCGCCGCCCGCAGGCGGCGTTCCCAAAACAAAAAACCTGCGGCCTCGTGCGCTCAAGAAAGATAACCAAGAGCGTTGTTCGGAAACGGGCGTGGGCATCGCCCGCCTCTACCTCTCATCCTCCGGCTCCAGACTCCGAAATGCCTCCGTATCGAAAAACTCTTGCAACGAGACGCCCAGCCCGTCGCAGATGAGCTTGATCGTCACGATGCCGGGGTTGCGGCTATACCCGTAGATGATAGCTTTGATCGTCGTAGGCGGGATTCCCGCCCAGCGTGAAAAGGAATTGATATTGTAGCCTTTTTCCGCGCATAGCTCCTGTATGCGCATCGACACCAGCTTGCGAACGTCCATAACAGCGCCTCCGGACGATATATCGTCCATTTAGCGTAGTGAAAGGAAAATCTCCGAATAGACAATATATCGACTTTTGAGGCCGAACGATGTACAATAGACCATATAATGTCTATTCCCATCGTGAGGAGCTGATGCTATGATCGTCACCTTTTGCGGACACCGCGACGTCGAACGCCCGGACGAGGTGTACGCGTGGCTTTTGCAATGTACGGGCATGCTCATCAAGGCGGGCGCGAGCGAGTTTCTTCTGGGCGGCTGCGGCGCGTTCGACCGTCTCGCTGCGGACGCGGTCGCGTCGTGGAAGGCGCGTTGCCCGCGTGTCCGCGCGACGCTCGTGCTGGCCTATCTCGACCGACCGCCCGCGCGCGGGCCTTACGATGGGAGCGTCTATCCGCCGCTGGAGAACGTGCCGCGCCGCTATGCCATCGCCCGCCGCAACGAGTGGATGGTTCGCCAAGCGGACGCGGTGATCGCCCATGTGCAAGGGAGCGCGGGCGGGGCCGCGCGCACGCTCCGCGCCGCCCGCCGGATGGGCAAGGCGATCTATCTCTACCCTTCCCTTTCGCCGCGCCCGTCGGCTTGAATTTGCCCGTCGCTTGGAGTATACTGTGAAAAAACGCGCGAAGGGAGGCCCGGCTATGCAAAACCGCCGCGCGAGGCGCGCGCCGATGGGCGCGCAGAGCGTTCTCGCGCTGGGCTTTCTGGCGATCATCCTGCTGGTGACCGCGCTGCTCATGCTGCCCGTCTCCAGCGCCACGGGCGAGGCGACCGACCCCGTGACGGCGCTGTTCACCGCCACGAGCGCGGTCTGCGTGACCGGGCTGGTCGTCGTGGATACCGCGACGCACTGGTCGCTCTTCGGGCAGACGGTGCTGCTGCTCGCCATTCAGGTGGGCGGGCTGGGCGTGATGAGCGTGTTCGCGCTGGCCGCGCTGCTGCTCCACCGGCGCATCGGCCTGCGCGAGCGCACGCTGCTGCGCGAGAGCGTCTCCTCGATGGATATTGGCGGCGTGGTGCGGCTCATGCGCCGCGCGCTGATCGGCACGGCGCTCTTCGAGGGTGCCGGCGCGGCGCTGCTCTCCACGCGCTTTGTGCCCATCTTTGGCGCGGGGCGCGGGGTGTTTTTGTCCGTATTCCACGCGGTGTCGGCGTTTTGCAACGCGGGCTTCGATCTCATGGGCGGCTACTCCGGCGCGTATTCCTCGCTGGAAGCGTTCGCGGGCGACCCCGTCGTGTGCCTGACGGCGATCGCGCTCATCCTGCTGGGCGGGCTGGGCTTCTTCGTCTGGGACGATCTGGTCGAGTGCCGCTTCCGCGCGCGCAAGATGCGGCTGCACACGCGCGCGGTGCTGCTGTGTACGCTCGCGCTCGTCGTCGTGCCGACGGCGCTGTTCTTTGCCGTCGAGGGCGGCGCGTCGATGGCGGGATGGCCCGTCGGGCGGCGGCTGCTAGCCAGCGCGTTCTCGGCGGTCACCCCGCGCACGGCGGGCTTTGACACGGTGCCCACCGCGTCGCTCTCCCCCGCCGGGTCGCTGCTGACGCTGCTGCTGATGGCCATCGGCGGCAACCCCGGCTCCACGGCGGGCGGCGCGAAGACGACGACCGTGCTGCTGCTGATGCTCACCGCGTCCTCGACGCTGCGGCGCGAGGAGGACGTCTGCCTGATGGGCCGGCGCATCGAGGCCTCGGCGCTGCGCCGGGCGAGCGCCATCGCGGTGCTCTACGCAGCGCTCTCCTGCGGCGCGACGTTCGCCGTCTGCGCGATGCAGCCGGGCCTCTCGCTGCAGAGCGTGCTCGTCGAGGTCGTCTCGGCGGTCAACACCGTGGGCATGAGCGAGGGGATCACCCGCTCGCTTTGCACGGCGTCGCGGCTGGTGATCGCGCTGCTGATGTACATCGGCCGTCTGGGCAGCCTGACGTTCGCGCTGCTGCTCACGCATCGCCGCGCCGCACCGCCGGTGCGCCGCCCGCAGGGGCGACTTCTGGTCGGCTAAACATCCCGCGCCCTTGCGGCGCGCTCACCCCGCATCCCTTTTGAAGGAGGCATCCCCATGCAATCCATCCTCATCATCGGTCTGGGCCGCTTTGGCCGCCACCTGTGCCGCACCTTCATGCGCCTGCGCAGCGAGGTGCTGGTGGTCGATTCCGACGAGGCCGCCGTGGCGGCGCTCGCCGACGAGGCGACCGACGCGCAGATCGCCGACTGCACCGAAGAGGCCGCGCTGCGCGCGCTGGGCGTACACAACTTTGACCTGTGCTGCGTGTGCATCGGCTCGGACTTTGCCAGCAGCCTGCTCATCACCTCGATGCTCAAGGAGATGGGGGCCAAGCGCGTGATCGCCAAGGCCAGCCAGGACATCCACGCCAAGCTGCTCCTGCGCAACGGCGCGGACGAGGTCGTCTACCCCGAGCGCGACAGCGCCGAGCGCTGGGCGATGCGCCTGAGCGCCGAAAACGTCCTCGATTACATCGAATTGACCGACGGCTACGCCCTCTACGAGATCCCCACGCCGCACGGCTGGGCGGGCAAGACCATCCGCGAGCTGGACGTGCGCAACCGCCACAGGATGAACATCCTCGCCGTCAAGACGGACGGCGTGCTGCACCCGATGCCCGGCGCGGATTACCGCTTCACCGGCGAGGAGCATGTGCTCTCGCTCGCCTCCCGCGAGGACGCCAGCCGCCTGCTCAGGGAAATAGGGCATTGACATTTTGTCAAGTTTTCACAAAAAGCGTTCCGGGCGCTTGCAATCCGCACGCGCCCATGCTATACTGGGTCAAACGAGAGGAGGTTCCCCCGCATGCTGCACGCTTACGCCGCGCGATTTACGGGCTATGGCTATCGGTTTGGCCGTGGTCTTTTGGTCGTGTACGCATGAGAGGGACGTTTGCCCGCCGCTGACTTTCGTCAGGCTCCTGCCACACGCCGTGGCGGGAGCCTGTTGCATTTACGCGGAAAATCGCCGAAAGGAAGGTCGTTCCCATGATTATCATTATGAAGCCGCAGGCCACGCAGGAGCAGATCGAGGCGCTGTGCCAATCCCTGCAAAAGGAGGGCATGCAGGTGCAGCGCAATCAGGGCGTCGATTGCACGGTGCTGGGCGTGCTGGGCGACGTCGCGCGGCTCGACCCGCACGATTTCCTCGTGCGCCCGGGCGTCGAGCGCGTGATGTCCGTCTCCGAGCCGTTCAAGAAGGCGAATCGCAAATTCCACCCCACCGACACCGTCGTGCGCTGCGGGAACGTCGAGGTCGGCGCGCGCAAGCTGGCGCTCTTCGCGGGGCCGTGCTCGGTGGAGAACGTCGATCAGATCACCGACACCGCGCTCAAGGTGCGCGCCAGCGGCGCGAGCATCCTGCGCGGCGGCGCGTACAAGCCGCGCACCTCGCCCTACGCGTTCCAAGGCTTAAAGCTCGAGGGGCTGGCGCTGCTGGAGCACGCGCGCGAGCTAACGGGCATGCCCATCTGCACCGAGATCATGTCCCCCAAGCTGGTCGAGGAATTCGACCGCCGGGTGGACGTCATTCAGGTCGGCGCGCGCAACATGCAGAACTTCGATCTGCTCACCGAGCTGGGGCAGACCCGCAAGCCCATCCTGCTCAAGCGCGGCCTGAGCGCCACCATCTACGAGTGGCTGATGAGCGCGGAGTACATCATGGCGGCGGGCAACCCGAACGTCATCCTCTGCGAGCGCGGCATCCGCACGTTTGAGACGTACACGCGCAACACGCTCGATCTGTCCGCCGTGCAGGCGGTCAAGCGGCTGAGCCACCTGCCGGTCATCGTCGATCCCTCGCACGCGACCGGCCTCAACTGGATGGTGGAGCGCATGTCGCTGGCGGCCATCGCGGCGGGCGCGGACGGCCTGATCATCGAGGTACACAACGACCCGCCGCACGCGCTGTGCGACGGCGCGCAGAGCCTGACGCCCTCGCAGTTCGCCCAGCTCGTGGGCAAGATCACGGCGATGGCCCCGATCGTGGAGCGCACGCTATGATGAAGATCCTGTTCGTCGGCCTCGGCCTGATCGGCGGGAGTATGGCGCTGGCGCTGTGCGGCTCGCCGGAGCTTGCGCTCTACGCGGTGGACAGCGACGAGTACATCCGCGTCGAAGCGCTGCGCCGCGGCGCGGTGCGCGCCTGCTGGGCGGACGCCGCCGAGGCCCCGCTCGGGGAGATGGACGTGACCGTGGTCTGCCTGCATCCGCTCGCGGCGGCGCGCTTCGTGTCGGAGCAGGCGGCGCGGCTGGCCCCCGGCTCGCTGCTCACGGACGTGTGCGGCGTCAAGCGCCCGATGTGCGAGGCGGTCGCCGCGCTGGGGCCGCATGCGTTCGATTATCTGGGCGGGCACCCGATGGCTGGGCGCGAGCGCGGCGGCTTTGCGAACGCGAGCGCCGACCTGTTCCGCGGCGCGCACTACATCCTCACGCCGGACGAGACGACCCCGCCGGAGCGCGTAGAGCTAATGCGGCGGCTCGCGACGTACATGGGCTGCTGCGACGTGGTGCTCTCCACGCCGCAGGAGCACGACGAGCGCATCGGCTACACGAGCCAGCTGATGCATGTGATGGCGCTGGCGCTGTGCGATCAACGGCTGCTGTTTGACAGCTACGGCTTTGAGGGCGGCTCCTTTCGGGGCGCGACGCGCGTGGCGGCGCTCGACCCCAAGCTCTGGTGCGAGCTTTTCTGGGCCAACCGCGAGACGCTGGCCGGCCTGACCGACGAGCTTGCGCAGCGCCTTAGCGAATACAGCGCGCTGCTGCGCGGCGGCGACCGCGAGGCGCTGCTTTCCCGCCTCACGGCGTCGAGCGACCGCAAGAAGGCCTTCGACCGCCTGCGCGAGGGCGAAGCACGCTGACCACTGCAAAGGAGGACGATCCTTCATGCCCACCGTTTCCGTCTGCGCTCCCGCCGCCGAGGAGCGATACGACATCGTCATCGAGCGCGGCCTGCTGCGCCGCGCCGCGCCGCTGCTGGGCGCCTATGCCGGGCGGCGCGCCGCCGTCGTCGCGGACGAGCACACCGCGACGCTCTACGGGCGCGCGCTCCTGTGCGCGCTGCGCAAGGCGGGCGCGGAGGCGACGCTGCTCACGCTGCCCGCGGGCGAGACGACCAAGTCCGCGGAGCAGCTCTTCGCGCTCTACGACGCGTTCCTCGCCGCCGGGCTGACCCGCGCGGACGCGGTGTTCGCGCTAGGCGGCGGCGTCATCGGCGATCTGGCGGGCTACGCCGCCTGTACCTATCTGCGCGGGGTGGACTTCATTCAGGTGCCCACGACGCTGCTCGCGCAGGTCGATTCCTCGGTGGGCGGCAAGGTCGCCGTCAACCACCCGCGCGGCAAGAACCTGCTGGGGGCGTTCTACCAGCCGCGCCTCGTGCTGATCGACCCGAACACGCTCTCCACGCTCGACGAGCGGCAGTTCGGCGCGGGGCTGGGCGAGGTCGTCAAATGCGGCTGCATCGCGGACAGCGCGCTCTTTGAGCTGCTGGAATCGCTCGGCTCGCGCAAGGCGCTCGTCCCCCATCTTCCCGAGATCGTCGCGCGCTGCTGCGCGCTCAAGGCGCGCTATGTGCGCGAGGATCCGCACGACCACGGCGTGCGCATGCAGCTCAACTTCGGGCACACGCTCGGCCACGCGCTGGAAAACGCGCTGGGCTACGGCCGCATGCTCCACGGCGAGGGCGTCTGCATCGGCATGGCCGCCGCCGCGCGCTGGGGCGAACGCAAGGGCGTCACCCCGCCCGGCACGGCAAAGCGCCTCGTCGCGCTGCTGGACGCCTACGGCCTGCCCTCGGCGCTGCCGCAGGGCCTCTCCCCCGAGCAGCTCGCCGAGACGATGGCGCTCGACAAAAAGGCCGAGGGCCGCACGGTGCGCGCGGTGCTGCTCAATCGCATCGGCGCGTGCGACGTCTTCCCGATGACCGCGCGCGAGCTGGTCGATCTGACGTTTGAGCGCGCGTAAGCGCCAAGCCGCTGAAAGGAAAACCGCCATGGTCAAGACCGTCCTCCCGTCCCGCCTGCGCGGCGCGCTATGCGCGATGCCCGGCAAGTCCGCGTCGCACCGCGCGCTGCTGATGGCCGCGCTCTGCCCCGGGGCGACGCGTGTCGCGCCGCTGCAGCGCTCGCAGGACGTCGAGGCGACGCTCTCCTGCGCGCGGGCGCTGGGCCTGCTGCGCGGCGCGCAGACGGAGCCGCTGCCGGATGCGAGCGGGCATTTTGCCGCGCGGCTGACGGGCGGCGGCGCATACGCGGGCGGCGAAACGCGCGCGCTCGACTGCGGCGAGTCCGGCTCGACGCTGCGCTTTCTCCTGCCGCTGGCGCTGGACGGGCGCGGCCCGGTGCGCTTCACCGGCCACGGCCGGCTGATGAGCCGGCCCTTGGACGTCTACGAGCGGCTCTTCGTCCCGCGCGGCGTCCGCTGGGAAGCGGAAGGCGACAGCCTGACCGTCGAGGGACGGCTCCAAAGCGGCGAGTACGCGCTGCCGGGCGACGTGAGCAGCCAGTTTTTGACGGGCCTGCTGTTCGCGCTGCCGCGCCTTGACGGCGAGAGCGTGCTGCGCGTCACCACGCCGCTGCAATCGCGCGCGTATGTCGATCTGACGCGGCGCGCGCAGGCAGCGTTCGGCGTCGTCTCCTTCTGGGAGGAGGACGGCCAAGTGCTGCGCATCCCCGGCGGGCAGGTTCCCGCCTCGCCGGGCGAAATCCATGTCGAGGGCGACTGGAGCCACGCGGCGTTCTTCCTCGTCGCGGGCGCGCTGGGCGGCGGCGTCCGCGTGCGCGGCCTCGATCCCGACAGCGCGCAGGGCGACCGGTCGATCGTCCCCATCCTGCAGGGCATGGGCGCGGATGTCCGCTGGGAGGACGGCGCCATTTGCGCGTATCCTTCCGCGCTGCGCGCTGCGGAGGTGGATGCCTCGCAGATCCCCGATCTCGTCCCCGTGTTGGCGGTGGCGATGGCGGCGGCGCGGGGCGTAAGCCGCATCACGGGCGCGGAGCGGCTGCGCATCAAGGAGAGCGACCGCCTGAGCGCGATGCGCGCGGCGCTCTGTGCGGCGGGCGCGGACGCGCGCGAGACGCCGGACGGGCTGGTCATTTCCGGCGGCCATCCGCTGCGCGCGGCGGCGATCGACGGCTGCAACGATCACCGGGTGGTGATGGCGATGGCCGTCGCCTCGGCGCTCGCGGACGGGCCTCTGACGATCTCGGACGCGGAGGCGGTGCGCAAGAGCGCCCCGGCCTTCTGGGATGAATTTGCAGCGTTGGGAGGCGATGCACGGTGAGCGCGACGTTTGGAACGCGCTTTCGCCTGACGATCTTCGGCGAATCGCACGGGCCTGCCATCGGCATGGTGATCGACGGGCTGCCCGCGGGCATGCCCATCGACGAGGACGCCGTCGCGCAGGACATGGCGCGGCGCGCGCCCGGCAACGACCCGACCGCGACCGCGCGCCGGGAGGCCGACCGCGTGCGCATCGTATCGGGCCTTCTGAGCGGGCGCGCGACGGGCGCGCCGCTGTGCGGCGTGATCGAGAACACGAACGTCCGCCCGGCGGACTACGCGCAGCTCTCCAGCCTGATGCGCCCCGGGCACGCGGACTACGCCGGGCACGTCAAATTCCGCGGCTACAACGACCCGCGCGGCGGCGGCGCGTTTTCCGGGCGGCTGACGGCGCCGCTCGTGTTCGCGGGCAGCGTCGCCCGCCAGCTTCTCGCGCCCATGGGCGTGGAGATCGGCGCGCACATCGCCGCGATCGCGGGCGTCGAGGATGCGCGCTTTGACCCCGTCCGCGTGGACGGCGAGCGCCTGCGCGCGCTGCGCAATCTCCGCTTCCCGCTGCTCGACCCATCCGTCGAGGCGGCCATGCGCGCCGCCGTGCAGGAGGCGCGAAACGCACAGGACAGCGTTGGCGGCGTGATCGAGTGCGCGGCGACGGGCGTGCGGGCGGGCGTCGGCGATCCGTTCTTTGACTCCGTGGAGAGCGTCACCGCGCATCTGCTCTTTTCCATCCCCGCCATCAAGGCGGTGGAGTTTGGCGACGGATTTGGCCTCGCCGCGCTGCGCGGCAGCGAGGCCAACGATCCGCTGCGCCTGCGCGAGGACCGCGTCGTCGCCGCGAGCAACCACAACGGCGGCGTCACCGGCGGCATCACGGACGGCATGCCCGTGCTGCTGCGCGTCGCCGTCAAGCCCACGCCTTCCATCGCGCGCGAGCAGCAGACCGTGGACGTCGCGGCGATGCGCGAGGCGACGCTGCGCGTACAGGGCCGGCACGATCCCTGCATCGTCCCGCGCGCGGTACCCGTCGTGGAGAGCGCGCTCGCCGTCGCGCTCGCCGATCTCATGCTCTGCGATCCCTTCCCCACCGACGCATAGGAGGCCCATATGAAGGACATCACCGCCTGCCGCGCGGAACTGGATGCCATCGACGCGCAGATCGTTCGCCTGTTCGAGCAGCGCATGCGCGTCTCGCGCGACGTCGCGCTCTACAAGTACGACCGCCATCAGGAGATTCTCGACGCCGCCCGCGAGGAGCAGGTGCTCAAATCCCGCGCCGAGCAGGCCGAGGACGACGCGCTGCGCGGCAGCGTCTCGCAGCTCTTTAAGGAGATCATGCGCCTGTCGCGCGAGGAGCAGTACCGCATCTTAAACGACCTGTGCCGCACGAACGCCGTCGCCTACAACGGCGTGCCCGGCGCGTTCTCGGAGAGCGCCGCCGTCGGCTACTTTGGCGAAAGCTGCGAACGCAAGCCCTACCGCACGTTCGACGACGTGTTCGCCGCCGTCGCCTCCGGCGAGGCGCGCTACGGCGTCGTGCCGGTGGAAAACTCGTCCTCCGGCTCGGTCAACACCGTCTACGACCTGCTGGGCAAGTACGCCTGCCACATCGTGGGCGAGCAGCTCGTGCAGGTGCAGCACTGCCTGCTGGGCGTGCCGGGCGCCACGCTTTCCGACGTGACCACGGTCTACAGCCACGAGCAGGGCTTCGCGCAGTGTCCGGTGTTCCTCGGGGAGCACCCGGACTGGGTGACGACGCCGTACTTTAACACCGCCATCGCCGCGCGGCACGTCGCCGAGCTGGGCGACGTCCACAGCGCCGCCATCGCCTCGCGTCTGGCCGCGAAGCACTACGGACTCGAGATTCTCGCGCCGGACATCCATTCCTTTAATGACAACCACACGCGCTTCTTCGTGGTCAGCGCCGCGCCGGAGTCCATCGGCGTGCCGGACAAGGCGACGATCACCTTCACCCTGCGCCACGAGCGCGGCACGCTGATGCGCGCGCTGTCCAGCTTCGTGGCGATGGGCATGAACCTGACGCACATCGAATCGCGCCCGCTGCACGAGAGCAACTGGGAATACTGCTTCTACGTCGATCTGAGCGGCGACGTCTCCGACGACCACCTGCGCATCTTGATGGATTCCCTGCGCGCCGACTGCGAGGATTGCCGCCTGCTGGGCGCGTACACCGCCGCAAAGGTGGGCGGCCATGCGTAAGCCCGTGGCGCTCATCGGGATGATGGGCTGCGGCAAGACGACGCTGGGCCGCCTGCTCGCCCGCGAGCTGGGCGCGCCGTTCCTCGATCTGGACGAGGAGATCGAGCGCTTCGAGGGGCGGAGCATCCCCGAGATTTTTTCGCGCTTTGGCGAGGACGGCTTTCGCGAAAGAGAGACGGCGGCCCTTTCCCGCGCGCTCGCATCCGACGCGGGCGTGATCGCCACGGGCGGCGGCATCGTCACGCGCGCGGAGAACGTCGCGCTGCTGCGCGGCGGCGCGCGGGTCGTCTGGCTCTGCCGCCCGATCGAGACGCTGATTGCTGAGACCCGCGCCGAGGGGCGGCCCAACCTCTCCGGGGACAAGGCCGCGCGCATGCGCGCGCTCTACGCCCAGCGCGAGGCGCTCTACCGCGCCTGCGCGCACCTGCGCTTTGACAACGGCGGTGCGCCGGAGGACGCCGCGCGCGCGCTGGCGGGGCTGCTGCGGCAGGACGAGGCGCGATGAAGCAGTGAGCAGGAATAAGCAAAGCAGGCGAAGGCCGCCTGCTTTTTTGTCGTTTGAACCGCGCCGATGAAAGGTCGTCCGGCGGATAAACTGGAATTTACGTTACTGTGTTTAGTTCCTGAATTATTTTTGAGTATGTTTTGTTCCAGTTTTCTTCGGGATCATTGAT
>CANRLC010000057.1 GCA_947631405.1 uncultured Clostridia bacterium | reverse complement strand
TTACCCCCTGTTTTCCCTTTTGGTTTCTCGCCCCTTGTGCAAAAAATGACCGCTGACTTGGCTTTGTCAGCGGTCTGGGCGCGGCCGCCCGAGAGGGCGGCCGCGCTTTTTGCCCTTCTTCTAGGGAAAGAGCAGCTCGTCGTCGTAGAAGGCCGAATGGCGATTGAGCTGCGTGAAAAGCTCGTCGTAGCCCAGCTCCTCGGCGAGGGTATCGCGGCCTGAAAACAGGTCGGTGCCCAGCCCCAGCCGGTCGCCCTCGATGAACGCGCCCATCGCGGAGAGGATGCTTGGGAAGAGATCGAGCGTGGTGAACAGCCGTCCCTTTTCGCGCACGGGTTCGCGCGCCGGGTGGATGAACGCATTGTAGACCAGCCTGTCCGTGCTGCCGAGGTGCTTGTCGTAGTCGGCGGGGCGCACGCTGAGCGAATCCAGCGACGTCATGCTCGAATGGTCGCCCGCGACGACGATCACCGTGTTTTCGTAAAAGGGCTGCTCCGCGCACCAGTCGAGGAATTCCCCAAGCTGGCGGGAGGCGCAGGCGACCGTGCGCAGGTATGGGTCGTCCACGTCCTGCGGGCAGCGCTCGCAGATATAGCCGGGCGTGTGCGTGTCCGCCGTCAGCAGGGACAGGTGGAACGGTTCGTCGCCCGCGCCGAGCTGCGAAAGCTCCTCCCTGGCGTACTCGTAGAGCTTGGCGTCCTCAAAGCCCCAGTTGACGTAATAGCTGTCCGAGATCTTGCCCAGATCCCGCGCGACCTGCAGATCCCAGATTTCGACATCGCCGTGCTGGGTGAAATACTGACGGCGGCCGGCGAAGGTGAAATCCGACCCCGCCATGAATACGCAGCGATAGCCCTGCTCGGAGAGCAGGTCGTCCAGCGTGGTCGCGCCGGGAAGCACACTGTCGACACCGGCGAGGCTGTTGTCCACGCCCACGTCGTATTTGTAGAGCTTGAGCGGCAGGGCGCTGGTTTGGGCGACCAGCCCGGCAATCGTCCAGCCGCAGCCCGGCGCGACCGCCGCGCCCGCAAGCTGATCCGTCTGGGAAAAGCTCACGTTCTCCTGCGCGATGCGGGTCATCTCCGGCGTGAGATTGACGGGGAAGATGCCGCCGCTGGCGACGTCCTGAAACGTCGTCTCGGCGGATTCGACGTAGATGGTGATGAGATTGCGCGGCTCCTCAGGGAAGGCGATCGCGACGTCGCGCGGGGAGACGTAGTTTTCCTCGATCAGCGCGGAGCTGTGCAGGCGGCTGTCGATAAAATCGCCGACCTGAAGATAGCGGCATCCCATCGTCAGCAGCAGGCAGAGCCAGCCGATCAGCATGGGCAGGTAGACGCCGCGCCCCACGCGCAGCGGCAGCAGCTGGATAAAGCAGTTTCGCGCGCCGGACAGCGTCAGCCGGGGATGGCGGGAAGCGGGCAGCAGCGTCCAGATCAGGATGGGCAAAAACCATAGGAGGCTCGGCGCGACGACGCGCTCCAGCACGCTCTGCACGAAGCCGTGCGCCGTGCCCGCCAGCGGCATGCGCAGGTGGAAGAGGATGCCGTCCAGGGTCATGGAGTAGAAGTCGTTCATGCCGAAGAGATACGCGTAGGAGAGGATGATGAGCGCCAGCAGCAGCAGCCGCGCGCCTGCGCGGCGCAGATGCGCGCCGCGCGGGCAGGCGGGCGCATCCGGCTCGAAGACCCAAAACGCGCCCCGCCGCCCCTGCCAGATGCCCAGCGCCAGAAAGAGCGCCGGGGCGAGCGCCATGTACGTCCTGCTCAGAAACATATAAAAGCCGCCCATGTCGTAGACGAGATGGATGCGATCCAGCGGCAGCAGCATGAACGCGAACGACGCGGACAACGCCGCGTCAAAAGCAAACTCAAACAGGGCGGCCATCGGGGAGGACGGCAGCCTACGGCCCGCCAGATGCGCGGCGAGCATCATGAGCGCGGCGGGCAGGAGCAGATAGATCGGAGAAAACATCGCGATTCCTTTCGGGCGCGCACAGTGGCAGGCGCGCCGAGTCCCATTATAACACGCGCTTTGGTGAAAAGGCAACGCGTATCTTGCAACCATGCGTCAGGTTTCGGCCCGCCGGCGGCATAGGGAAGTGTGGGGCGGACGCGAGCGCCGCCCGAAAGGAGGAACCTATGAGCCGGATTTGGAGAGACGCGCGGGCGGTCTTCGCCGCGCTGCTGTGCGCAATCGCGCTGCTGGCCGCGCCTGTGGCGCTGGCAGAACAGGCCGAGACGCAGCTGGAGCTGCGCGCGGCGAACGGAGCGGCCGACAGCGTGCGTTCGCTGTGCTTTGACGGGGAGACGCTCTATATGCTGGGCGGCTCGGGCGTGTACCGCTGGACGCCGGGGGACGGCGAGGCGGCGGAGCGCGTCGCCGATCTCTCGGAGAGCGCGCCGTATCAGTACGCGGCGCAGCCGCCGGAGGACGCGGCGGAGGCGGCCGCGTGGTCTCGGGCCGTCGCGTGGCTGTTCGCGGACGGCGGCGCGCTCTACGCGCTGCAGCCGTACAGCGGGCAGGTCTTCCGCGTGGAGGACGGCGGCTTGACGCCCGCCTTCGCGCTCGCGGACGAGCGCCTCTTGATGGAGGACGACCCGACCGCCCGCCGCGAGGTGCGCGGCGTCGCGGCGCAGGAGGGGAAGCTCTACCTGCTATTGGGCGGCGCGAGCTGGGAGACCTACGACGAAACGGAGCTGCTCTGCCGCGAGATGCGGACGGGCGAAATGAGCGTCTGCGCGGCGCAAGGCGTCTGCGCGCTGGCCCCGGCGGGGCCGGGCGAGCTGCTGCTGGCGACGAACGGGGACGAGCCGCGCCTCCTCCTCTACGACGCAGAGCAGGATCGCGCCGTGCGCGAGATCGCCTGCCCGCAGGACGCCGGGGCGTTCGCGTGGACGCCCCGCGGCGCGGCCGCGCTCTGCGAGGGGCGCGTGAGGGCGCTGGAGGGCGAACCGCAGACGCTGGCGTATGTGCCGCTGTTCACGGCGTCGCTCTCCCATCCCGTGGCGTGCAGCGGGGGCGGGCGTTACGCAGCGGCGTCTGGGCAGCGCGTATTTGTGCGCGACCTGACCGACCCGCGCGCCGCGCAAAAGACCGAGCTGTGCGTGGGCGGCTATCTCCCGCCGGAGACGATCGAGCGCTTCATGCTCGACAACCCGGATATCGCCGTCGTTCAGCGCGTGGACGGGGACGCGACGCGCAGGGCGGCGCTCTCCGGCGACGCCTCGCTCGACGTGCTGGCGTTGGAGGCCCCGGGCGATTACGCGGCCTTCGCTGGGCGCGGGTATCTCGCCGCCATCGACAGCGAGGGATTGCGCGCGTTCGTGGACGGGCTGTACCCGGCGGTGCGGGAGACGGCGGTGCGGGACGGCGCGCTGCTGGGCGTGCCTTACAAGCTCTCGCCGGACACATGGACGCTCGACGCGACCGCATGGGAGGAGACGGGCATGGGCGACGCGCCCAAGACCTACGCGGAGCTGTTTGACGCCCTCGGCCGCTGGCTGCAGGACAAGGCGGCGGATTACCCCGACTACGCGCTGTGCGACCTTCAGCAGATGGGCGTGCCCGGCGCGCTGTGGACGGTGACGCGCGCCGTCATGCTCGCGGATGCCGCCCCGGACGGCGTGTATTCCTTCGACGATCCGGCGCTTCGCGAGGCGCTGCGCTGCGTGCTTTCCGGCGCGGCGCTGCTCTCGCCCGACAACGAGCAGTGGGGCACGCCGATGCTCTGCAGCTACGCGCAGGGCTTTGGCGTCAGCTACAACGACGACCACCGCGTGGTGCAGATCGCGCCGCTTTCGGCGGACGGCTCCGTCCCGCGCATGACGGCGACGCTGGGGCTGCTGTGCGTCAGCGCGGCGTCTGGCCACAAGGAGGAGGCGCTGCGGCTGCTCGAGTGGTGGGCGGAGCATCTGGATGCGACGGCCCGCTACGAGCTGACGCCGGCGCTTTGCGATCCCGTGGAGCGGGACAACTACGCATCGCGCGCCGCGGAGCTGGCCGCGCAGCGCGAGGCCGCCGAAAAGGCCGTGCGCGAGGCCGAGGGAGAGGACGCGCTGACCCGCGCGCAGGAGGAACTCGCGCGCGTGGACGCCATGATCGAGGGCAACGAGCGGGGCCGCTACACGCTCTCGCAGGAGAGCATCGCGATCTATCGCGATCTGGCCGAGAACCTGACCATCCCGTGGGCGTGCCCGCTGGCGCTGCCTGGAGCGGAGGCGTCGCTGCGGGACGCGATCGAGTCGGTCTGCGCGGGCGGGATCGGAGACGGCACGCTGGACGTGCTGATCGAGCGGCTTGACCGCGTGGGCCGCATGGTCGCGCTGGAGGATTCCTGACGCCCAAACGCTTGAAATGCCGGGCTGCTGATGATACAATAGACGATGATCTGAGAGGAAGTGGACGGCTTGATCCGCATCGAGGAGCTTTTCCGGCTGGAACATATCGACCGCCTGCGCGTGATCGCGGGAAAGTCCGGGCTGGGCCGCCGGGTGACGGCGGCGGTGCTCTTTGAATACGACCCCTCGCGCATGCGCCTGCCGGACTTCTACCGGGGCGATCTGGTGGTGACGACGCTGGCCTACGCCCGCGAGGACGAGGGGTTGGTGGAGAGCACGCTGATGAAGCTGATGAATCAGGGCGTGGCGGGCCTGCTCATCAAGACCGCGTACTTCAAAACCCTGCCGCCGTCCATCCTCGCGATGGCCGACCGACTCGGCACGCCGCTATTGCTCTTTGACGACACCTACATCGAGGAGGTGATCGTCGAGGTGACGGGCCTCATCCGGGGTGCGCGCCACTTTTCCGGCCACGAGCGCGAACTGGACGAGCTGATGGGCGGCGCGCTCGGCGCGGCGCAGGCGCGGGAGGCGGCGCGGCGCATGGATCCCTTCGGCGCGCGCGCCTACGCGGTCTACGCGCTCTCCCCGCGCGAGCGGATGACCGCCTCGCTGGAGGACAGGCTCTACGACGCGCTCTACGGAGACAAGGGCGTCTCGCACCGCTACCTGTGCCTCGCGTGGCGGCGGATGCTGCTGGTGCTCTGCCGCCTTGAAGACGAGGGCGAGCGCGGCGATCTGTCGCCGCTGCTCGCGCGCGCGAAGGTGGACGGGGCGGAGCTGTGGATCGGCGAGAGCGCGACGGGCGGCGGCAAGGAGCTGGGCGTCGCGCTGCGCGAGGCCGTCTACGCCGCGCGGGCGGCGAGGCTGACCGGCGCGCCGCGCCTGCGCGCGCAGGAGATGGGGCTGTACGCCTACCTGCTGCCGATGAGCGAGAGCGCGTTCATCCGCGCGCGCTGCGCGGAGGATCGCCGCCTTTTGCAGGACTACGACGAGCGCAACCGCACGAGCCTGCTCGCGACGGCGGAGGCCTACGTCGAGCACGGCATGGAGATCGCGGCGGCGGCGCGGGCGCTCTACCAGCACCCCAACACGGTGCGCTATCGCCTCGCCAAGATGCGCGCGCTGCTGGGCGCGGCGGACGAGCGCGCGCTCGACCTGCAGCTGCTGCTCTTGTGCGGCCTCGCGCGCATCGCGCAGAGCGAGGACGGATAAATCCCTTTTTCCCATACAGAAGAAAGGCGGTGACCTTCATGCCCGAACGCATGGGGCCGGGCGACGTCGTCCGGCACTTCAAGGGCAACGAATACGAGATCCTCTGCTTCGCCACCGATTCGGAGACGCGCGAGGAGATGGTCGTCTACCGCGCGCTCTACGGGGAGCGCGGCGTGTGGGTGCGCCCGAAGGCGATGTTCTTCTCCCCGGTCGATCGCGAAAAATACCCGGACGCGCCGCAAACATACCGCTTTGAGCGCGTGCGCGGCGCGGGGGAGGCGAGCGAAGGATGAAGGAGCGGATGGGCGCGTGTGTACGCGCGTTTCGGCTGTCGCTGCCGGTGATGTGCGGCTATCTCTTCTTGGGCACGGCCTTTGGCGCGACGCTCGCGCAGGCGGGCTTCGGCCCGGCGTGGGCGCTGGCGTCGAGCTGCTTCGTCTATGCGGGCAGCCTGCAATTCGTGATGGTGCCGTTCCTCGCGGCGGGCGCGGCGCTGCCGACCGTCGCGCTCACGGCGCTGATGGTCAACGCGCGGCACCTGTTCTACGGCCTGTCCTACATCGAGCGCTTTGAGCGCATGGGCCGCGCGCGGCCCTACATGATCTTCGCGCTGACGGACGAGACGTATTCCGTCTTCTGCGGCCTGCCGGGCGACGAGGAGAACGGCGTGATGATCCGCGTCGCGCTCTACGATCAGTGCTACTGGGTGATCGGCTCGATGATCGGCAGCGTGCTCGCCAGCCAGCTGCCGTTTGATCTGACGGGCATCGACTTTTCGATGACCGCGCTGTTCATCGTCATCTGCGTCGAGCGGGCGATGAACCGGCAGGATCGCGCGCCGCTGCTGCTGGGCGGCGTGTGCGCGCTGCTGTGCCTGCTGCTGCTCGGGCCGGACGCGTTCCTCGCGCCCGCGCTCGCGCTGACGGCGTTTTTGCTCACGGCGGCGGAGATCACGAAAGGGAGGGCGAAGGCGTCATGACGGGAAACCTTCACGCGGCGGCGATCGTCTTTGTCTGCGCCGCGGTCACGGTCGCGCTGCGGGCGCTGCCGTTCGTGTGCTTCGGCGGGAAGCGAGGCGTGCCGCGCCTCGTATCGGCGCTAGGGCGCACGCTGCCGCCCGCGATCATGGCGGCGCTGGTCGTCTACTGCCTCAAGGGCGTGCCCTATGGCACGCTCGCCGACGGCGCGCGCCAGCTCATCGCGGCGGCGGCCGTCGTCGCGCTGCACGTCTGGCGGCGCAACACGCTGCTGAGCATCGCGGCGGGCACGGGACTGTACATGCTGCTGCTGAGGATCTGAGGATTGGAACAAAGAGGCCGCCGGATTGCCCGGCGGCCTCAGCTTGTCAAAAAAGTCATTGTACTATCTTGCGTAATCCTTAAAAGCTTTTACAACCCTCAAAGTTTGGGGGCCGAAGGGTTCCTAGGGGCGACCGGAAAGCCCCTAGGTGGGGCGGCGGGGCAAAGCCCCGCACTCCTCGGAAGCTTGAAGGTAGTGAAATGGGGTTTTTCGACAGACTGAGGCCGCCGGATTGCCCGGCGGCCTCTTGCCGTTTATTTGACTTGCTTACTGCTCCGCGTAAGCGACGGCGCTCTGCGCGGCGATGCGGCCGAAGACGACGATGTCGGCCACGGCGTTGCCGCCCAGACGGTTGCCGCCATGCACGCCGCCGGTCACCTCGCCCGCGGCGAACAGGCCCGGGATGGGCGCGCCGTCGGTGTCAAGCACCTGCGCGGAGGTGTCGATGACGATGCCGCCCATCGTGTGGTGGATGCCCGGCGCGACGGGGATGGCGTAGTAGGGGGCGGTGTTCAGCGGCGCGGCGAAGGACAGGCGGCCAAAGGCCTCGTCGCTCTGCGCCTCGACGGAGGCGTTCCACGTCTCCATCGTCGCCGCGAACGTCGCGGGATCGACGCCCATCGCCTCGGCCAGCTCCTCATAGGTCTCGCCCATGACGGCGTAGCCGTTCTTGTAGTAGCCCGCGTAGGTGGAGGAGGCGTCCATCATCGCCTGATCGACGATGGTGTAGGCGAAGCCGCCCTCCTGCGCCAGCTCGGCGGCGGAGACGACGTCGCGGGTCTCCAGCTCGTTCACGAAGCGCTCGCCCTTGCTGTTGACGAGGATGGCGCCGTCGCCGCGGATGCCCTCGGTGATGAGCGCGGCGGTCTCGGTGTAGACGGACGGATGGATCTGAATCTGCTCCATATCCACGGTCGCCGCGCCGATGGCCACGGCCATGTCGATGCCGTCGCCGGTCGCGCCGGGCGCGTTGGTGGTCACGAAGCCCGCGAGCTGCGGCGCGTACTGCGCGACGCGGTCGAGGTCATAGCCGAAGCCGCCCGTCGCGAGGATGACGGCCTTCGCGCTGATCGTGTAGTCGCCCGCGTCGGAGGTGACCTTGACGCCCGTGACCTTGCCGTCGGTGACGACCAGCTCGGTCGCGGCGGTGTTCAGGCGCAGGTCGATCTGATCGACGGCGGAGACGTCCTCGGTCAGCACGTTTACCAGATACTTGCCCACCGGGGTGGTCTTGCCGTCCTCGGTGACCGCGCGATGGATGCGCATGACGCTCGCGCCGCCGAAGGAGCCGACGCTGGGCAGCTTGGCGTTCTTGGTCTCCAGCCACTCCAGAGCGGGCACGGACTGGTTGGCCAGCGTCATCACCAGATCGAGGTTGTTGATGCCGTAGCCGCCGACCATGGTGTCCAGCGCGAAAAGCTCGGGGGAATCGAAGTAGCCCTGCGGGGCGGCCTTGTAGGCCTCGAACTGCGCCTCGACGGTCGCGATCAGGTCGCCGAGCTTGTCGGCGTACTTTTCCTTCGCCTCGGCGATGGTCTTCTCCACCGCCGTCGTGGTCGCGTCAGACCAGGTGTTCTCGTCCTGATAGGCGCTCTTGGCGGCGTTCATGCCGCCCGTCGAGCGGGAGGAGTTGCCGCCGGTCGAGCCGGTCTTCTCCACGAGGATGACGCTCTCTGCGCCGGAGTCGATCGCCTGCAGCGCCGCGGTCATGCCCGCGCCGCCCGCGCCGACGATCACGATGTCGCAGGAGACGTCCTCCGCCGCGGCGGTCTCGTCGCTCGCGGCCTCGGCCAGCCCGGCCTCGACGAGCGCGGCCTGCAGCGCGGTCTTCACGGCGTTGCTGGTGACGGTCACGCTGGAGACCGTGTCGATGTCGGCGCTCTGCGCCTGGACGATGGCGGTCTCGAACGTGCCGTCGTTGATCGGATCCTTGCCGTCGTTCTGGCCCTCGTTCGCAGCCTCGGCCGTCACTTTGGCGGCGGTGATCGCGCCGTCCTCGACGGTCAGCGTGACGGTGACCTCGCCGAACAGGCCGTCGGCGCTGCCGGAGACCTCGTCGGCCAGCGCGCTCGCGCCGAGGCAGACGATCATCAGCGCGGCCAGCGCGATGGAAAACAGCTTTTTCATGGGAAAAAGCCCCCTTTCTGTGGATACTGCGATTGTAACACAGTGCGATTTTTTTGTCAATCCGTGCAATGCGCGCCGGATCGATATAAAAACCTTTTCTCCATCAAGCGGGAGAAAAGGCTCCGTTCGATTGGATCGCCAAAGATCTGCGCGACCTTACCGCTCAAACAGCTTCCTCGCGGCCTCTCTGGCCCCGGCGAGCGTCATCTCGCCCCGGCGCGCCGTCATCAGCACGCCGTAGAGGGCGACGCTCGTGACGCGCTGCACGGCGTCCGCGTCCGGCTCCGCGCCGTCGCGCTCGCGCAGCGCCTGCGCGGTGATCGCGCACAGCGCCGGACTCATGTGCGCGTAGACGCGGTCGCACATGTCGGTATAGAGCGCGGCGTGCTGGGGCAGGCAAAGGTCGCGCACGAGCGGCTCGGTGAAGCAGCCGTGAAAGACCTCCGGCTGCAAAAGGCGCTCCAGCTTTTGCATCGCGCTGCCCTCGCCTGCGGCGATGGCGTCGGCGTATGCGCCGAGGTAGCTGCAATAGCCCTCCACGACGGCCTTCACCATGTCGTCCTTGGTGGTGAAATAGTAATAGAAAAGGCCCTTGGCCACGTCCACCGCCGAGACGATCTCCGCGACCGAGGTGCGCACAAAGCCCTGCTGCGCGAACAGCTTCGCCGCGGCGCAGACCATCTCTGCGCGCCGCTCCTCCGGCTTCTTGACCACACGCATCGTCCGTCCTCCTTGCCGCGCGGCGCGGGGCCGCGTCTTTTGTCAAGGATAGTATAGCCGGACGCGGACGAGACGCGCAAGCGCTGCGCGCCCAACGATACGCGCGCGCGCTCCAACTGTCGCGCCTCAGCTCGCAAAGCTCTCCAGCACGCCCTCGAGCGCCTGGACGTCGTCGAAGACGCGCGGCAGCTCGGAGAGCTGCTCCTCGCTCAGGCGATCGAGCGGCACGTCGGTCTTGCGCACGAGCGCGAGCGTCTCGCCGTCGCGGTTTTGCTTGACGACGAGCGTGCCGCCCTCGCCCCGGTCGAGCACCCAGTGCAGCGGGCAGGGGATGGAGAGGTTGAAGGAGGCGTCCACCTCCGCGGCGGAAAACCCGGTGACGGCCGCGCCGGGCAGCACGTCGCCGATCTCGGCCTCGAGCGCCTGTCGCGACAGGCCCACCAGCGCGGCGGGGAGCGCCTCGCGCCGCTGCACGCTGTGCCCGCAGGGCGCGTAGTAGAGCGTGCGGTGCAGCATGCAGCCGCTCTGCGTGCGCGCGGACAGGTCGGCCCCGGCGGCGAGGTCGAGCGCCGCGTCCGCCTGCGGCGAGGGCGAGGCGGCGGGGGAGGACAGGGACGCGAGCGAGGTCTGCGATGCCTGCGCGCTCTGTGCGTTTTGCGCGACCTGCGCGATCTGCGGCGCTTGCGGGGACTGCGAGGTTTGAGGGGCCTGCGAGGCCTGCGCGAGGCGGGTCTCGGCGGCGCTCTCCGGGGCGTCGACGCGCACGGGGAGCAGGCAGAGCAGCAGCGCGATCAGCCCGGCGGCGATGAAAAAGCGGGCGCGGTGCGAAACGGTCGTCAAGGGGCGTCATCTCCTTTCCCACAAGCTTGCGCCAAAGCGGCGCGGGACATGAGGTCGCGCGGCCGGAAAGGGGATGGGAAAAATTGGAGAACAAAAACCTTCAGCAAAAAAAGAAGCCTTTTCTCTCTCCGGAGGAAGAGAAAAGACGAACCCATTCTTTCAATAGAAACTTGGCTTTTAATAAGCTGATACGATTCTCAAATCAAACGATCTACACATTCTGTCATTGGGTTACGCAGGGCAAGCAAAGGAGGAATACCGCAACTTTTCATGTTCAACCCGCCCGGGATCGCTTCGCTTCCGGGCTACATTTGGCAATCGCTTCGCGATTTGGGTACGTTGGGGCTACCGATCCGGGGAACTCACATAGTCGCGAGCTACGCTCGCTCCTGTTACAATATATTTGCCTCACGGATGCGGCAACCAGTCGCAGACGCGAGAC
>CANRLC010000056.1 GCA_947631405.1 uncultured Clostridia bacterium | reverse complement strand
TTTTTTTCGGTTCACTCCTCTTTCCCTATTGACTTTTTATTTGCAGGCTTGTGATTCCCCGCGTTCCGCCTGCCTGCATCCGCCACAGGCGGCGGCAGGCTCCAGCGCCAAACCCCGTCTGGGGACATTGTCCCCAGAACCCTTCTATGCCAGCGGATTTTTGCCGGGCGTGCCCGCCCTGCGCGGGTAGCGCGCCGGCGTCGGGCGCAGCTTATCGGTGAGCAGCAGCGCGTGCTCCCATTCGTCGCGGCCCGGCACGGGCGCGGGCACGACTTCGCGCACATCGCCGCCCAGCAGAAACGCCGCGCGCCGCGCGGCGGTCAGCTCTTCCCGCACGCCCGGCCCCTTGTAGGCGATGGACAGCCCGCCCACGCGCAGAAACGGCAGCGTCAACTCCTGCAGCACGGCGGCGGGCGCGACCGCGCGCGAGACGGCGACGTCGTAGCGCTCGCGGCGCAGCGGCTCCCGCGCGGCATCCTCGGCGCGCGCGTGTACGGCCTCCGCCGCGAGGCCGAGGCGCTCGAGCGCGTCCCGCAAAAAGGCGACGCGCTTTTGCTGCGCGTCCAGAAAGGTCATGCGCAGATCGGGCCGCAAAATCAGCAGCGGCATGCCCGGGAAGCCCGCGCCCGAGCCGACGTCGATGACGCGCGCGCCTTCCGGCAGCAGCCCCTGCGCCAGCGGCGTCACGCTGTCCAGATCGTGGCGGTCGATGCGCTCGTCCTCGTCCAGCACGGCGGTCAGATCCATGCGCCGGTTGGCCTCGTCCAGCAGCGCGTGAAACGCCGCGAAGCGGGCGAGCGCCTCTTCCCCGGCGGGCAGGCTCATGGCGCGCAGGCCGCGCGCGAGCCGTTCGGTGTCCATCGTCCCTTCGCCTCCGTCACAGGCTGCGGCCCAGCAGCGTTTCCAGCGCGAATTTGACGGTGCTGAGTCCCTCCTGAATGTGGTTTTTGAGGAAGTATTCGGGCTTTGACGGGCTGCCCAGCCCGCACGCCGGGATGCCCAGCTGCGCACACAGGCGCAGCGCGCGGGCGACGTGATAGTCGCTGGTGACCACAAGCGCATTGCGGCAGCCGAGCGCGTCCATGAGCACCTTGGCGTTGGAAAGGTTTTGGCGGGTGTTGTAGGAATCCGTCTCGGCGTAGACGTGCGCGGGGTCGGCCCCGTGCGCGATCAGCCAGTCGCGCATGACGTCGCCCTCGGGCCGCGGCTCGTTGCCGCCCTGCGCGCCGCAGGCGATGAGCGGCTGCGGGTCTTCGAGGTATGCGTCCAGCGCGACGCTCAAGCGGCGCTCCAGCGCCACGGAGAGCGAGCCATCGGCCTTCACCTGCGCGCCGAGCACGACGATCGCGTCGTGCGCCGTCACGGGCGGCAGGTGCGTCTCCTGCCAGTAGACGTAGCCGATCAGGGCGAGCAGGCAGCAGACGCCCGCCAAAAAGAGCGCCAGAACAAGCATCGCAAGCCTCCACAGCGCCGGTCGGCGCATCCCGCGCGCGCTCACGGCGCGCCCTTTCCGCCGTCAAAGGTCAGGCTGACCCAGTCGTCCTCGTCCTGCGTGCGCAGGTGGCCGCGCGAGAGGGAGACGTCGCTGCTGCGCATCATGTAGCTGAAGCCGCCGCCCTCGCCGCTGATCTGGCTGGCGCGGGTCATGGAGTAGACGACGTCCTTGGTGAAGATGAGGTGGTCGATGACGCGCACCTGCACCGAGAGCAGCGCCGAGACGATGGCGCGTGTGGTGTCGTAATCGGCCTGCGAAGGCCCGGCGTCGCCGCCGGGGTGGTTGTGCGCGAGCAGCACGCCGTAGGAATTGTGCCGCAGCGCGATGCGCACGATCTCGCGGGGGTAGAGCGAGACCTCGTCGAGCGTGCCCTCGTGCAGCAGCACGGGATGGATGACGCGCCCGCTCTGGTCGAGGCAGATCATGTAGACGCGCTCGCAGCGCGCGCCCATGAACAGCGCGCCGCAGTAGGAGCGCGCCTGCTCAAAGTTGCGGATCACCGGGCGCTTGCCCAGCGCGCTGATCTGATAAAAGGAGAGCAGCTGCGGCACGAGTGTGAGCATCGTGGCCGTGTTCGTGCCGACGCCCGCCACGCGGGTCAGCTCGTCGATGTCCGCGTCCAGCACGTTTGCCAGCGAACCGAACGTGTCGATGAGGTGGTGGGCGAGCGGGTTCACGTCCCGCTGCGGGATGGCGTAGGTGAGCAGCAATTCCAGTACCTCGTGCTCGGAGAAGCCGGACAGGCCCTCCGTGCGAAAGCGCTCGCGGATGCGCTCGCGATGCCCGCTGTGCAGCGCGCTTTCCTCGTTCACGGCGCGTTCCTCCCTTCCTCGGACGGCATGAGCAGGCGAAGCAGCTCGTCAAAGCTGTGGGCGACGGGGAAGCCGCTGCCCACCAGACGCGGCAGGTCGTTGTGGCCCCACGGCACGAGGATGCAGTCCGCGCCCATTTCGCGCGCCAGCTCGGCGTCGGCGAGCATGTCGCCCACCAGCACGACGTCCCCGCCGCGAAGGCCCAGCCGATCCAGCTGGCGGCGGGCGATGGCGGTCTTGCGCGCGGCGCTCTCGTCCTCCAGCCCGTCGATGGCGATCATGTACGGCGTGAGGCCGAGCGCGTCGCACTGCGCGCGCAGGGACGGCTCGTAGGACGCGGAGAGGATGCTCTGCGTGTATCCCGCGGCGTGGAGCGTCCGCACGGCGCAGAGCGCGCCGGGGACGAGGCCCGCGTCCAGCGCGCCGGCGTTAAAGATGTCCAGCCACAGGCGCGAGATCGTCTCGTAGGGATGGACGGCGTAATCGACGCCCAGCGCGGCGTAGAAGTCGCGCACGGGCATGGTCATGTGCGCGCGGTAGTCCTCCACGGTGATCGCGGGCAGGCCGAGCTGTGCGAAGACCGCGTTGTCGGCGTCCACGGCGAGCTGCGCGTCGCACAGCAGCGTGCCGTTAAAGTCCCATACGATGTGCTTCATGCGTTTCCTCCCGCGCGTTTCATTTCACTCAAAGAGCATGCGGATGTCCTCTTGCGTGAGCTGGGTGGGCATCATCTCGCCCGCGGTGATCATCTGCTCGAACAGCGCGCGCTTGCGCTCGCCCAGCCGCACGACCTGCTCCTCGATCGTGCCCCGGGTGATGAGGCGGAGCACGTTCACGGTCTTCTTCTGCCCGATGCGGTGCGCGCGGTCGGTCGCCTGATCCTCGCTGGCGGGGTTCCACCACGGGTCAAAGTGGATGACCGTGTCCGCGCCGACGAGGTTGAGGCCGGAGCCGCCGGCCTTGAGCGAGATCAGAAACACCTGCCCCGTGCCGCCGTTAAACTGCTCCACCAGCTCCATGCGCCGCTTGGGCGGCGTGTCGCCGCCCAGATACAGGCACGAGACGCCGATGGCCTCCAGACGCCGCTGCAGGATGCGCAGCATGCGCGTGAACTGCGAAAACAGCAGCGCGCGATGCCCCGCCTCCAGCGCGCCGGGCAGCACGTCCAGCAGCAGATCGAGCTTGCCGCTGGAGGCCGCGTAGTCGCTGAGCACCAGCGAGGGATGCCCGCAGATCTGCCGCAGCTCCGTGATCGCCGCGAGGATCTCGACGCGGTTCTGCGTGCCTTCGACCTGCGAGCGCAGCCGCAGCAGGCTCGCCTGATAGACGCGGCGCTGCTCCTCGGTCATGTCGGCGAGCAGGCGGCTCTCGATCTTCTCGGGCAGCTCGCGCAGCACGTCGCCCTTGACGCGCCGCAGCAGGAAGGGGCGGATGCGCCGGCGCAGCGCCTCGACGTCCTCCCCGGCGCCAAAGCGGTGCATGAACTGCGCGAAGGAGAGCAGGTAGCCCGGCAGCACGAAGTCGAAGATCGACCAAAGCTCGCCGGGGTGGTTTTCCATCGGCGTGCCGGTGAGGGCGAAGCGCGTCTGCGCGCGCAGCTGCTTGACCGCGCCCGCGCCCACGCTCATGGCGTTCTTGATGTTTTGCGCCTCGTCGAGCACGGCGAAGCGGAACGGGACGGACGACAGAAGCGCGATGTCCCGGCGGATGAGCGGATAGCTGGTCACATAGACGTCCACCGTGCAGCCCGGCTCGGCGAGCGAGGCGATGGTCTGCGCGCGGTCGCGCTGCGCGCCCTCCCCGGCGACGGCGCAAAGAGACGGCGCGAAGCGCTTGATCTCGGCGATCCAGTTGTAGACCAGCGACGTCGGCGCGACGACGATGGAGGGCATGCGCTCCGCCTCGCGCTCGCGCGCCCAGAGCAGCAGCGCGATCACCTGCAGCGTCTTGCCCAGCCCCATGTCGTCGGCGAGCACGCCGCCCATACGCAGGCGGTGGAGCGCCTGCATCCACATGAAGCCGCGCGTCTGATAGGGGCGCAGCACCCCGGCGAGCGGCTCGGGGCAAGGCTCGCCGTCCGCGTCCATGCTGGAGACGAGGCGTTTCACCGATTCGTGCGCCTTGACGGGAACGCTCCCGCCCTCCAGCAGGCTGAGCATGTACGCCGCCCGATAGGAGGCGAGCTGAATCACGCCGCGCTCCGGCGCGCGCTCCTGCGGCTCGGCCCCGGCGGCGGCGTCGGCGATGTCGCGCCACGCGTCCATGCCGGTCAGGTCGAGGAACGCGCCGTCCTTCAGGCGGAAGTAGCGACGCCGCTCGCGCAGCGCCTGCAAGATCTCCAGCACCTCCGGCTCCGGCTCGCCGCTTTCGCACAGCTCGAGCTGGAGCGCGCCGTCCTGCATGCGCAGCGTGCCGCTGAAATTCGGGCGGCGCGGCGTCATGCGGCGAAAGCTGTCCGAGCAGTAGACTTCGGCGATCTCGCGCAGCTGGTAGATGCCCTCGGTGAGGAAGCGGTAGATCTCGTCCTGCCCGCCCAGCACGATGCGCCCGCGCAGCATGCGAAAGCCGGCCGCCGCCAGCAGGTCGAGCGCGCGGCGCTCGCCTTCGGCGTCGCGCAGCATAAGCAGCCGCTCGTCGCGCGCGGCGGAGGCGTCCTCCGGGGCGAAGGGGTTGATCTCCTCTTCCCCGTAGCCAAACGCCATCCGGCAGACGACCAGCGCGTCCTCGCGGTCAAAGTACGCCTTCACCGACAGCGGCCTGCGCACGATGCGCTCGGCCAGCGCGCCGTCCAGCGTCACCGATCCGGCGCGCTCCAGCGCGGGCAGCAGCTCCGAGATCACGCGCACGAGCTGCCCCGCGTCGTAGCGGAAGCACGCCTCCCCGGCGCGCGCGCTGCGGCACAGCGCCCGCACGACGCCCTGCTGCTCGCGGGGCAGGCGCAGCACGTCGCCCTCGCAGAAGACGAACGCGCCCTCCGGGTCGAGGGGCCGCAGCGAGCGCGGCATCTGCGCGCGAATCTCCAACTCGCGCCCGCTGAGCGCCGCGTGGAAGTGCAGCTCCGCCTGTCCCTCAAAGACGCCCGTCACCGGGTAGGTGCGCTCGCCCACGCAGATGCGGAACGGCTTGGCCATGAGCAGCTGGAGCAGCCGGTGTACGAAGCGATCCGGCAGCACGAGCAGCTTGGCGTCCGGCCCGGTCTGCGCGAGGCGGCCTTCCAGCCCCGCGACGTAGGCCGCGTCCTGAAACAGGCGCATGAGCTTCGCATCGACGCCGGCAAAACCCATCCACTCCGGCTCCAGCGTAAAGCCCTTGCCGAAGGAGACGCTCCTTTTTTCGGAGAGCGCCTGCAAAAACTGCGCGATCGACTTGACGACGTACAGCCGCTCCTGTCCCACGCGCAGCGACACGCGCAGCGGCTCGCTCTGGCCGACGGCGCGCAGCGTCACCTCGAGCCGCACGGGGCTTTCCGTGGGCAGCGCTGCGCGCAGCGCGTTCATCAGCAGCGGCGCGTTTTCCCGCGCGCGGCGGCGGCGCACCTCCTCAAACGTGCCGGAGGCGATGGCGTGCATCAGCGCGGCGGCGAGGTGGCGGCAGGGCTTGTGGATGTTGATGAAGAAATCGCACGAGCAGCGGCCCGACAGGCGGCCCGCCGTCTGCACGCGCACGAGCCTGCGCGGGTCGCCGTCGACCGTGTAGCGCAGCGTGCCGTTTTCCTCCTCCATCGGGTGGACGCCGCCGCCCCGGTAGAGCGCCAGCGCGGCCTCGTACTCCTCCTGCGGCGTGACGCGCCGAAGCAGCTCCCATTCTTCCGCCATGCGAATCCCCCATTGTCTTCACAGGTTTTGAATTGGACGCGAACGCGCCCGCTAATCGAGCATTTGCAGCCAAAGGCTCTTGAGGTAGTGGCTCTCCGGGTATCCGGCGAGCGCGGGATGGTCGATGTCCTGCCGCCGCAGCGTGATGACGCGCAGCTGCCTGTGCAGATCGGAGGCGGCGGAGAAGACCGTGCTGACGAACACGTCCTCGGGCATGTGGTAGGAGCAGGAGTGCGTCGCCAGCACGCCGCCCGCGGGGAGCAGGCGCATCGCCGAGAGCGCGATCTCCTTGTAGCCGCGGCAGGCGCTCTCCATGCTCGCGTGGGATTTGGCGAACGCCGGAGGGTCGAGCACGACGACGTCGTAGCGCTCGCCCCGGCGAACCTGTTCGCGCAGGAAGTCGAAGCAGTTGGCGCACACCGCGTCGATCGCCACGCCGTTGAGGCGCGCGTTCTCGCGGATGAGCGCGACCGCGGCCTCGCTCACGTCCACCGCCGTCACCTCGCGCGCGCTGCCCAGCGCCGCGTTGAGCGCAAAGCCGCCCGAGTAGCTGAAGCAGTCCAGCACGCGCGCGCCGGGGCAGAAGGGGCGCAAAAACAGGTGGTTGGCCTTCTGGTCGAGGAAGTAGCCCGTCTTCTGCCCGCCGAGGAGATCGACGCGCAGCGTGACGCCGTTTTCGTGAATGAGCGCGGGGTCGGGTATCTCGCCCAGCAGCGCGCGGGTAAAGAGCGGCAGCCCTTCCTTGAGGCGGATGGGATCGTCGTTTTGCAGCAGCAGGCAGTCGGGCCGCTCGCACTCGATCAGCGCGTGCGCGATCACGTCCGTGTAGCGCTCCATGCCCAGCGAGAGGATTTGCAGCACCAGCACGCCGCCGAAGCGGTCGCAGATGACGCCCGGCAGGCGGTCGGCCTCGCCGTAGATCAGGCGGCAGCAGTCGGTGCCCTCGCGCGCGAGCACGGGGCGGCGATACGCGCAGGCCTGCCGCACGCGCTCGGCGATCATCCCGTCCGTGACCTCCTCGTCGCGGTGGGTGAGCAGGCGCACGGTGATGAGCGAGCGGCTGTTGTAGACGCCTACGCCCAGCGCGCGGCCCCTGAAATCGACGACGCGCACCAGCGCGCCGTCCTGCGGCGCGCCCTCCACGCGCTCGATCTCGTTGCCGTACACCCACGGGTGCCCGTGTACGAGCTTCTTCTGGCGGCCGTTCACGACGTGGACGACCGCGAGCGCGCTCACGCGTCCACCTCGATCAGGTTGAGGAGCACGACGGGGCGGCGCTTGGTGCGCTCATAGAGGAAGGAGCGCAGCTGGCTTTGCAGCGCGCTCGCCTGCTGGGGCAGCTTCTGCCCGGAGGAGAGCATGCGCGTGACGGCGTTGGCGACATGCTGACGGCAGGCCGCCTCGATCTTCGCGTGCTCGCTGTCGTAGAGGAAGCCCATCGCGCTCACGGCGATGTCGCCCATCAGCGCGCCCGTGCGGCGGTTCACCGCCAGCGCGATGGAGACGACGCCGTCGTCGGAGAGCAGCTTGCGCTCGCGCAGCACGGCGTTGTCCACCTCGCCCACGGAGGAGCCGTCGATCAGCACGGCCTCGCCGCTGGTGAAGCCGCTCACGCGTGCCGAGCCGCGGTTGATCTCGAAGATGTCGCCGTTGGCGAGGATGAAGATATTTTCAAACGGCACGCCGAGGCTGTGCGCCAGCTCCGCGTGCTGGTAGAGCATGCGGGTCTCGCCGTGCGCGGGGATAAAGTAGCGCGGGCGCACCAGCGAGTGGACGAGCTTGATCTCCTCCTGCGAGGCGTGGCCGGAGACGTGAACGTCGGCCAGCGCGGAGTAGTAGACCTTCGCGCCGCGGCGGTAAAGCTCGTTGATGACCTTGTAGATCGGCTTTTCGTTGCCGGGGATGGGCGAGGCGGAGATGATGACCGTGTCGCCCGGCTCAATCTCGATCTCGCGGTGGTTGGAGAAGGCGATGCGCGTCAGCGCGCTCATCGGCTCGCCCTGCGACCCCGTGGAGAGGATGACGACCTGCTCCGGCGGCAGGCCGGCGACCTGCGAGACGTCGATGAGCGTATCGGGCCGCATGTGGATGTAGCCGAGGTTGTTGGCGGCGTTGAAGACGTTGAGCATGCTGCGGCCCACGAGCGCCACCTTGCGCCCGTGGCGCTCGGCGGCGGTGAAGACCTGCTGCAGGCGCGACACGTTCGAGGAGAAGGTCGCTACGAAGATGCGCCCCTGCGCCCCGCCGAACATCTGCGCCATCGATTCGCCGACGTGCCGCTCGGACTTGGAAAAGCCCGGCACCTCGATGTTCGTCGATTCGCACACGAAGAGCAGCACGCCCTCGCGCCCGATTTGGGCGAGGCGTTGCAAGTCCATGATGTCGCCGCTGATGGGCGTGTAATCGATCTTGAAATCGCCGGAGTGGACGACCGTGCCGATCGGCGTGCGGATGGCGAACATGAACGCGTCCGCGATCGAGTGGTTGACGTGGATGAACTCCACGGCAAAGCAGCCCGCGCGCACCGTCTGCCCCGCCTCGACGACGTGCAGATCGCACCCGCGAGAGAGGCCGGGCACGCGGTCGTCCAGCTTGTAGCGCAGCAGCTCGATCGTCATGCGCCCGCCGTAGACGGGGGCCTTGAACTCGCGCAGCAGGTAGGGCAACCCGCCGATGTGATCCTCGTGGCCGTGGGTGACGAAGATGCCGCGCACGCGGTCGCGGTTTTGCAGCACATAGGTGAAGTCGGGGATGACGGCGTCCACGCCGGGCATGGTCTCGTCCGGGAAGATCTGGCCGCAGTCCACGATGATGATGTCGTTGCCGTATTCGTAGGCGGTCATGTTCTTGCCGATCTCGCACATGCCGCCCAACGGGATCATCCGAAGCGTGCTGTGCGCCGGGTGCTCGCTGGCGCGCGAGCGCATCGTCGGCGGCTTCTTGCCGACCCATTGCAGCATCTGCGAGATCGTCGGCTTCTCGGCCTGCTGCGCCGGGGCTACCACGCGGCGGCGGCCCGTCTGCGGGTGCTGCGACGGGCGCTTTTGCTGCGCCTGCGCGCCGCTTCGGCCGCTGCTGTTCGCGCTGCGGGCGGCGTTGTTGCCATTGCTGCCATTGTTCTTGACGCCGCCCTTTGCCGCGCCCTTGGGGCCGCTCAGCGTGCGCGCGCCCTTGGCGCCCTGCCCGTTGGAGGTTTGCGCCTTCTTGAAACCGGCCACGCTGCGCGCCGGATTGCCGCTGTTGTTTTTGCCGCTATTCTTGTTGTACTTGCCGTTTGCACCGTTCGGGCTGCGGCGGTTGCCGCCGTTTGCGCCTGCCGCGTTGTTTCCCTTAGGGGCGTTGCTGTTTCGGCTGCCGTTTTGGTTGCTCTTGGCGTTGTTGCCTTGGACGCTGCCCGCGCCGTTGGGGGCGGCGTTTGCGTTCATGCCGCCGCGGGGCCGGTTGCCGCCGCGCTTTTCATTGTCAGACACTTGGGTTTCCTTTCTTTTCTTCAATCACGAACATTTTGTGTTGGGGGACGGCGCGCCGCGCGCGATGGGGCGGGCGGCGGCGCTTTGCGGGCGCGCGAAGCGCCCTCCCTGAGGAGGGTTGCGCGGGACGCGCGGCCGCGCGGAGGTCATCCCGGGCGGCCTGTCTTGAGCGGAGCGCGGCGCGGCCGAGGCCGGAGCGTCGCTTCGCACAAAAATCCGTATCATTCTTATTATACACAAAAAGCCGCCTTCTGACAACTCCTTTTTGCGGCCCCGCGCGCATATTACGAAAACATGAACTCCGGCGCGAAGCCCTTGATTTTTGCGGGCGGCTATGCTATCGTGAACGGGAGGAAACGACGGGTCGCGCGCGGGCCGTTCGCGCGCGGCGATGCAAGACGCAAAGGAAAAGGCGATGGAAAAGACGATGGAAGACGGGGCTAAAAAAACGACGGAAAACGCTTTGCAGGACGCGGCGGAAAGCAAGCCGAAGAGGCCGCGCAAGAGGCGCTGGCCGGTCGTCCTGCTGCTACTCGCGCTGCTTCTGCTGATCGCGGCGGCGGCGCTGCATCCGCGGGGGATCGAGACCTATCTGGTGGTGGGCATGGACAACTACGGCTCGCTCAACGAGACGGGCCGAAGCGACGTGATGCTGCTCGCGCAGCTCGATTTTTCGCGCGGGCGCGTCTATGCGGCGACCTTCGCGCGCGACATGCTCGTGGAGGGCGACAACGGCCGCGACGTCAAGATCAACACCATCGTGCGAAACAAGGACGAGGACGCGCTGTGCGAGGCGATCGAGCGCAACTTTGGCGTATCCATCGACGGGTGGTTCCGCGTGAACTTCACCACGGTGATCGAGCTGGTGGACGCGCTGGGCGGGGCCGAGGTGGAGCTGTCCGCCGAGGAGGCGCGCTACATCGACCGCACCGCGGGCGTCTACCCGGACAGCCCGCTTTCCGAGGGCGTCAGCCGCCTGAACGGCGCGCAGGCGCTGGTCTACGCCCGCTGCCGCCATCTGGACAACGATTTCGGGCGCGGCGCGCGCCAGAGCAAGCTCGTCGAGGGGCTGGTGCGCCAGACGAAGAGCCTGTCCATCTCGCGCATCGCGAAGGTCTTCGACAGCCTCAAACACGCGTGGCGTTCGTCGCTGGACGCCTCCGAGCAGGTCGCGCTGCTCGCGCGCGCGATCTGGCTGCGCGGCGCGCAGGTCGAGCGCATCGGCGTGCCGTTTGAGGGGACGTACCGCTACGGCTCCAATTCCAACGTCGTCGCCGACATCGAGAAAAACCGCGAGATGCTGCTCGCCGCGCTGGACAGGACGCCCGCGCCGGCGGCCGGGGACGAGTGATCCCCGGCGCGCCGCCCGCCCCATCGACCGATCCCGGAGGAGGGATGCCCATGCAAGAGGAACGCAAGCGGATCTACCTGCGCCTGCTGTGCGAGACGGCGGCGGCGGTCGCGGCCGTGGCGCTTTGCTGGGCGTTCGGCGGCAAGGCGCTCGACATCCTGATGCCGTTTCTGCTCGCCTTCGTCATGGCGTGGGCGTTTAACCCGGTCATTCAGGTGCTGCAAAGGCATCTGCGCCTGACGCGCAAGCTGTTTTCCTTCGTGCTCGTGCTGGCGCTCTACGCGGTGCTGCTGGGGCTTTTCCTGCTCTTCGCGGGGCAGGTCGTCTCGCAGGTGCTCGATCTCGTCGGGGCGACGCCGGGCATTCTATCGCAGCTTCAAGGCGTCTACAACCGCTTCGCCGAGGAGATGCGCGGCCTGCTCGCGCTGCTGCCGCCGGAGTACGACGGGCTGCGCGTGGAGATTCTCAACCTTTTGAGCAGCGCATGGGAGACCGTGCGCTCGCTGATCGCGCAGGGCCTGAGCGCCGTGGTCTCCCTGACCAGCAACGCCGCGCTCGCGCTGCCCGGCTTCGTGATCTTCCTGACCGTGCTGGTGCTGGCCAGCTGCATCATCACCGCCGATTTTCCGAACCTGCGCGAGAACATCTACGGCTATCTCGGCTCGCGCGGGCGCAATTCCCTGCGGCTGATGGGCCACAGCTTCCGCACGGCGGTGCTGGGCTTCTTCCGCTCGCAGCTGATCTTCGCGCTCGGCGATATGGCGCTCATCCTCGTCGCGTTCTTCATCATCGACGTGCCCTATCCGCTGCCCATCGCGCTGGCGCTCTGCTTCCTCGATTTCATCCCGTTCTTCGGCGCGGGCACGGTGCTGGTGCCGTGGGGCGCGATCTGCATCGTGCTCGGCTTCACCACGATGGGCGCGCAGCTGCTCATCCTCTACGCCATCCTCTATGTGCTGCGGCGCATCTTCGAGCCGCGCGTGCTGGGCGGGGCGACGGGCTTTTCCTCGCTGCAGATGCTCTTTTCGATGTACGCGGGCATGAAGCTCTACGGCGTCGCGGGGCTGGTTGTCGCGCCGGTCATCTGGATCACGGCGGTCAACTTCCTGCGCACGGGCATCTTTAACGGCGTCCTCGCGGACATCCGCTTTGTGGTTGGCGATATCCGCGCGCAAACCGCGCGTCCGGTACCCACCAAGACCACCGAGCCGCCCGCGCCCGGCGCGCGGGAGGAGCGGCGGGGAGGCGCACGCGTGCCGCGCTGGCGGCGGGGCGGAAAGGGCGCCGACTGACCGGCAGAAACTTTTTGACCGGGGCGCATAAATCGACGCGCGGCGCGTGACAGAACGCGCCGTTTCTGCTATAATAGGGCCGATATGTTTGTATGCGCGCTTAGAGCCGGGGAGGACATATGAGCAAAAGGGCGAAACGAATCCTGCGCAAGCTGGATTATCTGCCGCGCTGGGCGTGGTATGCGCTGTCGTTTTTCGTGCTGCCGCCGCCCATCGGGCTGCTCGCCGTGTATCTGGCGTTCAGGGCGCTGGAGCACGCCGCCGAGGATGAGGACGAGGAGGAGCGCGGCTACGACTGGGACGTGAACTTCGACAGGGACGGCGTGCATGTGCATCGCCGCGGCGGGCACGAGACCTACGAGGACGAGGACTGCGTCGTCACGGACGAGCGCGACGTGGAGAACGCGTGGCAGCGCACGGAGGAATCCGCCCGCCGCGCCCCGCAGGAGCGCGAAGCGCCCGTCGAGCCGATCGCCGAGGACGCAGGCGTGGCCGACGTCGTGCGGCAGGGGAGGGACGCGCTGGCGCGTATGCGCCGCGCGGACGAGATCATCGCCGATGCGGAGCTCTCCGCGCAGATCGTCTCCATCGAGGAGAGCTGCGAGCAGATCCTCTCCATCTTGGAGCAACGCCCGCAGGTGCTGCCGCAGCTGCGCACGTTTTTGCGCTACTATCTGCCCACCACGCTCAAGCTGCTCGACGCGCGCGCAAAGCTGGAGCACGGCGCGAACACCCCGCGCGCGTGGCAGGTGCGCACGCGCGTCTCCGAGGCGATCGGCGAGATCGACAAGGCGTTCCACAAGCAGGTGGAGGCGCTGGATGAGTACCGCTTTATCGACTTGGAGAGCGAGATGGACGTGCTGCGCGACATGCTCCGCGCCGACGGCCTGACCGACGACGCCCCGCAGGACAACCCGTTTGCGGACGTGCTGGACAAGCGCGCCGCCGAGAAGAAAAAGAAGCGGGGCGGCGACCCCGGCACGCCGATGGCGACGCACTGATGCTTTTCTCAGAAAGAGTCTTTTGAAGTGGTAAACTAAAACTGGACACAGAGGGGGTAGAAATTAGGGACGGGAAAAGGTATAATAAGAGCAAACCC
>CANRLC010000055.1 GCA_947631405.1 uncultured Clostridia bacterium | reverse complement strand
CTTGTAATCTACCCCTACATAGGATAAAGAAGAACCGATATTTGCAAGATCCACCCACCCCTCTGCATCTGGTTGCAGCTGTTGGATAACTTGTAAGATTTTCTTTGACAAATCTGCTTTCTCTTGCTCAGTCATTTTAACATCTCCCTCTGTCGATAGATGCGTTTGCGGCGACTTTGTACATTGATTATTTGCGGAGGGCAAACCAACAGAAGAAACCGAAATGGACGGCTCTGCATCGGAATCATTGTCGTTAGACTTTGGTCGGGCATAGGGAACCGGCCATTTTACCCCTGCCAGACTTTTATATGTAAATTCGAGCACATCACTAAACTGACGCAAAAAAAGTCCGAGTCTCCGAAAATGATATTGCTTGTAATCCACACCTGCATTGGATAAAGAAGCGCCGATATTTGCAAGATCCACCCATCCCTTTGCATCCGGTTGCAGCTGTTGGATAACTTGTAAGATGATCTTTGATAAATCCGCTTTCTCTTGTTCGGTCATTTTAACATCTCCCTCTGTCGATAGATGTGTTTGCGGCGACTTTGCACATCGAATTACTTCCACCGTCTTCATTTTATTACGAATGCCATTCTATCATCTTTTTGACAGTTTAGCACACTTTTTGCAGAAAGTCTACTGTGACGGAATGAAATATGTGAGGACATTGTAAAACTACAATACATCTTGAACGCCGCGAGAAAGCGAATGCAAGGTTGCAGTCGGATTCCCGCACAAGCCTTCTTTGACAGTCTGACGGCCTCCCGCGCTCGGGAGGCCGTTTAATGATTGAAATATACTCGCTTTTTATCGGCGCAGCAGCCTTTTGATCGCATTCTTCACGCCGCTCGCGTACACCAACTCGCGGACGCCCGCGCCGATCATGCCGAAAAAGCCCGCCAACCCGACGCCGATGAAGAAGTTCTCGCCGCCAATCCCTTCGCCGAGCGCCATGCACAGGAAGAACGGGACGATGCTGCTCACCAGCAGCGCGATCCCTCCGGCGGTGCGCTTGCGCTCGCGCTCTCGCCTGTCCTCCACGGCCCTGCGCGCGCGATCCGTCAGCGGGACGCGCTCGCGCTTGAGCTGCTCGCGCAGCTTCGGCTTCGGCGCGGTCGCGAACATGTAGACGCCCAGACCGATCATCGCGAACATCCCGGCAAGCCCGAGGCCCGCGCACATGTCGTCGCTGATGTACATGCTGAACCCCATCGCCGCCATCAGGGGCGCACAGCAGGCGGCGCAAAGCCCCGCGCCCGTGCCGATCCGTTTGGCGCGCGCCTCCTCCTCGTCGATATATCGCTCTGTCTCGGCCTCGCTGAGCGCGGGGAAGCGGGCGCTTCTTCCCCGCTCCGCCGTCTGCGCGCGCTCAAAGCCCGCGTCCGCCATGCGCGTGGGGATGTCCTCAAATTCCCGGCGGACGCGCTGGCGGCAAAGCGCCTCGCTCGTGCCGACCTCGCGCAGCGCGTCGTAGCGGTCGAGCATCTGCGAGAGGAGATTCACGCGGTAGAGGTCGGCGCGCGGCTCGCTCTCGAACGCGCGCGAGCGCTCCAGAATGAAGCGCTTGAACTCGTGCGTCGCGTCCTCCCGCGCGGCGGCCTGCCGTGTCTGCATGGTATGCTCCTTCCGTCGCTTTAGAAATCGCAGTTGCCCGGCGTGCGCGGGTACGGGATGACGTCGCGGATGTTCTCGATGTCCGTCAGGTACATGACCAGCCGCTCGAAGCCCATGCCGAAGCCCGAGTGCGTGCAGCCGCCGTAGCGGCGCAGATCGAGATACCAGCGCATCTGCTCCTTGGAGATGTGCAGTTCGTCCATGCGCGCGGCGAGCAGGTCGTATCGCGTCTCGCGCCGGCTGCCGCCCATCAGCTCGCCGGAGCCGGGCACCAGCAGGTCGACCGCCGCGACGGTCTTGCCGTCGTCGTTCTGGTACATGTAGAACGCCTTGATGTCCTTGGGCCAGTCGTAGATGAATACAGGCGAATGGAAGTGCTCCTCGGTGAGGTACTTCTCGTGCTCCTTGAACAGATCCTCGCCCTGCCTGGCGGGATGCTCGAAGTCCTTCTTCGCGTTTTGCAGGATGGAGATCGCCTCGGCGTGCGTGACGCGCGCGACCTTGGAGCGCGTGAGCGTCTCCAGCTTCTCGATGAGATCGCTCTTCGCGTAGCCCTGCAAAAACTCCAGCTCTGGCCTCGCCTTTTCCAGCACCTCGCGCACGACGCCCTTGAGGAAGTCCTCCTCGATGTCCATCAGGCCGCTTAGATCGCAGAAGCAGATCTCCGGCTCGATCATCCAGAACTCGGCGGCGTGCGTCTTCGTGTTGGAGTTCTCCGCGCGAAACGTCGGGCCGAAGGTGTACACGCGCTTGTAGGCCAGCGCGTAGGTCTCGGCCTCCAGCTGGCCCGTCACCGCCAGCGCCGTGGCGCGGCCAAAGAAATCCGCCTGCGCGCTGTACGGCTTGCCCATCTCCTGCGTGGTCACGGTGAAGGTGTTGCCCGCGCCCTCCGCGTCGTTCGCGGTGATGAGCGGCGTGTGGACGTAGACGTAGCCGCGGCTCTGGAAGTAGTTGTGGACGGCCTGCGCCGCGATGGAGCGCACGCGGAACACCGCCTGAAACAGGCGCGTGCGCGGGCGCAGGTGCGCGATGTCGCGCAGGAACTCCAGCGTGTGGCGCTTGGGCTGCAGCGGATAATCCTCCGGGCAGTCGCCCTCCAGCGCCAGCGCCTGCGCCTGCATCTCGAGCTGGCCGCCGCGCCCGGGCACCAGCTTGCCCGTCGCGCGGATGGCCGCGCCGTTGGACAGTGGCTGCGCCTGCGCGGCCAGCTCCTCGCCGTAGACGATCTGCATCGGCGCGAAGGCCGTGCCGTCGAAAAACTCGATAAAGCCCACGCTCTTCTGGCGGCGGTGGTTGCGCACCCAGCCCTGCACCGTGACCGTCGCGCCCTCGAAGGCGCTCGCATCCGACGCGATGTCGCGCAGATCGACGATTTTCTCCTCTTGCATGTGCATCTCTCCCTCACGCGGCAGCGCCGCGGCTTTTTCCCGTCTATCATAGCAAAAAACGGCGGCAAGCGCAAGAGCCGCGCCGTTTTTGACGAAGTCTTGCGCGCATATTATAGCACGTTATACCTCGTCTGTAAAGGTACTTTGTTTCAAAATCTATCGCGATTGCGCCGACTCGCGCCGCGCCGCGCGCATCTCCCCCGCGGTGTAGAGCGCGAGGCCGACGACAACCGCGACGCCCCCGACGAGCACGCCGAAGGGGACGCGCTCGCCGAAGAGCAGCAGCGCCCAGAGGGCCGCGCCGATCGGCTCGCCTAGCAGCGCGAAGGAGACGACGTCGGCGCTGACAAAGCCGAGCAGGAAGGTCATCAGCGCATGCCCGCCGAGCGTGCAGACGAGCGCCAGCACGGCGATGCCGCCGAGCGACGCGCGCGTGAGGACGACGCCTCCGGCAAACGGCGCGATGAGCGCGAGGCAGACGCTCGTCATCGCGTAGACGAGCGACATGTAGCCCAGCGCGGGGAGCGTGCGGCGCGCGGCGCGCCCGCAGAGCCAGTGCCCGGCCATGAACGCCGCGCCCGCGAGCGCGAGCAGGTCGCCGCCGACACTCCCGGCCTCGCCGCCCATGGAGAGCAGGCCGATGGCCATCGCGCCCGCGACGGCGATGGCCGCGCCGGGGACGGCCTCGCGGCGCATGCGCTCGCCGAGCAGCACGCCGGAGAGCGCCGCAACGAACAGCGGCTGCGTACACACCAGCGCGGTGGAGACGAACGTCGAGGCATAGGAGAGCGAGGTCATCCACGCGGTGTAGTGCAGCGCGAGCAGCAGCGACGCCCCGGCGAGCAGCGCGAACTGCCGCTTGGGCGCGCGCAGCACGGCGGTCAGCTCGCCGCGCGCCGCCGCGACGGGCAACAGGATCGCCGCCGAGAGCAGCATGCGCCCCAGCGCGATGGCGACCGGAGACGCGCCGCACGCGAGCGACCACTTGACCATTGGGCCGGAGATGCTGACGCCCGCGACGGCGAGCAGGATCAGCAGCGTTTTGCTTCCCTTCATGGGGCTTCCTCCCTTTCAGGCTCGCTTTGCAGGAAAGAGGGGCCGGAGTCCGGCCCCTCAGTCTGGCTCATCGAAGGGGAACGTCGGGGCGCCGCCCCGAACCCCGCCGAGGGGGATTCCCCCCCCTCGGACTCCCGTCCTCGCTTCGCGGCGGAGGCACGGCGCTTTCGCGCTCAGGCGAAGGTCAGGGACGCTCCTCGTCGCCGCTGTCCGGCGCTTCGGGGATCGCGTCCCCGGCGGCATTTTCCTCCGCGTCCTCAGCGGCGGGCGTCTCCTCCGGCTCCTCGTCCTCGTGCTCGGTCGCGGTCACGCCGACGATCAGGCTGCCCTCTTCCACGCGCATCACGCGCACGCCCTGCGCCACGCGGCCGATCACCGAGATGCCGCCGACCGGCATGCGGATGATCGTTCCGTCGTCGGTGATGAGCATCAGATCCTCGTCCTCGCGCACGAGCAGCTGCGCGGCCAGCGCGCCGGTCTTCTGCGTCAGGCGCATGGCGAGGATGCCCTTGCCGCCGCGCGACTGGCGGCGGAATTCGTCGATCTCGGTGCGCTTGCCGTAGCCCTTCTGCGTGATGGCGAGCACCTGCATGCCCTCCTGCACGCGCGCGACGGCGATCACCTCGTCGCCCTCGGCGAGATCCATCGAGCGCACGCCCATCGAGTTGCGGCCCATGCAGCGCACGTCCGTCTCGCTGAAGCGGATGGCCTGTCCCATGCGGGTAGCGAGCATCAGCTCATCCTCGCCGCGCGTCAGCTCCACGCCGATCAGCTCGTCGTCCTCGCGCAGGACGATGGCGATCAGGCCGTTCTTGCGCAGGTTGGCGAATTCGGCGAGATCGGTCTTCTTGATGAGGCCGCCGCGCGTCGCCATCGCCAGCCGGTAGCCCTCGCGCTCGGCGGGCAGGGCGATCATCGCGGTCACCTTTTCGCCGCCGTCGATCTGCAGCAGATTGACGATCGCGGTGCCGCGCGCCGCGCGCCCGGCCTCCGGGATCTCGTAGCCGCGCAGCGCGTACACGCGCCCGCGGTTGGTGAAGAACAGGATGTCCGCGTGCGTGGAGGCGACGAGCATCCGCTCGCAGTAGTCCTCCTCGCGCGTGGTCATGCCCACGATGCCCTTGCCGCCGCGCCCTTGGCTGCGGTACGTCGCGCGCGGCGTGCGCTTGACGTAGCCAAAGTGCGTGAGCGTGACGACGACGCTGTCCTCCTGAATGAGATCCTCGGGGTCGATCTCGCCCTCCAGCGCGCTGATCTGCGTGCGGCGCGGGTCGGCGTACTTGGCCTTGATCGCCAGAATCTCCTCGCGGACGATGGCGAGCACCATCTTCTCGTCCCCCAGCACGGCGCGCAGGTAGGCGATGGTCTTCTCCAGCTCCGCGTATTCCTCCTGCAGGCGCTCGCGCTCCAGCCCGGTCAGGCGGGCCAGACGCATGTCGAGGATGGCCTGCGCCTGCTTATCCGACAGCCCGAAGCGCTCCATGAGCTGCTCCTTGGCGACGGCGGTGTTCTCGCTCCCGCGGATGATGCGCACGATCTCGTCGATGTTATCCAGCGCGATGAGCAGGCCCTCCAGGATGTGGGCGCGCGCCTCGGCCTTGTCCAGGTCGTAGCGGGTGCGGCGGACGATGACCTCTTTTTGATGCTCCAGATAGTGGTAGAGCAGCTGATGCAGCGAGAGCAGCTTGGGTTCTCCATCCACCAGTGCGAGCATGATCGCGCCGAAGGTGTCCTGCATCTGCGTGTGCTTGTAGAGGTAATTGAGCACGACGGCGGCATTGACGTCGCGCTTCAGCTCGATCACGATGCGCATGCCCTCGCGGTCGCTCTCGTCGCGGATGTCGCTGATGCCCTCCAGCCGCTTGTCGTGTACCAGCTCGGCGATCTTGGCGACGAGCTGCGCCTTGTTGACCATGTACGGGATCTCGGTGACGACGATGCGCTGGCGGTTGCCTTGCATCGGCTCAATGTCGGTCTTCGCGCGCACGATGATGCGCCCGCGCCCGGTGGTGTAGGTGTCGTAGATGCCCTTGCGCCCCAGCACGATGCCGCCCGTCGGGAAGTCCGGCCCCTTGATGCACTCCATCAGCTCCTGATTGCTGACGTCGGGGTTGTCGATCAGCTTCACCACGCCGTCGATCACCTCGCCCAGATTGTGCGGCGGGATGTTCGTGGCCATGCCCACGGCGATGCCGGAGGAGCCGTTGACCAGCAGGTTCGGGAAGCGGCTGGGCAGCACGTTCGGCTGCATCAGCGTCTCGTCGAAGTTGGGCGAAAAGTCGACGGTCTCCTTGTCGATGTCGGCGAGCATCTCGAGGTTGATCTTGCTCATGCGCGCCTCGGTGTAGCGCATCGCGGCCTCGCCGTCGCCGTCCACGGAGCCGAAGTTGCCCTGTCCGTCCACCAGCGGGTAGCGGGTGGCGAAATCCTGCGCCAGACGCACCAGCGCGCCGTAGACGGAGGAGTCGCCGTGCGGGTGATATTTGCCCAGCACGTCGCCGACGATGCGGGCGCACTTGCGGTAGGGCTTGTCGGGCGTGACGCCCAGCTCGTGCATCGCGTAGAGGATGCGCCGGTGGACGGGCTTGAGGCCGTCGCGCACATCCGGCAGGGCGCGGGTGATGATGACCGCCATCGCGTAGGAGATGAAGCTCTTCTTCATCTCGTGCTCGAGGTCGATCGGCTTGAGGCGCTCGATGTCCGTCGTATTTCCGGGGAGATTCTGAAAATCCAAGGGGTTTCCTCCTTCCAGCGCGCTCGCGCGTCAGATGTCGAGATCCAGCACGAGCTTGCTGTTCTGCTCGATGAACTCGCGCCTCGGCTCGACCTTCTCGCCCATCAGCAGCGACATGATCTCGTCCGCCGCGATGGCGTCCTCGACGCTCACGCGCAGCATCGTGCGCTTTTGCGGATCCATCGTCGTCGTCCAAAGCTGCTCGGCGCTCATCTCGCCCAGGCCCTTGTAGCGCTGCACCTCCGGCTTCTTGTCGCGCCCGATCTCCTCCATGACGCGGTTCAGCTCCTCGTCGGAGTAGCAGTAGCGCTCCGTCTTCTGGTAGGTCACCTTGTAGAGCGGCGGCTGCGCCGCGTAGACGTGGCCCTGCTCGATCAGCGGGCGCATGTAGCGGTAGAAGAAGGTTAGCATGAGAATGCGGATGTGGCTTCCGTCCACGTCGGCGTCCGTCATGCAGACGATGCGGTCGTAGCGCAGCTTGGTGATGTCAAAGTCCTCGCCCACGCCGCAGCCGAACGCGGTGATCATCGCCTTGATCTCCTCGTTGGCCAGCACGCGGTCGAGCCGCGTCTTTTCGACGTTCAGAATCTTTCCGCGCAGCGGCAGGATGGCTTGGAAGTGCCTGTCGCGGCCCATCTTGGCGCTGCCGCCCGCGCTGTCGCCCTCGACGAGGAAGATCTCGCAGAGCTTCGGGTCGCGCTCGGAGCAGTCGGCCAGCTTGCCGGGCAGGCTCGCGCTCTCCAGCACGGTCTTGCGGCGGGTCAGCTCGCGCGCCTTGCGGGCGGCCTCGCGCGCGCGGGAGGCGGCGAGGCAGCGGTCGAGGATGGCGCGGGCGGTCTGCGGGTTCTCCTCCAGATAGTCGGCGAGCTGCTTGCCCACCAGCGCGTTCACGGCGGTGCGCACGTCGCTGTTGCCGAGCTTGCTCTTGGTCTGGCTCTCGAACTGCGGGTCTTCGAGCTTCACGGAGACGATGGCCGCCAGCCCCTCGCGCACGTCGTCGCCGGTCAGGTTGGCGTCGCCCGCCTTGAGGATGTTGTGCTTGCGCCCGTAGTCGTTGATGACGCGGGTGAGCGCCATCGAGAAGCCCGCCAGATGCGTGCCGCCGTCCGGCGTGTGGATGGTGTTGACGAAGGAAAAGACGTTCTCGGTGTAGGAGTCGTTGTACTGCATGGCGACCTCGACGCTGGTCGTTCCGCTCATGCCGCTCATCATGATCGGCTCCGGGAAGAGCACCTCTTTCTTCTTGTTGATGTACTTGACGAACTCGCTGATGCCGCCCTCGTAGTGGAACACGCGCTCGAGCGGCTCCTCCGGCCGCTCGTCCCTGAAGACGATGCGGATGCCCGCGTTGAGGAACGCCATCTCGCGGAAGCGGCCCTTGAGCGTATCGAACTGGAAGTCGCCCGTCTCAAAGATGCCCTGATCGTCCTGCCCCTTCACGTCGGGCCAGAACCGAATGGTGGTGCCGGTGCGCTCGGTGTCGCCCACGATCTTCAGGTCGTAGAGCACCTTGCCGCGCTCGTACTCCTGCTGGTAGACGTGCCCGTCCTGATAGACGTTCACGATCAGCCGGCGCGAGAGCGCGTTGACGACGCTCGCGCCGACGCCGTGAAGCCCGCCGGAGACCTTGTAGCCCCCGCCGCCGAACTTGCCGCCCGCGTGCAGGATGGTCAGGCACACCTCGACCGCCGGGCGTCCGATCTTGGGATGGATGCCGACCGGGAAGCCGCGCCCGTCGTCCTGCACGGTGCAGGAGCCGTCGCGGTTGAGCGTGATGACGATCTCATGGCAGAAGCCCGCCAGCGCCTCGTCCACGGCGTTGTCCACGATCTCGTAGACGAGGTGGTGCAGCCCGCGCTCGTCGGTGGAGCCGATGTACATGCCGGGGCGCTTGCGCACGGCCTCCAGCCCCTCCAGCACCTGGATGTCGTTCTCGTCGTAGCGCTCGGAACCGCCAAGCGCCGCGTTTTCGCGATTGTCCATGCTCTCTCCTCACTCCGCCCTTGCGGCGGCGTTCCGTTCCTCGGCCTGCTGCTTCGCGGCCTGTGCGCCGGGCGTCTGCTCGTGCGCGCGCTGGGCCAGCGTCACGGCCGATATGGGCGACAGGTAAACGCGGGCGTTCTCCGTCGCGCCGCCCGCACGTCTGGCTCCGGCGCAGATCACGGCGCTCTTGGCGTCGATGCCCCGGCGGGCAAGGATGCGGTTTTGCCGCCGGATCTCGGCGAGCATCGCGCCCGTGACGGGGCTTGCGCTCTGCGTCAGGTCGATGATCGCGACGATGTCCGCGGCGTGTACCGCCACATCGTCGCCCAGATGAAGGATCATATGCCCTCCGCCGCCCCGCGCGCCGCCCGCAGGGGCTTGCGCAGGGCCAAGTTTCTTACTATATTATTATACCAAAAAGCATGCGTTTTTTCAAATGTTCCGGCGCGTTTTTTCGCCCATTTTGAAGGAAAAAAGCAGACAAAAAAAGACGCCCGTTTTAGGCGTCTTTGCGCATGTTTGGTTTGCGTTTACGCGGCGTCCTCCTCGAGGGTGCGCAGCCACCTGTACAGGTCGCGAAGCGCATCCTCGTCAAGGGGCAAATCCTCCTCCTGCGCGTCGCCGTTCCAGCCGCCCTCCCACTCGGGCGTCACATCCACAAGCTCCGCCTCGCCGAAGCGGCCCTCGTCGTAAAAGGCGTCGATCGCCTCGTCGTAATAGCATATCCCGTCGATGAGGCCCTTTTCCTGCGCCTGCGCCGCGGTGAGCAGCCGCCCGTCGAGCAGCTCCTCGTCTCCGGCGACGTCCTCGCCCCGGGCCAGCGCGATGGCCTCCTTGAACGCCGCGAAGTTCTCGTCCACGATGCCCTGCAAAATCGCGCGCTGCTCGTCGGTCATGCCGTCCGGCGCGGTGAGCTTGTTTTCGCCCGTGGTGACAAACTCTTGACGCACGCCCAGCTTTTCCAGCATTGCGGCGTCGCTGCTCTCCTCCATGTACACGCCCACGCTGCCCGTGAGCGTCATGCGCGAGGCGTAGATCGTCTGCGCCGCCATCGCGACGTATACGCCCGCCGAGCAGCACTCCCGCTCCATGTAGGCGAACACGGGCCGGTGCGTCTCCTCGCGGTAGACCATGATCTGGTGATACAGCTCGTCCATCTCGTAGACGCTGCCGCCCGGCGTATCCAGCAGCAGGATGAGGCCGAGGTTGTCCTCGTCGTCGATCAGCGCGTCGATCGCGTCGAGCGTGCCGTAGTGGTCGTATTCGTAGTCCGTCACGTCGATGGAGCCGTAGATCGTGATCGCCGCCACATTCGGCCTGCGCTCCTCGCGCGCGCCGCGCCGCGCCATCTCGCCCTCAAACCAGCTTTCCTCCGCCGCCGCGCAGCCGGCGCAAAGCAGCAGCGCCGCGCAGAGCAGCGCGCAAAGCCTCTTCTTCATCCGTTTCCTCCGCTCCGCCGTTTCAGGCGTTACCATGGGTCGATCTCGTACAGGCAGATTTCGCCGCTTGCGAGCGTCTTCGGCATGTCGATCAGACGCTGGTTGCGGCTGCCGCGAAAGGACAATTCCAGCGAGCGCTCGTGCGCGATGTACGGGCCGTCCACCAGCACGTCCACCTCATGCAGCAGGTGCATGCGATCCGGGTTCGCCTCGGCGAGCAGCGCCTCCAGCGTGTAGCCCGTGTAGCACCAGACGCCAAGCCCCTTCTCCTTCGCCGCCCGCGCGATCTCGCACAGCGGCGCGGCCTGCATCATCGGCTCGCCGCCGGAGAGCGTCACGCCGCGCACCAGCGGGTTTTGCCCCAGCAGCGCAATCACCTCGCCGGTGTCCTTCAGCGTGCCGCCGGAAAAGTCGTGCGTCTGCGGGTTGTGGCAGCCGGGGCAATGGTGCGGGCAGCCCTGCGTGAACACGGTCAGCCGGTAGCCCGGGCCGTCCACGATGGACTCCGGCTCGATGCCCGCCAGACGGATCTGCACGCGCGTCGCTCCCCTTTCGTCTTATCGGTCGGCGCCCTCGGGGGCCGGCTCGTTCATGCGGTGGTAGACCGGGTCGCGCGGCTCCGTGCGGCCGGAGCCGCCCGGCTGCGCCGCACCGCCCGCAGCGCCGCTCAGGCGGCGGATGCGCTCGACGTGGACTTCCTCCTCCTGCCGCCCGCACTGGGGGCAGGTGTCGCCGATGATGCCGTTATAGCCGCACTGCGGGTCGCGGTCGACCGGATGGTTGATCGAGCCGTAGCCGATGCCCGCGTCGTGCATCGCGCGCACGACGGCCTCAAACGCGTCGAGGTTCTTCGTCGGGTCGCCGTCCATCTCGATGTAGGAGATGTGCCCGGCGTTGGTCAGCGCGTGATACGGGCCTTCCAGCCGGATCTTCTCGAACGCGCTGATCGGGAAGTAGACCGGGATGTGGAAGCTGTTGGTGTAGTATTCGCGGTCGGTGACGCCGGGGATGGAGCCGTAGCGCTCGCGATCCATCTTCACGAAGCGGCCGGAGAGGCCCTCCGCCGGGGTCGCCAGCAGCGTGTAGTTGCGCTTGCGCTCCTGCGAGACCTGATCGAGCCTGCGGCGCATGCGGGAGATGATCTCCAGCCCCAGCTTCTGCGCGCGCTCGCTCTGGCCGTGGTGCTCGCCGATGAGCGCGACCAGCGTCTCCGCCAGCCCGATGAAGCCGACGGACAGCGTGCCGTGCAGCAGCACCTCGCGCACCTCGTCGTTCCAGCCGAGCTTCTCGCTGTCCATCCAGACGCCCTCGCCTATCAGGAAGGGGAAGTTTCGCACCTTCTTGCGGGCCTGAATCTCAAAGCGCTCGTCAAGCTGCTCGATGACCAGCGTCATCATGTCGTCGAGGCTCTTGTAGAAGCGGTCGAGATCGCCGCGCGCCTCGATGGCCAGCCGCGGCAGGTTGATGGAGGTAAAGGACAGGTTGCCGCGGCGGTTGCAGACCTGACGCGTCGGGTCGTACACGTTGCCGATGACGCGCGTGCGGCAGCCCATGTAGGCGATCTCGGTCTCATGCTGGCCGGGCTTGTAGTATTGCAGGTTGAACGGCGCGTCCACGAAGGAGAAATTCGGGAACAGGCGCTTGGCGCTCACGCGCATGGCGAGGCGGAACAGATCGTAGTTGGGGTCGCCGGGGTTGTAGCTGACGCCCTCCTTCACGCGGAAGATCTGGATGGGGAAGATCGGCGTCTCGCCCATGCCCAGGCCGCTCTCGGTCGCCAGCAGCATGTTGCGGATGACCATGCGGCCCTCCGGCGAGGTATCCATGCCGTAGTTGATGGAGGAGAACGGCGTCTGCGCGCCCGCGCGGGAGTGCATGGTGTTCAGGTTGTGGATGAAGGACTCCATCGCTTGATAGGTGCGCCGCTCGGTCTCGCGGTAGCCGCGCTCCTCGCAGTAGCGCAGGATGCGCTCGCAGGTGGCCTCGTCCGCCATCGGGCGCAGGCGCTCGAGCAGCGCGTCGTTGAAGGGCTTTCCCGGCCTCAGCGTGGGCTGCAGGTCGTCCTCCGCGCGAATCTGCCGGAGGATCGCCTTGGCCTCGTCGTTGGCGGCCTCGTGGTTTAGAAGCAGCTCCAGCGCGGCGCCGAGCGCGCGGCGGTATTCCTTGACGTAGGTCTTGGCGACGCCGGGGGCCATGTCGTAATCGAAGCTGGCGATGGCCTGACCGCCGTGCTGGTCGTTCTGGTTGCTCTGGATGGCGATGCACGCCAGCGCGCTGTAGCTGCCGATGTCCTGCGGGGTGCGCAGCACGCCGTGCCCGGTGGAAAAGCCGTTTTTGTAGAGCTGCGTCAGGTCGATCTGCGTACACGTCGTGGTCAGCGTGAGGAAGTCGAGATCGTGGATGTGGATGTCGCCCTCACGGTGCGCGCGCGCGTGCTCGGGGTTGAGCACATACATGTCGTAGAACTGCTTCGCGCTCTCCGAGCCGTATTTGAGCATCGTGCCCATCGCCGTGTCGCCGTCGATGTTCGCGTTCTCGCGCTTGACGTCGGACTCCGCCGCGTCCTTGAAGGTGATGTCCTGCAAGATCTGCATGAGGCGCGTCTTCGCCTCGCGGGCGCGGCTGCGCTCGGCGCGGTAGAGGATGTACGCCTTGGCCGTCTTGGCGTAGCCCTCGTCGATGAGCACCTGCTCGACCTTGTCCTGCACGCCCTCGACCGTCGGCGTGTCGATGGTCTCGTCGCGGTCGACCTCGCGGGTCACCAGCCGCGCGAGGCGGCGCGCCTCGTCGATGCCCTTGGCGCTGCCCACGGCCTCGAAGGCCCGCACGATGGCCGCGGCGATCTTCTGCTCGTCGTAGACGACCTTGCGGCCGTCCCGCTTTAGAATGAACTCTGGCATGATCCTGTCCCCCGTCGCATTTTTGAGCCGACCGGGGAACGGCCCCAATCGGCACTATATCTTGTGAGTTTTTCGGGTATTATGATACAACATATTGGGCTTTCTGTCAATAGGCCGCGCGCGTTCCTTTGATAAAAAGCCGCCGTGATTTCACCCCGGAAACCCGTCGGAGGGCAGAAAAAAAGGACGGCGCGCCGTCCCTTTACGTCCTTTGGTCACTGTTTTCGCAGCCACTCGTCGTAGCCCTCCGGCTTGTCAGTAGAAAGCCGGGCGATCATCTGGTTCACCAGCTCCACGGCGGTGTCGTCGTTGCCGCTGAAGTTCATCACGCAGATCAGGCCGCCGACCGGGGTGCAGCTGTAATCGAGCAGGCCGTAGAGCGTATCCGTCGGGATGCCGTACAGGCTCACGCTGCCGTCCTCGCGCGCGAGCATGCCGCGCGACAGGTCCATCTCCCCCACGTTCAGCGCGCCGCTATCGACGTAGGGCTGCAGATCGAGGTAGATGCCGTCCGCGCCGTCCATCGCGTACTGCCGCGCCTTCTCCAGCGGCAGCAGGCACACGTCGCCCTGATGGGCGGCCATGTATGCGGAGATCTGCATGTTGGCGTAGTAATCCTCTTCGGACAGGTTGATGTTGAGCGCCAGCATCTCCTCCTGCTCCGGGCACGATTCGAGCAGCGAGGGCCAGAAGTCCTCCTGGAACTTCGTCGCGTCGGCGAATCCGTTGCACAGATACGCCTCGATCACATGTTCCTCCGGAGGGTGATACGCGGTGACCGTAAAGAGCATGCTGACGCCGAACACCGTCAGCGCCGCCCAGATCGCGTACTTCCACCAGCCGTAATGCCAGTGGGTCGCGACCCTTTCCTTCGTGATGCGATTGTCCGCCATGGCCGATCTCCTTTGCACGCCGCGCGCGCCGCGCGCCTGTTCCCCTCTATACTACCACCGCCGCGCCCGCTTTGCAAGCGGCGGAGCGATCCGGGTCAGCCGCCCCGTGTAGGACTACAATACATCTTGGACACCGAGAGAAAAAAAGAATAGAAGGATGCAGTCGGATCTGTTATCATTAAG
>CANRLC010000054.1 GCA_947631405.1 uncultured Clostridia bacterium | reverse complement strand
TGCGTCCTCTTCACTGGGCATCCCCCAGCGACTTTCTCTCTAACTTCCCTGTCCAAGATGATTGACAAACCTACACGGAGCGATCCGGGTCAGCCGCCCCGGCGCACGAGCCGCGCGTAGATGCCCGGCTCCGAGCCGGGGATGCGCGTAGCGCCCACGCAGCGCTCGTAGAACGCCGCGACGTCCTCGCCCGCCCAGCCGATGATCGCGTAGCCGTAGCCCATCTCGCGCATCGTCGCAAGCGCGCGCAGCAGCAGCGCCCGCCCGACGCCCCGCCCGCGCTCGGGCGGCTCCACGGCGATGGGGCCGAAGAAGTCCGGCGCGGTCGTCTCAAAGCAGGAAAAGCCGATCAACCGTCCCTCTCGCTCGGCGATATAGCAGCGTGCGGGCGTCTGCGCGAGCGCGACGCTCACCTCGTCGGCGAACTGCGTCTCCTCGATGCGCGTGTACGCGAAGCGGACGATCTCGCTGCGGTCGGGCGCGAGCGCACGTTTGATGTACACGCCGCGCGCCGCCAACGCCCGCTCGGCCTCATACGGCTCGGGCAGCTCGTAGAGCTTGACCAGCATATCCGGCATGGGAAACGCTCCTCTCCTTAGGCGCGCGATGCGCCTGCCCCATTGTAGCACCCTCGCCCCGGCGCGTCAACGCGGGAAAGCGATGGACGCCTCGTTTGGGCAACAAAAATCTCCTCGCGTTTGGGCGAGGAGAGAAATGGTTTTTTCCCCTTGGCGGCGGTTGCGTTGGCCGGCAAGACACGCGCTTTTTACTCGAAAACGTAGGTATACTCCGCCGGGCTGTATTTCGCGCCCAAGAAGCCTGTGATGAGCACCTTGGCATTTTCGCTCGCCTGCTCCAACAGGCCGTTTTCCTTCGCCGTCTGCTCCAGCTCCGCCAGCATTTCTTGACGCGACTGCTGAATATCGGTCAGCGTGAGCGGCGTAAAGACGCTCTGGCGCTCGTCGTAAATCTCCAGCGAATCCTCTTTGAGTTCCTTGCTGAGAACCTTCGACTGCGGCAGCCTGACGTTGACCGTCTTATTCGTCTCGTCTGCGCTCCATTCGATCTGCGCAAAGTCGATTCCCGCTTTGATGACGCCGTCATAGCTGAAGATATACTTGCTAGTGGTAAACGGGATGTTCCAGTTAAACAGCTTCTTTGCGTCGTCGATGACGTTGACCTCCGTAAAGAATCCGCTCTGCGTCGCAAGTTCTCCGATGTTCTTCAGGTCAAACGCGGTCGTATTGCTCTGCGTCTGGAACGCTACGACGCTGGACAAATAAACGACGAGCGCGGCGACCACGAGCAGCGCGACGACCAGAAGGATGATCCGCCGCTTCCCTCCGGAAAAGATTTTTCCAAAGATGTCCAGCACTTTACCGCTCACGACAATTCCCGCCCTTTTTCGACAAATTTCGTAAGTATTATACCATTACCCCCCCGATGAGGTTAAAATTGTATTAAATAAAAATTACATTTTGCGGGAAATGATGTCGTTTAATTCACATTTGAGATAGGGCGCCGCTCACCCGCCTTTTCCGTTGTGCCCTCGTTCAATACCATTTCCACCTTCCACTCGACCTTACGGCCGACTGAAAAGCGGAAAGATCATCGTAAAATAGGAGATCATATTATACCCCGCGTGCGCCGCGATACAGCAGATCAACGAGCCTGTCCGCAAATAGAGCAGTCCCAGCGCCATCCCGCTACACAGCGCCGAGAGGGTTTGCACCATGTTGAAGTGAAGCAGCGCAAAGAGCGCCGACGAAATGAGAAGCGCGACCGCGCTGCCGTAGTTTACGGACAATCCGCCCAGCAGGAAGCCGCGCATGAGGATCTCTTCCATGACCGGCGCGAGAATGCAAACCTGAATGAAGGTCAGCACCGGCGCTTCCCTCAGGTGGTCGAGCGTCTCCCGATAGCGTTCCTCGCTCCCCGGAAGCAGCCCTTCTAAAACAGGGTCCAAGCAACGATCCAGAAGAACGTACATCGCCGCCGCGCAGCCGATGGCCCAAAGCATTCCTCCAAGGGAAGCCCCTTTTGCAAGGTCGATCTGAAAATGCGTCTTTGTTTGGAGCAGACTCAGAAAACCGCCCATGCAAAGCGCGATCGAAAGGACGTTCAGCAGCCTCGCGTGGCCATGCGCGATCTTTCGCCATACCGCCACATCTAAAAGCGTATAGAGCAGCATGACGCCAAACCAGCCAAGAACCCACAGCGCGCCTTCGCCGACGGATAGCCCTTTGCCCATGACCGTTCCCCTCATCAAGCGGCAAACCCGACGACCGGCAGGGTTTTGCCTTTCTGAAAGAATAACACGGCACGACGCCAAAGTCAACGCCGCCCAACAAAACTGAAATAGAAAAAACAGACACGGGAAATTGTGTCTGTTCTCCCAGATCAGTCAAATTTAGCGGGCATGTGGTTCACAGGCTCCGCAACAGATTCCGAAGCTCGGGAATATCCCTGCTGATGATCTCCCCACTCCAGCATGAGATTGACGCCTTCATAGTCATGCACGATGCGGTTTCGCAACCCGTACATTTCCGCCCAAGGAATAGCGGGGTGCGCCTCTATAAACGCGTCGTCCACCGCATGGCTTAGCTCTCCGATCTGGCCGAGATTGAATACGCAGGCTTCCACCAACATCGTATTTTGAGAAAATGTTTCGTAGGACTAGCCTTCACAGTAACGAATCAGTTTTTTGCAACAGGCCAGCATCTTTCCTGCGATGATCTCATTTCTCATAGATAAGCACTCCGGTTTTTTCGATCTCCCGGTGAATCTTGGAGTCGCGCTCGATATGGGAAATATCCAGTATATCCACCGGCATCTGCGCCGCCTTGCGAACGGCCTCCATGAATCCGACGAAGCGCAGGCCGTGCAGATCGCTCGTCACCAGCAGATCCAGATCGCTTTTCTCGGTCGCCGTCTTTTTAGCGACCGAGCCAAACAGCACGGCGCGCGTGATCCCGTAGCTGCGAAACACCGGAGTGAGCACCGATTGCAGTTTTGCAATATCCGTCATGGCTTTTTCCTTCCGCTGCGTCGCAAGCGTCTCTCACGGGGCTTGTTCCGATCGTTCTGCAAAGCCGCTCATTCCAAAGGTTTCATCGTCGGGAACAGCAGCACGTCCCGAATCGAGGCGCTGTCGGTCAGCAGCATGACCAGCCTGTCCACGCCGAAGCCGAGGCCGCCCGTCGGCGGCATGCCGTATTCGAGCGCGGCGATGAAGTCCTCGTCCACATCGGCGTGGCCGCCCTGCGCGCGCTTGGCGGCGGCCTGCCGCTCGAAGCGGGCGCGCTGGTCGATCGGGTCGTTCAGCTCGGAGAAGGCGTTGCCCATCTCCGACCCGTTGATGAAGAACTCGAAGCGCTCCGTCAGCTCGGGATCGTCATGGCGGCGCTTCGCCAGCGGGGAGATCGCCACCGGGTAGTCGATGATGAACGTCGGCTGCACGAGGTTCTCCTCCACGAACGCGTCAAAGCACGCCTCGAGGCACTCGCCGCGCACCGCGTTCTTCTCCACATGCACGCCGCGCGCGGCCAGCTCCGCGCGGGCCTGCTCGTCGCTCGTCCACGCGGCGTAGTCGATGCCGGAATACTTCTTGACCGCCTCCGCCATCGTCATGCGCGTCCACGGCGGGGTCATGTCGATCTCCTTGCCCTGATAGGCGATGCGCAGCGTGCCGCAGGTCTTCTCGGTCACATAGGCGTACATTTCCTCGACCAGCCGCATGATCTCCTCGTAGTCCGCGTAAGCCTGATACAGCTCGATCGTGGTGAATTCCGGGTTGTGACGGGTGTCCATGCCCTCGTTGCGGAAGATGCGGCCCACCTCGTAGACCTTCTCAAACCCGCCGACGATCAACCGCTTCAAATACAGCTCCGTCTCGATGCGCAGGTACATGGGGATGTCCAGCGCGTTGTGGTGCGTGACGAACGAGCGGGAGTTGGCGCCGATCTCGATGGTCTGCAAGACCGGGGTATCGACCTCCAAGAACCCGCGCGCGTCGAGGAACTCGCGAAGCGCGCGGATGATCTGGCTGCGGCGGATGAAGGTCTGCTTGACCTCGGGGTTCACCAGCGTATCGACGTAGCGCTGGCGGTAGCGCAGATCCTGATCGCGCAGGCCGTTCCACTTTTCCGGCAGCACGCGCAGCGACTTGGTCAGCAGCGTGAGCGCCGTCGCGTGGACGGACGTCTCGCCCGTCTTCGTCTTAAAGACGGTTCCCTCGACGCCGAGGATGTCGCCGATGTCCATGGTCTTGAAGTCCGCGTAGACGTCCTCGCCGACGTCCTCGCGGCGGACGTAGATCTGCACCTGCCCGTCACCGTCCAACAGGTGCGCGAAGGACGCCTTGCCCATGATGCGCCGGGACATCATGCGCCCGGCGACGCGCACCGTCTTTCCTTCGAGCGCGTCAAAATCCGACAGCACCTGCGCCGATGTGTGGGTGCGGTCGTAGCGGGTGACGGCATAGGGGTCGCGGCCCTCCTGCTGATACCTGCTCAGCTTCTCGCGGCGAATCTGCTCCTGCTCGCTGAGCTGCGGGGCGGCGAAGGTGATCTCCTCTGGCATAAAGCGGAACCTCTCTCTTTCGTCTTACAGCGCGATGTCGATGATGCGTAGGCGGCGCGCGCCGCCGGGGGTCTGCGCGACGACGGTGTCTCCGATGTGCGCGCCGAGCAGCGCCGCGCCCACGGGCGACTCGTTGCTCAGCTTGCCGCCGACCGGGTCGGACTCGGAGGTGCCCACGATGGTGTAGACTTCCTCTTCGCCGTCCTCGTCGTCAAGATCGACCAGCGTGACGCGGGTGCCGAAGCCCACCGCGTCGGTGTTGATCTTGCTCTCGTCCACCACGACGGCGTGCTCGATCATCTGGCGCAGTTCGTTGATGCGCTGCTCCAGCGCGGCCTGATCGTTCTTGGCGGCGTCGTACTCGGCGTTCTCGCTCAGATCGCCGTAGGAGATCGCCACCTTGAGCTGTTCGGCGATGCGCATCTTCTCGGTCGTTTCCTTGAACTCCAGCTCCTCCTTCATCTTCTGAAGGCCCTCGCGGGTGACGACAAGCTGCTTTGTATCGGCCATACGTTTCTCTCCTTTTCAGTCAGCGTCCCAATGACGTCCAAAAAGCCGACCGGCCGCGAATTTGCCGGTCAGGCTTTCCATTTGCGCCATATTATACTCCCTGCTTTGCGGTTTGTCAACGCGCAAAGCCTTTTTTAGCCCCTCGCTTTTGAAAGCGCGGCGAGGTGGCGCATCACCAGCCGCGCGACCACGCCGGTGAGGATGCCGGTGACGACGCCCGAAACCATCAGAATGGGCAGGTAGGTCAGCAGCAGCTGCGGCGTGTGCAGCACGGCCACGGCGACCAGCATCTGCCCCACGTTAAAGCACACCGCGCCCAGCGCGCTCACGCCCACGGCGCTCACGCCCGGCACGCGCATGCACAGCGCCATCGCCAGCAGCGAGAGCGCGCCGCCGCCCAGCGAATAGAGCATCGCGCTCATGTTCGTGTAGAGCAGCCAGCTCATCAGCGCCTTGAGGAGCATCAGCACGGCGCTTTGCCGCCTGCCCAGCATGTACAGCGCGTAGACGAGCACGGAGTTGGCGAGGCCGAGCTTCACGCCCGGCAGCGCGGCGAAGAGCGGGAACTGCCGCTCGATCAGCCCCAGCACGAGCATCAGGCTCGCGAGCAGGCCCGACACGGCGATCTGCCGCACGCGGTCTTGGCGCATACGCTCCCTCCCTCTACGCCTCGGGCACGACCTCCACGGTCACCTCGTTGGGCAGGCACACGATGAACCCGCCCAATATCCTCGTGGAAACGTCCTCCGGCGCGACATGGCCCTGCTCCACGCAGTCCTGATTGGGGCAGGTGGAGGACTCCATGTAGACCTCCTCCGGCGTGATGTGGACGAGGTTGACGCGCCCGTCCGCCTGCCGGATGGTGATGATCTTGTCGCGATCCATCGCGATCGCCCCGCCGTAGGGCCGCCCGGCCACCGTCAGGTAGACGACGCCCTTCGCCCGCTCGGTCTGCGGCTGCGGCATCGGGCCGATCGGGCCGGAGGCCTCGTCGGCCGCCTGCGGCGCGTCCGTCGGCTCCGGCGCGTTCGTCGCCTGCGGCGCGTCCGTCGGTTGCGGCGCGTCCGTCGGTTGCGGTTCGTCGGTCGGCTCCGGCGCGTCCGTCGGCTCCGGCGCGTCCGTCGGCTCCGGCGCGTCCGTCGGCTGCGCGGCGGGCGTCACCTCGGCGACGGCGTCCGGCGCGAGCGTCGCGCTCGCCTCCGGCCTCGGGCCGCGCGGCATCGCCCGCGAGAGCGCCCACAGCACGGCCGCCAGCGCCAGCACGGCGGCGACGAGGCAGACGTCCTTCCTGTTCGGCGTCATGCTCTCCCTCTCGCGGCGCGGCTCACGCCTGCTCCGGCGCGTCCAAAGCCAGCTCCACGCCGTTCGTCCCGTCCGACCACAGGCGCTCGAGCTGGTAATACTCCCTGTCCTGCTCGTGGAAGATGTGAACCATCACGTCGCCGTAATCGAGCACGCACCAGCGGCCCTCGCTCATGCCCTCGCGGCGCTTGGCGAATACGTCGGCCTTGGCCAGCTCCTCCTCCACGTTCTCCGCAAGCGCGCGCACCTGAATGGCCGAGGTGCCGGAGGCGATCACCATATAGTCGGTGATGACCGTCATCTCGTCCACCTTCAGCGCCACGATGTCGCGTCCGCGCTTGGCGTCCATCGCCTTGGCGGCGGTGAGCGCAATCTGCAATGCGTCCATGTCGTTCCTCCTATGGCGTTTTCGTATCGCTCAGGGCTTCGCCCTTTCCGCTTCGTAGTCCTCCAGCGCGGCGAGCGTGTCCGGGTGCAGCGCCTTGCCCTGCGCGTCCACATGGTCGCGGCTCATGCGCAGCGCCTGGTGCATCGCCAGATCGAGATCGTGCCTGCAGAGCACGCGCAGCGCCTCCACGCCGGGATACGCCTTGCGGTTCGGCTCGATCATGTCCGCGAGATAGACGATCTTCTCCAGCTTCGTCATGCCCGCGTGGCCCGTCGTGTGCCAGCGGATGGCGTTCAAAACGTCCTCGTCCTGAACGCCGTATACGTTCTTCGCCACGCACCGCCCGGCGAGCGCGTGCAGCAGCGCCTTCGATTCGCGCATCAGCGGGTCGGCGATCTCCCCGCCGGCCGCCTTCTGCATCTGCGAGAGCGTCATGCACTTGGCGCAGTCATGCAGCAGCCCCGCCAGCGCGGCCTTCTCCTCGTCCTCGCCGAAGCGCTGCGCCATCTCCCGCGCGCACCGCTCCACGCCGAGCGTGTGCGCGTAGCGCTGCGGATCGAGCGCTTTTTTGAGGCGATATTCCATTTTTTCCCGTTTCATCGCGTTCCCTCGCTTGCTTAGCGGCGCGGCGGCAAAGAGCGCGCCCCCGCACACAACAAGATATTATAGCAAATTTCGCCGCGTTTTCAAAGAGGAAACGGAATACATTTTGCAAAAAGCGCAAATTCTACGCGCGAAGCCCTGTTTTTGCCAAAACCGCTCAAGGAGGAAGCCGTGCAATCCCCGTTTGATCTCAAGAACCGCTTCGCCGCCGCGGCGGATCGCCTTGCCGCGCGGCTGGCGCTGCTCGCGCTGTGCGTGGCGTATTTTTTCCTGCTCTGGCGGCGCGGTCTGCCCAGCCTGATGGCGGGCGGCGCGCTGTTCGCGCTCTTCGCGCTGTCGCTGGCGCTGCTGGAGCGGCGCACGCTGGGCCGCCGCGACCGGCTGCTGCGCGAGCGGCTGGGCGGGATGATCGCGCTGGACGAGCTGCTCCTGCTGCCCGCCGCGCAGGCGTGCGAGGCCGTCTGCCGCCTGCTGTGCGACGCGCTGGACGCCGAGGCGCTGGGCGGCGCGCGCATGCGCTACGCGGGCGAGACGTGGCTGGTGCGCGTGAGCCAGTGCCTGTCCGGCTCGCGCGTGGGCGAGGGCGACGTGCTCTCGGCGCACCGCGCCCGCGTGGAGAGCGGCGCGCAGCGCTGCGCGCTGGCCAGCACGGGCGGCTTTACGCCCGACGCCGTGCGCGCGGCGGAGTGGGTCGATCCGCCCGTGCGGCTGATCCCGGGCCGGCAGCTCGCCCTGCTCGCCGGGCGGCAGCACCCCGCCAGCGACGAGGAGATCGCGCGGCACGCGCGCAGGCGGCGCACGCCGTTCTCGTGGGCGCGCATCCGCGCGCTCGCGCTCTCGCCCGCGAAGCTGCCGCGCTACCTGCTCTGCGCGTTTTTGCTGCTGATGCTTTACTTCTTTTGCGACTCCCCGTTCGTGCTGGCCTCGTGCCTGCTCTCCTATGTGCTGGCGCTGCTGTGCGACCGCGAAAACCGCCGCCGCTTCACGCTATGACCCCGCCTCGCCGTAGATGCGGCGCAGCTCGTCCGTCGGCTGTCCGTCCTCGGTATGCGTGACGAGCAGCGGCAAAAAATGCAGCCCCGGCCTGCCGCCCTTTTTCCCCTCCACCAGCGCCAGCTTGGGCGCGGCGTCCGCGCGCGCGGCGGTCAGGCGCACGCGCTTGGGTTCCACGCGCGCCGCGCGCATGGCGTCAAAGAGATCGAGCAGCCGCGCCGCCGGGAACACGGCGCACAGCCGTCCGCCGTTGCGCAGCACGCGCGCGCAGGCGGCGATCCACTCGGGGAGCGGGCAATCGCCGCCGTTTCGCGCCGCGGCGCGCCCGGCGCTCGGGCTGACCAGCCCCGCGCCCCGCGCGGTGTACGGCGGGTTGGTGACGGTGAGATCGCATGTCTCGCAGCCGACGACGGACGCCGCCTGCCGCAGGTCGAGCGCGTGGACGCGGATGCGATCCGTCAGGCCGTTGAGCGCGACGCTGCGCGCGGCCATGTCCGCGACGTCGGGCTGAATCTCGAAGGCGTCGAACGTCGTCCCCGGCGCGCGCGCGGCGATCAGCAGCGGCAGCACGCCCGTGCCCGTGCCCATGTCGCAGACGCGCTCGCCCGGCTTCGCGGCGCAGAAGTCCGCCAGCAGCACCGCGTCCGTCCCAAAGCGGAAGCCGTCCGCCCGCTGCAGGATGCGCAATCCCCCGCGCTGCAGGTCGTCGATGCGCTCCCCTTCGCGCACGAGCAGGCGTTCCTTTTCCATCGGCCTGCCTCCTTTGAGATTTCTTTTGTCCATTATAGCACACTTTCGCGCGCGCGCAAACGGGCCGCCGAAGCGGCGAATCTGCCCGCTTGGCGGCCCGTGAAACTCGTATTTTGTCGGGTCAGCTCTGCCCCTGCGCGCCGAACGGCGTGACGTACTGCCCGGAGACGTAGCCGGTGTAGTCGCCCCAGCGCACATAGAGGAAGCCGCCCTCGCTCTCGCCCAGCACCTCCAGCACCATGCCGTAGGGCAGGACGTAGACGATCTCGCTGCCGGTGTCCGGCGCGGCGCGCAGGCGCAGGCCGTTGTCGCTCTCCACCACCACGCGGTAGGCGCTCGTCTCCGTCGGCTGGGGCGTCGGCGCGACCGTCGGCAGCGGCGCGGCGGTCGCCTGCGCCTCGCCAAAGCGCAGGTATTCCGCGCTCGCGTAGCCCGAAAGCGTGCCGATGCGCACCGGGTAGAAGCCGGAAACCTGCTCACCCGTCACCGTGACGCTCACGCCGTAGCCGAGCGTCGCCAGCACCCGCGCCGTCTGGGACGGCCCTTCGCGCAGGTTCAGCCCGCCGGCCGCCATCACCGTCGCCGCGCGCCCTTCGATCGGCCCGGAGGCCTGCGGCACGGCCGTGGGCAGCGCCGTCGGCAGCGGCTCGACCGTCGGCAGCGGCTCCACCGTCGGCAGCGGTTCGACCGTCGGCAGCGGCTGGGCCGTGGGCAGGGCCTGCGCCTCCCCGTCAAAGGAGAGGTATTGCGCGCTGGCGTAGCCCGAGAGCGTCCCGTAGCGCACGGGATAGAAGCCGTCCTGCAAACCGCCCGTGACCGTCACCGTTTCCCCGTAGCCCATCACCGCCAGCGATTCGGAGGCCGTGCTGGGCGCGGCGCGCAGCTTGAGGCCGCCGGTCGCCACGACGCTCGCCGTGCGTTCGCCCTGCTGCGGCGCGGGCGTCGCCGTCGCTGCGGGCGTCTGGGCGCCGGAGCCGAAGACCGCCTCGCGGTCGGTCACATAGACGTACTCGCTGGCGACGTATCCCTTGATGCTGCCCAGCGCGACCGGGAGCATGCCGCCGCTCTCCTCGCCGGAGACGGTGAGGATCGTCCCCTGCGGCAGCGTCATCACGACGCCCGACGCGCGCGAGGCCGTCGCCCGCAGGTTCAGCCCGTCGGAGGGCAGCACGATGGCGACGTACTCCGCCTGCGCGGGGGCCGCCGTGGCGCTGGGCGCGTCCGGCCCGTCGCTCTCAAAGCGCAGATAGTCGGTGGCGCAGTAGCCCGTCTGCCCCGCGTACTCGACGCGGCACCACTCCGCGCCCCACTCGAGCACCGTCACCCGCTCGCCCGCGGGCAGGCGGTCGATCACGCGCGCGGCGAGGCTCCTGTCCTCGCGCAGGTTGAGCTTGGAGCTGGCGTCCTGCAATCTCACGCGGGCCGTCAGCGTCTCGCCCTGCTGCGGCGCGGGCGTCGGCGTCGCCTGCGGGGCGCTCTCCCCGCCCGCGGCGTCGTAGACGATGTAGTCGTTCATCACATAGCCGGAGAGCGTGCCGTGCTGCACGAACGTCCACGTCTCGTAGCGCTCCAGCACGGTCAGCACCTGACCGTGGCGCAGGCGCGCGAGCACGGCGGAGCCGATCGTCGGCGCGGCGCGCAGGTTGAGCGTCTGGCTCTCGTCGGAAAGCGCGACGGTCGCCGTGCCGCGCGTGACCGGGGCGGACGGCTCCTCCGTCACGCCGTCGTCCAGCACGCTGATATACGCGTTGCTCACATAGCCGGACAGCGTGCCGTACTGCACGAGGCTCCACGCGTTGCCCATTTCCAGCAGCGTCACCTGCGTGCCGTGCGGGATGCGCGCCAGAATGGCGGAGGTCGTGTTCGCCTCCTTGCGCAGGTTCAGGCTGTCCAAGGGGTTGGACAGCGTCACGATCGCTTCGCGCGCGTCGCCCACCGGGCCGTCCGGCTGGGGCGCGGCCGTGCCGTCCAGCGCGGGCAGGATCGTGCGGGTCATCGTGTAGCGGGTGCGCACGAGACCGGGATAGTAGAAGTCGAGGATCTGGTCATACGCGATGCCCTCGGCGGCCATCTGCTGCGCGCCGCGCTGGCTCATGCCCACGCCGTGGCCGAAGCGGCGCGCCGTGAGCTTAAAGCCCGCGGCGGTCTCGGTCACGTCGAGCGTCTCGTTTTTGAGGACGTTGATGGACATGCCGCACAGGCCCTCGATCTGGGAGAAGTAGTCGAGCGTCACCGTCGTCTCGCCGTATCCGGCCAGCCGCAACCCGACGGCGACCTTGGTATACACGCGCGAGGGCGGCGCGTACTTGGGCGTGTGCGGCGTGACCGAGGTGATCGCCTCGATCTGCACGCTCTGCCAGCCCACAAGCGCGGCGGCCTCGGTGCGCAGAAGCTGCGTGAGCGCCGGGATGCTGGTCGTGCCGTCGCGGTTCAAGGTGACGGACTTGGCGATGGACGCGCCGTTGCGCAGGTCGTAGGGATCGTCCTTGACCTGCAGATAGCTGTAGGAGCCGCTGCCCCACGCGTTGCCGACGGACTCGGTCTGTCCGCCGTTGGAGGCGGTGTAGTAGCTGGCCATGTAATCGCCGCCGACGGTGCCGATGATGCAGGCCGTCTCCTGCACGGCCTGCCGGCAGCGCGCGTTGCCGGACGGCGTGCCGTTATACACCTGATCGCTGGTGGTGTCCACCACGTCGTAGGTGGCGGCCTGCGCGCTCATCTTCTTGAGGGCGTAGGTGCGCGCGGCGACAGCCTGCGCCTTGAGCGCCTCCAGCGGGAAGGAATTGTCCATCTCGTAGGGCAGCACGCCGAGCATGTAGTCCTCCATGTAGACGTGGACGATGATCTGCACGTTGCCGCCGTTGGCGATAAACTCGATGTCGCCGGGATAGAGGCTGCCCGGATAGCGCGCCTGCGCGATGCGCACGCCGTTTTCGCCCGTGGTCTGGTGGCGGCGGAGCTTGAAGCGGCTGCCCATCGTCTGGGTCTGGCCGCCGACGCTCATGCGCAGCGTGCCGCCGCTGTTGGATACGGTCACCCGGTCGCCGCGCGAGAGCGCGCGGGAGGCGTCGCCGCCGACGGAGTAGCTGCCCGCGATCGTCAGATCGACCGAGGTCAGGGAGCGGATGGAGGACAGATACACGCGCACCGTGCCCGATACCGTCGTGCCGGAGACCACGTCGCCCTGCGCGAGCGCCGCCCCCGCGAGCAGCGGCAGCAGCAGCGCGAGCAGCAGCGTCGCGAGGCGTCTTTTACCGTTCATGGGCACCCCTCTTTCGTCTTTTTCGCGCGCATGCCCGCCGCCGGGCCGCGCGCGTCTGACGCACCAATCCAATCAAACAATGGCATTGTACCATATTGCGGCGCGGTTTGTAAATCGTTTGGCGGCTGTCAATGCCTGTCACGGCTAGGGAAAACCGCCAGCGCTGCGCGCGGCTTCCATTTTGGCGCGCGCGATTTCGCCTTGACGCCGGGCGGTTTTCTGCTATAATCGAAAGCGTTCCCTCGCAAAGGAGGATGGTTATGCCAAGACGCGCCCTTTTGCCGCTTCTGCTTTCGCTGCTGCTCCTGTCCGGCTGCTCCGCGCCAACACAGGGCGGCGCGGCCCCGACGCCGCAAGCCGCAGCGACGCCCGCGCCGCAGCGCTTCAGCACGGTGTTTCTGGACGCCTTCGACACGGTGATCTCGCTCATCGGCTACGCGGACAGCGAGGCGGCCTTCGCCGCGCAGGCCGAGTCCGCGCATGCGCTGTATCTGCATCTGCACAAGCTGTTTGACGCCTACCACAGCTACGAGGACGAGGGCATCGTCAGCGTGTACACGCTCAACGAGCGCGCGGCCGAGGCGCCCGTGGCGGTGGATCCGATCCTCTTCGGGCTGCTCACCTTCTGCAAGGGGCAATACGCGATGGCCTCCGGACAGACGAACGTGGCGATGGGCGGCGTGCTGCGCCTCTGGCACGATTACCGCGAGGCGGGCCTCGCCGATCCCGCGTCGGCGGCGCTGCCGCCGATGGACGAATTGCGGCGCGCGGCGCAGCACGCGAGCATCGACGACCTCGTCCTCGACGCCGAGGCGGGGACGGTCTTCTTTGCCGACCCGGAGCTGAAGCTCGACGTCGGCGCGGTGGCCAAGGGCTACGCGACGGAGATCGTCGCGCAGATGCTGTTATCCGGCGACATGCCGTCCTTCACGATCAGCGCGGGCGGGAACGTGCGCGTGGGCCAGCCGCCGCTGGACGGGCGCAGCGCGTGGGGCGTGGGCATCCAAGACCCCGACGGCGAGGTGCTCGACGCGCAGGACATCGCCGAGGCGTTCTACCTGTCCGACCTGTCGGTGGTCACCTCCGGCGATTACCAGCGCTACTACGAGGTGGACGGCGTGCGCTATCCCCACCTGATCGACCCGGACACGCTGATGCCCGGGACGTACTACCGCTCGGTGAGCATCCTCACGCGCGACTCGGGCTACGCGGACTTCCTCTCCACGGCAGCGTACCTGATGCCCTACGAGGAGTCGCGCGCGTTCATCGACGCACTGCCCGGCGTGGAGGCGCTGTGGATCTTCCCCGACGGGCGCATGGAGATGACCGACGGCGCGAAGCCGTTTGCGCGCTCGCAGGGCGCGAGCGCGAACTGAAGGCCCGCGAAGAGGCTTTGGGGGAAATGCGATACATCGGGATTTGTGGAGATTAAACTGATGGAATTTAGAAATATATTGAAAGCTCAAAATCGAGATGAGCTGCGACAATGGCTTCTAATAAATCACGATAAAGAAACCGAATGCTGGGTTATCGTTAAGCGTGGTCGGCCTGTTGATGATGAAACATTTTGGTACATTGATGCGGTGGAAGAAGCCATGTGCTTTGGCTGGATTGATAGTACCACGAAGAAAACGGAAAATGGTGTTACCGCGCAAAGGTTAGCTCCTCGAAGAAAGGGGAGTTTATGGTCTGAACTAAACAAAGAACGCTGTCGCAGAATGGAGCGTTTAGGACGAATGACAGACGCTGGTCGTGCTGTGCTGCCAGATATGACGGAGAAAGGTTTTGTCATTGACAGCGATATTTTGAAGGCGCTACAAGCCGACACGGAGGTTTGGCGGAATTTTCAAAGTTTCCCACCGTTGTATCAGCGTGTAAGGATTGATACGATCCAGATCAAGAAAAAGCAGCCACAGCTATTTCAGAGCCGATTACAAAAACTTTTAGACAACACCAAAGCGGGCGTTATGTATGGCGAGTGGTCTGACAATGGACGGCTACTTACAGAATAACAAATTCTGCATTTGGAGGAAACTTACATGATTGATTTCATTGTTAATCTGTTTGCGGAGATTGCTGATTTCTTTATTACTTTTTGGGTGGATAATGT
>CANRLC010000053.1 GCA_947631405.1 uncultured Clostridia bacterium | reverse complement strand
CGGGTTTGCTCTTATTATACCTTTTCCTGTTTCTGATTTCTACCCCTTCTTTGTCCAGTTTTAGTTTACCACTTCAAATCGAAACCCCTCCCCTGACTCCTTTGGCCTCAGCGGAGCGCGTCTCCCCGAGCCGCAGGCGAGGGCGTAACCCCGTACTCCTCCCGCGCCGCAGCGCGACGTAGCCCAAACCAAAAAACCTTCGGCCTCGTGCGCCAATGCAGGATAATCTGCTATCTAATTCGGAGCTGGCCGCGGGCATAGCCCGCTCGGAAATGGGCGCGGGCACAGCCCGCTATTCTAACCTTTTCACGCCATCGCGCGAAACCAGATATTTTTCCCTCGCCATGGCGAGCAGCGGCGCGTCGGCCTGCGCGTCGTCTGTGTACATGGCACGCACCGAAAAAGGCCCGACCGCCTCGCGGATGCGCCGGATCTTTTCCTCGCCCTTGCAGTTTTTCCCGATCAATGCGCCGTCCGCGCCCACGCGCGTGGCCACGAGCGTGACCTCGCCCAAGAGCGGCAGGGCGTGGCGCAGCTCAAACTCCGGCGACGCCGACGCGACGACGATGGGCAGATCGCGCGGGGTCTCCCGAAAGAACGCGCGCAGTTTGGCGCGCGTGCGGTTTTCCCGCCAGAAGAGCGCCGCCTCGGCGTCCAGATCAAAGCGCCTCGCCATGCGCGAAAAGAGTTCGCTCTTCATCCGCGTGAGGCTGCCGCGCCCGACGAGCGCCGACAGCGCCGGGGCGGCCATGCTAAGCAGCGCCGGGGCGAGCACCGGATGGCGGCGCAGGCAGAAGCACACGAAATCCACGGTGGAGTCGCCGTCGTAGAGGGTGCCGTCAAAGTCGTATACGTCGATGTCCATACGCGCCTCCTCGGTTTGCTGCGTTCCAGTATATCACCCGACGGGCCAAAAGAAAAGCGCCGCCGGGGCGCTTTTTCCTCACAGCACGCGCACTCTCGCCGTCACGCGGACGGGCGCGCTGCGGTATGCGGCGGGCCAGTCGTAGGCCTCCCACGAGGGGATGTCGGCAAAGCCGCGCACGGCGATCTGGCCAAAGCGCGCGGCGTCGCTGCCCGCGGCCTGCAATCGGGCGAGCAGGGCGCTGGCGCCGCGCTCCAGCTCGGCGGCCAGCTCCGGCTCGGTCTGCTCCTCGTCGCCCGCGATGTGGGTGAAGCTGATGGAGACGCTCACGCGCAGCGCGCCGCCGTCTATGGAGCGGCGCACGCGGGGCCGGGCGTTGACCTTGAACTGCGCGCCGCCGATGATGGTCATCTGCGAGGAGGAGTTGCCGTTGATGAGGTTGAGCAGGCTGGTCTCCTCGCCGGTCAGCACGCCGGTCATCGTCGGCCCGGAGAAGAGCGCCGTGCCGAGGTATTCGTTTTGGAACGGCGCGGTGCGGGGCAGGTGGCCGGGCAGGCGGCCGAGATCCTCGTCGCCCGCGAGCATGAGGGTATTGACGAAGTCGTTGGTGGCGGCGTAGACGGCGGTCGCGTCGAAGGTGGTGGATTCCATCGCGGCGATCACCGAGGAGAGCGTCGTGTCCGGCGGGATGGTGTCCAGCTCCGCGAAGTGGTCGAAGAGCACGTCCAGATGCTGGGACAGGCGCACGCCGAGCGACGCGTGCTGCGCGCGGATGAAGTCGCCCGCGTTATCCGGCGTCACCACGACGGTCGCCGCGCCGTTGGCCCTGAAGATTGAGTAGACCTCGCGAAGCAGCGTCAGCGTCGCGCCCGACTCCGCGAGCGTGCGGTTGACGACGACCTCGCGCAGCTGCGACAGGTTGAGCGTGCGCGGGGTGGTGGCGCTGAGCAGGCTGAGCGCGCGCAGGCAGCTCGTCGCCGTCGCGCTGAGGGTGATGTAGCCCGGCTCGCTGGTCTCGAGGCCGGTTTCGGAGGAGGCGTTGGTTTCGGGGAGATTGGAGATTTCCGGAGAGGAAGCGTCATGGCCGCTCTCCGGGGCGTCCATGGAGCCGGAGAGGGCCTTCACCGTCACGGTGAGGCTGCCGTTTGGCGCGGGGTCGATGCCGAGCGCGAGCACAAACAGGCAGGACTCGATCTCCTGTCCGCCGCCGCAGGCGGTCAGAAGGGGGAGGAGGAGAAAGAGAAGGGAGAGGAGAAGGGCGCGGCGGGGCATGGGGAAGCCTCCTATATAGAAGAAAAGTTATTTTGATGAAAGCGGAACGGTGTAGCGCCTTGCCGAAAGGTTGCTTTGCCCGGTGTCGCGAGACGCTGCGCGTCCGCTTCCGGGCAGCGTTTTTTAAGAGAACGCTGGGCTACCGACCCGGGGAACTCGCATAGTCGCGAGCTGCGCTCGCTTCTTGCGATTCCCCGCGTTCCGCCTCGCTGTTTCGGCCACTGGCCGCGCTCGGCTCCAGCGCCAGACCTGCCCGAGGGATTTCATCCCTCGGACTCCCTATATCGCTTCGCGCGGTTTTAAGAAGCTTGACAATAATAAAATTATAATTTCCGGCACTGCCAGCAGCGGCGCGGCGTACAGCGTCCGATCAAGCCCGTAGGATACCATCGCATAGACTGCGATCGCCATCGGGATTACGCCCGCCGCAAGCGATGCGCGCGGCCCCCACAGCCGCTTGACCGCGCGGAGCGTACATCGCCCCGCGCCGCACAGCAGCGCCGCCGTCGCTAGCCCCAGCCCCAGCATCTGCGTGAGGATGAGCGCCATCTGCGGGATGCCGATGCGCGGCTCGTGCGTACAGGTGACGAGCATCCTTTCGCCCCAGACGTCCTGCGAGAGCAGCGAATGATAGGTGTTGCACAGCGTCAGCGAAAACAGCAGCAGCGTTCCCGCAACGCCGCCCGCGAGCACGCGCAGCACGAAGAACCGCGCGGGCGGCGTCAGCTCCGGCCCGCCGCACTCGCCGCCCGCGGGGGCGAACAGCAGCAGCGCCGGGGCGGCGGCGCAGAGCATGCACACGGCGGAGAGGAGCAGCGGCCCCGCGCCGGAGCCGAGCAGCGGAAAGAGGCCGAAGGGCGAACCCTTTTGCAGCGCCTTCGCGCCGAGCGTGCCCAGCAGGGCGGGCAGAATATAGCGCGTGGCGAAGCACAGCCGGCAGACCGGCTCCATGCCGCAGCGCGCACACACGGCGGCGGATACGACGACGATCATCGCGATCCAGTAGATGCGGGCCTGCGGGAGCAGGGTGCGCTCGGCGAGGCTGATCTGGGCGCAGGCGAGGAACGCGGCGCAGAGGGCGAGGGTCGCGCCGAGCGCGATCCAGAGCGCGCGGGACAGGATCGATTCGCGGCTTGCGGCGCCCCTTCGTTGGGCGCGCTGGGCCTGCCACGCGATGAGCGCGGAGAGGGCGAGTGCGGGCGGCGCGGCCCACTGGGCGGCGTTGAGGCTGATGGGCACGGCGATGCCCGCGCCGACGGAGAAGATCATGGCCCCGGTGGCGATGCCCGCGGCGCAGGCGCGCGTGCGCCACGCGGCGCGGGTGCGTTGCTCATAGACGGTGCTTGGCAAAGAAGGCCCTCGCTTTCTGGGTTTTGAGCGGCGCGCGCACGATCAGGTCGCGGTTATGCGGGCGATCCGGCGCGACGGGCGCGGTGAGCGGCACGCCGAAGGTCTGCATGGAGCACAGCGCGGCGAGCAGGCAGACGCAGGTCATGCCCATCAGGTACAATCCGCCCACGGCGCCCGCGGTGAGCAGCAGCAGCTGCGCAAGCTTGAGGCCGATGGACAGCGCGTAGCTGGGCACGCAGAAACCGCCCAGTCCGCTGGCGGCGATGACGATGAGCAGCAGGGGGCTGACGATGTCCGCGCTGACGGCGCTCTGGCCGAGGATGAGGCCGGAGACGATGCCCAGCGCGTTGCCCATCGTGCCGGGCGCGCGCAGGCTGGCCTCGTTGATGAGGTCGAAGGCGAGGAGCATCAGCAGCGCCTCCAGATAGACGGGGATGGGCACGCGCGCGCCAGTCTCGTAGACGCTGGTGAGGAGCATGGGCGAGAGCATCTGCGGGTGGAAGCGCAGCACGGCGATATACGCGCCGGGCAGCAGCAGATGCGCGAGCACGCCGAGCGTGCGCACCACGCGCAGAAACGTGCCGTACTGCCAGCGCATGGAGGAGTCGTCCGGCGTGTGGAGCTGGTGCCAGAGGGTACACGGGCCGCCGAGCGCGGCGGGCGATCCCTCGGTGAGCACGACGACCTGTCCCTCCGCGAGGAACGACGCCGCGCGGTCGGGCCGCTCGGTATGCGCGAACTGCGGGATGATCGACAGGGGATGCTCCTCGATGAGCTGCTCGACCTCGCCCGTGGTCAGCGCGAAGTCGTAATCGCACGCCTCCAATCGGCCCCGGATGCAGTCGGCGACCGCCGCGTCGGCGGTGCCGCGCAGGTAGAGCAGCGCGCAGCGCGTCTTCATCGCGCCGCCACAGGAGACGAACTCGGTGGTCAGCTCCTCGCGCTGCACGATGCGCCGCAGCAGGGTGATGTTCGTGCGCAGCGACTCGGTAAAGCTCTCGTGCGGGCCGAGCACGACCTGCTCGGCCTCTGGCCGGGAGACGCCGCGCTTTTCAAACCCGCGGGTGTCGAGCACGGCGGCGCTTGCGCAGCCGTCGCACAGCAGCACGCACTGGCCGGAAAGCGCGTCGGCGATCAGCTCGTCCACGCGATCCTTCATTTTAGCGGGGAGCACGGACACCGCGTGTGCGAGCAGGAACGCCGCGCGCTCTTCCTCAGGCACGTCCCTGCCCGCCGACTCGGGCAGCTGCTCGCACGGCTCGATCACATGCTCGGCGACGGTCTTGGCGTCGGTCATCCCGTCGATGGCGAGCACGGCGCACTCAAACCCGGCGGACATGAAGCGGCGCAGCAGCACGTCGGCGTTGGCCGGCGCGCCCAGCCGCGCGCGAAACACGTCGAGGTTTCTTTGAAGCGGCGTCATCAGCGTGATCGCGTCGTCGCACATGGCGCTTCCTCCTCGATGCAGGATGGTCTATTGTGCCGCGCAGGCCCAAAAACATGCGGCAAACGCGAAAGAGGCGCAAGCGCATATGGATTTTGGCGGCAATTCATGCTATACTAGAGGCGACGAAAGAGATGCTTCCCGTGAACATGAAAAGGAGGTCAGTCCCATGCAATTATCGGTACGCCAGCCGTCCGCCTCGGCGGACGCCAAGCACTACACGACGGAGCGCCTGCGCAGCGAATACGTCATCGAAAACGTGTTTGCGCCGGACGAGGCGATGCTCACCTATTCGCACTTCGACCGCATCATCGCGGGCGGCGTGATGCCGGTGCATCAGGCGGTCGCGCTGGTCGGCTGCAAGGAGCTGGCGAGCGACACGTTCCTGCAGCGGCGCGAGATGGGCGTCATCAATGTGGGCGGCAAGGGGTCGATCACCGTGGACGGCGCGCGCTACGAGCTTTCCCGCTACGACGGGCTGTACGTCGGCATGGGCGCGAAGGAGATCACGATGGAGAGCGACGACGCGTCCGATCCGGCGAAGTTCTACCTCAACACCTGCCCGGCGCACAAGACCTACCCGACGGTCAAGATCGACATCGAGAAGGCGAACAAGCGCCACCTCGGCACACCGGAGACGTGCAACGTGCGCACGCTCAATCAGTACATCCATCCGGCGGTCATGCAGAGCTGCCAGCTGTGCATGGGCATGACGCAGCTCGCGCCCGGCAGCAACTGGAACTCGATGCCCTGCCACACGCACGAGCGCCGCATGGAGGTCTACTTCTACTTTGAACTCTCGGACAAGGACGTCGTGTTCCACATGATGGGCGAGCCGAAGGAGACGCGCCATGTGATCCTGCACAACGAGCAGGCGGTCATCTCGCCCTCGTGGTCGATCCACACGGGCGTGGGCACGAGCAACTACACGTTCATCTGGGGCATGTGCGGCGAGAATCAAGAGTTTGACGACATGGACAACCTTGAACCGACCGATCTGCTCTGATCGCGGGGCGGACGGACGACAGATAAAGGAGGGCTTTCCCATGAACGACTTTATGAAGAACTTCAGCCTCGAGGGCAAGATCGCCTTAGTGACCGGCGCGAGCTACGGCATCGGCTTCGCTATCGCCACGGCGTTCTCCAAGGCGGGCGCGACGATCGTCTTCAACGACATCAATCAGGAGCTGGTCGATCGCGGTCTGGCCAGCTACAAGGAGCTGGGCATCCAGGCGCACGGCTACGTCTGCGACGTGACCGACGAGGCGGCGGTGCAGGCGCTGGTCAAGAAGGTCGAGGAGGACGTCGGCATCATCGACATCCTCGTCAACAATGCGGGCATCATTCGCCGCATCCCGATGCTGGAGATGAGCGCCGCCGATTTCCGCAAGGTCATCGACGTCGATCTGAACGCGCCGTTCATCGTCTCCAAGGCGTGCATCCCCGGCATGATCAAGAAGGGCCACGGCAAGATCATCAACATCTGCTCGATGATGAGCGAGCTGGGCCGCGAGACCGTCTCCGCCTATGCGGCGGCGAAGGGCGGCCTCAAGATGCTCACCCGCAACATCTGCTCCGAATACGGCGAGGCGAACATCCAGTGCAACGGCATCGGCCCGGGCTACATCGAGACCCCGCAGACCGCGCCGCTGCGCGAGCGTCAGGCCGACGGCAGCCGTCACCCGTTCGATCAGTTCATCATCTCCAAGACGCCCGCCGCGCGCTGGGGCACGACCGCCGACCTGCAAGGCCCGGCCGTCTTCCTCGCGTCCGATGCGTCCAACTTCGTCAACGGCCACATCCTCTATGTGGACGGCGGCATCCTCGCCTACATCGGCAAGCAGCCGTAAGAGAGTGAGAAGTTCAACCAAGGCCCTCCCGCGCGGGAGGGCCTTAGCGTATTCAAAGTATGGAGTTTTAAGCCTTTTCCTGTTCCTGTTTCCGCCGCTTTCGGAAGCCCCTGAAGCGTGGCATCGTGCGATAGCTACTGCGCATCTTGTAGAGCTGAAGCGTGCAGAGCAGCACCAGCAGCACCGAGACCACGACGAGAATGCCCGTGCGGCGAAAGCCGAGCAGCGCCGCCGCGACGGTCAGGGCGATGCTGATCGCGGTGATGGCGATCAATCCCCAGAGATTCGCCTTCTTGCGAAGGACGAACGCCCGAATCTTCTCGCGGTCGATGCGGTGTCCCATCCTCAAACGCCTCCGTCTGCGGTTTGTAGCCCTACTTCAATTCGAGATAAGCGCCGCGATTCCTGTTGACTTGGGAAAAATTCCCACGCCTATTCTATGCCGCGCGGCGCGGCGGCATACGAGAGCGCCCGCCTTAGACCCATGGTCAAAGCGGGCGCGTCTATCTTGGTGCGGCGGGACGCTCCGCCTTGGAGCGCGCCGTCATCAGGCGGGATCAAATCAAACCGAGATGCGTTTCGATACGAGAGATGCGCAGGGCAAGATCGCCCTCCGACGCCTCCGACATCTTTGCCGTCTTCTTCGCCTCGGTGCGAGCCAGCAGATAGTCGCAGGAAACCTCGAGCGTATCGGCCAGCAGGCAAAGCGTTTCTAAGCTGGGTTGGCGCAGTCCACGCTCGTACAGGCCGACCGTGTTCAGGCTCTTCCCAATGATATCGGCCAGCGCTTGTTGGCTCATATGCTTGGCTGTGCGAGCCGCTTTCAGGCGCTCACCAAATTTGACCATTGCCACTCCTCCTCCAATCACGGCGCGCTTTTGCGCCGGGTCGTCGCCTGATAATCTAAGTATACGGGACTTTTTTGGAACGTCTACTGACAAAAATGATGTATTTTTGATTTTTTCACACCAATCCATGTTTTTTTGCTTTTTTTATCCAATTTTTTTCTCGCGCGCGGCCCTGTAAATAGGAAAGGGAAATTTCCGGCGGGCGGCTTTGCTTTAGCGCGCAAAGATGATATAATCATCCTGTCGTCGGAAAGGGCGCGGAAGGGGGGCGAGACGATGGAAAAGCGAGAGGGCGGGGAAAACCTGACCTTCCGCGCGCTGGGCCTGATGGGCATCGTCTTCGTGGTGGACGGGCACACGGCGCTGGGCGATCTCTTTGACATGGGCCGCCTGTTTGGCTATTACTCCTTCCACCTGCTGCTCTTCGCGTTCGTCTCCGGGTATTTCCTGCGCGCGGACGCGGACGCGCATCCGCTGCGGGAGATCGCGCGCAAGGCGCGCAAGCTGTTGCTGCCGCTCTATTTCTGGAACGCCGTCTACGGGGTGTGCGCGGCGCTGCTGCGCCGCTTCGCGGGCTTCACCGCCGGCGCGCCGCTGAGCGCGTACACGCTGCTGCTCGCGCCGCTGACCGACGGAGAGCACTTCGCCTTTAACCTCGGCGCGTGGTTCCTGTTCCCGCTCTTCCTCGCCGAGAGCCTGCTTATCCTCGCGCGCCGCGCGTCGCGGCTATGGCGGGGGAACGCGTGGGTGACGCTGCTCGTCTGCCTCGCGCCGGGGGCGGCCTGCGTACAGGCGCTGTATTCCGGCGCGCGGGATTTTCTGCCGCTGTTCCTGCTGCGCGCGCTCATCCTGCTGCCGGGCTGCGCGATGGGCAAGCTCTACCGCGACCGGCTGGAGAGGCTGGATACGCTGCCCACCGCGCCGTGGCTGCTTTGCATCGCCGCGCTGCGCGCGCTGCTGTGCCTGCGCTACGGCAACCTGTCGTATCTGCTCTCGGATTGCTCATACTTCCCCTGCGGCGCTTTGGGCGTGTATCTGGGCGGCGCACTGGCGATCGCGTTCATGCTGCGCGTCGCGCGGCTGATCGCGCCGCACATGCGAAGAAGTCGCCTCGCGCTCGCCGTCAGCCGGAACACGTTCGACGTTATGATGCACCATTACATGGGCTTTTTTGCGCTGAATTGCGCGTTTCTCCTCGTGAACTGGCTGGGCCTCGGCGCGGCGGACTTCAGCGTCGGCGCGATGCGCGCGGACGCGGGCTACGTCTACGCGCCCGGCGGGAGCACGGCGCTCAACCTGTTTTACATCTTGGCGGGGCTATTTGTGCCGCTGGCGATCGGCCGCGCCGCGAGGGCCGCGCAGGGCGCTCTGGGCGCCGCGATCCGGAAGATCAGGGGGTGAGGCGGTATGGGAGACAAGAGGAAGATCGAAAAGACGAACGTGATGCGGCTGCTCGACCAGAAGAAGGCCGCGTACACCGCGCATTTCTACGGCGATACGGGCGCGGTCGGCGGCATGGACGTCGCATCGGCGCTGGGCGAGGATCCGGACAGGGCGTTTAAGACGCTGGTCACGACCGGGGCCAGCGGGGAGCATTACGTCTTCATGGTGCCCGTGCGCCGCGAGCTGGATCTCAAGAAGGCGGCGAAGGCCGTACACGAGAAGAGCGTGGAGATGCTCAAGGCGAAGGAGCTGCTGCCGCTGACGGGCTACGTTCACGGTGGCTGCTCGCCCATCGGGATGAAGAAGCCGTTCCGCACGGCGATCGACGCGTCCGCCGCGCGGTTTGAGACGATCTTCTTCAGCGCGGGCAAGATCGGCTATCAGGTCGAGACGCCGCTGTCGGAATTGCAAAGGGTCTTCCCGGTGGAAACGGCGGATCTGTGCGCGGAGGCGTGAAAGAGGATGGCTTAATAATTCTTAAAGTGTAAATAACACCTTTTCTCCCAATGCAAAGGAGAAAAGGCTTTTTGAATATCTGATACTGTTCTCAAATCAAACGATCGAACCATTCTTCATGGGTTATACTGAGCAAGCAAAGGCGGGAGGACGCCACTTTTCAGGAACGACCCGCCCGGGATCGCTTCGCTACCGGGCTGCTATTTACAATCGCTTCGCGATTTGGAGTACGTTGGGGCTACCGCCCCAAACCCTGTCTGGGGACATTGTCCCCAGACCCCATCCTGTGCTTCGCACCATATGCAGGTTTTACCTGAGAGAAATATAAATCTTCGCTCGTTGGCATCGCCCAAGCGCGCCGCCGTTACGCCTCCTCGTCCTGCGGCATGGCGCGCAGCATCTTGTAGAGCAGACGATAGAGCGTCTGCGCCTCGTCCGGGTCGAGCGTGACGCACTGCCCCATCTTGCCCGGCACCTCCACGGCGCGCTCGCGCAGCTTCTCGCCCGCGTCGGTGAGCGTCACCAGCAGGCTGCGCTCGTCCTTCTCGGAGCGGCGGCGGTTGAGCAGGCCCTTCGCCTCCAGCTTTTTGAGCAGCGGCGTCAGCGTGCCCGAGTCCAGATGCAGGCACTGGCCCAGCTCCTTGACGGAAACGCACTTGCGCTCCCAGAGCACCAGCATGGAAATATACTGCGTATAGGTCAAACCCAGCTCGTCGAGGAAGGGCTTATAGAGCTTGATGACCTCGCGAGCACAGGCATAGATCGGAAAACAGAGCTGGTTTTCCAGCTTCAGCACGTCGTACTTGGTGCGCTTCATGCTAGGCCTCCGTTGAAGGTGGATTTGTTTGTTTATCCTATTTTACACTATTTTGCGGATAAAGAAAAGAGAAAATGCGCTTTTTGTTCCAAAAAAATCCAAAAAAGAGGTCGCAAGGATGCGGAAAGCGCGCGTTTGTGCGCGATGCTTACCGAAAGTAAGATAAAACTTAAACCATAAGTATCGCGGCCCGCCGCCCCGGCGCGCGTCAGCGCAGGTCGTCCACGGTCTTCTTTTCGATGCGCCGCCGGGGCTTGCGCGCGGGATCAAACCCGCAGACCGGGGCGTAGTCGCACCCGTCGCACGCGCAGTAGGCGCCGTATTGCGCGGGCGCGTCGTCGATCTCCCCGGCGTAGGCCGCCTCGGCCAGCGACACGGCCTTGCGCCGCGCGAAGGCGAGCATGGAGGAGAGCGTCTCCTCGTCGGCGAGGGAGGCGCGATGGCGCGCGCTGGGCTGGCCGTCCTTGGTCACCATCGCGGCGTGAGACGCGCCCTGCGCGCGCAGGATGGACACGTCGCTTAGGCTGATGCCCGAGAGGGAGAGCTTCTTGGCGAGCTGCCGCTCGACCTCCTCGCGCACGCGGGAGGGCGTCTTGATCGTCGGGTCGGCGATGCGGCAGTAGAAGAAGCCCGCCGCGCGCGCGCCGGGCAGACGCGCGAGCGCCGCCGACAGATAGAGGAGCAGCTGCAGCTGGATGCCCCAATAGGCCATCGTGGGATCGAAGCGCTTGACGCCGCTCTTGTAATCGATCACGCGGATGACGCGCCCGTCCTCGGCGAGCGCGTCCACGCGGTCGATGCGCCCGCGCAGGTAGAGGAATGTGCCGTCGTGCATCTCTAGCGTGATCGGCGCGACGCCGTTCTGCCCGAAGACCAGCTCCGTGTGCAGCGGGCGGAAGCCGCTCCCGGAAAACTGCGAGAGGATGTTGCGCCCCGTGCGCCGCGCGGTCTTGGCGATGCGCCGGGCCAGCGCCGCGCCGCGCGCGCTCGCGCCCAGCGGGGACGCGCGCCACGCCTCGATCAGCGGCGCGACCGCCTCGTCCATCAGCCGGTCGCAGGATGTCTCGTCCACGTTCGGGAATTCCGGCAGCGCCGTCACCGCGCGGGTGAAGCGCTCCGCCGCCTCGTGGTAGAGCGTGCCCAGCTCCGCGCGATCCACGCCGGGCTCGGGCGTCTCATGGGGGGAAAGGCCGTAGCGCACGAAGTGGCGGTACGGGCACTGGGCGAACGTCTCCAGCCGGGAGACGCTCATCGTGTCGCGCCCGTAGAGCGCGCGCGGCAGATCGCCGGGCAGCCGCCGGGGCAGCGGCTTGGCCAGCGCGCGCGTGAGCGAAAGCAGCGCGTCGCGCCCCTCCTGCGTCGCGCCGAGGGCAGAATACGCCTCAAGCGTCGCCTCGTCCGGCTCCTCGCGGCCGTCCGCCGCGTCACAGAGGCGCACGCCGAGCGCCTCCAGCGCCGCGCCGGGGGCGATGAGCATCTCGCGCCGCTCCTCGCCGGCAAGCCCGCCGCGCGGGGAAAGGGAGGGGAACACGCGCCGGAGCGCCTGCGCCGCCGCGCCCTCGCGCAGCGCGCGCCCGGTCTCGTCCGAGAGCGCGTAGGAGACGCAGAGTGCCTCCCGCGCGCCGGTGAGCGCCTTGAGTTCATCTAGCTGGGAGAGCGACGCGCGCTCCGCCGCCGTCATGCCCAGATACGCGCCCGTCGCGCGCTCGGCCTGCTCCTGCTCGTCGGGGGTGAGCAGGCCGCCGTCCGCCGGGGCGCTCTGGTCGTTCATCCCCAGCGCGAAGAGCGTCTTCACCCGCGCCGTGCGCACGTTGCCGATCTCGCCGCAGATCACCGCGCCGTCCGTCGGCGGCAGCGCCGACAGTTCGAGCGCCGACAGGCCCTCCGAGAGCAGCCGCTGCACCAGCGCGCCGGACGCGCCGCGCCGCCCCTGCTGCCAGCCCAGCAGCGTTTGGAGCTGGTCGAGCGTATCCATCAGCGCCCCGTAAACCTGCGCGCAGTCCTCCGCCTCCACGGGCATGTCCGCCGCGAGCAGCTCCTCGCGCATCGCGTCCACGCGGTCAAAGGCGTCCACGGCGTCCAGCAGCGCGATCACGGCCTCGATCGTCTCGTCCGCCGTGTACGCGTCGCGCAGCGCGAGGGAGAAGGCGACCAAGGGGCGCATCACCCGCTCGCGGCTCTCGTTGAGCTGCGAAAGCTCCTCCTCGCTCGCGCCCTTGGCGTAGGCGAACGGGCGGCGCGCCTCGCCGGGGCGCAGGCCCACGTCCTCCATGTAGGCGCACAGCGCGTCCGCCTCCTCGTCCGTCAGCCCCGTGAAGCCCGACTGCACGCACTCGCAGACGTCCGCCGCGCGGAAGCCCTCCGACACGACCGCCAGCGCGCCCAGCAGATAGCGGCAGAGCGGGTGGGCCGCGGCGGAGCGCTTCTCGGCGACATAGGCCGACACGCCGTACTGCGGCAGGATGGAGGAGAGCAGCGGCGCGTAGCCGCTTCCCGGGGGATAGACCACGGCGATGTCTGCTGGATCCTCGCCGGAAAAGAGCATGCGGCGAATCTGCGCGCCCAGCAGGTGAACCTCCTGCCGCTGGCCGCTCGCCGCGCGCAGCGCGATGTGCTCCGGCGCGGCGGCCGCGGGCGGCAGGCCCGGCGCGAACAGGCGCCGCTCCATCTCGCGCAGATCCTCCGGCGCGGGCAAAGGCTCGTCAAGCCTTGCGCGGGAGAGGGGAACGCCCGCCTCCCGCGCCATCCGGGCGAAGCGATCCAAGCTGTGGTTGACCGCCGAAAACAGCCGCCCGTCCGGCGCGTCCTCGCCGTCCGTCTCGAGGGTCAGCGTCAGCGACGCGCAAAGCGTCGAAAGGTGCAGCAGCTCCGCGGAAAACGTCGGCGTCAGCATGTCGAATCCGTAGACGAAGACGTGCTGCCCGTCCGCCACCTGCGATCTCGCGAGCCGCTCGCGCATCGCCAGCGAGATGTCCTCCGCGTCGGCGAGTTGGCCCGCCATGCGCCGCTCGTAGGCGGCGTACAGCCGGGCGGCGTCCATGAGCTTTCGCCGCGCCGCGCTCTCCTCGCTCAGCGCCTGCGCGCGCGTCTCGACGTCCAGCGCCGTGAGACCGCTGCGCTTGAAGTCCGCGATCAGCGCGCAGAGCCGCGCGATGAAGCCCGGTGCGCCGCTCTCCGCCGCGCCGCGATAGAGCGCCAATTCGTCCTTTTCCTGCTGCACGATCTCGGAGAGCACCATGCGCTTGCCGCGCTCGTCGAAGATCACGCGGTCGGGCCAGCCGGCCCGCTCGAAGACGCGGCTTTGCAGCCGCGCGGGGGAGAGCACGTCGATCAGGAACGAGCCGGGCAGGTGGAGGCCCGTCAGCACGTCGATCTCGGCCTGCAGCGTGTATTGCTCCGGCACGAGCAGCATACAGGGCTTCCCCTCGCGGGTCAGCCGCCCGATCTCGCGCACGACGAAGGGCAGCAGCCGATGCGGCCTTGCGGTGACGACGTTCATGGGAGCCTCCTTCGCTTGCGCGGCGCGTTTGGGAAAATCGTTATCGCCGAATGTTTCATGTGAAACAATGCGCCGCGCGCAGGGGAATGTTTCATGTGAAACATCGCGCACCGCCCCGGCAGGAGATCGGCGGCGCTCACGAGAATTATAGCATAAGCGAACGGACATTTCAAACCGCAGGAGGGCCTATGCGCATCGCACTGATCGCCGACGTTCACGCCAATCTGCCCGCGCTGGCCGCGGCGCTGTCGGACATCCGACGCCACGCGCCGGACAGGATCGTCTCGCTGGGAGACCAGATCAATCTGGGGCCATGCCCGAGGGAGACGCTCGCGCTGCTGAAGACCGAGGGCGTGGAGTGCCTGTCGGGCAATCACGAGGGGTACGTCCTCGCGGCGATGGACGGCGACGCGCGCTACGCGGGCGCGAACTTTGAGAGCCTGCGCTTCAACGCCGCGCTGCTGCGGCGGGAGGAGATCGCCTTCCCGGCGGCGCTTGAGGTCGAGGGCGCGACGCTCTGCCACGCCCTGCCGGACGACGACCGCTTCCCCTTGTCCGACCCGGAGCGCGCGCTGCCGCTCCTTCGGGCGCGGGGCGTGCCGCAGCGGGAGACGCACATCGTCTGCGGGCACGCGCACAACCCGATGCGCTACCGCCTGCCGAACCTGACGATCGACGTCATCGGCGCGGCTGGCTGCATGAACGACGGCGTGCCGGGGATGGCGAATTACGCGATCCTCGACACAGACCGCGGCGCGACGGTGCTATGCCCTTACGCGACGGAGGTGGACACGCGGCCGCTGCGGGCCATGTTCCTGCGCGGCGGGATGGCGGAGCGCTGCCCGGTCATGGCGCGGCTGATGTGCTACCAGATGGAGCAAAACCGCGAATACCTGCTGCCGTTTTTGCGCCTCGCGATGCCGCTATCGAGGGCACACGGGGAGGAGAGGATGAGCCTTGAGACATGGCGCGAGGCGGATGCGCGGTTTGATTGGCCGGAGGAAAAGAGCACGGCGGCGTTTTGGAGGGAAGCAGGTTCGAGGTGAGGGAGTGGCTTTGTGGTGAGGAAGCTGCTTGGCAATATGCGTTTTAGGGGAACGCCGCCTGCGGGCGGCGGGGGAACGTCGCGCTGCGGCGCTGGGATGGGGGTACGGGGGTTACGCCCTCGCCTGCGGCTCGGGGAGACGCGCTCCGCTGTGAAGTGGTAAACTAAAACTGGACAAAGAAGGGGTAGAAATCAGAAACAGGAAAAGGTATAATAAGAGCAAACCCGA
>CANRLC010000052.1 GCA_947631405.1 uncultured Clostridia bacterium | reverse complement strand
AAGCCGCGTAATCTTTCGTTATTCTACGACCCGGTTTGTTTTTTCCGTCTACTTCTTGTATAGCAGTCCACTTCGCTACCGGGCTACCTTTTGCAATCGCTTCGCGATTTGGATTACGTTGGGGCTACCGCCCCAAGCCCTGTCTGGGGACATCGTCCCCAGACCCCATCCTGTGCTTCGCACCAAAAAAACATCAATTTGCGCCTCGCCGTTTGCCGCTGACAATGCTTTCCAAGGGGCTTGCGCGGCGCTCAAAACTCCGCTACAATGGGGAGTGTTTGCGGGGGCCGCGAAAAAATTTTCATTTTTTCAAAAAAAGTGAAATTTTCGGCCTCTCTGAGCGTCTATACAAGTAGAGCGCGCGGCGCGCGCGATCCACGCGGGAGAAGGGAGGGCGACGCGATGCGCAAACGGCTCTTGCTGCTGCTTTCCCTCGCCCTGCTGCTGCCCGCGTTCGCCCGCGCGGACACGCGCGCGCTGCTCGTCGCCTGCTCCGATTTCGTCACCCAGCCGGATCTGGGCAACGCCGCCTCCGGCAACCTGCAAATGCTCGACTCCGCGCTGCTGGGCGCACGCCCAAGGCTCGCCGGTCTGTCCGTCGAGGACGGGACGATCGGCACCGAGGACGCGCTGCGCGCCGCCGTGGAGGACGCGCTCGGCGCGTCCACCGAGCAGGATCTTTCCATCCTGTACCTGTGTACGCACGGCGTGCTCTCCTCGGCGGACGACGGACAGGCGTATCTGCTGCTGTGCGACGGCCAGACCGAGACGCCGCTCTCCGCCGCGCGGCTGTGCGAGCTGCTCTCCGGCGTGCAGGGCGAGAAGCTCGTCGTGCTCGACGCGTGCTACTCCGGCGCGCTGCTGGGGCGCGGCGTCGAGGGCGCGGCGTCGCCGTTCCTCGCCGATCCGAGCGTCCAAGTGCTCGCCTCCGCGGGCGCGCGCGAGGCGGGCTGGTATTACGACAGCGACCGCCTCGCGACCGGGGCGGTGTCCTACTTCGCCTCGGCGCTGTCCACCGGGCTGGGGCTTTACGGCGCGATCGAGGCCGACGTAAACGGCGACGGCGCGCTGTCCCTGCGGGAGCTATACGATTACCTGCGCGCCGCGGTTCCGTCCTCGACGTGCCAGCTCCTCTCCAGCGGCGCGGACGCGCTGGCGCTGCCCGCCGCGCGAGGCGCGACGCTCTCCCGCCCGCTGACGGGCTTCTCCTACGGCGCGTCGCTGCTCTCCTCCGCCGACGCGGCGCTGACGTTCTCCTTTACCGTCGCCCGCGAGACCGCCGTGCAGTATCGACTGATCGAGTACGCCGACGGCTGCTGGGACTGGGACGGCGCGCTCACCTTCCTCGACGACGCCGAGGGCGGCGCGCCGCTCGCGCCCGGGCGCAAGACGCGCGCGCTGTCGCTGCCGGGCGTGACGCGGGAGGAGAGCGGCTATCTGATGCTGCAGGTCTTTGCGCAGACGGGCGACGAGGTCGTCCTCTGCTCCGAGCGGCTGCTCGCCGTGCAGGGCGACGCGCCGGACGCGCAGCTTATCCTCTCCTGCCCCGAGACGTTCTCGCCCGGCGCGCTGCGCGAATTGCCCGTTTCGCTCTCGCTGCCCGTTCCGGCGGAGGCGACCGTCTCCGTCTACGACGCGGGCGGCGCGCTGGTGCGGCGCCTCGCGCGCAGCGAATTGACGCACCCCTCGCCGGACGGCGTCACCCGCCTGTACTGGGACGGCCGGGACGCGCAGGGCGAGCCGCTGCCCGCGGGCGACTACGTCGTCGCCGCCGAGGCCAGCGTCGCGGGCCGCCGCCTCAAGGCCACGGCGAACGTGCGCATCGAGCCTTGAATCCGCAAAAACATCGCCGCGCGCCGTGCCTTGCAGCACGGCGCGCGGCTCAGCTTGTCAAAAAAGCCCAGTTCTGCATTAACTCCCACTTTCGGAGATGTGGGGCGCTGCCCCACCGCCCCGCCTAGGGGCTTTCCGGTCGCCCCTAGGAACCCTTCGGCCCCCAAACTATGTAGGTTTGTTGCTTGTTTTGAGAATGCAAGAACTTCTAGTTTGACGGAAATAAGGTTTTTTGACAGCCTGCGCCGCGCGCCGTGCCTTGCAGCACGGCGCGCGGCTCGTTTATCCCTGCGCGCCCCGAAAGGGCAGCACGCGGCAGAAGGCCATGCCCATCCGCTCGAACACGCGATCCAGCTCCCGCTCGGCCTCACGCCGCCCGGCGAGCACACACGCCTCGATGCGATCCAGCGACAGCGCGCCCGCCTCCGGCGGCAGGCGCAGGCGCAGCACGCCCGTGCGCTGGGGCAGCTCCTCCTCCCAGCGCTCGCCCAGCTCGATCATCTCCAGCGCGTCCGGCGCGCGCCGCTGCGAGGGCGTTGGCGCGATCACCAGCACCCGCTGCGCGCCCAGCGCGAGCAGCTGGCGGCAGGCGAAGCCCGCGTCCCGCTCCGGCAGCAGCGGCGCGCCCATCCACTGCACGGGCGACAAAAGCGGCGGCAGCGCCATCGCCGCGCGCGCCGCAAAGCTGACCGACGCCTGCGTGGTCACGATGTCGCCCGGCTCCTGCGCGTAGGGCTGCGTGGCGAAGATCACCCGGTGTGCGCCGTGCGGCGAGCGGCAGACGAACACGCCCTTGCGCGGGCAGAGCGTCAGCGGCCGCTCGCCCGCCTGCGCCGAGAGCAGCCGCTGCAGGCGCGCCCCGGAGCAGAGCGCGCGCTTGCTCCCGCGCGTCACCGCGCGCGCGGACGCCGTCGGCTCCAAGAGGCGCGGCCCCATGCGCGCGGCCTGCGCGGCGGCGGCCTCCAGCCGGGCCGCGTCGCAGCCGGTCATCGCCAGCGCGGCGGGCCACGCCGCCGCGTGCAGCCCGCAGATCGCATACGGCTCGATGCGCCTGCGCGAAAGCTCCATCAGCGCGCCCGTACACGCCGCCGCGTGTACGCCCATCCCCAGCAGCACCACGCCCAGACGCATGCGCCTCGCCCCCCTCTTCGGCGTTATTGTATGTAGGGCAGGGTTGTCCTATGTAACCGATTGCGCCGGGGACAAGGTGTAGAAAGTTTTTCTGCCCCTTTGCACCGCGCGCAATTTATGCTATAATGATCGCGGTCATCATTTTGCGCCGCCCGCCTTGGGCGACGGCAACCGACCCGTTTCTTCGCATTTCTCCCGGCGCGGCGCTCCGCCGCCGAAAGGAATCTGTTCATGGCAAAAAGACGTCAACCGCTGACGATCAAGCGCAGGCGCGCGCTCAGGCGCGAGAAGCCGCGGCGCGGCACGCTGCCGCTGCTGCTCGGCCTTTGCGCGCTGCTGGCGCTGCTCGTTTTCTTCGCGCCCGCGTCGTCCCAGCAGCCCGCGGCCAACCTTTCCGGCGCGGAGGTTTCGCCGGAGGCCGCCGCCACGGGCGACGCGTCCCTGCGCATCTCCGAGGTCATGGCCTCCAACCGCACGGCCTACCCGGACGAGACGGGCGCTTTCCCCGACTGGATCGAGCTGACCAACGCGAGCGATCACGCGATCGACCTGACGGGCTACGGCCTGAGCGACCGCGCCGACCGCATCGCCTTCGTCTTCCCGGAGACGGTTCTCTCCCCCGGCGAGGCGCTGATCGTCTTCGCCTCGGATGAAAACCGCAGCGTCGCCGGGCAGGCGCTCCACGCGCCCTTCAAGATCTCCGCCGCCGGCGGCGACACGCTCTACCTCTTCGGCACGGACGGCGTCGCCTTCCGTGAGCTGTCCGTCCCCGCGATGGATCGCAACATGAGCTACGCGTGGATCGGCGGGGAGGACTACATCCTCACCGAGCAATACTCCCCCGGCTTCGCCAACACGCAGGAGGGCTACGCCGCCTTCCGCGCGCAGGCGGTGCTCGAGAGCGGCGCGCTGGTCATCAACGAGGTGTGCGCCTCCTCCGTGACCACGCTGCGCGACGAGGACGGCGAATACCCCGACTGGATCGAGCTGCACAACACCTCGCAGCAGGCGATCAACCTGTCCGATTACGCGCTGAGCGACGACCCGGATAAGCTCGTCAAGTGGCGCTTCCCGCAGGGCGCGGTGATCGAGCCGGGCGGGTATTACGTCGTCTACGCCTCCGGCAAGGATCGCGCCGGAACCGACGGCGGCTGGCCGCACGCGAGCTTCCGCCTGCGCTCCAACGGCGAGACCGTGCTGCTCTGCGACGTACAGGGCCGCCTGCTCGACATGACCGCCTACGACCTGCTCGACGCCGACACGAGCTGGGGCCGCTTCGAGGAGGGCGACGGCTCCTTCCGCCGCTTCGCCCAGCCGACGCCGGGCCTGCCCAACACGCGCGCGGGCGAGGTCGCGATGGATTCCGCGCTCGTGACGGCGAATACCTCCGGCCTGTACATCACCGAGGTCATGAGCGGCAACAAGACCATCCACGGCCCTGATGTCAAATATTTCTACGACTACATCGAGATCTACAACATGAGCGGACAGGCCGTCAACCTCAAGGGGTACGGCCTGTCTGACAACGTGAAGAAGCCGCGCAAGTGGCGCTTTCCGGACATCACGCTGGAAAACAACGACCACGTCGTCATCTACTGCGACACGACGCAGACCAGCAGCCCGGGCAAGTACACGTTCACCAATTTCAACCTGCGCAAGTCCGGCGAGACGGTGTGCCTGTCCACGCCCGCGGGCGTGATCCTCGACAAGGTGGTCGTCCCGCAGCTCTACGACGACGTCTCCTACGGGCGCACGATCGGGCAGGCGGGCCTCTTCTATTACAGCGCGCCCACTCCCGGCGAGGTCAACGGCGCGGGCTTCATCGGCTTCGCCGAGCAGCCGTCCTTCTCCGTGCCGGGCGGGCTGTACGAGCGCCCGCTGACCGGGAAAAACGCCGTCTCGCTCGAGGCCCCGGCAGGCTCCGTCGTGCGCTACACCACCGACGGCACCGACCCCACCGAGTCAAGCCCTCTCTACGCCGGGCCGATCGAGATCGAAAAGACGACCGTGCTGCGCGCGCGCGCCTTCCGCGACGGCGTGGAGCCGTCGCAGGTCGTCTCGCAGACGTACTTCGTCTCCGTCTACCACACGATGCCCGTCGTCTGCGTGACCACCGACCCGGACAACCTCTACAACGAGGAGAACGGCATGTTCGCCGACGGCCCCGATCTCGACCGCGAGACGCAGGAGCGGCCTTGGAAAAAGGCCACCTACTGGCAGAAGAACTGGTTCGGCGGCTGGGTCGAGTATTACGACGAGGAGGGCGTGCAGCGCTTCAGCCAAGGGATGTCCTTCAGGCTGATGGGCCAATTCTCGCTGGATATGCCGCAGAAGAGCCTCTACATCAAGGCCGACGGCCAATACGGCAAGGACAGCTTCGATTACGCGCTCTTTGATGACCGGCCGTTTGACTCCTACAAGAGCTTCGTGCTGCGCAACGGCGGGCAGGACGGCCTCTACACCCGCGTCATCGACGGCATGGAGGCGCGCCTCATCGACGAGACGGACAGCACCCTCGCCACGCAGGCGTGGAAGCCCGTGATCGTCTACATCAACGGCGAATACTGGGGCCACTACAACCTGCGCGAGCGCGCGGGCGTGGACATGGTCGCCCAGCACGAGGGCTGGACGGACACGGACGCCATCGACCTGCTCGAATCCGACGGCCTCAGCGCCGCGCAGGTCAACAACGGCTCCAATGCCGACTACATCGAGCTTTACAACTACGCCAAGGAGCACGACCCGGCGACCGAGCCGGAGGCCTACGAATACCTCTGCTCGCAGATCGACATCGATAACATGATCGACTACTTCATCTTCGAGTCGTTCTTTGGCAACACCGACCCCGGCAACATCCGCTTCTACCGCAACACCAAAGAGGGAGACGGCAAGTGGCGCTATCTGGTCTACGATCTCGACTGGGGCTTCTTCAGCGTCCTCAACGGCTCCACGCTGGACACCATCGCCGGCGGCGTCGCCTATGTGCTCAGCGACAAGGGCATGGGCGCGCAGCACATCGTCTCCAACATCTTCATCCGCAAGATGATGAAGGTGCCGGAATTCCAAGATAAATTCCTGCGCCGCTACGGCGAATTGTTTCAGACGGTCTTCACCACCCAGCACATGACCGACCTGTTCAACTCCATGATTCTGCAGATCCAGCCGGAGATGCAGATGCACATGCAGCGCTGGGCCGCGCTGGTACACCCCAAGATCAGCTTCGACCAGCCCAAGAACGCAGAGGGCGGCTACAACTACTGGGTGACCCGCTGTGAGCGCATGCTGAGCCGCATCTTCCCCCGCCGCCCGTACTACATCTGGCTGGAGATTCAAAAGTACTTCGGCCTCACCGACGAGCAGATGCAGGGCTACTTCGGCCCCTGCCCTGCCGCGCCGGAGGAGCCGTAACGCAGCCCCTGCCCCGTCCATTCAACCGTCCATATCGAGGAGGAAAGATTTATGCAGCAGAATTTCATCAACAACGCCAGCGTCCACGAGTGGTTCGCCCAGCAGATGGCCGCGCTCACGCCCATGAAGATGGTGCTGGCCCTCGCCGTCGGCTTCTTCGTCGGGCTGATCATCGCGCTCGTCTACCGCAAGGCGTTCAGGGGCGTGCTCTACTCCCCCTCCTTCGCCACGACGCTCATCATGCTCTGCATGATCACCACGCCGGTGGTCATGTGCATCAAGTCCAACATCGCCCTGTCGATGGGCATGGTCGGCGCGCTGTCGATCGTGCGCTTCCGCACGGCGGTCAAGGATCCGCTCGACACCGCGTACATGTTCTGGTCGCTGACGATGGGCATCCTGCTGGGCGCGGAGCTGTACGCGATCGCGCTGGTCGTCGTCGCGGGCATCTCCGTGGCGATGCTCGCGCTCGCGTTCTTCCGGCTCCGCTCGCCGAACACCTTCCTGCTCGTCGTCCACTACGACGCCTCCGTCGAGGAGGGCGTGATGGCGTTCGTGCGGCGCATCAAGGTGCAGCGCATGCGCAGCAAGACCGTCACCCCCGGCGGCGTGGAGCTGACCGTCGAGGTGCAGCTGCGCGAGCGCTTCGACATCGTCAACCGCCTGCTGGACACCGAGGGCGTCCACAGCGCCACGCTGATCGCCTGCCAGTCCGAGGCGGGCAACTGACGGGAGGCCGCCTATGCCGACCATCCGCAACATCCCCCTGCGGCACGAGCTGAAGTACCTGATCGCACCCGCGGAGCTGGCCGCGCTGCGCAACGTGCTGCGCCCCGCGATGAACGCCGACCCCAACGCGGGCGATCGCGGCGAGTACCACATCCGCTCGCTGTACTTTGACACCTACGACGATTCCGCGCTGGAGGAGAAGATCGCGGGCGTGGGCCTGCGCAAGAAGTACCGCATCCGCATCTACAACTTTTCCGACCGCGTCATCCGTCTGGAGTGCAAGAGCAAGTACGGCGATCTGATCTCCAAGCAGTCCGTGGGCATCCCGCGCGACCTCGCCGAGCAGCTCATCGCGGGCGACCCCGAGGGGTTGCAGCGCATGCGCCATCCGCTCTTCCACGACGTCTTTCGCGAGATGCGCACGCGCCTGCTTCGCCCCGCCGTGATCGTCGATTATGTGCGCGAGGCGTACATCCACCCCGCGCAGGAGGTGCGCATCACCTTCGACAAGCAGCTTCGCACCGGGCTGTTTTCCCACGACCTGTTCAACCGCAGCCTGCCCACCTACCCCGTCTTCGACGACCCGGTGGAGATTCTGGAGGTCAAGTACGACGAGTTCCTGCCCGGCTACCTGCAGAGCCTGCTCTCCAGCGTCACCGCGCAGCGCAGCGCCGTGAGCAAATACGTCCACTGCCGCAGGTACGAAAACAAGGAGTTCTGACGCAACCAAGGATAGCAAAAGGCCGCTTTGCGATCGCAAAGCGGCTCTTGTGTTTGGGGATGACAGTCCTCTTCCCTTACCGGCTTCCCTTGTCGTAGGGCACGCCCTCGGCCTTGGGCGCGCGGGACTTCTTGCTGGTGAAGGCGAGGATGACCATCGAGGCGATGAACGGGATCATGTTATACATGTTCTGCGTCCAGTTGAGCGAGGCCAGCACGGTGGAGCTGGCGATATTCGCCAGCGACTTGAACAGCGCGAAGAAGATCGCCGCCAGGAAGATGCGCATCGGCTTCCACTGGCCGAAGATCATCACGGCGAGGGCGAGGAAGCCCGCGCCGGAGACGCCGACCTCGAAATTCCAGCTCGACACGGACGGGATGATGTAGGCCATGCCGCCGATGCCGCCGAGCACGCCCGAGATCAGCACGCCGATGTAGCGCATCTTGTACACGTTGATGCCCACGCTGTCGGCGGCCTGCGGGTGCTCGCCGCAGGCGCGCAGGCGGAGGCCCAGCCGCGTGCGGTAGAGCACGAAGGTGGAGACCGCCAGCGCCACGAGGCCGATGAACAGGAACGCGTTCACGGTCAGCGGGCCGATGTCGTAGATGAAGGCGCGGTTGCTGTAATCGAGCTTGGCCGAGGCCGAGCCGTTGACGCCCTTGGCGATGACCATCGCCAGCGCGGTCGCCAGCATGTTGAGCGCGGTGCCGCCGATGGTCTGGTCGGCGTTCAGGTTGATCGAGGCGAACGCGAGCAGCGCGGCGTAAACCATGCCCGCCAGCGCCGCCGCCAGCGTCGAAAACAGCACGATCGCCACGACGTTCCACGTCGCCGGGATGAACTGTATCGCGACGACGCCCGCGAGGCCGCCGATGACCATGATGCCCTCCAGAGCGATGTTGATGATGCCGCTTCGCTCGGAGAACATGCCGCCGAGCGCGACCATCATCAGCACGACCGTATACAGGAGCGTGTATTTGAGCAGCAGGAACAGCATCACTCCTCGCCTCCCTTCAGGGCCTCGGTGGAGCGCCGGTTCGCGCGCAGCAGCGCGCGAATGCGGTTTTTGAACAGCAGCGAGAACGCGCACAGGTAGATGATGATCGCGGTGATCACGTCGGCGATCTCCTTGGTGTAATACTGCGTGGAGAGCTTGGTGCCGCCGACGGTGATGTAGCTGATGAACAGCGAGGAGAAGATCGTCCCGATGGGATTGGAGCAGGCCAGCAGCGCCGAGCTGATGCCGTTGAAGCCCATCGCCGGAAGCGCCGTGGAGACCTGCGGGTTCCACTCCGCCACGGTGGACAGGTAGTACAGCCCCGCGCCGACGCCCGCGAGCGCGCCCGCGATGGTCATGGAGAGGATGATGTTGCGCTTGTCGTTGATGCCGGCGTACTGCGCGGCGTTCTTGTTGAAGCCGCACGCCTTCAGCTCGTAGCCGAACGTCGTCTTGTTGAGAACGACGTAGACCGCGATCGCGAAGAGGATCGCGATGAAGATGGCGATGGTGACCGATTGCAGCTTGCCGAACAGGTCGCTCATGCCGCAGCTGGGAATCATCGAGCCGGGCGAGACCTTGCGCAGGCTGTACGTCTTCGTGCTGGACAGGTCGTACATCGCGCCCTGACCGCGGCCGTACATGATGTCGTTGACCATGTACAGGCCGATCCAGTTGAACATGATCGCGGTGATGACCTCGTTGATGTTCAGGTACGCCTTGAAGATGCCGGGGATCGCGCCCCAGAGCGCGCCCAGCGCCATCGCGGCGAGCAGGCACAGATACCACGGCAGGTGCAGCACGATGGCGCAGTAGAGCGCGCCGAACGCGCCGAGCGTGTACTGTCCCGCCGCGCCGATGTTGAACAGGCCCGTCTTGAACGCGAAGCCGACGGACAGGCCCGTCATGATGAGCGGCGCGGTGTTGGCCAGCACGGTGCCCATGTTGCGCGGGCTTTGCAGGCCGCTCTTGAGGATGACCAGCAGCCCGTCGCCGAACGCGTGCTCCGCGTTGATGATCGCCAGCACGACGAGGCCGAGCGCCAGACCGATCGCGATGCACACGAGCGACGCCGCGACGGAGATGAACGCCTCGGAGGAGCCGAGGCTAAAGGAGCGTTTCTTATCCACGGTCGTCCCTCCTCACACGTTGCGCTGCGCGCCGGCCATGTAGAGTCCCAGCTCCTTGGCCGTCGTGTAGCGCGGATCCAGCTCGCCGACGATCGCGCCCTCGTACATGACGAGGATGCGGTCGGGCACCTCCAGCACCTCGTCCAGCTCCAGCGAGACCAGCAGCACGGCCTTGCCCGCGTCGCGCTGGGCGAGCAGCTCCTTGCGGATGTATTCGATGGCGCCCACGTCGAGGCCGCGCGTGGGCTGCACGGCGATCAGCAGGTCGTTGCCCATGTCGATCTCGCGGGCGATGATGGCCTTCTGCTGGTTGCCGCCGGACATGCTGCGCGCGAGGGTCGTCGCGCCCTGCCCGCTGCGCACGTCGAAACGCTCGATCAGCCCGTTTGCGTAGCGGCGAATCTCCGCGAAGTTGAGGAAGCCGCGGTGCGAGAAGGGCGGCTTGAAGTAGCGCTTGAGCACGAGGTTGTCTTCCAGCGTGTAGTCGAGCACCAGCCCGTGCTTGTGGCGATCCTCCGGGATGTGGCTCATGCCCGCGCTGCGCTCGCGTATGCTCGCGTGCGTAACGTCCTGCCCGTTTAAGTAGATCTTGCCCTTGTCGCTCTTCATGAGGCCGGTGAGCGCATAGACCAGCTCGCTCTGCCCGTTGCCGTCGATGCCCGCGATGCAGACGATCTCCCCGCGCCGCACGTTGAAGGACACGTCGTTCACCAGCGCCTTGGCGTTGCGGCGTCCCTTGACCGTCAGGTTCTGCACGGTCAGCACGCTCTCGCCCGGCTCGATCGGCTGCTTGTCCATCACGAGCTGCACCTTGCGGCCGACCATCATCTCGCTCAGCTCTTCCTTGCTGGTCGTGGCCACGTCCACCGTGCCGATGCAGCGGCCCTTGCGCAGCACCGTGCAGCGGTCGGCGACGGCCTTAATCTCGTCGAGCTTGTGCGTGATGAAGAGGATGCTCTTGCCCTCGGCGGCCAGCCCCTTCATGATCTTCATCAGCTCGTCGATCTCCTGCGGGGTAAGCACGGCGGTCGGCTCGTCGAAGATGAGCACCTCGTTGTCGCGGTAGAGCATCTTGAGGATCTCGGTGCGCTGCTGCATGCCCACGGTGATGTCCTCGACCATCGCGTCGGGATCGACCTTCAGGCCGTAGCGCTCGCTCAGCTCGAGCACCTTTTTGCGCGCCTCCGCCTTTTGCAGAACGCCAAGCGGCCCCTGCGCAGGCTCGACGCCGAGGATGATGTTGTCGAGCACCGAGAAGACCTCGACAAGCTTGAAGTGCTGATGCACCATGCCGATGCCCAGCGCGTTCGCGTCGTTCGGATCCTTGATGCGCACCGTTTCGCCGTTCTTGCGTATCTCGCCCTTTTCCGGCTGATACAGGCCGAACAGCACGCTCATCAGGGTGCTCTTGCCCGCGCCGTTCTCTCCAAGCAGCGCGTGGATCTCGCCTTTTTTGAGCTGCAAAGTGATCTGGTCGTTCGCGATGATGCCGGGGAATTCCTTGGTGATGTTCAGCATCTCGATGATGTATTCGCTCAAGGCCAGCCCTCCTTTTTGCGATTCTTGTCCTTTTATTATACAGGATGAACGGCCCGTTGGGAAGCGCAAAAAGCGCGCAAAACGGAATTTTTTCGCATAAAGGCCCCTTTATCCGCCCCAAACGGCGTGCAGCGCGCAGGAGAGTGCGTACAAAACGTACACATGCCCCGGGTAAAACGCGTAAAACAGGCCCCGCAGTCCGCGCCCGCGCGTGCCGTCGTAGCAGGCGAGCAGCGGCACGGCGAGCACCTCCATCCACTGGTAGTAGTCGGTGACCATCTGCGCGGGCGCAAAGCCCGGCTGCCCCGCGAGCGCCGCCCACGTCGCCAGCAGGTCGTGCCCCAGCGCGAAGGCCGCGAACGCCGCGAGCTGCAGGGCGCGCCGCTCCCGCAGCAGGTAGAAGATCGTGCCGATGATCAGCACGGGATAGCCCGTGTCGCCGGAGGTGCCCCACGCGGGCAGCAGCGTGTAGGCCAGCACGCTCAGTGGCGTGCGCAGCGCGCCCGCATGCGGCAGCAGGCGCGCGAGCAGCGCGGGCCACAGGAGCGGCGCGAGCGTCAGCGCGAGGCCGCGCGCCACGCGGCGCGCGCGCAGGTCGTCGAGGCCCTGCCAGATGAGCAGCAGCAGCGCATAGGTGGTCAGGATGCTGTTTTCCGGCACGAAGCCGTCCGCGCGCGCGGGCAGCGCGCCCAGCAGCATCAGGCAGCGCGCCAGACCCATCGCCGCCGCGAGCAGGTAGACGCGCAGAAAGTAGCGCCTGCGGCTGCGCGTGTGTACGAAGCCCTCGGCGAGGCAGAACAGAAAGATCGGCGCGGAGATGCGCGCCAGCTGCGAAAACCACAGCGGCACGCGCCCCGTGAAGGAAAACATGTAGTGGATGTGATCGAGCAGCATCGTGACCATCGCGATCAGCTTGAGCGCCGTCCCCGACAGACGGACGCCCCGCGCGGGCCTGTCCCCTTGCGCTTGCATGGCGTTCGCTCCCTTCCCTCGGGCCGCGCGGCCCTTTTCTAGCAGTATACCACGCCGCGCGGCGTTGCGCCACATCCTTGCGCCTTTTTTCGCGCGTCGCCCTTTACCTTCTGTCAACCCGCGCATCCCCGGCGCTCGCGGCTTTCCGGGCGCAAAAATTTTCGCCGCGCGCCGCTTGGAATTGACAGATTGGCCGCCTTGCGCTATACTGGTATCTACCCTGCGGTTTGGGAGGCGCCTATGATCGAAACGTGGGAATTGTCCATCCCCCGGCTTTCGCCGGAGCTGACGCGGCGCGCGTATCTGTACCTGCCCGAGATGTACGACGACGACCCGGAAGCCCGCTTCCCCGTGCTGTACATGTTCGACGGGCAGAACCTCTTCTTCGACGAGGACGCGTCCTTCGGCACGTCGTGGGGGCTGTACGATTTTCTGACCGAAGCCGAACTGCCGCTGATCGTCGCGGCGATCTCGTGCAACACCGTCGGCAACGGGCGGCTGATCGAGTATTCCCCTTTCCCGCATGAGACGAAGCGTCTGGGCCGGATCGCCGCCAAGGGCCACGCGACGATGCGCTACCTCATCCGCCAGTTCAAGCCGATGATCGACGCGAAGGCCCGCACGCTCCCCGACCGCGAGCACACGATGATCGCCGGGTCGTCGATGGGCGGGCTGATGAGCCTGTACGCCGCGCTGTGCTACAACGACGTCTTCGGCAAGGCCGCGTGCCTGTCGCCGAGCCTGTGGGTCGATCCCGTCAAGGCGCGCGCGATGATCGAGTCGTCCTCCCCCGCGCCCGATACGCTGATCTATCTCGACTACGGCAGCCGGGAGATGGGCAACCACGGGCAAAACGAGCAGGCGCTGCGTATGGCGGCGGACGCGCTGCTCGCCAAGGGCGTCGATCTCACGATGCGCATCGTGCCGGGCGGCACGCACAGCGAAGCCTCGTGGCGCGAGCGGCTGCCCCTCGTCTTCGGCTGCCTCGGCTTCTGATATTCCAATACGCAAGGAGAGTTTCCCATGGAAGTGCGCTATTTCAAGGAGTATTCCAACGCGCTAGGGCGCGAGATGGAGTTCAAGGTCTACGGGCACCGGGGCAAGCCGATGCTCTTCATCCCCTGTCAGGCGGGACGGTTCTTCGACTTTGAAAACTTCCACATGGACGACGTGTTCCGCCCGTGGATCGACGACGGGCGCGTGATGGTCTTCTCCATCGACACCATCGACAACGAGACGTGGGCGGCCGAGGATCGCAGCCCGCGCGAGCGCATCGAGGGGCAGGAGCGCTATTTCCACTACGTCGTGGACGAGGTCGTTCCCCGCATCCATGACATCGCGGGCGAGCGCAACTGGCATCAGGAGATGATCGCGACGTTCGGCTGCTCGCTGGGCGGGCTGCACGCGGCGAATTTCTTCTTCCGCCGCCCCGACCTGTTCGACGGCGTGCTCGCGCTCTCCGGCCTGTACGACGCGCGCGCGTACTTCGGCGACTACATGGACGACCTCGTCTACGCGAATTCCCCGTGCGATTTCCTGTCGAACATGCCCGGCGATCACCCGTACATCGGCATGTACAATGAGCGGCGCATCTTCATCGTCGTGGGGCAGGGCGCGTGGGAGGACATCCCCAAGGCGAGCACGGGCTGGCTGGGCCGCGTGCTGTACGAGAAGGGCGTCAACGCCTCGGTCAACTTCTGGGGCGAGGACGTCAACCACGACTGGGACTGGTGGTACCGCCAGACGGCGCATTACCTGCCCCAGCTGCTGGGCGACTGAGCGGCTAATCTTCACCAAAGGAGCGTTTCGGTATGAAAAACTTCGTCTTCATTTCCCCCAATTTCCCCACCAACTACTGGAAGTTCTGCGCCGAGCTGAAGAAAAACGGCATGAACGTGCTGGGCATCGGCGACTGCCCCTACGACGAGCTGATGCCCGAGCTGAAGGGGTCGCTGAACGAATACTACAAGGTCTCCTCGCTGGAAAACTACGACGAGGTGTTCCGCGCGGTGGCGTTCCTCACCTACAAGCACGGCAAGATCGACTGGCTGGAGAGCAACAACGAGTATTGGCTGGAGCGCGACGCCGCGCTGCGCACCGCGTTTGACATCACGACCGGCTTTAAGACGCCCGACATGCAGGCGGTCAAGTTCAAGTCCGCGATGAAGGCGTACTACGCCAAGGCAGGCATCAAGACCGCGCGCTGGCATCTGGTACACGACCTTGCGGGCTGCAAGGAATTCATCGCCGAGGTTGGCTATCCCGTCATCGTCAAGCCCGACAACGGCGTGGGCGCGTCCCACACCTACAAGCTGTCCAGCGACGAGGAGCTGCAAAACTTCTTCGACACCAAGGACGATCAGCTCTACATCATGGAGGAGTATGTGGACGGCACCGTCCACACCTACGACGCCATCATCGACGCCGAGGGCAAGGCGCTCTTTGAGACCGGCAACGTGACGATGGACTCCATCATGGAGACGGTGAACACGCTGGGCAACACCTGCTACTACATCGAGAAGGAGCTGCCCGAGCGCATGCGCGACGTGGGCACGCGCACGGTCGCGGCGTTCGGCGTCAAGAGCCGCTTCGTCCACCTCGAGTTCTTCGTGCTCAACCGCGATCAGCCCGCGCTGGGCAAGAAGGGCGACATCCTGGGTCTTGAGGTCAACATGCGCCCCTCCGGCGGCTTCAGCGCCGACATGTTCAACTTCGCCAACTCCTGCGACGTCTACAAGATCTGGGCAGACATGGTCGCCTTCGGCTACCGCACCGTGCCGGACGAGGGCCACGAGCACTACTACTGCTGCTACTGCGGCCGCCGCGACGGCAAGAACTTCGTGATGGATCACGACGCGATCATGGCCAAGTACGGCCCCAAGATCAAGATGGTGCAGCGCATCCCCAAGGCGCTCTCCGGCGCGATGGCCGACATGATGTATCTGGTCAACGTCTCCACCGAGGAGGAGAAGGCCGAATACTACAGGGATCTGCTCGAGTGCCGCGAGTGACCATCGCAGATAGACGCACGCCGCCGCGCCCAGTGGGCGCGGCGGCGTCAGTCTATTCTCAAATCAGATCATCTATAATTCTGTCTTTGGGTTCTGCCGTGCAAGCATGAGCGGAATAACGCAACTTTTCACGATCAGCCCGCCCGGGATCGCTTTGGACTGCTATACAAGAAGTAGACGGAAAAAACAAACCGGGTCGTAGAATAACGAAAGATTACGCGGCTTTACGCCGGATTTCATCCGGGGTAAGGCCGTTTTTTAGGTCAATGCGCTCGAAATTGTAGAAATGAATGGTTTCGTCCACCAGAGCTTTGACTTGTTC
>CANRLC010000051.1 GCA_947631405.1 uncultured Clostridia bacterium | reverse complement strand
AGAAGCTGGACACCTATACGCTCACGGAGCTGATCGCGCCGCTGGAGAAGATCTCCGAGGAGTTCCGCCCGGACATCGTCTATTGTCAGTCGGGCAGCGACGCCAACCGCGACCACAAGATCCTCTTCGAGGCTGCGAGCATCGCGTTTCGGCCCACGAGCGCGTGGGTGCGCGAATTCTACGCGTTCTACACCGCGTCGAGCACCGAATGGGGATACCCGCGCGACTTCGCGCCGGACACATGGGTCGATATCTCCGACGTGCTGGATGTGAAGATCGCCGCCTTTGAGCGCTATACGAGCGAGGTGCGCCCGTATCCGCATCCGCGCTCCTCGCAGGCGCTCGTCTATCAGGCGCATTTCTGGGGCAACCAGTGCTGCATGGACGCGGCGGAGGTGCTCGTGACCATCCGCCGCTGCCAAAGAGAAGGGGTATAATGCGCAAGGGAGTCAAATCCGTCGCCGACAGGCTGCTGGCGCTGCTGGCGCTGATCGTCCTCAGCCCTGTGATGCTCGCGGCGGCGATCGGCATCAAGTGCTCGAGCAAAGGCCCCGTCTTCTACAAGCCGCAGCGGATGGGCAAGGGCATGAAGCCGATGCGCATCTACAAGTTTCGCACGATGCGCGTCGGCGCGGACAGCGAAGGCGCGATCACCGGCGTACACGACAGCCGCGTCTTCGCGTGGGGCGCGATCCTGCGCAAGACCAAGATCGACGAGCTGCCGCAGCTGCTCAACATCCTGCGGGGCGAGATGTCGATCGTCGGGCCGCGGCCGGAGGACGTGGAGATCGCCGAGCGCTACTACACGCGGGAGGAGCGGCGCACGCTGGACGTGCTGCCGGGGCTGGCCTGCCCGGGGAGCATCTTCAACTACACGCACGGCGATCTGTATCTGGACGGCGACGACGCGGACGACGCGTACATTCACCGCTTTCTGCACGTCAAGCTGGCGCTCGATCTGTACTACCTCGACCACTGGAGCCTGCGCTACGATGCGGAGATCGTCGCGCGCACGCTCTGGGCGATCCTCGCCGCGGCGTTTTCCCGCAAGCGCCCGCCCTACCCGCGGGAATACCGCGCGGTCTTTGGCGACGGCGAGAGGCAAAAGGAATAGAGACAATGGAACCGGCGCGGCGCGCCGGTTCCGGTTTGTCTAAAAGGCCATCCGCTCACTCAAAGTGATTCGCGACCTTTTTGAGATTCTCAATGATGGGCAAGTGCTGCGGGCAGACGCGCTCGCACTGGCCGCAGCCGATGCAGTCGGACGCCTTGCCGTGCGTCGCCGAGAGGGCGGCGTAGTGGGAGTAGTTGACCGTCCAGCCCTTTTCCTCCAGACGCTCGCGCATGTTCTCGTTGTAGAGCGAGAAGTATTGCGGGATGGCGATCTGCCGGGGGCAGCCCGAGGTGCAGTAGGAGCAGCCCGTGCAGGGGACGGCGATTTGGCTGTTGATGATCTCCGCCGCGCGGCGGCAGAGCGCCGTCTCCTCGTCGTTCAGGGGGACGAAGGCGTCCATCGTGGCGATGTTGTCCCGCATCTGCGCCTCGCTCGACATGCCGGAGAGCACGACCATCACGCCCGGCAGGCTCGCCGCAAAGCGAATCGCCCAGCTGGAGGCGCTTGCCTCGGGGTCGCGCGCGGCGAAGAGCGCCTTCGCCGCATCGGGCAGGTTTGCCAGCGTGCCGCCCTTGACCGGCTCCATCACGATCACGGGCTTGCCGTGCTTGCGGGCGACCTCGTAGCAGGCGCGCGCCTGTACCCACGGGCTTTCCCAGTCGAGGTAGTTGATTTGAAGCTGCACGAACTCCATCTCCGGGTGGCGGGTGAGAAGGTCGTCCAGCAGCTCCGGCGTGTCGTGGAAGGAGAAGCCCGCGTGGCGCACGAGACCCTGCGCCTTCTTGTCCAGCAGCCACTGGAAGCTGCCGAGGCGCTCGTGCTTCTCGATCATCGCCGCCTCGAGGCCGTGGAGCAGGTAATAGTCAAAGTAGCCCGCGCCCGTCTTTTCCAGCTGCTCGGCAAAGACGCGCTCGCGCCCCGCCTCATCCTCAAAGAATCCGGCGTGCAGCTTGGTCGCCAGCGTGAAGCTATCGCGCGGGTAGCGGCTCACGAGCGCCTCCTTTGCGACGCGCTCGCTCGCGAAATTATTGTACATCCACGCGGTGTCAAAGTAGGTGAAGCCCGCCTCCATGAACAGATCCACCATGCGCTTGACCTGCTCCACGTCCACGTTCGCCGCGTCGCCGGGGGACGACAGCGGCAGGCGCATCAGCCCAAAGCCCAGCTTTTTCATTTGCCCTTCGCTCCTTTCGGTTCGGCCAGATCGGCGGCCACGCCGCTAAGCCACGCCTGCGCGTCCATCGGCGCAGGCTTGCTTGAAAAGTAATAGTGCTCGATGCTCGCGCCCGGCAGCAGCTCCCCGACCGTCTGCAGCGCGGAGAGCTTGCCCGTGCCCGCCGCGGTGACGAACGGGATGACGGTCTGCTCGCCGAAGCGGCACGCGCGGATGTAGTCCTGCATGAAGGCGGGCATCGTGCCGGCCCACACGGGGAAGCCGATGAACACGACGTCGTAGCCGGTAAAGTCGCGCGGCGGCGTCTTGGCGGCGGGCGACTTGCCGCGCAGGCGCTCGGCAACCACGCGCGCCACCGCGCGCGCGAAGCCGCCGTAATCCTCCTGCGGCTCGACGGGGAACAGCTCCGCGCCGAAGCGCTCGGCGATCGCACGGGCGACCTTCTCGGTTTCGCCCGTCAGGGAAAAGTACACAACCGCGTATTTCATGCGCATGCCTCCGAACGCTCGAGTTTTGCGGGCGCTCGCCGCCCGCCCATGCGGCAACATTATACTATGCGGTCGCGGCGAAGGCAAGCCTCAAATGCGTAAGACGCAATTGGATAGCGGGCAATATGGCGGGATGCGTCGGCATCTCTCCCATGCGCGCAAGCGCAAAAACTGGCAGATTTAGATAAGATTTCGCAAATCGCGGCAAAGCCCTTGCCATCCCGCGGCACAGGCGCTATAATCGGCGCAGATTGGGAGACGCCGCAAAGGCGCTCCCCAAAAAGGAAGGAAGGCGCGGCGATGACCGGGCACAGGCATCCGGGGGACAAGGTGGACATGACGACCGGCTCCATCATGGGGAAGGTGCTGCTCTTCGCCCTGCCGATCGTGCTGGGCAACGTATTGCAGCAGCTCTACACCACCGTGGACACGCTGGTCGTCGGGCGCTACTGCGGCTACACGTCGCTGGCGGCGATGGGCACCAGCTCGCAGCCGGTCGAAGTGCTGCTGTGCGTGTTTCTGGGAATCGGCACCGGCGTGTCCATCCTCGTGAGCCAGTACGCCGGCGCGGGCGAGCAGGGGCGCATGCGCGAGCTTTGCCGCACGGCGGTCTCCTTTGTCTATCTGTGCGGCGTCCCGGTCGGCGTGCTGGGCATCGCATGCGCCCCGGCGATCCTGCGCTTCATGGGCGTCCCGGCGGACGCCTACGGCCCGGCGCTCGTCTACACGCGCATCGTGCTGTGCGGCACGCTGGGCAACATCGGCTACAACATGAACGCGGGCATCCTGCGCGGCATGGGGGACAGTCAGGCGTCGCTGTGGTTTCTGGTCGTCTCGTGCGTGACGAATATCGTGCTCGATCTCGTCTTCGTCGCCGGGATGGGCATGGACGTGGGCGGCGCGGCGCTGGCGACCGCCATCGCGTTTTACCTGTCTTGGCTGGTGAGCACGCTCTACATCCGGCGCAGGTTCGCCGCGCTTCGCTTCCCGTTCGTCCCGACCGGGTTTTCCGGGGAGGAGATGCGGCGCATCGTCTCCATCGGCCTGCCCATCGGCCTCAACAATTCGCTGTATTCCTTCGGCCACATGGCGATGCAGACCATGGTCAACGCGCAGGGGTCGGTGTTCATGGCGGGCGCGTCCGTCGCCGGGCGCATCACGAACCTGTCGAACATCGCGATCTCCGCGCTGTCCTCCGCCGCGACGACCTTCTCCGGCCAGAACTACGGTGCTCACGACTTTGAGCGCCTGCGCCGGGGGCACGTCGTCATCCCGCTGGCCTCGGGCGTCATCACGTTCGTCTTCGGGCTGCTCTTCTTGTCGGTGCGCCTGCCCGTGCTGCGCATCTTCACGCAGGAGAGCGATGTGCTCTACTACGCCGACCGCTATGTGTCCATCGTCGTGCTCTCGCAGTGGGCGTTCGCGGTGTTCAACGCCATCGTCTGCTTCGTCAACGGCGTGGGCCGCGTGCGCTACACCACGGTGGTCAACCTGCTGATGCTCTGGGCCGTGCGCATCCCGAGCGCCTACGTCATCAGCCGCTTCTTCGACGGCACGTTCATCATGGTCGCCATGCCGATCTCCTTCGTCTTCGGCATGCTGTGCATGATCGGCTACTACGTCTTCTGCGCCGACTGGCGAAAGCTCATCGCGACCTCGGGGCCTGCGCGAGCGTGATCGCGGGGCTTTGCGCTTCCCTCTTTGGGGGAGGCGCTTTTTTTCTTGCGCCGCGACGGCAGGGTTTTCGCGCCGCCCCGGCGAATTGTGTCGGCAAAGGACGCGCGGGAGGGCGAAAATGAGGATCGAGTTTGAGGCGTACCGGCCCACGCCGGTGCTGCGCGGGCATCTGGCCATGGGCGCGCGGCGCGGGGACGGGGAAAGCGTCGAGGCGACCAGCCGTTGCATAGAGCGCGACGGGCGGCCCTGCATCCCCGTGATGGGCGAATATCACTATTCGCGCGACGCGCGCACACACTGGCGCGAGGAGCTGGCGAAGATGAAGGCCGGGGGCGTGACGATCGTCTCGACCTACGCGTTCTGGAATATCCACGAGGAGATCGAGGGCGAGGCGGATTTTTCGGGCGGCCTCGATCTGCGCGCGTTCGTGCGCGCGTGCGGGGAACAGGGGCTTTATGTGCTGCTGCGCATCGGCCCGTATGTACACGGCGAGGCGCGCCGCGGCGGCTTTCCCGACTGGCTGCTTGGCAAGGGCATCCCGCTGCGCACGGACGACGCGGCCTATTTGCAGCTTGCGCGCTCGTGGTATCGCAGGCTCTTTTCGCAGGCGCGCGGCCTGCTCTGGAAGGACGGCGGGCCGATCGTCGGCGTGCAGATCGAGAACGAGCTGGTGGACGGCGCGGCGCATCTGGCGACGCTGAAGCGCATCGCGATCGAGGAGGGCTTCGACGTGCCGCTCTACACGGCCACGGGCTGGAACAGCCCCTACGGCGCGCGCATCCCCGAGGGCGAATTGCTGCCCGTGTTCGCCGCGTATTGCGAGGCGCCGTGGGCCGACCACCTGCGCGCCGAGCCGCGCTCGCCGCACTACGCGTTTGACCCCACGCGCAACCTGACCGCGATGGGTTTGGATCCCGACGCGCGAGACGCGGACGGGTGGCGGCTGCCCTACGAAAGCACGCCGTATGCGATGTGCGAACTGGGCGGGGGACTGCAAAACACGTTTCGCAGGCGCATCCGCGTGACGGGCATGGACGTGTACGCGATGGCGCTGGTGAAGCTGGGCTGCGGCTGCAACCTGATGGGCTACTACATGTACCACGGCGGCGCGAACCGCATCGGCCGGCTGGGGCCTTTGCACGAATCCCGCGCGGCGGGCGATGCGAACGACCTGCCCATCCTCGATTATGGCTTTCAGGCGTGCCTCGGCGCATACGGGCAGGCGGGGCCGCAGTACGCGCCGCTTGCGATGCTGCACCTGTTTCTGGCGGACTTTGGCGCGCTGCTCGCGCCGATGGAGCACGTTCCGGCGCGGGAATTCGTCCCCTGTACGGACGACGCGCGGCTGCGCTGCTGCCTGCGCACGGACGGGGAGAGCGGCTTTCTCTTCGTCAATCACTACCAGCGCGGCGCGCGTCTGGCGGATGTGGCACACGCGCGCCTCTGCGCGCTGGGCGAGACGCTGCCGCCCATCGACGTGTGCGGGGACGCCGCCTTCCTGCTGCCGCTGCGCCTGCCTTTGGGGCGCGCGAGGCTGCTCTGGGCGACGGCGCAACCCGTGTGCAGGCAGGGCCATACGACGTTTTTCGCCGAGATCGGCGGCATCCCGGCGCGCTATCGCTTTGCCCGCGCGGACGGGACGGCGTACACGGTCGCCGCGCAGGCCGGGTTTGGCGGCGGCTTCGTGGCGGAGGGCGAGCGCATCGTGACGTTGCCATGGGCGCAGGCGACGCGCCTGCACAGGCTGGACGGCGAGGTGCTCGTGGGCGAGGGCTGCGACCTGTACGTTCTGGACGGCGAGCTGCGCGCGATCGGCGGCGGGGCGTTCGCCTACCGCCGCTGGACGGGCGAGGGCTTCGAGCTGCTCACCGCCGGGCGAGAGGAGCCGCAGGCGGCGCTCCAAATGCAGCCCGTCCCCGAGCCGTTTGTCCCGCCCTATGTAGAGGAGCTTCAACTGGGCGGCGCGACGGCGCGCGCGTGGACGCGGCTGACCGTCTCCTGCGGCGCAGGCATGGTCGCCCTGCCCGGGCCGTATGGCGTCGCGCAGATCTACGCGGACGGCGAGCTGGTCGCCGACGACTTCTACGCGGGCGAGCCGTGGCGCGTCCCGGCGGCGATGCTCTACGGCAAGACGTGCTATCTGGTGACCGCGCCGCAGACGAAGGAGACGTACTTTGAGTACCTCGCGCGGGCGGGGAAGGAGGGCGCGGATGCGGACGATTGATCTGTCGGGCGAATGGATGTGCATGGGGAGGGCGGTCGCGCTGCCCGGCACGCTCGACGAGGCGGGCGTCGGCCCCGCGGACGCCCTCGCCGGGCCGTGGCACCCCGACGCGGGCGCGGAATCGTCGGCGGCGCGCGCGGACGGGCGCATCGCCACGCGGCTCACGCGCCGCCACGCGTTCGTGGGCGAGGCCGTCTTTTCGCGCAAAATCGCCGTAAAGATCGGCGAGGGCGAGCGCGTGTTCCTCGAGTGCGAGCGGGCGAGGCGCCTGCGCGTGCGCGTGAACGGACGGGAAGCGCCGAGCGCATCCCCGCCGAGCCTGAGTGCGCCGCAGGTCTTCGAGCTGACGGGCCTGCTCACGGGCGAGGACGCGCTGGAGCTGGTCTCGGATAACCGCTATCCCGGCTGGCCGCGGCGGGAGATCGTCTGCTCCAGCGCCGCGACGGACGAGACGCAGACCAACTGGAACGGCGTGCTGGGCTTTCTGCGCCTGCGCGTGGAGGCGCGCGCGTTCGTCTCTTCGCTGCGCGTCTACCCGCAGGGGGACGCCGTGAGCGCCGTCGTGGAGATCGACGCGGACGGCCCGTGGCGCGGCGAGATCGCGCTGTCGGGCGAGGCGCTTTGCGCGCCCTGCGCGCGGGAGGCGTCGGGCGGCGCGGGCGTGACGCGCGTGCGCTTTGACGCGCTGCCGCTGCGCGCGGATGCGCCGCGCTGGGATTTGGGCGAGGGCGCGCTCTGCGAGATCGCCTGCGCGTTCGCGGGAAGCGTCACGCGCGCGCGCTTCGGCGTGCGCGATCTGGGCGCGCGGGACGGATGCTTCACGCTGAACGGGCGGCGCGTCTTTCTGCGCGGGGAGACGAATTGCGCCGTCTTCCCGCGCGCGGGCCATCCGCCGATGGACAAGGCGGGCTGGCTCGCGATCCTGCAAACATACCGCGGCTACGGCGTCAACTTCGTGCGCTTTCACAGCCATTGCCCGCCGGAGGCGGCGTTCGAGGCGGCGGACGAGATGGGCATGCTGCTCGCGCCGGAGCTTTCGCACTGGGAGCCAAAGCGCGCGTTTGCCACGGAGGAGAGCCGCGCGTATTACCGCGCGGAGCTGCTGGGCATTTTGCGGGCGCTGGCCAACCACCCGTCCTTCGCGATGCTGGCGCTGGGCAACGAATTGCAGGCGGACGAGGCGGGGTGCGCGGCGATGGAGGAGCTGCTGGCGCTGGCGCGGAGCGAGGACGCGACGCGGCTGTACGCCGAAGGCTCCAACAACGATTACGGCGAGCGCGGCGTGGGCGGGCACAGCGACTTTTACGCCGCCTGCGGCCACCGTGGGCTGCCGCTGCGCGCGACGGATTCCGGCATGCGCGGCTGGCTGAACCGCGCGCACTCCGGCGAGGATGCGACCTACGAGGCCGCCGTGCGCGGCGCGCTCGCGGAGGGCGCGCGGGCGGTGATGGGCTTTGAGGCGGGGCAGTATCAGTCCCTGCCGGACTTCGCGCAGATCGACGACTACACGGGCGTGACGGACGCGGACAACCTGCGCCTCGTGCGCGAGGCGGTCGCGGCCGCTGGACTGCTGCCGCTCTGGCCCAAGGCCGTGGAAGCGTCCGGCGAGCTGGCGCTGCGCTGCTACCGCGCGGAGGTCGAGGCGGCGCTGCGCACGGACGGCATGGGCGGAATCGCGCTGCTCGGCCTTCAGGATTTCCCGGGGCAGGGCACGGCGCTGGTCGGCATGCTGGACGGCCTGCTGCGCGCCAAGCCCTACGCCTTCGCGCGGCCGGAGCGCTTTCGCGCGTTCTTTTGCGACACGCTGCCGCTGGCGGCGCTGCCGCGCCGCGCGTACCGCGCGGGCGAGACGCTGCGCACAAAGGCGATCCTCGCGCACTTTGGCAAGGAGCCGATCGAGGCGGAGCCGTCGTTCGCGCTGACGGGCGCGGGCGAGCGCCTCGCCGGGACGCTTCCGCGCGTTTGCGCGCGGCCGGGCGAGCGGACGCCGCTGGGGGAGATGGTCATCCCGCTGCCGGAATTTTCCCGCCCCGCGCGCATGACGCTGCGGCTGACCTTCGGCGCGCACGAAAACGCCTACGACGTGTTTGTCTACCCCGACGCGCGCGTGACCTGTCCCACGCGCGTGACCGAATGCCGCGCGCTGGACGATCGCGCGCGGGCGGCGCTCGCCGGGGGCGGCGCGGTGTACCTTTCGCCCGACGCGACGGAGGAGGCGCTGCCCGGCTCCGTGCGGATGCAGTTTTCCACCGACTTCTGGTCGAGCCGCACCTTCCCGGAGCAGTCCGGCTGCATGGGGCTGCTCATCGACGAGGCGCATCCGATTTTTCGCGATTTCCCGACGTCGTTTCACACGGACTGGCAGTGGCGGCCGATGGCGTGCCGCCGCGCCGCCGTGCTGAGCGCCCCGTGCGAGGCGATCGTGACGGCGCTGCTCGGCATCGCCGACCCGAAGCCGATGGCCGCGCTGCTGGAGTGCCGCTGCGGCGGGGGCAGGCTGCTTTTCTCTACGCTGGGGCTGCACGACCTCGCGCGGGAGAGCGTCGAGGCGCGCGCGCTGCAAAACGCGATCTACCGCTATCTGGCGAGCGACGCGTTCGCGCCCCGGCAGGAATTGCCGCTCTCGTTCTTTGACGGCCTCGTCGCGGGGGAATGACGGGGCAAAAGAGGCTATTTATAGCGGCAGCCCCTCGACGCATCGCGTCGAGGGGCCGCACATTTTTGCTTTTCCTCACAGCAGCCGCTTATACGCGCCGGAGCCGTCGTCCTCAAAGATCGCCGTCTCCAGCGGCGTGAGCGCGGCCTGCGAAAGCTGCACGGGCGCGTCCGACAGGTTTTGCAGGAAGACATACGCGCCCCGGCGCACGGCGAGCACACCCTCGGGCAGCGGCTCCGGCCACGCGGGCGCGAGCCGCCCCTTGCACAGGCCGCGATAGAAGGGGAGATAGAAGCCCTCGTCAAAGCGCGCGGCGAGGTAGTACGCCTGCCCCGCGCCGAACGCGTGCCGCGCGACGGCGGGCGCGCCCTTCATGTAGTCCTCGTCGTAGACCATGAGCGGCGTCGCGCCCTCCGGCGCGGCGATCTCGCACAAGGCTTCGGCCTTCGCCTCAGCGATCGGGAAACCGCCCGCCGCGACGCAGCGCAGCGTTTCGCCGTCGTACATCGGCACGATCTCCGTGCGGCGAACGCCGAGCACGTCGGTAAGCCCGTGCGGCGCGTCGCCCAGATAGCACAGGTCGTGCTCGTCCACGACGCCGCTCCACATCGTGACGACCAGCGTGCCGCCGCCCTGCACGAAGGCGCGCAGGCGGCCGGCCAAGTCCTCCCGCATCAGGTAGAGCATCGGCACGATGACCAGCGCGTAGCCGTGGGGATCGCCGTCCGGCGGCAGGAAGTCCGCGCCCACGCCCAGCCGCGCCAAGGCCGCGTAGTGCCGCTCGACCTCCTCCCAGAGGCCGTGACCGTCGTTGCGCGGCCCCATGCTGCGATCGAGCGCCCAGAGGTTGTCGTAGTCAAAGACGATGGCGGCCTGCTTCTTCTTGCGCGCCCCCGCGACGCGGCCGATGCGCCGCAGGACGTCGCCCAGCTGCGCCGCCTCCCGAAAGACGCGGTGATCCTCGCGTCCGTCGTGGCCGACCACCGCGCCGTGGAATTTCTCGCACGCGCCCCGGCTCTGCCGCCACTGGAAGTAGAGCACGCCGTCGGCCCCGTGCGCCACCGCCTGCAATCCCGTCATCAGGTTGACGCCCGGCTTCTTGCTCTTGCAAACGCCGTGCCAGTTGACGAAGCTGGGCGTGTTCTCCATCATCAAAAAGGGCCGGTCTTTGAGGGAATACATCAGGTCGTGCATCATCGCGCAGGAGATGGCGGTTTTCTCGATCGTATCGCCCGGCCTGTGCCAGAAGGGGTAGGAATCCCACGAGGCGACGTCGATCTCGCGCGCCATCTCGAAGTGGTCGAAGCCGTCGAAGCGATCCATCAGGTTTACGCAGACCTTCGCCTCGGGTACGATCTCGCGCACGCTGTCGCGCTCCCACTTCATGAAGTCCACCGTCTGGTGGGAGACGAAGCGCTTCCAGTCCAGCAGCAAGCCGCACATCGCGCGCTCGCCGTGCGGCGCGGGGCTTTCGATCTGGGAAAAGTCCGTGTATTCGTGGCTCCAGAAGCGCGTGTTCCACGCCCGGTTGATTGCCTCCAGCGAGCCGTAGCGCGCGCGCAGCCAGTCGCGGAAGGCCTGCTGGCACAGCTCGCAGTGGCATTCGCCGTTGAACTCGTTGGAGATGTGCCAGAGAACCACCGCCGGATGGCGGCCGAAGCGCCGGGCCAGCTCCTGATCGATGCGGCGCACCTTCTCGCGGTAGACAGGCGAGGTGTAGCAGTGGTTCTCGCGCTCGCCGTAGAGCTGGCGCACGCGGTCGGCGTTCACGCGGCGCACCTGCGGGTATTTCTGCGCCAGCCACGCGGGCCGCGCGGCGCTGGGCGTCGCCAGATCAACGCAAACGCCCGCCGCGTACAGGCGGTCGATCGCCTCGGCGAGCCAGTCCATGTGGAATTCGCCCTCGCGCGGCTCCAGACACGTCCACGAGAAGATGCCCAGCGACACGAGGTTCACATGCGCCTTGCGCATCAGTTCGATGTCCTGCTCGAGAATGTCGGGGCGGTCGAGCCACTGCTCGGGGTTGTAGTCCGCGCCGTACCAGAGGGTGTTTTGCTGCATGAGGGGTCGCTCCTTTGCGGGTCAAAATAGCGGCAGAGCCTGAAAGCACGGCCATTATACCATGAAAGCGCGCGCCGTTCAATCGCGCGCGGGCGCGAAAGGGAAGGATTTTTTTGCGCCCCTGTCGAAATACTGCGAAAGATTTTGCAATCGGAGGGACGCCTATGAAGCTGACCGCCGCCACAAGGATTTTGCCCATGCCCGAGCGCGGGCCGGTGCTGCGCGCCGCGCGCGCGCTGCTGCGCGACATTGCCGCCACCTGCCTGCCGGGCGGCGGCCCGGGCGCGGACATCCTCTTGGAGCGAGCGCCGATGGAGCCGGAGCAGTACCGGCTCGCCGCCCGGGGCGGCGCGCTCGCGCTTCAGGCGGGGGATGATCTGGGCTTCATCTACGGGCTGTACCGCGTGAGCCGGGACATTCTGGGCGTGACGCCCTTCTGGTTCTGGAACGATCAGCCGCTTACCCGTCTGCCCGCGCGCGAGGCGCCGGACGATTACGCGGCGCGCAGCGCGCCCTGCCGCGTGCGCTACCGCGGCTGGTTCATCAACGACGAGGTGCTGCTCTCCGGCTGGAAGCTCGGCGGGCGGGCGGAAGGCCCGTGGGAGATGGCGTTTGAGGCGCTGCTGCGGCTGGGCGGCAATATGGTCATCCCGGGCACGGACGAGAACGCGCGCCGCTATCGCGCGCTGGCGGCGGACTTTGGGCTGTATATCACGCACCACCACGCGGAGCCGCTGGGCGCGCGCATGTTTTCGCGCGCCTATCCGGATTTGACGCCCTCCTACGACGCGCATCCCGCGCGCTTTGAGGGCCTCTGGCGGGAGGCGGTGGAGGCGCAGCGGGGGACGCCCACCGTGTGGAACGCGGGCTTTCGCGGGCAGGGCGACGCGCCCTTCTGGGAGCACGACGCCCGCTATGAGACGCCCGAGGCGCGCGGCGCGCTGCTCTCGCGGCTGATCGCCAGACAGGTCGAGCTGGTGCGCGAATCCTGCCCCGGCGCGCCTTGCTGCACCAACCTCTACGGCGAGGCGATGGCGCTGTATCGCGAGGGCTTCCTCACGCTGCCGCCGGACGTCATCCGCATCTACGCGGACAACGGCTACGGCAAGATGGTCTCCCGCAGGCAGGGGAACGACAACCCCCGCGTGAGCGCGCTCGCGCAGCCGGGCGAGCGGGGGAAAAGCGGGCTTTACTATCATGTCTCCTTCTACGATCTTCAGGCGGGCAACCACATGACGCCGGCCCCCGCGCCGCCCGAGTTCGTGCGCGCGGAGCTGACGGGGGCGCTCGCGCGCGGGATGGACGCCTACTGGATCGTCAACTGCTCGAACGTCAAGCCGCACGCGTTCATGCTCGATTACATCGCAGCCCTCTGGAGAGACGGCGACGCCGACCCCGAGGCGCACCTTCGCGCCTATGCGGCGAGCGCCTACGGGGAGGAGAACGCGCAGGCCGTTTGCGCGTGCATGCGCGCCTATTGGGACGCGGCGGTTTTATACGGAGCGCACGAGGACGACCGCGCGGGCGACCAGTTCGCGCACCACGGCGCGCGCATGCTCGTCACGGCCTATTTGCGGGACGCGCGCGCGGCGACGCGGGACATGCGCTGGGCGACGGACGCGCCCGACCTCGCCGGGCAGATCGCGTGGTACGAGGGTCGCTGCGAGGAGGGAAGCGAAAAGACCGCCGCGCTGCTTGCACGCTGCGAGGCCGCGGCGCTCTCCATGGCGGAGCCGGGCCGCACGCTCTTTGGCGACACGCTGCAGCTGCACGCGAAATTCCTCTCGCTCGGCTACGAGGGCGCACGCCTCGCGTGCGAGAGCCTGCGCCTCGCGCAGGCGGAGGACTGGCTGCGCGCGTTCTATGCGGCGGGGCGCAGCCGCCAGGCATATCTCGCGGCGTATGGCGCGCTGCGCGAGCGGGAGCACGGGCACTGGCGGGGCTTTTATGCAAACGAATGCCTGACGGACGCGCGCCAGTCCGCGTATGTGATGGGCGTGCTGATGGGCGTGCTGCGCAGCCGGGGCGACGGCCCGCACTACTACGGCTGGCAGCGCCGCTTCGCGATGGCCCCGCAGGATGCAAATATCCTGCTCATCCTGAGGCCACAGAACCATTTGAGCGACGACGACCTCTTTGAGCTGATGCTCGCGCGGGAGGACGAGGTGAGCAAGGGCTAGCGCCCGGCGACTTTATCCCTTGACAGAATGAACCAAAGCGGGCATAATACTTTTCTGGCGGGCGCGCCGACGCGCACGCGGGAAGGAAGGAAACCCATGGGCAAATACTTTGGCACGGACGGCTTCCGCGGCGAGGCGAACGTGACGCTGACCAGCGAGCACGCCTACCGCATCGGCCGCTTTATCGGCTGGTATTACGGCGCGCGCGAGGGCCGCAAGGCGCGCGTGGTGATCGGCAAGGACACGCGCCGCTCCAGCTACATGTTTGAATACGCGATCGTCGCGGGGCTGACCTCCGCCGGGGCGGACGCCTATATGCTGCATGTGACGACGACGCCGAGCGTCGCCTACGTCACGCGCGTGGACAGCTTCGACTGCGGCGTGATGATCTCGGCTTCGCACAACCCCTTTTCCGACAACGGCATCAAGCTCATCAACGGCCGCGGCGAAAAGATGGACGACGAGACCATCGATGCCATCGAGGCGTATCTGGACGGGGACTACGCCAAGCTCGGCCTCACGGGCAACGTGCCCGCGGCGACCGGCGAGGCGCTGGGCGAGATCGTCGATTACGTCTCCGGGCGCAACCGCTACGTCGGCTACCTCATCTCGCTGGCGGCGCACTCCTACAAGAGCATGCGCGTGGGGCTGGACTGCGCCAACGGCAGCGCGTGGAACATCGCGCGCACCGTCTTTGAGGCGCTGGGCGCGAAGACCTTCGTCATCAACGCCGAGCCGGACGGCGTCAACATCAACCGCAACGCCGGTTCCACGCACATCGAGGGCCTGCGCCGCTTCGTGGTGGAAAACCATCTGGACGTGGGCTTCGCCTACGACGGCGACGCCGACCGCTGCCTCGCCGTCGATGAAAACGGCGAGGTCGTGGACGGCGACCGCATCCTCTACATCTTCGCCAAAAAGCTCAAGAAGGACGGCAAGCTGCGGGGCAACACCGTGGTGACGACCGTGATGAGCAACTTGGGGCTTTACAAGGCGCTCGACGAGGAGGGCATCGCCTACGAAAAGACCGCCGTCGGCGACCGCTTCGTCTACGAGAGCATGGCGAAAAACGGCTACCGCGTCGGCGGCGAGCAGAGCGGCCACATCATCCTGAGCAAGTATGCGACGACGGGCGACGGCATTTTGACCTCCATCGAGCTGATGGAGGCGATGCTCGACGCCAAGCAGCCGCTCTCCCGCCTGTGCGCGAGCGTGAAGACGTATCCGCAGGTGCTCAAAAACGTGCGCGTCAGCGATAAGGTCGCCGTGCGCGACAACGAGCATGTGCAGCGCGTCGTGCGCGCCGTGGCCGAGCGGCTGGGCGACGCGGGCCGCGTGCTGCTGCGCGAGAGTGGCACGGAGCCGGTCATCCGCGTGATGGCCGAGGCGAAGGACGAAAAAACCGCCGAGGCGTGCGTCGAGGAGATGATCGACGCGCTGCGCTCGGAGGGGCTGGCATAAGGCGGAGGCGGAAGATGGACGCGATCAAGACGAGCGACCTGTTCGACCTGTCCCATACGCGCGCCTCACAGCTGCTGGGCGCGTGCGAATACCCGTGGCAGGCGCTGGACGGGATCGGCGAGGCGGTGCTTTCGGTGGGCGCGTCGCTGGACGCGGCGCGCTACGATCACCCGAGCGAGGGCGTGTGGATCGCCAAGAGCGCGCGCGTCGCGCCGACGGCGTTCATCGCCGCGCCGTGCGTCATCGGCGAGGAGACCGAGGTGCGCCCGGGCGCGTACCTGCGCGGGAACGTGCTCGTCGGCGACGGCGCGGTGGTGGGCAACAGCACGGAGCTGAAAAACTGCATCCTCTTCGACGGCGTGCAGGTGCCGCACTACAACTACGTCGGCGACTCCATCCTCGGCTACAAGGCGCACATGGGCGCGGGCGCGATCACCAGCAACGTGAAGGGCGACAAGACGCCCGTCGTCGTGCGGGGCGAGGCGCGCTACGAGACGGGCCGCAAGAAGTTCGGCGCGATGCTCGGCGACGGCGCGGAGATCGGCTGCAACAGCGTGCTCAACCCCGGCAGCGTGATCGGGCGCGGTGCGCAGGTCTACCCGCTCACCAGCGTGCGCGGCGTCGTGCCCGCGCACAGCATCGTCAAGGGCGCGCGCGGCGTGTTCCCCAAGGAAGAACGCGAGTGAGGCGTCAGTCTATCATGGTGAACCCGCCCGGGATCGCTTCGCTTCCGGGCTACTATTTTTAGGCGCTACGCGCCGGGGGACGTTGGGGCTACCGCCCCAAACCCTGTCTGGGGACATTGTCCCCAGACCCCATCCGGTGAAAAGTATTAACTGTACTAGTCAACAAAAACTGGACACAAACAGCGAAGAAATTAGACACGCGCATTTTGAAAATGGGACTCACGAAA
>CANRLC010000050.1 GCA_947631405.1 uncultured Clostridia bacterium | reverse complement strand
GCGCCCGTCTCGCTCACGCGGATGCCCGTCGCGCAGATCGTTTGCAGCAGCATCGCCAGCCGCAGGTCGCCTTTTGCCTTGGCGGCCCGCACCAGCTTCTCGTAGTCGCCCTGCGTCAGTTGCCGTTCGCGCCCCACGAACGTGCGCCTCTGCACCTTCAAGAAGCGCAGCTTCCACGCGCTTTTTCCCGCGAAGCGCAAAAATCGGTTGACCGCCGCCAGCATCGAATTGACGCTCCCCGGCGCGTAGCCCCGCCGTTGCAGGTCCTCCTTAAACGCCACCAGCTGACCCTTGCCCTTCAGCTCCCCGCTGCAGAACGCCGACAGCTGCCGCACGTCCCTCAAATACTTTTCCACCGTCGCCGCGCTGCTCTCGCCCTCCAGCAGATGCGCGCGAAAACGCTCCAACTCGCGCTTGCCCAGTTTCATCTTTCGTTGCCCTCCTGTTTGTTTGGTTTTGCTATGATTGTACAGGATGGAGCGGGGAAAGGAAACCGGGGAATTGCTGGTGCGGAGTCACAAAGAAAGGCGACGCATCGAAAGTGATGCGACGCCTTACCTGATCTTGTATCGAAACTTACCCGTTCGTTGGTCGTCGTAAGCAGAGCGAAGTCCGCGACGGTAACTCCCGTAGCCCCCGTATCTCCCAAGAATAACGCGAAGCGTTTTTCGAGGGATAAAGAATGGCGACGGAACGCATGAGCGACATTTTTTGTGCGTAGCACAAAAAGGTCGTCGCGAACAAAGCGAAGTCCGCGACGACGTGGTGCGGGAAACAGGACTTGAACCTGCATGAAGGAACCTTCACTAGAACCTGAATCTAGCGCGTCTGCCAATTCCGCCATTCCCGCAAAATGGTGGGCAGGGATGGATTCGAACCATCGAAGTCGGTGACGGCAGATTTACAGTCTGCTCCCTTTGGCCACTCGGGAACCTGCCCAAAGATATGCAGTTGGAGCTGGCGATGGGAATCGAACCCGCAACCTGCTGATTACAAATCAGCTGCTCTGCCAATTGAGCTACGCCAGCACAGTCCAAATGGGCGGGAGCAAAAAAGGGAATGGCGACGCGGAAGGGGCTCGAACCCTCGACCTCCAGCGTGACAGGCTGGCATTCTAACCAACTGAACTACCGCGCCGTAAAAATGGTGGGCCTTCAGGGTCTCGAACCCCGGACCGAGCGGTTATGAGCCGCCTGCTCTGACCACTGAGCTAAAGGCCCTGAAGAACCGGCAAAAAAGATGGTGACCCCGAGGGGAATCGAACCCCTGTTATCGCCGTGAAAGGGCGGTGTCTTGACCTCTTGACCACGGGGCCGGGCGAAAAATGGTCGGAGTGAAGGGATTTGAACCCCCGACCCCATGCTCCCAAAGCATGTGCGCTACCAAACTGCGCTACACTCCGCAGGTTGCGCTGAACTCAGGCACGCAACCTATTATACAGGAGAAATCAGGCGCTGTCAATCCCCCTTTTGCGCCGCAAACGCGCGGTTTCGCGCCGCCGGCGCAAAGGAAATCGCGCGCGCGGCAGGGAAATGCCGCCCCCGGCGCGAATTAAGCGAGAGAACAACGCGTATGCGAAAGGAGCCGTCACCATGAAGCCGCATGAACAGGGTTTCGTCATCGAGGACTACGCGCGCAAAGCGCCGTTTTCCAGCTTTCTGCCGGGGCTGTGCGATCTCACGGGCATCCCGGTGTGGAGCTTCTACGTCAACCGCGGTCAGGCGATCGCCAGCTTCGGCGCGGGCGACAAGGAGCACTCGATCATGGAGTTCTTCCCCGCGCACCAGTCCTACCAGAACGTGAAGACGACGGGCTTTCGCACGTTCGTCAAGGCGGACGGGCGCGTCGTCGAGCCGTTTGCCGACGAGACCCTGCCCCACCGCATGCGCATCTTCATGAATGCGCTGGAGATCGAGACGGAGCTGCCCGGCCTGCGCGTGCGCGCGTCGTATTTCACGCTCCCCGGGGAGCGGCTGGGCGCGCTCGCGCGCACGCTGACGATCGAAAACGCCGCCGATCATCCGCTGCGCATGGAGGTGCTGGACGGGATGAGCGCGCTCATCCCCAGCGGCGTGTCGCTCAGCACGCTCAAGGCCATCGGCCAGACCGCCCGCGCGTGGATGCAGGTGGAGGACGTCGAGCGTCGCACGCCCTACTTCCGCGTGCGCGCGAGCATGGACGACTCTGCCGAGGTCTCGCAGGTCGAGGCCGGGCACTTCGCACTGGGCTTTGACGAGCAGGGCGCGCCGCTGCCGATGCTCGTGGATCCATCCCTCGTCTTTGCCTACGACACGTCGCTGCGCCGCCCCGTCTCCTTTGAGGGAACGCCGCTTGCCGCGCTGCTCTCCCGCGAGCAGGTGACCGCCAACGAATTCCCCTGCTGCTTCTTCGCCCGCGAGGGGACGCTCGCGCCCGGCGAGGCGATGACGGTCTGCTCGCTCTACGGCCGCGCCGAGAGCAAGGCGCGCCTCGCCGCGTTTTGCGAGACGCCGCGCCCGCTCGCCTACTTCGCAGAGCGCCGCGCCCGCGCCGACGCCATCGCGCAGGAGCTGACGGGCCGTGTTGAGACGCACACCGCGTCTCCCGCGTTCGACGCCTATTGCCGCTACAACTTCATGGATAACCTGCTGCGCGGCGGCTATCCCATTAGGCTCGGCAAGGACAAGGTGTTCTACGCCTATTCGCGCAAGCACGGCGATCTGGAGCGCGACTACAACTTCTTCTCCATGCTCCCCGAATACTACTCGCAGGGCAACGGCAATTACCGGGACGTCAACCAGAACCGCCGCTGCGACGTGTTCTTCGCGCCGTTCGTCGGGCGGGAGAACATCGACAAGTTCATGAGCCTCATCCAGCTGGACGGCTACAACCCGCTCAAGATCGAGCAGCTCTACTACCGCCTGAGCGCGCAGGACGCCGAGCGCATCCTCGGCAAGGCCGCCCCGGCGCTGGTCGATGTCGCGCAGCAGGCGTTTACACCCGGACAGCTCGCGATGGCGCTCGAAGACGCGACCGACGCCAAGACCGCCGCGCGCCTCTTCGGCGAGGCGATGGACGCGAGCGAGGCCGTGCCGCGGGACGCCTTCGGCGAGGGCTATTGGAGCGACCACTGGACGTACAACCTCGACCTGATCGAGGAGTATTTGCAGGTGTACCCCGACCGCGAGCGCGCGCTGATGCTGGACGAGACGCTCACCTGCTTCGCCGGCGAGATCAACGTGAACCCGCGCCGCAAGCGCTGCGTAGAGACGCCCAAGGGGCTGCGCCAGTACCGCGCGCTGGACGAGAGAAGCCGCCGCAGCGGCGAGGCGTTTGTGCGCGCCGGAAACAGCGGAGAGCCTCTCAAGCTGTCCCTGCTGGAGAAGCTGGCGATGCTCTGCGCCGTCAAGTTCGCCACGCTCGACGCCTACGGCATGGGCGTGGAGATGGAGGGCGGAAAGCCCGGCTGGTACGACGCGCTCAACGGCCTGCCGGGGCGCTTCGGCTCCTCGATGAACGAGGCCTACGAGCTGGCGCGCCTGCTGCGCTTCACGGCAAACGCCTGCGCCGAATTCACCGGCGCGCTGCCCGTGCTTTGCGAGATCGCGCAGCTGCTGCGCGATCTGTACGCCGCGGATCGCGAACACCGCGCCCTGCTGCACGCCTGCGACGGCGCGAAGACGCGCGAGCAGGTTTTGGAGCGCGGCGAGGTCATGCCGTTCTACAACCGCATCAACGACATCAAGGAGGCGTACCGCGCCAAGGTCTTTGGCGGCGTCTCCGGCGAAAAGACCCCGATGGGCTTTGAAGAGCTGGACGACATCCTCTCCGCGTTTGAGTCCGCCGTGGAATGCGGCATGCGCAAGGCCGCGGTGCTGGGCGGCGATACCGTCCCCGCCTACTTCGCCTACGACGTGACCGAATACCGCGCCTGCGAGGACGGCATCGAGGCGCTGCACTTTGCGCCCATCGACCTGCCGCCGTTTCTGGAGGGCGCGGTGCGCCGCCTGAAGCTGGGCGGCTCCGCGAGCGAAAAGCGCGCCCTCTACGACGCCGTGCGCTCCGGCCCGCTCTACGACAGGAAGCTGCGCATGTACAAGGTCAACGCATCGCTGTCCGCGGCGTCCTACGAGCTGGGCCGCGCCGTCGCGTTCGTGCCCGGCTGGCTGGAAAACGAATCCGTGTGGCTGCACATGGAGTACAAGTATCTGCTGGAGCTGCTGCGCGCCGGGCTGTACCGCGAGTTCTTCGCCGACCTGCGCGACGCCGCCGTGCCGTTCCTCGATCCCGACGTCTACGGGCGGAGCATCTACGAAAACTCGTCGTTCATCGTCAGCAGCGCGTACCCGAACGCGGCGCTGCACGGCAAGGGCTTCGTCGCGCGGCTGAGCGGCTCCACCGTCGAGTTCATCAGCATGCTCAAGGGGATGATGTTCGGCCCGAGCGTCCTGCGCATGGAGGGCGACGCCCTCCTCTTCACGCCCGAACCCGCGCTGCCGGAATACCTCATCCCCGAGGACGGCCGCGTCGGCACGACGCTCTTTGGCGACACGCGGGTCGAGTATCGCTTTGCAAAGCGGCAGGATTACATCCCCGGCGAATACCGCATCCTCGGCATGGACTTTTTCTTCGCGGACGGAACGCAGCGCCACACCGACGGGCGCGCCGCCGGGGACGGCATCGCCGAGGCCCTGCGCGAGGGCCGCGTCCGCGAGGTCGTGATTGCCGTCGAGTGACCGCAGGTTTACAGCCCTGATAAACGCAGCACCCCGCCTCCGGCCATGCCGGAAGCGGGGTGCGTTTGTGTGACGATGTTTTTTGTAGAAAACGGATGATTTATTGCTGCGCCGCGGCCTCGCGGCGCTTCTTCAGCTCCTGCGCGATGCGCGCGTTCTCCTCCTCGGTGAGCTTGTACTTCTTCTGGAAGAACACGATGGAGAAGAGCAGCCCCGCGACCGGCACGGCGATCATCAGCAGGCGCAGGCCCAGCAGCGTGCTCGCGCTCTGCTCGGGGATGACGCTCCCGGCGCTCTGCACGAGGCCGATCGCATCGACGCCCACGCCCGCGATGAGCACGCTCACCGCGCTGGCGAGCTTGACCACGAAGGTCTGCATCGAGAAGATCACCGACTCGTTGCGCGCGCCCGTGCGGTATTCGCCGTAATCGACGCTGTCGGCGAGGAAGATCGTGGTGAGCACCGTCGCCAGACCGAAGCCGATGTAGATCACAAACGGCGCGACCAGCAGCGCGCCCACGTTGCGCACGCCGAGGCTGCTGAGGGTGAACAGATACGCGTAGCCCGCGATGGTGATGAGCAGCGCGCCCGTCAGGATGCCCTTGGCGCTGAAGCGCTTGCGCAGCATCGGCAGCGACGCCATCGCGAGAATCTGCGTACCCCCGCCCACCGTGCCGAACAGGCTGTACAGATCGGGGTTGTGCATGTCGTACTTGAAGAAGTAGACGGCCAGCTGCGTGGTCAGGTAGAGCGAGGCGTTGAAGACGATGATGCCCACCACCACGACCATCGCCTGATCGTTGCGCACCAGTGCGGAGAGCATCTCCCGCACGGAGGGCGTCTGCTGGCGCACGCTCTCGCGCTCGCGCACCATCATCACGCAGACGATCTCAAAGACCGCGAAGATCACCGCCGCACCCAGCGCGACGAGCGCGAAGCCCCGCCGCACGGAGCCGCCCAGCCGCGTGACCAGCAGCATCGTCAAAATCGTCGGCACGGCGAAGCCCACCGACGAGCACGTCCTGCCGATGACCGAAAGCGACTCGCGCTCCTTGCCCGGCTCCGTGATCGCCGGGATCATGCTCCAGAACGGGATGTCCATCAGCGTGTAGGTGACGCCCCAGAGCACATACGCGACCGACGCGTACACGAGCATCGCCGTTCCCGTGACGCTCTCGGGCATCGCGAACATCCCATAGAGGATGAGCGCGTTGAGCAGCGTGCCCGAGAGGATCCACGGCCTGAACTTGCCCATGCGCGTGTGCGTCTTCTCCACGATCACGCCCATCAGCGGGTCGTTGAAGGCGTCGAACACGCGCGCCGCCATCATCATGATGCCCGTGAACGTGCCGGAGATGCCCAGCACGTCGTTGTAGTAGTAGAGGATGAAGCCCGACACCAGCGCGTAGACGAGATCCTTGCCCACCGCGCCTAGACCGTAGCCGATCTTCTGCTTTGCGTTCATCGTTCCTTGCCTCCCCCGTTCTTTCAAAATGCGTTAAAGACCATTGTAACATGAAAAGCGGGCGTGTCAAGGGATTTTGAAAAGCGCGCAGTGCCCGCTTTAGTATTGCGCCTCCATCCGGCGCACCGTCTCGTAGAGCCACGCGTTCACCGGGACGGCCACGCCGTGCTTTTGCCCCAGCCGCACCGCCGTGCCGGAAAACAGCTCCACCTCGCTTTTGCGCCGCGCCGCGCCGTCCTGCCGCATGCTCGGCGCGCCCTCCGGCGCGAGGCCGTCCACCAGCGCAACCCACTCGCCAAACTCCTCCTCGGAGATCGGGTAGCCCTCGAGCTTTGCGAGCATCTGCGCCTCGCGCATCGCCGCGAGCATCACCTCGCGCGGCCTGCCCGGGCGCTGCACGGTCGCATACGTCCCCTCGAAGACCATCGTCGCCTGATTGACGCCGACGTTCAGCATCCACTTGCCCCACTGGCGGCGCACCATATCCGGCACGGGCAGCGCGTACACGCCGTGAGCGTTCAGGTAGTCCGCGACCGCCTGCGCGCGCGGCGATACGGCGCCCGGCGTCCGCTCGCCCAGCACGATCATGCCGGGGTGGGAATAGGTCAGCGCGTTGCCCATCTTCACCGCGTCCATGCCCTGCGCCACGCTGTAGAGGATGTTCGCCTCGCCAAAGCGCTCCGCGAGCGTCTGCTCGCTGGTCACGCCGTTGGTCAGGCAGAGCAGCAGCGTCTTTTCGCCGATAAACGGCGCGGCGGTCTCCATCGTCCCGCGCAGGCCGCCCTCCTTGGTCGCGAAGATCACGAGATCCAGCGCCCGCGCCTGTTCCGGCGTCGCATAGTCAAAGGCGACCGCCTCGCCGTTGCACAGCACACCCTCGCGCGCGTATCGCGCGGCGCGCGCCTCGTCCGCGAGCACGAGCAGGTTCGCGCCGCCGCGGCGCAGCAGCCGGGCGTAGAGCGCGCCCACCGCGCCCAAGCCGATCAGCCCGACCGTCCCGATCGCGGGGACGCTTTTTTCGCTATCCGACATGCGCATCCTCCTCATCCCAGCCGCGCGCCATCGCGATCTCGCGCGCGTAGCCCTCCGGCTCGTTCGGCGTCTCCAATACGAACGGTAGCGCCCGCAGCGCGGGATGGAGAACCGCCCTGCGCAGCGCGGGGACGCCGATCTCGCCCTCGCCCAGCCGCGCGTGGCGATCCTTGCGGCTGCCGCGCGGGTTCTTGCTGTCGTTGAGGTGGACGGCGCGCAGGCGCTCCAGACCGACCGCGCGCTCCAGCGCGTCCAGCACGCCCTGCAAATCGCCCGCGAGGTCGTATCCCGCGTCGAACACATGGCAGGTGTCCAGGCACACGCCCAGCCGCGCGTCGCCGCCCGCCGCGTCCAGAATGTCGCGCAGCTCCTCAAAGCGGCCGCCGATCTCCGTGCCCTTGCCCGCCATCGTCTCCAGCAGGATGGGCGTGTCCTCCGTCTCCTCCAGCACCTCCCGGAGCAGCGCCGCGATCAGCGCGACGCCCGAGCGCGTCCCCTGCCCGACGTGGCAGCCGGGGTGGAAGTTGAACATCGCGCCGGGCAGCAGCGACAGCCGCCGCACATCCTCGGTCATCGCGCGGCGGGCGAAGTCCCGCGTCGCCGGGTCGGCGGCGCAGGCGTTGAGCGTGTAGGGCGCGTGCGCGATCACGGGCGCGAAGCCGCGCTCTCGCATGAGATCGCGCAGCGCGAGCGCGTCCGCCTCGTCGAGCGGCTTCGCGTTCCCGCCGCGCGGGTTGCGGGTGAAAAACTGAAACGTGTCCGCGCCGAGGGCCAGCGCCTGACGGCCCATCGCCAGATACCCCTTGGCGCAGGAGAGATGGCAGCCGATATGCAGCATGGGGCCTCCTTTAGCGATCGCCTTGCGCGCGGCGCGAGCGCCAACGACGCAGCAGCGCGCGGGAGACGGGCCGCTCAAAGCCGTAGGTGAGCAGCGCCGCCAGCGCGAAGGACAGGAAAAAGCACAGCGCCGTGTAGCGCGCCTGCCACAGGAGATCGCCCTCGTAATTGGGATGGGCGAGCGGGCTGGGCACGACGCGCGCCTCCAAGAGCCACACCGCGAGCGTCTGATGCCAGATGTAAAACTGCATCGACACGCTCGAAACGAACCGCGTGACGGGGTTGGACAGCGCGCCGCGCAGCAGCCGCCCGGCGTTCGCCGAGAGCACCAGCAGCGCGGCGAGCAGGAGCGCGAAGGGCAGGCGGTGATCCATCTGCCCCTGCCGGATGCCCAGCGTCCCCTGACAGGCGGCCTGCATGCGCACGAGACGCCAGATCGCCGGGATCAGCGCGACCGCCAGCAGCGAGCAGGCGACGCGCTGCAAGGGGCCGTGATGAAGCCGGGCGAGGCGCGCGTGCAGGTGCGCGGCGAGCATGCCCAGCGCGAGCACGTCGAAAAACGCCGGAAGCTGGTTAAAGCCCATCGACACGTCTTCGCAAAGCATGCCCAGCGCCAGCCGGTAGCCGAGCGCCGCGAGCGTCATCAGCGCGAAGGTCGCCTCGGGCCTGCGCCGAAACGCGCGCGCGAGCAACGGAAAGATCAGGTAAAATTGCATCTCGATCGCCAGCGTCCACAGCGTGCCGCCCAGATGCGTGGCGTAATAGGCGTTGTAAAAGAAGGTGTGCGTGTAGGTGAGGTGCGAGAGCAGATCGCACGCGAGGCGCCGCCCGTCGCCGCCGTAGCTGCCCCGCGCGAGCGCCACGGCCAGCGCGACCGCCAGCGCCAGCAGATACGAGGGATGGATGCGCGCGAGCCTGCGCGCGTAGAAGTCCGCCGCATCCGGCGCGGGGTCGTCCCGCCCCAGCCTCGCCCACGGCAGGTACAGGCAAAACCCGCTGATGAGCAGCATCGCGTCCACCCACATGTAGCCGGAGCGCACCAGCGGATCGAAGCTGACATAGCGTCCCGCGACGATCAGGTTCGGCCCCAGCCACGACTGCTGCCAGATGTGATACCAGCCGACGATCCATATGGCGATCGCGCGCAGGCCGTCGCACACGTCCACATGCCGCGTGTCGGGCGCGCTGCGCGCGTCGGTCAAATAGCGCTCGATTCCGTTCATTCCTCTCGCCTCACAGCACGACGTCCAGATCGTCCTCATCCGCCGCGCGCGCGCCCTCCAGCCGCACGACCAGCTCGTGCGGCAGGCAGACGATCGCCTTCGCCGCGCTGCGCGTCGCGCCCTGCCGCACGCACAGCCCGTCGCGGCAGTTCGCCTCGACGATGCGCGCCGCGCCGTCCTCGACGACCAGCACGTTGAGCGAGCCGTCCTCTTGGCGCAGCTCGTAGCGCCCGTCCACGCCCAGCGGCACGCGCAGCGCCTCCCGCCCGCCGATGCGCGCGACGACCTGCGCCGGCGGCGCGCCCAGCGTCAGGCGGCTGAGGGCAAACAGCCCCGCCGCCAGCAGCAGCGCCGCGCCGATGAGCGGCATGTCCCGCCGTTTCATTCGCCCGCCGCCTCCGGCGCGCCGTCCCCGGGCGCGCCTTCCGCCTCCTCGGGCGTCTCGTCGGGCGCATCCTCCGGCGTCTCTTCCTCCGGCACCTCTTCCTCCGACGCCTCTTCCTCCGGCGTCTCCTGTGTGAGCGACGTCGGCTCGCCGACGTAGGTCAGCCGCAGCACGGCGTCGGTCTGCGCGTCGCGCAGCGTCAGCGTGTCGCCGCGCAGGTTCACCACCGAATACGCCCGCCCGGTGGGATACGGTGCGTCGCCGAAGGCGATGTCGTAATCGTGCCCGCCGAAGTAGCCGTCCTTCCCGTCCAGCGTGCAGCTGCCGTCGCGCCTGAAGACGTACAGCGCGCCCGCGCGGTTTTCCCATGTGCCGACGATTCGGTATACATACGCGTCGAGCAGCCCGGCGGCCTCCTTGTCGTCCTCGATCTCTTCCAGCAGCGGCAGCGCGTCCAGCGGGCGATCCTGCGCGATCAGCTCCTGCGCCCTCAGCAGGCATGCGCGCGCGTACAGCTCGGGGATGTCCGCGTAGCGCGCGGGCAGCTTCTCCTGCCTGAGCGGCGCGAGCGCCTCGATCACGCTGGCGTAATCGCCCAGCTCCATGTCCATCGCCGCGTCGGTGTGCGGCCCGGAGAGCCACGCGTCCTCCGCCGCCTGCGCCCGCGCGGGCGCGTCCTCATAGCTGCCCAGCGCGCGGAACGCCCGCGCCGCCTCGGCCAGCTCCCCGGCGTCCGACAAGGCCGCCGCGCCGTCGTAGCGGGCGCGCAGAGCGCGCTCCTCCGCGTCCAGATACGCGCCGCACGCGCCGAACAGCGACGCCGCGTCGTCGTAGCGGCCCTCCTGCGCGCGCGCGTCCGCCAGCGCATAGCGGCAGCGGCGAAGCTGCTGCGCGCTATCGGCGTAATCGCCCAGCACCTCGAACAGGGCCACGGCCCGCTCGTATTCGCCCGCCGCATAGGCGTCCTCCGCGATCAGGTAGCGGCACGCCGCCGCCTGCGCCTGCGCGTCCCTGTAATCGCCCAATTCCTCAAAGCGCACCAGCGCCGCCTCGGGCGATGCGCTCATCTCATCCGTCGCCAGCTCGTATTCCAGCGCGCGGGCGCGGTCGGCCGCGTCCTCGTAATCGCCCAAAGACGCGTAGGTCAGCGCCGCGTCCTCGCGGCGGCCCTGCGCCTCGTAGCGCTGCGCGAGCGCGTAGGTCGCCACGTTGCGCGCCTGCGTGGACGCCTCCGAGCGCGAGAGCTGGTCGTACCAGCCCAGCGCGGTCAACGGGTCGTCCGCCGCCATCGCCGCGTCGCCCAGCGCCGTCGCCGTCTCCTCAAAGCGCTCGCGCGCGTCCTCGTGATCGCCCGCGAGGCGGAGCTGCCGCGCGGCCTCTTCCATGTCGCCCGCCCCCAGCGCATCCATGCCCGCCGCATAGCGGCAGGCCTTTGCATGCGCCTCGGCCTCCTCGTAGACGCCGAGGCTCTCATAGCGCGCCGCCGCCGCGTCGTAATCCCCCGCGGCCTCCTGCTGCTGCGCCAGCTCATAGTAGCTCTGCCGCGCCAGCGAGACCATGCCCTCGCGGCCCGAGATGAGCAGGAACTGCTCCGCCGCCTTCTCGTACTGCCCCTCGCGCAGGAGCTGCCGCCCGTAGCGCTCGATGCAGTCCTCCCGGCGCGCGGCGGCGTCCTCGTAATCGCCCAGAGAGGCGAAGCGCTCGATCGCCGTGGGATAGTCGAGCCGCTCCTGCGCGGCGTCCGCGATCTCGTAGACCAGCGACGAGAGCGCCTCGGCAGCCTGCTCGCTTTCGGGCAGGCTGCGGTAGAGCGCCTCCGCGGCGTCCAGATCGCCCGCCTCGCGCTTGAGCGCCGCGCGCGCCGTCACCGCGCGCTCCGTCCATTCGTCCGCCTGCGGCTCGGGCATCTCCCGCGCACGCTCGGCGGCCTCGGCGAGCGCCTCGTCCGTCCCCGCGGCGAGCAGCCCCTCGAGGATGCGCGTCTGCGCCTGCAGCGCGCCCTCCTTCGCGCCGAACTGGCCCGGCCAGCGCGCCTCCACCCAGTCGTAGATGCCCTTCGCGTCGGCAGCCAGCCCGCCGTCCAACCGGCTCTGCGCCACGCGCGTCGCCGCCAGCGGCACGCCCCAGCGCCACGCCGCCAGCGCCAGCGCCGCCACGGCCAGCAGCGCCACCGCCGCCGCCGCCCGGCGCTTGCGCGCGCGGCTCGCCTTGCGCTCCTGCGATACGCGCTCGGCCGTCTGTTCGCTGCTGCGCCGCAGCGAATCCCGCGTGCGCTGCTCAAGCTGCCGCTCGCGCTCGCCGACCGTCGCGTCGATCGCCGCGAACGAATACGCCTTGACGACCTGCGCGCGCATCCGGCGGCACTTTAAGCATTTGTCCTCGCCGATCGGGTTCGCGCGGCCGCAGACGCACATCCACAGCACGTCCTCCTCGCGCGCGTAGCCCATCGCATCCGGCCCGGCGACCGCGCGCAGGCGATCCAGCTCGCGGCCCTCCGGCAGCGCGTTGGGCGTGTACTCGCGCACGTTGCGCTCCTCCCGCCGCCAGACGACGCCGTCCCTGAACCAGACCTTCTCCACCGACGCCTCGACGCGCACCGTGCCGTCCACATGCTCCGGCAGGAACGCGCCCGCGTAGCGGTCGTCCTCCAAGGGATGCAGCGGCGCGCGCACCAGACGCCCGCCCAGCCGCGCGCCCGCATCGTCAAAGCAGACGATGTTCATCTGCACGCTCTCCACGCGCCGGTCGACGAGGCACAGAAACTCGATCTCGCAGACGATCTGCCGCTTGGGCGCGCCGCTCTCCGTCTCCTCGCCGTCCTCGGGGGCCGCCTCCTCGGGCGATTCCTCCCGTGCAGGCGCCGCTTCGGGCGCCGCCTCGCCGGGCGTCGTCCCCCCGGCCGGCGTCGCTTCGGCCGGCGCCGCCTCGGGACGCTCCGCCTCGGGGACGATCTCGCTTTGCTTGACCTCAACGGCCACAATCTCGATCGGGCAGGTCAGATCGCTTCTCATGTTTATCCCTCCAGCTCGCGCTGTGTCGCCGGGAGACCCGGCTGTGCGTCAAAGCGCCTTCAGGCGCGCGACTTCCTCCTGCGTCAGCTCGCGCCACTCGCCGCGGCGCAGATCGCCCAATTCCAGCGGCCCGAAGCGCACGCGCCGCAGCAGCAGCACCTTGTGCCCGACCGCCTCGAACATCCGGCGCACCTGCCGGTTGCGCCCCTCGTGGATGGTGACGAGGATGTCGGAAAAGAGCGCCTCGTCTCGCACGACGCGCACGCGCGCGGGCGCGGTGCGCCGCTCGTCCCCCGGCAGGAACACGCCCCGGCGCAGGCGATCGAGCGCCTCGCCGGACGGGTTGCCGGCGACGCGGGCGAGGTACGTCTTATCGACCTCGCTGCGCGGATGCGTGAGCCGCTGGGCAAGCTCGCCGTCGTTGGTGAGCAGCAGCAGCCCCTCGCTGTCGTAATCGAGCCGCCCCACGGGGTAGACGCGCTCCGGGATGCCCCGGAAGCGATCCATCACCGTGTCGCGCCCGCGCTCGTCGCTCACGGTCGTGACCTCGCCCGCGGGCTTGTGGTAGAGCAGGTAGCGCATGCGCGCCTGCGGCGTGAGGCGCTCGCCGTCCAGCGTCACCTCGTCGCCCTCCTGCACCTGCGCGCCCATCTGATCCACGATCTGTCCGTTCACGCGCACGCGCCCCTGCGCGATGATCTCCTCGCACTTGCGTCTGGCGGCGACGCCGCACAGCGCCATGTATCGTTGCAGCCTCATGACGGCACGCGATCCTTCCCTTGTTTTCTTCAGTCGCTGATGGCAAAGCCCGAGAGCGCGCGCCGCACGTCGAGCGTGAGGCGCTTGGCGTCCACGCGCGCGCCCGCGACCAGCTCGCACGAGCCGTATTGCTCCCCACCGACGACCAGATGCCCCTCGCCCATGCGCATGCCCGGATAGACGGGCGCGTTCACGCGCTGCGGCACGTCCAGCACGAGCTGGGCGGTCTCGCCCTCCCGCAGCGGCACGCAAAGCTCGCTGAGCGGGCACAGTCCGACGCTCTCCCGCTTGCCGCCCTCCACGGCGACCTCGCCCGCGGACTGGGTCAGGCCCAGCACGCGCACCATATCGTAGCTCTCAAAGCAGGCGTCCATGAGCCGCGCGGCCTCGTCGAACCAGTCCGGGCAGCCGAGCACCACGCCCACCAGCTCCATGTCCCCGCGCCGCGCGCCGAAGACGAGGCAGCGGCCCGCGCGGCTGGTGTAGCCCGTCTTGACGCCCGTGGCCCCGGGGTAGTCGCTGAGCAATCGGTTCTTGTTCTTGAGGACGCGGTCGTAGGTGCGGCCCTCCCACGGGATGGTCGCCCGCTGGGTCGAGACGAGCGCGCGAAAGGCGTCGTTGCCCATCGCCTCGCGCGCGATCAGCGCCAGATCGTAGGCGGTGGTGACGTGCGTGTCGTCCGGCAGGCCGTGGGGATTGGCAAAGTGCGTGTTCAGTGCGCCGATCTCCCGCGCGCGCGCGTTCATCCTCTCCACGAAGCCGTCCAGCGTCCCGCCGATGTGCTCGGCGATCGCCACCGCCGCGTCGTTGCCGCTGGAGAGCATCAGCCCGAGCAGCATCTCCTCCAGCGTGAGCGTCTCGCCCTCGGAGAGATAGATCGACGTGCCCGGCACCCCGAAGGCGTTCGGGGAGCAGACGACCTCGTCCGTCGGGTTTCCGTTCTCGATGGCCAGCAGCGCGGTCATCACCTTGGTGGTGGAGGCCATCGGCAGCCTGTCGTGCATGTTGTGCTCGAAGAGCACGCGCCCGGTCTCCATCTCCAGCACGCAGGCCGCCTTGGCGCTGGTTTCGCCCTGTGCCAAAACCCCAACATAATTATACATAAAAATCAGGGCAAAGAAAAGCCCCGCCGCCCATCTTTTCGTCGTCACGGCCTCCTTTTTGTTTCGGCGTCCCCGCGCTTGGCCTCAAGCGTCGCGCGATCGGCGAGCGCGCCCGCGTCGTGCGGGCGCAGCGCGAGCGCCCGCTCGTTCATCTCCGACGCCGCCTGCGCGTCGCCCAGACGGTCGTAGATCGCGCAGAGCTGCATCAGCGGCACAAACCCGCTCGCCTGCGGCGAAGCGAACGCGCCGGAGACCGCCCGCTCGCCACAGGCGAGCGCCGCGCGATACCAGAACGCCGCCGCGCGCAGATCCCCTTTGCGCAGGAAGCTCTCGCCCAGCGCGCAGAGCGCCTCCGGCCGCGGCTCCCCGTAGGCGAGCGCGCGCAGCAGCGAGGCGCGCGCCTCCTCCTCGCGCCCGAGCGCGAACAGGCAGCCCGCGCGCTGCACATGCGCGTCCAGCACGTTCTCGATATACGCGCCGTCCATGCGCAAAAACGCCTCGAACGCCTGCTCCGCGCGCGCCGTCTCGCCGCAGGCGGCCAGCTCGCGCGCGTAGTAATATTGATCGCGCGCGCTCATGCGCCGCCCCCGCGCGAGCCACCGCTCGTAGATGTCCAGATTGCGCCGCCCGCTGGAATGCTCGCGCGTGTGGCGCACGACGATGTCCTCGTGCAGCACGACGCCGCCCACCGCCATCGCCTCGTGGACGACGCCGCTGAAGACGAAGCCCGCGTCCCTGCGCACGATGCGCTCCCGCTCAAACACTAGCGACGGCGAGCCGTCCGCCGCGAACGCGTAGTGATACGGCAGGAACACGGCGTCCACCGTGCCGTCCAGCCGGGGTTTGAGCGCGATCAGCTTGTCGCGCTCCGGCGGGTCGAGCACGTCGTCCGCGTCCAGCCAGAGCAGGTACGGCTTGGCGCCCAGCGCCAGCGCGGCGTTGCGCGCCGCCGCAAAGTCGTCCGTCCACGGGATGGAAACCACCCGGTCGGCGTAGCGCCGCGCGATCTCGGGCGTGCCGTCCGTGGAGCCGGTATCCGCGATCACGATCTCGTCCACCGCGTCCCGGACGCTCGACAGACACGCCTCCAGATGCTCCTCCTCGTTCTTCACGATCATGCACAGCGACAATTCCGCCATGCGCATCCCCTCCCTCTTGGCCGCACCGTTCGCGCGGCGTCATCATAGAGTATGACCGGGGAGCAAAATCCAACTCCCCGATCCCCATCTTCAAGAAAGCAGGTGACGCTCTTGCCGTACTATTGCACGGGCAGCAGCTATAACCCCTATTGCTGCCAGAACGGCTGCCAGACCGGCTGCTGCGGCTGCGACAGCAACGTCGGCCCGACCGGACCGACCGGCCCGCAAGGCCCCACCGGCCCGCAGGGTCCCGTCGGCCCGCAAGGCCCCGTCGGCCCCACC
>CANRLC010000049.1 GCA_947631405.1 uncultured Clostridia bacterium | reverse complement strand
CATCCGTGAGGCAAATATATTGTAACAGGAGCGAGCGTAGCTCGCGACTATGCGAGTTCCCCGGGCGAGCGCTAAAAAGACTTATATTGCCACCGCTTCGACAGTGTTCGTTCCCCATGGTAGCCCCAACGTACCCCCAATCGCGAAGCGATTGAAAATGTAGCCCGGAAGCGGAGCGATCCCGGGCGGGTTTACCATGAATATGGTTTGATTTAAGAATAGGATGAAAACCGATTCCGACAGACTTGCGCCGTCCCTCAAACGCGGGACGGCGCAAGCTTTTCATCTCACTTTTCCTGCGGCATCGTCTCGCCGTGGCGCTGAATCTGCGCGTTGAGCAGGTGGATGTCGCCGCAGCTCATCGTGATGACCAGATCGCCGGGCTTCCAGTGCGCGCGCAGGTATGCCTCCGCGTCGTCGAAGGTGGGCGTGTAGTGGACGTGCTGGCCCGTGGCCGCGATGGCGTCCACCAGCATCTTCGCGTGGATGTCGCCGGGATCCTTTTCGCGCGCGGCGAAGATGTCCGTGACGAGCAGCTCGTCGGCCAGATCGCAGCAGTGGATGTAGTCCTTGAACAGCGTCTTGACGCGCGAGTAGGTGTGCGGCTGCATCACGGCCCAGAGCGTGCTGTGCGGCTGGAGCGACGCGTTTTGCAGCGCGCTGTGCATCTCGGCGGGGTTGTGACCGTAGTCGGTGTAGAGCGCCACGCCACAGACCGTGCCCGTGCGCTCGAAGCGCCTGTGCGGCGCGGTGAAGCGGGAGAGGGATTGCGCCACGACCGCGGCGTCCGCGCCGACCTGTACGCAGGCCGCCATCGTCGCCAGCGCGTGCAGCACGTTAAAGTCGCCCGGCACATGCAGCTCGACGCGCGCGAGCACCCGCCCGCGAAACGCCGCGCCGAAGGACGCGCAGCCCGTCTCGTCGTAGACAAGGCCGTCGGGCTGCCAGTCGCAGTCCTCGCCCATGCCGTAGGTGATCGTCTCGCACGGCAGCTCCGCGAGCAGCTGGCGCACGCGCGGGTCGTCCCCGTTGCCGATGCACGCGCCGTCCTTCGGGAGCAGCGCGAAAAACCGCCTGAACGCGTCGCAGATGGCGTCCAGGTTCTTGTAAAAGTCGAGGTGATCCTCCTCGATGTTCGTCACGACGGCGACCGTGGGGTGAAACTGCAGGAAGCTGGCGTTGAACTCGCACGCCTCCACGACGAAGGTCTCCTTGCCGCCCACGCGCGTGCTGCCGCCGATGTAGTCGAGCTGCCCGCCGATGTGTACGGTCGGATCGAACCCGGCGTCCAGCAGCACCTCCGCGATCATCGAGGTGGTCGTCGTCTTGCCGTGCGTGCCGCAGACGTTGATCGCGTGGCGATAGCCCTCCATGAGCTGGCCGAGCAGCGTCGCGCGCTCCATTTGGGGGATGCCCAGCCGCGCCGCCTCCTGCCGCTCGGGGTTGTCCGCGGCGATCGCGGCGGAGTAGACCACGAGATCCGCGCCGCACACGGTCTCGGCCCGGTGGCCGATCGTCACCGGAATGCCGCGCTCGCAAAGCGCCTGCGTCAGATAGGAACTCACGGAATCCGACCCCGTCACGCGGACGCCGCGCTGCGCGAGCATCCCGGCCAGCCCGCTCATGGAGCTGCCCCCGATGCCGATCATGTGTACGCGCCGTCCCGTGTAGTCGTTGATGTGCGGCATGGCTGCCTCCTTGCTTCGCCGCTGTGGCGGCGGGAAAAAATGGCGTCGCTCCTATTATACGTCAAAGAGGGCGGGGCAATCAACCGGAAAACGAAAAAAACGGCTTTTGCGCGGCCTCGCGGGCGAAAAAATGCAAAAAACGGCCAGCAACGCCCATTTGGGGGCTGGATTTATTTGAATCGGTGAATTATAATAGGGGAGATCGTCAAAATATTCGTCTTCTGGGAGGGAACGGGAATGGATCGCATCCGGCGCAACGAGCGCCTTGCCGCCATGACGCGGATCTTATCGGAGTCGCCTAACAGGATCCACACGCTGGGCACCTTCTGCGAGCGCTTCGGCGCGGCGAAGTCCACGCTCAGCGAGGACATCGACATCCTTCGCGGGGTGTTCAGCCAGTTCGGCCTGGGGCAGCTTGACACCGTCACCGGCGCGGCGGGCGGCGTGCGCTTCCGCCCGATCCCCTCGCCGGAGGAGGCGCAGCGCACCGTGCGCGAGCTGGCGCAGATGCTCGCCTCGCCCGGGCGCGTGCTGCCCGGCGGCTTCATCTATATGGCGGACATCCTTGCCATGCCGGACGTCGTGGAGCGCATGGGCGCGATCATCGCCTCGCAGTTCTACCGGGCGGAGCCGAACTTCGTGCTCACCATGGAGACGAAGGGCATCCCCATCGCGATGATGACCGCGCGCGCGCTCGGCGTGCCGATGGTGATCGTGCGCAGGGACAGCAAGGTCTACGAAGGCCCGGCGGTGAATATCAATTATCTGTCCGGTTCCGGCGCTCGCGTGGAGACGATGAGCCTCTCCCGCCGCGCGGTCAAGGAGGGCCAGCGCGCGCTGATCGTGGACGACTTCATGCGGGCGGGCGGCACCGCGCGCGGCATGGTGGACATGATGCGCGAGTTCTCCGTCACCGTCGTGGGCGTGTGCGTGATGATCTCCACGCAGGAGCCGGTCAAGAAGCGGCTGGACGGCGTCAAATCCCTGCTCGTGATCGAGGGCGCGGACGAGAGCAGCGGCACGGCGGTCATCCGCCCGGCGGCTTGGCTGGCGCAGGCGGCCGAGCGGGCCAAGGCGTAAACAAAAACCAGAGCTTTCACGGGGACGCCCCAGCGGCGTTCCCGCGCGGCCCGTTTTGGAGGAATACGCATGCTGATCGTGGTGGGGCTGGGGAACCCCGGCAGGGAATACGCGCGCTCGCGCCACAACGTGGGCTTTGACGTGCTGGACGTGCTGGGAGAAAAGACCGGCATCGCCGTGTCGCGCCTGGCGATGCACGGACAGATCGGCGAGGGGTTCGTGGGCGGCGAAAAGCTCGTGCTGGTCAAGCCGCAGACGTACATGAACCTGTCGGGCCAGTGCGTTGCGGAGATCGCCGCGTGGTACAAGCCGCCGCGCGAGCGGCTTTTGCTCGTCTACGACGACATCGACCTGCCGCTGGGCAAACTGCGCCTGCGCGCCGGCGGCAGCGCGGGCACGCACAACGGCATGCGTTCGGTGATCGGGCAACTGGGGTATCAGGATTTTCCGCGGCTGCGCGTGGGCGTGGGCAAGCCGCCGCAGGGCTGGGAGCTGGCCGACTGGGTGCTCTCCCACTACCAGACGGCGCAGGAGCGGCAGACGCAGTTCGACGCCTTCCTGCGCGCGGCGGACGTCGCGCTCGACTACATGAAAAACGGGCTGGACAGCGCGATGCGGCTGGCGAACGCGCCGCAGGGCGACTGACGCGCAAGGGCGCGCGAAAAGGGGAACGACATGCAGACGCATTTTTTGCTGGAACTGCTTGACGGCAGCGAGCCGTTTGAGAAGCTGGTCAGGGAGAGCGAAGCGCCGGGCGCGGTGATGGCGGCGTCCGGCGTATTTGGCGCGCAGAAGGCGCACCTCGCCTGCGCGCTCGCCGAGCGGACGGGCAGGCCGCTGCTCTACCTGTGCGACAGCGAGCGCTCGGCCGCGCGCGCGCTGGAGGATCTGGGCGCGCTGCTGGGCGGCGGAGTTTGCCTGTTCCCGGCGCGGGAGATCACGTTCTATCAGGAGGTGGCGGCGAGCCGGGAGAACGCCTGCCGCCGCATCGAGACGCTGCGCAGGCTCGTCGCGGGCGACGCGCGCGCGGTGGTCGCCCCGGCGGACGCGCTGATGCACCGCGTGATGCCGCGCGAGGCCTTCGCCGCACACACGGTGTACCTCGCCGTGGGCGACAGCATGCCCACCGGGCAGCTGGCGCAGCGTCTGCTGGCGGCGGGCTATTCGCGCGAATACATGGTCGAGGGCAAGGGGCAGTTCTCCCAGCGCGGCGGCATCGTGGACATCTACCCGGCTGACGCGCCCAGCGCCGTGCGCGTGGAGTTCTTCGACGACGAGATCGACTCCATCCGCACCTTCGACGTGATGAGCCAGCGCTCGCTCGCGAACGTGCGCGAGGTCGTCGTGCCCCCGGCGAGCGAGGCCCCGCTGCCGCGCGATCCCGCCGCCTGCGCGCGGCTGCTGCGCGACGCCGCGCTGCGGCTGCAAAGCAGCGTGATCGAGCCGGAGCCGGCCTCGGGAGAGGCGACGCTCTCCGACCTGCCGCTCGAGGAGGGCGAGGTCTTCACGCGCGAGAGCCGCACGCTGGAGCGCTTCACCCAGCGCCTCTTTGAGGCGGCGGAGCAGGCGGAGAGCGGCGTGGCCAACCGCGCGCTGGAGCGGTTTTTGCACCTGATCTACCCGGACGCCGGGACGCTGTGCGACTATATGAATCGCCCCATCGTCGTGCTGGACGAGCCGGAGGCGCTCTTTGCGCGCATGGACAGCCGCGCCTCGGAATTCGCGCAGGCGCTGACGGCGGCGCTGGAGCGCGGCGAGGCTGTCCGCGAACAGAACGGGTTGATGCTCACGCGCGAGGAGGCGACGGATCGCCTGCGCGCGCAGGCGCTGCTGGCGCTGACGAGCCTGCTGCGCCCGATGGCGTCCCTCAAGCCCACGCTGCTGCTGGAGATGGGCGGCATGGGCGCGGGCGGCTACGGCGGCCGCGCGCAGGAGCTTTGCGCGGACGTGAAGCGCTGGCTGGCGGACGGCTGGCGGGTGCTCATCCTCTCGGGCGGCGCGGCGCGCGGCGAGCGCATGCGCGCCCATCTCGAGGAGGAGGGCATCCCCGCGCGCTACGACGAGCTGGGCCGCGAGGCGCCGCGGCCGGGGGAGTGCGGCGTGTATCCGCTGCCGCTCTCCGGCGGGTTCCAGTATCCGGCGATGAAGCTGGCCGTGCTGACCGTCGGCGACGCCTACGGCGCGAAGGGCGCGAAGGGCCGCGCCAAACAGCAGCAGGGGGCGAAGATCTCCTCCTTTACCGATCTGGCCGTGGGCGATTACGTCGTCCACGAGACGCACGGCATCGGCATCTATCAGGGCGTCAAGCGGCTGACCAGCGAGGGCGCCTCGCGCGATTACCTGCTGGTGCAGTATCTGGGCAGCGACAAGCTCTACGTCCCGGCGGATCACTTCGACCGCATCCAGAAGTACATCGGCAGCGGCGAGGGCACGCCGCCCAAGCTGTCGCATCTGGGCGGGCGCGACTGGGAGAAGCAGAAGATCAAGGTGCGCGAGAGCCTCAAGAGCCTCGCCTTCGATCTCGTGAAGCTCTACGCCGAGCGGCAGAAGAGCCGCGGCCACGCCTTTGCGCCGGACACGCTCTGGCAGCAGGAGTTCGAGGAAAACTTCCCCTATGAGGAGACGCCCGACCAGCTGCAGGCGACCGAGGAGATCAAACGCGACATGGAGCGCGAGCAGCCGATGGATCGCCTGCTCTGCGGCGACGTCGGCTACGGCAAGACCGAGGTCGCGCTGCGCGCCGCATTCAAGGCCGTGATGGACGGCAAGCAGGTCGCCATCCTCGCGCCGACGACCATTCTCGCCCAGCAGCACTACGGCACGCTGATGCGCCGCTTCGAGGGCTTCCCCATCCGCGCGCAGGTGCTCAGCCGGTTCCTCACGCCCAAGGAGCAGAAGGAGACGCTGCAAAGGCTGGAGAGCGGCGAGATCGACGTGATCGTGGGCACGCACCGCCTGCTGGCCAAGGACGTGCGCTTTAAGGACCTCGGGCTGCTGGTGGTGGACGAGGAGCAGCGCTTTGGCGTCGGCCACAAGGAGACGATCAAGAACCTCAAAAAGACGGTGGACGTGCTGACCATGTCGGCCACGCCCATCCCGCGCACGCTGCACATGTCGATGGTCGGCATCCGCGACATGAGCGTATTGGAGACGCCGCCGCAGGCGCGCTATCCCGTGCAGACCTATGTGCTGGAATATCAGGACAGCGTCATTCGCGACGCCATCCTGCGCGAGATCGGGCGCGGCGGGCAGGTGTTCTTCCTCTACAACCGCGTCGCCTCCATCGAGCGCTGCTACGCGCAGCTGACGCAGCTGGTGCCGGAGGCGCGCATCGCCATCGCCCACGGGCAGATGAAGGAGAGCGCGCTGGAGGACGTGATGCTCGACTTCTCCCAGCACAAGACCGACGTGCTGCTCTGTACGACGATCATCGAGTCCGGGCTGGACATCCCGCTGGCAAACACGCTCATCATCTACGACGCCGACCGTTTCGGCCTCGCCCAGCTCTACCAGACGCGCGGGCGCGTGGGCCGCTCCAACCGCCTCGCCTACGCGTATTTCACCGTGCGCCCCGGCAAGGTGCTCTCCGAGCAGGCGCAAAAGCGGCTGGACGCCATCCGCGAGTTCACCGAGTTCGGCTCCGGCTTCCGCATCGCGATGCGCGATCTGGAATTGCGCGGCGCGGGCAACCTGCTCGGCCCGCAGCAGAGCGGCCATCTGGCGAACATCGGCTACGACCTGTACTGCAAGCTGCTGGAGGAGGCCGTGCTGGAGGCGCAGGGCGAAGCGCCCGCGCCCAACCGCGACGTGGAGACGCGCATGGACGTGCATGTGAACGCCTATCTCCCGGCGGATTACGTCTCGGGCGACCGCCAGCGGCTGGAGGTCTACCGCCGCATCGCAGCGATCGCCACGAGCGAGCAGCGCGACGACGTGGAGGAGGAGCTGATCGACCGCTTCGGCGACGAGCCGCAGTGCGTGGCGAACCTCGTGGCCGTCGCCTATTTGAAGGCGCTGTGTATGCGCGTGGGCATCGACCGCGTCTCCCAGAGCGACGGGCGGATGGACATGCGCTTTGGCAACGCCGCGCAGGTGGACGGCGCGAAGCTGTTTAAGGCCGTCTCCGGCATGGATAAGCGCCTCACCTTAAACGCCGCCTCGCCCGTGACGCTCATCCTGCGCGACGGCGCGCTCTCGCGCGAGGACATGCTGCACCTGTGCGTGCGCGCGATGGAGCGCCTGCTCTCGCGCATGGGCCTGTAATGGGGATTTGGGGGTTGCAATTGCGCGCACATTCGGGTATAATAAGCGCGTAGAATGTGATGACGGATGGAACTCATGCAATGCGAGGGTGCGAACCTTGTCAGGGCCGGAAGGCAGCAGCAATAAGCATTGTTTCGCGTGTGCCGTGGGGATTTCTGCCCCGAACATTCTACGCTTTGCATGTCAAAGCGCCGGAAACCCCGGCGCTTTTTGATCGCCCTAAAAACCGATGTTCGCATCAAAAACTTGCAACGGCTGAAAGAATGGGATCGTCTTTTCTCCCCTCCGGGGGGAGAAAAGCCTTTTATGACAGCCTGAAAGCGCCGACAGCCCCGGCGCTTTTTGGACGCCTTCGGGCCGCGCCGCGATTTGCCATCCGTTGCGGTCGGGCGGCGAGCGCCGGGGAAACCTGCCGACCGTTGCGGCATGTTCCGGCGGACTTTGGAAAAACCGCGCGGCAATCTTGACGTTTTTCAAGGCTTATTGTATGATTACGATATAGGAGTTCGTCTCCATCAATTTCAGGGAGGGAAACGCATGAACATGAGGAAGGTTTTGGGCCTCGTGCTGGCTGCGGCGCTGCTGCTGGTCGCCGTGCCCGCCTCCGCGGCAACCTACACGCCCGGCACCTATGAGGCCAGCGCGAAGGGCTTTGGCGGCGACGTCACCGTCAAGGTCACCGTCGACGAGACGAGCATCGTCTCCGTCGAGGTCGCGGGCGCGGACGAAACGAACGTGGGCGAGCAGGCCGTCGCGGGCGCCGGCGAGGCCATCGTTCAGAAGGGTTCCGCGAACATCGAGGATTATGCGGACGTCAGCGTCATCAGCTCGTCCTCGATCACCAGCCCGGCGATCTTTGAGGCGCTGAACGCCGCGCTCGCGCAGGCGGCGGGCGAAGCGCCCGCCGAGGAGGCCGCTCTGGCGTTCACCGCCGGCACCTACACCGGCACGGCGGACGGCTACAACGGCCCGGTGACGGTGAGCGTCACCTTCAGCGACAGCCAGATCGAGGAGATCACCGTCGATTCGAGCGTGGAAACCGAGTATGTCGGCGGAAACGTGGCGTTCGACATCATGATCCCGCAGATCAAGGAAGCCAACGGCACCGGCGTGGACAGCGTCTCCGGCGCGACGTTCAGCTCCATGGCGCTGCGCAACGCCGTGAACGCGGCCGCCGAGGCGGCCGGCTGCACCAACATGGCCGCCTTTAAGGCCAACACCGTCGAGACCACCGCGCAGGCCCCGGTCGAGGGCACCTGGGACGTGGTCGTCGTCGGCGCGGGCGGCGCGGGCATCGCCGCGGCGGCTCAGGCCGCGCAGGACGGCAACACCGTGCTCGTGATCGAGAAGAACGCCGAGGTGGGCGGCAACACGCTCGTCTCCGGCGGCCAGTATCAGAGCGTCATGCCGTACCTCGTGTGGGATCCGGCGGATCCGGACGCCACCACCGGCGTGGGCTTTGACGGCAACATCTACAACAAGGTCAAGTCCGTTCAGGGCTGCATCGACGAGCTGAAGCACATCCTCGAGTGGAACGAGGATCCGTTCGACGAGGCGTACTATGTCGATCACGAGTTCGTCGCGGGCGACATGGTCGAGCTTTCCAAGCACGGCGTCCATGCGGACTACCTGCCCGTGCTCCAGGAGCTGAAGAAGGAGATTCAGGCTTACCTCGATTGGGCGCAGCCGCAGCTTGACGCGGGCACGCCGGAAAATCAGCTGACCCTGTTCTCCACGATCAACCTGCACATCTTCCAGACCTACTACGGCGGCCTGCGCCAGAGCGCGGACAAGACCCAGTGGATCTACGGCGACGTCGATCTGGTCTCCCAGTTCATCAAGGACGGCCAGGATCTCAAGCCGTGGCTCGAGTCCATGGGCGCGGCGTTCGTCGAGGACACGCAGCCCACGCTGATCGGCGCGCTCTGGTACAGAGAGAATGAGTACGCCGGCGCGAACGTCGACGCCGACGGAGACGGCGAGACCGAGTTCTACGCCGACCGCTGGGGCAGCTACTTCATGGCCCCGATGACCGCGTTCCTGAACGCGAACGACGCCAACCAGATCATGAAGCGCACCACCGCGAACGAGCTGATCGTCGAGGACGGCCGCGTGACCGGCGTCAAGGCGACCATGTTCGACGGCACCGAGGTCACCGCGCACGCGACCAAGGGCGTCATTCTGGCGACGGGCGGCTACGCCGCGAACATCGCCGAGGTCGTCGATAAGAACATCTACTGGTCCAGCGACTACCTGTCTCTGTCCACCAAGACGACCAACCGCTCCTCGCTTCAGGGCGACGGCATCAAGATGGCCGAGGCCGTCGGCGCCGCCACCACGGGCATGGGCTTCACGCAGCTGATGCCGATCTCCTGGATCGACAACGGCAACCTCGCCTTCGGCGGCGGCAACTACGCCGCGTGGATCAACCCGACGACGGGCAAGCGCTTTGTCGATGAGGGTTCCGAGCGCGACGTGCTGTCTCTGGCCGAGTTCATGAACGGCGTGGAGATGAACGGCTCCAAGGGCGTGTTTGTCGAGTTCTACAACGTCACCGAGCGCATCCCCGGCCCGCCCTCCGCGCAGCTGGGCGAGGAAGACTACGAGGGCCGCTACTACACCATCCATGCGAACGAGGCCGAGATCGGCGAGCTGTTCGCGAAGCTCGGCTTTGAGGCCGATCCCGCCGTCGTGGTGGAGACCCTCAAGGCCTACGACATGGCCGTCATGGGCCAGGGCGAGTATCCGGACGTGGGCAAGGCGATCGCCTCCCGCACTGTCGGCAACGTCGAGATGAACGAGGACGGCACCTATAACGTCGATACCTACGATCTGGAGAACACCCCCGTGCGCGTTCGCCTGATGGCCCCGTCCACCCACCACACGATGGGCGGCGTCGTGGTCGATACCGAGCGCCATGTGCTGGACGCGGACGGCAACGCCATCCCCGGCCTGTACGCTGCGGGCGAGGTGACCGGCGGCATCCACGGCGGCAACCGTCTGGGCGGCAACGCGATCGTCGAGATCTTCGTCTCCGGCCGCACCGCCGCGAAGACCGTCACCGCGGACAACCAGTAAACCTAAGCGCGCATCGCGCAAATGGGGCCGTTCCTCTCCCACGCGGGGAGGGACGGCCCCTTCCTTTGCCCGCTTTCGGGGAAAAGCGCCCCAAATCGCGCTTTCCCCCTTTTCTTTTGGCGCGCGCGATGCTATAATACGGAAAAGCGGCCCAGCGCCGCGCGGTGCCTTTAATTCGATCCCGTGAGGTCGGCAAGGCGGCCAGAGAACAAGGCGTTCCTGCGCCCTGCCCGGTTTTGCGGGCGGGGCGTTTTTTCGCGCGGCGGGCCGGGGAAGAAATGGGGCGAAAGAATGACGGAGGGCTTTGCCTTTAAGGCGAACATCATGGACGCCAGCGCGGTGGAGCGCGCGCTGCGGCGCATCGCGCACGAGATCATCGAGGCGAACCACGGTGTTTCGGGCGTGACGCTGGTGGGCATCCAGCGCCGGGGCGTGATGCTGGCGGAGCTGCTGCGCTCGGAGATCGAGCGCGTGGAGGGCGTGCATCTGCCGATGGGCGTGCTGGACATCACCTTCTACCGGGACGACCTGTCCATGCTCACCGAGCACCCGGTCGTCAACGCGACGGATCTGCCCTTTCAGGTACAGGACGCCCGCATCGTGATGGTGGACGACGTGCTCTTTTCCGGGCGCACCGCGCGCGCGGCGATGGACGCGATCTGCGACATGGGCAGGCCCGCGTGCATCCAGCTCGCCGTGCTGATCGACCGCGGCCACCGCGAGCTGCCCATCCGCGCGGACTACGTCGGCAAGAACGTGCCGACCAGCAAGAGCGAGCTGGTCGGCGTGCGCGTGCCCCAGCTCGACGGCGAGCTGGGCGTGGCGCTCTACGAAAGACGGGGAACGGAGGCGGCGCGATGAGCATGGCGAGAAAGGATCTGCTGGGGCTGCGCGGCGTGAGCCGGGAGGAGATCGCCGAGATCCTCGACACGGCGCTGACCATGCGCAAGGTGGTTCGCTCCAGCAACAAGAAGACCGCGCATCTACAAGGCAAGTCGATCGTGACGCTGTTCTATGAGAACTCCACCCGCACGCGCATGTCCTTCGAGCTGGCGAGCAAGTACATGTCGGCGGCGTCGGCGAACATCTCCGCCAGCGCGTCCAGCGTGCAAAAGGGCGAGACGCTCATCGACACCGGCGTCACCCTCGACCAGATGGGCACGGACGTCATCATCATCCGCCACCCGATGTCCGGCGTGCCGGCGCTGCTGGCGCAGAACGTGCGCGCGCACGTCATCAACGCCGGGGACGGCATGAACGAGCACCCGACGCAGGCGCTGCTGGACATGATGACCATGCGCGAGCATCTGGGCGGTCTGGAGGGCGCAAAGGTCGCGATCTGCGGCGACGTGTCCCACTCGCGCGTGGCGCGCTCGAACATCTACGGCCTCACGGCGATGGGCGCGAGCGTGGTGCTCTGCGCGCCGCCGACGCTGATGCCCGTGCGCATCGATGAGCTGGGCTGCACCGTCGCGCCGACCATCGAGGACGCCTGCGAGGGCGCGGACGTCGTGATGGGCCTGCGCATCCAGCGCGAGCGGCAGCAGAAGGGGCTGTTCCCCTCGGTCGCCGAGTATTGCGACCACTGGGAGATCACGCCCGCGCGGCTGGCGCTGGCCAAGCCGCACGCGCTGGTGATGCATCCCGGCCCCATGAACCGGGGCGTGGAGATCGCCTCCAGCGCGGCGGATTCGCCGCAGTCGGTGATCGCTCAGCAGGTGGAGAGCGGCGTCAGCGTGCGCATGGCGCTGCTCTACCTGCTCACGAGAAGGGAGGGCTGAACATGGAGGATAGGACGCTCATTCGCGGCGGGCGCGTGATCGACCCCGCCAATGATGTCGATCGCGTATGCGACGTGCTGATCGAGCGCGGGCGCATCGCGGCGGTCGGGGAAGGCCTGCCCGCCGAGGGCGCGCGCGTGATCGACGCGGCGGGCCGCGTGGTCGCGCCGGGCTTTGTGGATATGCACTGCCACCTGCGCGACCCGGGCCTCGAATACAAGGAGGACATCGGCAGCGGCACCCGCGCCGCGGCGCGCGGCGGCTTCACCTCCGTGTGCTGCATGCCCAACACGCGGCCCGTCAACGACTGCGCCGCCGTGACCCGCTACATCATCGAGAAGGCGGCGACGCAGGGGAGCGGCGTACACGTCTACCCGATCGGCGCGGTGTCGAAGGGACTGCAGGGCGTGGAGATGGCCGAGATCGGCCGCATGCGCGAGGCGGGCATCGTCGGCATCTCCGACGACGGCAGCCCCGTCGCCAATAGCAACCTGTTCAGGCTGGCGATGCAGTACGCCGACCGCTTCGGCCTGTTCATCCTCAGCCACAGCGAGGACAAAAGCCTCGTGGCCGACGGCGTGATGAACGAGGGCCTCGTCTCCACGCGGCTGGGCCTGCCGGGCATCACCCGCGCGGCGGAGGAGGTCATGATCGCGCGCGACATCCTCGTGGCCGAGGCCGAGGGCAAGCGCGTCCACCTGTGCCACGTCTCTACGCGCGGCGGCGTGCAGCTCGTGCGCGAGGCGAAGGCGCGCGGCGTGCGCGTGAGCGCCGAGACCACGCCGCACTATATCGCCGCGACGGACGAGTGGGTGGAGGGCTACGACACGCGCTGCCGCGTCAATCCGCCGCTGCGCGAGGAGGCCGACCGGCTGGCGCTGATCGAGGGCCTGCGCGACGGCACCATCGACGCCATCGCCACCGATCATGCGCCGCACCACGCGGACGAGAAGCGCGTGGAGTTCGCGCTGGCGGCCAGCGGCATCAGCGGGTTCGAGACGGCGTTCTCCGTGTGCAACACGGCGCTCGTGCGCTCCGGCGCGATGACGCTGTCCCAGATGATCGAGAAGATGAGCGCCGTTCCGGCGCGGCTGCTGTCCCTGCCGGGCGGCTCGCTGGCCGTGGGCGAGGCGGCGGACATCGTGCTGCTCGACCCCGACGCCGAGATCACGGTGGACGCCTCGCGCTTCGCATCCAAGGGCAAGAACACGCCGTTTGACGGCAAGCCCTATGTGGGCAAGGTGTGCGCCACGCTGGCCGGCGGGCGCGTGATCTACGACGAGGAGGGCGCTTATGCAGGCTGAACACAATATGACGCGCCTCGGCGCGCGCATCCACGCGCTGGGCAACCCGACAGTGGCGGGGCTCGATACCCGCGTGGAATACCTGCCGCAGGCGTTTCTGGGTGAGACGCTTCCCGGCGGCGTGCGCTCGCTTGAGGATGCGGCGAAGGCTGTCTACGCCTACAACGCGCGGCTGATCGACGCGCTGTGCGACATCGTGCCCGCGGTGAAGGTGCAGGTCGCCTACTATGAGATGCTGGGCGCGGCGGGCATGGAGGCCTACGCGAAGACCATCCGCTACGCGAAGGAACGCGGCCTCATGGTGATGGCCGACGTGAAGCGCAACGACATCGGCGCGACGGCGGCCTGCTATGCGGACGCCTATCTGGCCGGCACGCCGCTGCCGGGCGCGGAGCGCGCGCCGCGCGCGTTTGAGACCGACTTCGCGACGATCAACCCGTATCTGGGCGTGGACGGCGTCGCGCCGTTCGTCGAGGCGTGCGAGCGCTGCGGCGCGGGCATCTTCGTGCTGGTGAAGACGAGCAACCCGTCCTCCGGCCAGCTGCAAGATCGGCGCTTTGAGGACGGCCGCACGCTCTACGAGACCGTGGCCGATCTGGTGGAAGAGTGGGGCGAGGGTACGCGCGGCGCGGACGGCTATTCCGCCGTCGGCGGGGTCGTCGGCGCGACGTACCCGCAGCAGGGCGCCGCGCTGCGCGCGCGCATGCCGCACACCTTCTTCCTCGTGCCGGGCTACGGCGCGCAGGGCGCGACGGGCGCGGACATCGCCGGGTGCTTCGACAGCCGCGGCGGCGGCGCGATCGTGAACGCCTCGCGCTCCATCCTCTGCGCGTGGAAGAAGCGCGAGGGCGTGCCCTTTGACGTGGCCGCGCGCGACGAGGCGCTGCGCATGCGCGACGAGCTGCGCGCCTGCCTGCGCGACGCGGGAAAGGAGCTGGCATGATCGACGCCGCATGCGGGGTGCTGGAGAGCGCCCCGATCGCCGAGGGATTGCACCGGCTGACGCTGGCGGCCCCGGAGATCGCCGCGCAGGCCGCGCCCGGCCAGTTCGTGCATCTGCTCGTGCCGGACGGCGCGCATATCCTGCGCAGGCCGATCAGCCTGATGGCCTTCGACGCGCACGCGGGCACGATCACGCTGGGCATTCAGCCCAAGGGCGAGGGCACGCGCTTGCTCTGCGCGGCGAAGCCGGGCGATACGCTGCGCGCGCTCGGCCCGCTGGGCCGGGGCTTTGACGCGAAAGGCGCGGCGTGCGTCTACTTTGTCGGCGGCGGGCTGGGCGTCGCGCCGGTCTGCTGCGCGATGGACGCGTTCGCCACGGCGCAGTCCCGCGCGTTCTTCGGCTTCCGCAGCGCCGCGAACGCCTACGGCATGACGCAGGCCCCCTGCCCGGTGACGGCGGTCACGGACGACGGCACGCTCGGCGCGCGCGCGCTGGTGACGGTTCCCTTGGAGGCGGCCATCGCGCAGCGGCGGCCCGACGTCATCCTCGCCTGCGGCCCGCTGCCGATGCTGCGCGCGGTGCGCCGTCTGGCGCTTGCCGCCGGGCTGCCCTGCCAGCTCTCGTTAGAGGAGCGGATGGGCTGCGGCGTGGGCGCGTGCCTCGGGTGCAGCGTGAAGGTGACGACGCCCGAGGGGGAGACCTACGCGCGCGTCTGTCGCGACGGCCCCGTCTTCGACGCGAGGGAGGTGTGTCTGGATGGCTGATCTTTCGCTCGAGCTTTGCGGCGTGTACCTCAAGAACCCAGTGATCGCCGCCAGCGGCACCTTTGGCTTTGGCCGCGAGTACGACGCGCTCTACGACATCTCGCTCTTGGGCGGTGTCTCCGTCAAGGGGCTGAGCTTGAAGCCGCGGCTGGGCAACCCGCCGCCGCGCATCGCCGAGACGCCCAGCGGCATGCTCAACGCCGTGGGGCTGCAAAACCCCGGCGTGGAGCGCTTCATCGAGGAAGACCTGCCGTGGCTGTTGCAAAAGGATCTCGCCGTGATCGCCAACATCACGGGCACGACGCAGGAGGAATATTGCCGCATGGCGGAGCGCCTCGCGCCGACGGGCGTACACCTGCTGGAGATGAACATCTCCTGCCCGAACGTACACGAGGGCGGCGCGGCCTTCGGCGTGAAGCCGGAGAGCGTCTACGCGATCACCAAGGCGGTGAAGGCCGCCGCGCGCCAGCCGCTGATCGTGAAGCTGACGCCGAACGTCGCCGACATCGCCGAAAACGCGCTCGCCGCCGAGGAGGCCGGGGCCGACGCGATCTCGCTCATCAACACGCTCACGGGCGTCGCCGTGGACGTTCACGCCCGGCGCATGATCCTCGCCAACAACACGGGCGGGCTGTCCGGCCCGGCGGTGCGCCCGATCGCGCTGCGGATGGTCTGGCAGTGCGCCAGGCGCGTACACATCCCCATCGTGGGCATGGGCGGCATCGAGACGGGCGAGGACGCCGCGGCGTTCATGCTCTGCGGCGCGAAGGCCGTGATGGTCGGCGCGGCGAACTTCACCGACCCGATGGCCTGCCCGCGCATCGTGCGCGAGCTGGACGCCTATTGCGACGCGCAGGGCGTAGCGCGCGCGCAGGAGCTGGTCGGCACGGTGAAGGAGAACTGATACCTTTATACGCTGCGAAGCAGAAGTAGGGGTCTGGGGACAATGTCCCCAGACAGGGTTTGGCGCTGGAGCCTGCCGCCGCCTGTGGCGGAAGCAGGCAGGCGGAACGCGGGGAATCACAAGCCTGCAAATAAAAAGTCAATAGGGAAAGAGGAGTGAACCGAAAAAAA
>CANRLC010000048.1 GCA_947631405.1 uncultured Clostridia bacterium | reverse complement strand
CTTGCCGTGGTCGACGTGCCCGATCGTGCCGATGTTCACATGCGGCTTCGTGCGCTCAAATTTTTGCTTCGCCATGGTCGTTTTCCTCCATTCATGTTGGGTGTTGTTCAGTGGGTGGGTTGCCCTCCCGCCGCACAGGCGGCGGGGAGCTTAGTGCGCCGCCTTGCCGCAGACCTTCTCCTGAATGGACTTAGGCACAGGCTCGTAGTGCTCGGGCTGCATCGTGTACACGCCGCGTCCCTGCGTGCGGGAGCGCAGCGCCGTGGAGTAGCCGAACATCTCGGAGAGCGGCACCAGCGCGTGGATCTCCTCGGTCGTGCCATTGTGATCCATGCCCTCGATGCGGCCGCGGCGGGAGTTGAGGTCGCCGATGACGTCGCCCATGTAGTCCTCCGGCACGGTGACGTCCACCTTCATGATCGGCTCGAGCAGCACCGGGTCGGCCTTCGCCAGCGCGGCCTTGAAGGCCATCGAACCGGCGATCTTGAAGGCGACCTCGGAGGAGTCCACCTCGTGGTAGGAGCCGTCGTATACGCTGACGTGGAAGTCCACGACCTCGTAGCCGCCGAGCAGGCCGTTCTTGGCGGCCTCGCGGATGCCCATGTCGATCGGCGCGATGAACTCCTTGGGGATGCTGCCGCCGACGGTGTCGTTGCTGAAGGAGTAACCCGCGCCCGGCTCCACCGGGGAGATCTCGATCCAGCAGTGGCCGTACTGGCCGTTGCCGCCGGTCTGGCGGACGTAGCGGCCCTCGGCCTTGGCGGCCTTGCGGATGGTCTCGCGATAGGCGACCTGCGGCGCGCCGACGGTCGCCTCAACCTTGAACTCGCGCAGCAGGCGATCGACGATGATCTCCAGATGGAGTTCGCCCATGCCGGCGATGATCGTCTGGCCCGTCTCCTGGTTGGTGTAGGTCTTGAAGGTCGGATCCTCCTCGGCCAGGCGCAGCAGCGCCAGCACCATCTTTTCTTGGCCGGCCTTGGTCTTCGGCTCGATGGCGACCTGAATGACCGGCTCCGGGAACTCCATCTTCTCCAGAATGATCTGGTTCTTGTCGTCGCACAGGGAATCGCCGGTGGTCGTGTCCTTGAAGCCCACGACGCCGCAGATGTCTCCGGCGTAGATCTCGTCGATCTCCTTGCGCTCGTTGGCGTGCATCTGCAGCAGACGCCCGAGGCGCTCGCGCTTGCCCTTGGTGGAGTTGAGCACATAGGAGCCGGAGCCGATGTGGCCGGAGTACACGCGCATGAACGTGAGCTTGCCCACGAACGGGTCGGTCATGATCTTGAAGGCGAGTGCGGAGAACGGCTCGTCGTCGCTGGCCTTGCGCTCGACCTCCTCCTCGGTGTGCGGGTCGATGCCCTTGACCGGCGGGATGTCCACAGGCGAGGGCATGTATTCGATCACGGCGTCCAGCATCGGCTGCACGCCCTTGTTGCGGTAGCTCGTGCCGCACAGCACGGCGAAGAAGGAGCAATCGATCGTGCCCTTGCGGATGGCGGCCTTCATCTCCTCGATGGTCGGCTCCTCGCCCTCCATGAACTTCTCCATGATGCCGTCGTCCACGTCGGCCAGCGCCTCGATCAGCTGCTCGCGGTACTGCTGGGCCTTCTCGACCATGTCCTCCGGGATCGGCTCGTCGCGGTAATCCTTGCCCAGATCGTCGTAGTAGACCTCGGCGCGCATGGTCAGCAGGTCGATGATGCCCTTGAAGTCGGCCTCGGAGCCGATGGGCAGCTGGATGGGATGCGCGTTGGCGTGCAGGCGCTCGTGGAGCATGTCCACCACGCGGTAGAAGTTCGCGCCCATGATGTCCATCTTATTGACGTACACCATGCGCGGGACGTGGTAGTGCTCCGCCTGACGCCAGACGGTCTCGCTCTGCGGCTCGACGCCGCCCTTCGCGCAGAAGACGGCGACGGAGCCGTCCAGCACGCGCAGGGATCGCTCGACCTCGACGGTAAAGTCGACGTGGCCTGGGGTGTCGATGATGTTGATGCGATGATCCTTCCAGTAGCAGGTGGTCGCGGCGGAGGTGATGGTGATGCCGCGCTCCTGCTCCTGCGCCATCCAGTCCATGGTCGCGGCGCCCTCGTGAACCTCGCCGAGCTTACGGTTGCGGCCGGTGTAGAAGAGGATGCGCTCGGTGGTGGTGGTCTTGCCGGCGTCGATGTGCGCCATGATGCCGATGTTGCGGACCATGTTCAGTGCGTGGGTTCTAGGCATGTTCAATCTCCTTTTTCTCGGTTCCGCGCTCTTGCGGCCATGCGCCGCCCCACGTTGGGCGGCGCGCCGCGCCCGCGTGGGGCGCAGGACGGCGAACGGCGGCCTCAGGCCGCCGCAGCCGCGCGCTCACGCGGGGTTCGCATTACCAGCGATAGTGGGCAAACGCCTTGTTGGACTCCGCCATGCGGTGCATTTCCTCTTTGCGCTTGACGGCGGCGCCGGTGTTGTTGCTCGCGTCGATGATCTCGGCGCACAGGCGCTCGGCCATGGTCTTCTCGCCGCGCTTGCGGGAGAATTCCACCAGCCAGCGCAGGGCGAGCGTCTGACGGCGCTCCGGGCGGATCTCGATAGGCACCTGATAGGTGGCGCCGCCGACGCGGCGGGCCTTGACCTCGAGGCTGGGCAGGATGTTCGCCATCCCGGCGTTGAAGACCTCGACCGGATCCTTGCCGGTCTTTTCGCCGACCATCTTAAACGCGTCGTAGCAAACGCTCTGCGCGATGCCGCGCTTGCCGTCGAGCATGATCTGATTGATGAGCTTGGTCACGACGGTCGTGCCGTACACGGGATCCGGCAGAACCTCGCGCTTGGGGATAAAACCACGTCTTGGCATGGATCTTCGCTCCTTTGGTTTGTCCGGGACGGGAAAGACCGTCCCTTGGGGTTCTATGCAGCATGGCCCGACAGGCCGCTGCGCGCCGCCTCAGCAAGAGCGGCAGCGACGGCGGATATAGCACACGGCCCTGCCCGCGACCCTTTCCCGCGCGCTGTTCCAACACGCGCGGGCGGCGTCGCTTCGCGACCGGCCAACCCGACGGACCGACGTCACCTCCGATACTGGGAGGGCGCCGCTTGATCCGGCCTTCGATCGTCAAATCAAAGGCTCGGATACGGGGATATTACTTCTTGGGCTTCTTCGCGCCGTACTTGGAGCGAGCCTGCATGCGCTTGGCGACGCCGGCGGCGTCCAGCGCGCCGCGGATGATGTGATAGCGGACGCCGGGCAGGTCGCGGACGCGGCCGCCGCGGATGAGCACCACGGAGTGCTCCTGCAGGTTATGGCCGATGCCGGGGATGTAGCAGGTGCCCTCGATGCCCGTCGTCAGGCGGACGCGGGCGATCTTGCGCAGGGCCGAGTTCGGCTTCTTCGGCGTCTTCGTCTTCACAGACAGGCAGACGCCGCGCTTCTGCGGGCACTTTTGCAGGATAGGCGCGGTCGGCTTTGCGGCGACCGCTTTTCTTCCGTTGCGGATCAACTGGTTGATCGTAGGCATGGAAGCACCTCCAACTTTCTCTTTTCTTTGGAACACTTGCTTGCTGATCTTTTCTATATGAACCCGGCGGCGCCGGGGTCATAGCGTTTTGCGCCTTCGCGCGGGCGGCGGCTCAGGCGAGCAGCCCCGCGGCCGCGGCCTTGACGTCGATGCCGCACGCGCGGCCCAGCTTCTCCATGCTCTCCACCTGCGTACAGGGGATGCGCATCTCAAAGCAGCGATCCACGACGCGCTTGGTGAGCAGCAGATCGGCGTCCTGCGCCACGAACGCATGGGCGATCTTCCCCTCGCTGATCGCGCGCAGAAGCTGCTTGGTGCCGACCACTCGTCGGTCTACGTCGGCGAGAGCTTCTAGCATATTTCGTCTTCTTCCTTTCTTCTCGATGGGCATGCGGCCTTGCGCCGCGCACACCGCAACGCCAATATCATACCATTTTGCGAGAGCGATGTCAATCGAGAAAAAAGATTTTTGTGGCGCTCAATGCAAAACCGCGCTTCATTTTTGGTTCGCGCCCGTGGAGCGGGAGGCGTTGCCCCGCCGATATACGGGGAACGGACACTGGCGGGGCAGTGGCGGTATAAGTCACTTTAGCGCTCGCCCGGGGAACTCGCATAGTCGCGAGCTGCGCTCGCGCCTGCGATTCTGTTGCTCTGTCTGTTCGCTATACGGGGAACGGACACTGTCGGGGCAGTGGCGGTATAAGTCGCTTTAGCGCCCGCCCGGGGAACTCGCATAGTCGCGAGCTGCGCTCGCTCCTTGCGATTCCCGACGTTCCGCCCGCCTCTCCTCCGCCACTGGCGGCGGCGGGCTTCAGTCCCACGCCTGATCCAGCGACACGCCCCTGAAGTAATGCGTCACGATCTCCTCGGCGGTGCTGCCCCGGCGCGCCATCGCATACGCGCCCCACTGGCTCATGCCCACGCCGTGGCCGTAGCCCTTGCCCTCCATCACGACCTCGCCGTCCTCCATGCGCAGGCTCTCCAGCAGGCACGAGCGCATCCTCGTGGAGCCGATGGCGATGCGCAGCGCGGGCGCGGAGACCTCCTTGCCGGAGAGCAGCAGCGTCGTCGCGCGGCCGGACTCGCCCCGCTGGCCGACGGCCACGCTCGTCAGCTCGGAGAGCAAGACGCCCACATCCTTGGCGGCGGCGAGCACCTCTTCCGGAGTGAAGCGCGCCGACCAGTGGGCGGCCTCCTCGGGCGCATCGTCGTCCTCCATGCCGCGCACGCACTGGGTGTAGCCCGGCTCGTCCTTCTCGTAGTCGAGACCCTCCTTGGCGCGGGCGGTCAATCCGCCGCTGTGCGCGTGGAACCACGCGTAGGGGAACTCGCCGCCCGCGTTGAGCACCTGCCCGCGCGTGGCGCGCACCGCCTCGCGGATGCGCGCGTTCACGCCGGAGGCGTCATACGCCTGCGCCTCCTCGATGTCCGTGGAGATGTCCGCGCCCGCGTAGCGGGATGTCTTTTGCGTCACGAACTGCATGACGAACGTGCGCGCGAGGATGGCCTGCGCCTTGAGCGCCTCCAGCGGCCAGTCGCCTGCCATCTCGCCCGCGAGCACCGCCGGGAGATAGTCCTCCACGGACATCTCCTCGATTTTTTCATCGTCCTTGACGTACACCTTGAGCATCGGCACGCCGCTCTCGTTGTGCGCCAGCCGCGCGGGGATCAGGTCGGCGGCGGACTTGCCCGAGGCGTTTTCGCCCATGCCCGGCGTGTTCTCCGGTTGCGGCAACGCCGGTTCGTCCGGCTCCGCGCCGTGCGCCGCGCAGCCCGCCAGCAGCGGCAGGAGCAGCGCGCACGCGATGAGGTTCAGCCCATATCTTTTCATATTCATCCCTCCGGCGTAGAGTATGCGCCGTTTTCCATCGGCAGTATACAGCCGGTCGCCTGTGGCGGCTTCCATTTCCGAAGGGGTTACAGTCAAGCTTGTTTTCAGATTTGGGGTTCATCCGCGAGATGAGGGGACGCAAACCGGGCTGCGGCGTCTGCCGCAGCCCGGGCGATATGCGCTTGTCGGCGTGTCAATAGTAGACGTGCTTCGTGCTGACGTAGCACACGCCGCTGACGTCGCCGGTGTTGCCCAGCAAAATCATGCAGGAGCTGTCGCCGTAGGTCAGCAGCGTGGCAACGGTGCCGGAGGCGACGGTCGTGCGCAGCCTCGTGAGGGCCGTGTCCTCGTAGATGCCGATGCCGTTGACCTCGCCCACCGTCACCAGCAGCGTCACGGTCTGCCCGGCGCTCGGGCCGGTGGAGACCGCCGGCAGAACGGTCGGCAGGGGCGCGACCGTGGGAAGCGGCGCGACGGTCGGCAGCGGGGCCATCGTCGGCTGCGTGGGCGGCGCGATGTAGCTGAAGCTCAGATAGGCGGTCATCATGTAGCCGTGGCGCGTGCCGACGTAGACCTCGCACCACTGCGGGCCGTAGGTGACGACCTTGACCTGCGTGCCGTTGCGGTACTGGCCGATGGAGCGGGCGCTCTGCGAGGGCGTCTCGCGCAGGTTGAGCACCTGCGTATCGCGCGGGTTGTTGACGTATGCGATCTGCGAGGTCGTCGTGCCGCCGGAGGAGCCGGAGGAACCGGTCGAGCCGACGTTGCCCACGGTGCTGCCCGTGCCGGAGAGATAGCTGGTGGACATGAAGCCCGTCATCCCGCCGCCCGTGATCTGGTACCAGCCGTTGCCCTTGAGCGTCACGGTGACCTTCGTGCCGGAGGCGAGCGTGCCGACCGTTCCATAGCTGGAGGACGGACCGGAGCGCACGTTGACGCGGCCGCCGTTGCGCGTGAGCACGGTGGCGGAGGTCGATCCCTTGTTGAGGAACGAGCTGTGCATGTAGCCGTACTCGTTGACGCCGCTCACGAGCACATAGTCCCACTCGCCCACGCTGCTCTGCACATAGACGGTGGAGTTGCACGTCACGCGCCGGAGGATCGGCGCGCTGAGCGAGGGCTGGCTGCGCAGGTTGACGTAGCCGCCGTTGGCGTAGCGCACGGTGGCGGCGTTCGGATTGGTGCCCATATCGAGGTAGCTCGCGGACATGTAGCCCTTTTTGCCGTTTGAGACGACGGTCACCTGCATCCAGCCGTTGCCCGCAGAGCCGTCGATGCGCACCCAGCTGCCCGTGCCGTATCGGCCAAGGCTGGCGCTGGCGGTCGTCGCGTACTTGCGCAGGTTCAGCTTGCCGCCGCGCACCACGGCGAACTGCGCCGCGGCCGCCGTCGAGGGCAGCAGGGCCAGCAGCGCCAGCAGGGCCAGCAGGGCCAGCAGCCGAATTCCTTTCTTCATCGCGTCTTCCCCCAATTCCTCTGCCGTATTTTTCCGTTCTTCCCTATATAACGTGTGCGTCCGGGTTTTTCATCCCGCCCGGCGCGTCAGTTCAGCCTGTCCTTCTTGACGAGCGGCTTGTAGCTGCCGTCCTCCTGCTCCACGCGCACGCGGCGCAGCGTATCCTCCATGTTCTCGCGGAACTCCTTGAGGTACTGCGCGCGCAGCGCGGCCTGCTCCCGCGTCTCCGACTCGGTGAGGCCGACGGTCTTCTTCTTGCGTGCCAGCTCGTTGATGCGCTCGATCTGCTCGTGCTCCATGGCATCCTCCGATAAACCCAAATTTACCCTATCTATCATACAGGAATCGGGCCGCTTCGTCAAGCGTTTCGCTCGATCTGCCCCAGCCTTTGCGGCGCGAGGCCGGGGTCAAAAAACTCGCCCGCAAAGCGGCGCAGGCCGCGCGCGAGCGCGCCGCCCTCCAGCATTTCCGGCGGCGGCAGCGGCTCAAACGCCCGCGCCTGCGCGTGCTCGCGGTCTGGCCACGCGTACACATCGGCCAGAAACGCGCGGCCGCGCACGGCGCGCCCGTCCGGCCCGTCGGTCTGGTAGGCACACAGCGGCGTCACGTCAAACTCCGCCTCGCCCATCGCCTCGCCCAGTACGCGCCGCGCGGATTCGAGCGCGTCCTCGCCCGCCGCCGTCTCGCCGCTGGGCAGCGACCACGGGCCGTCTGTCTCCCGCCTTTGCAGCAGCAGCGCGCCATCCACGCGCGCGAGCACCAGCACGCCCGCGCGCCCCGAGCGGGGCATGCGCTTTTCGTGAAGCGCCCAGATCACCGGGTTCGCCATCCGATCTCCCCATTCCCTTCGCAGCCCTCGTAGACCGCGCCCACAAAGCGCCATTCGGCGTCCATCAGCGCGAGCACGCCCGCGCAGCCCGGCGCGATGCGTCCGTATTCATGCGCGCCCAGCGCGTCCGCCGGGGTGCTGGTCGCCATCGGCACGACCGTCTCCGGCGGCAATCCCGCCCGCGCGATCATGTAGCGCACGGCTTCGTGCAGGCGCAGCGTCGATCCGGCCAGCGTGCCGTCCGGCAGCCGCGCCTCGCCCCGTCGCACCTGCACGCGCTGGCCGCCCAGCGCGTAGTCGCCGTCCGGCAGGCCCGCCGCCTCCATCGCGTCGGTGATCAGCGCCAATCCCTTCGCGCCCTTGCACAGCGCCGCCACGCGCAGCGCGTCCGGGTGCAGGTGGACGCCGTCGGCGATGACCTGCGCGAGGATGCGCCCGTCCGCCAGCGCCGCGCCCGCCATCCCCGGCGCGCGGTGATGAAACGGCGGCTGGGCGTTGAACAGGTGCGACACCTGCGCAAGGCCCGCGTCCGCCGCCGCGTGCAGCTGCTCCGCCGTGGCCGCGCTGTGCGCCGCGCAGACGGTCACGTCCCGCCGCGCCAGCGCCCCGATCGTCTCCATAGCGCCCGGCAGCTCCGGCGCGAGCGTCAGCATCTTCACGCAGGAAACGCCCCGCGTCAGGCGCTCATAGGCGGCGAGCGATGGCGGCAGCAGCGCGTCCCGCCGCTGCGCGCCCGCGTATTCGGGGGAAAGGAACGGCCCCTCCATGTGCGCGCCCAGCGCCGCCGCGCCCGCCTCGGAAATCGAGCCGCGCAGCGCCGCCTCGATCCCCCGCAGCGCCGCGCGCGTCTCTTCCTCCGGCGCGCTCATCGTCGTGGGCAAAAACGCCGCAACGCCCTCGCGCAGCAGCGCCCGACGCATCGCGTACACGTCCTGCGCGCCGCGCATGCAGTCGTGCCCGGCGAAGCCGTGGATGTGGAGGTCTACGAATCCCGGCAGGACGTACAGATCGCGCGCGTCGATCTCGCGCTCGCCCGTCTCCGGCGCGAGCGCGCCGACCTCGGCGATGCGCCCGCCGCGCAGGCGCACGTCCGCGCGCGCAAGCACGCCGCCCACAAACGCCGTTCCTCCCGTGATCCGCATGCTTTCCTCCGTCTTTTTAGCCTCTATACTACGCTCAGATCAAATCATATTCATGGTGAACCCGCCCGGGATCGCTTCGCTTCCGGGCTTCTTATTTTTGGGCGCTGCGCGCCGGGGAACGTTGGGGCTACCGCGGGGAACGGACACTGTCGGTGCGGTGGCTGTATAAGTCTTTGTAGCGCTCGCCCGGGGAACTCGCATAGTCGCGGCTAGCGCCGCTCTTTGCGATTCCCGACGTTCCGCCCGCCTCTCCTCCGCCACTGGCGGCGGCGGGCTTCAGTCCCAGACCCCATCCTGTGTTTCGCATTATATGAAGGTTTAATCTGAGAATAGTGTTACAGCTCGATGGACATCTCCGCGTCGCGCGCCATGCGCTCCATCTGCGCGCCGAGCGTGTCGCCCAGTGCCGCGCACAGCCGCGCGGAAAAGCCGCCCGTCGGGTCGGCCAAGGCCCGTGCGATGGACGCCTCGGCGCGCTCGCGCTGGCGCTCCAGCCCGCGCCGCACAGCGCTGTCCGTCGCAAAGCGGCGCAGCAGCAGCGGCAGCTTCGCCCCGCGCAGCGCGCGCTCCATGCCGCTCTTGCCAGCGAGCGCCAGCAGCACGCCCGCCGCCGCGCCCGCGATCATCCCGACCGGCCCCGTTCCGGCCAGCGCCAGCCCGCTCCCGCCGCATACGCTCGCGCCGACGACCGCCAGCACCACGCCCATCAGGGCCGAGAACGCCTCGACGCCCAGCGCCTGCGGCAGCGACAGCGCCACGCCGTCCAGCCCCGCGTCCACCTGCGCGCCGGAAAAGGCCATCTTTTCGGGCGGCACGCCGCAGCGCACGCACAGCGATTGTAGCTCGCCCTCCAGCGCGCGCAGCAGGCCGTCGGCCCAATCCGCGAGCACGGGCGCGATGCGGGCGCGCGCCTCCTCGCCGGAAAGCGCGAGCGCGATCTGCGAGGCGGTTTCCTCCTCAATCTCGCGCAACGTCGGGATCGTCCCCTGCCGCCAGCGCGCGACGCCGGAGAGCGCCGTCTCCTCGGCGACGTCAAAGAGCGCGTGCGCAAGCGGCGCGTAGAGCGCGCCGACGCGCGCGTCCACCGCGGCGCGCAGCCGCTCCCCGCGCGCAAGCGAGGCGATCTCCCGCCGGAACGCGGCGAGGTTTTCGTCCACGCGCCCGGCGTAGGCCAGCCCGCGCGCGATGGAGCACTCCGGCTCCGGGCAGAGCACCGCGAGCGCGTCCGGGAAAGCCTCCCTGCACGCCCGCTGGAAAAACGCCATTCTCGACGCACCGCCGGTGAGGATCATCACGCGCGGCGGGCGCTCCCGGCTCGCCTCGCGCGCGGCGCGCAGCGCGTCGGTCAGACAGGAGAGGAAGCTCTTGCCGCCCAGCGCGGGCAGCGGCGCGGCGATCATCCGCGCCACCGTCGCCTCGTCCAGCGAAAGCTCCAGCAGCAGCGTCTCCTCGTAGCAGACGACCGTCTGCGCGCGCAGCGGCTCCTTCGCCCAGCGCGCCTCATCCTCAAAGTAGCGCTCCTTGACGCGCCGCGCCGCCAGCTCGCAATAGCTTTTCCACGCGGGGCTGTGTTCAAACACGGCGCGAAGCGCCCGCTCCTTGGGCGAGCGGCGCACAGCCTCCTCTAAGATCATCTCGTCGAGCAGGCCGCCGCCCAGATTCGCGTCGCCGAAGAGCGACAGGCTCTGCTGCCGCCCGTCCACGATGTAGGCGAAGTCCGTCGTCGAGCTGCCGATGTCCACCACCAGCGCGCTGCTGCGCAGCAGCTCCGCGTCCACGCGAAGCCCGCGCGCGTGCCGCGCGTACAAAAACGCCGCGCGCGGCTCCGGCACGACGGACACGTTTGGGAAGCCCGCCGATTCGAGCAGCGCCGCGTATTGCTCGCGCCGCCCCTCGCCCCACTGCGCCGGGCAGCCGACGACCGTGCGCGTCACCTGCGCGGCGAGCGCGGGTTCCCGCTCGCAGAGCAGCGCGAACACGCCCTGCGCGAACATGCGCACGGTGGAGGCCGCCTGCGCGTCGGTCAGGTAGCGGGACTTAAAGCGCACCCGCACGTCCTTCGCGCCGGAGAGCGCGCTCGCCGCCTCGCCCACGACGACGCGCCCGTCGATCGTGCCGACGGCGGAGAGCATGCTCGCGCGGCCCTCCAGCGGCAGCATCCTCGGCTCGACGGTCGATTCGCCCGCGAGCAGCGCGACGGCGCTCTCTCCGTCGCCCAGATCGAAGCCCACGATCCTCACGCGCTCACCCCCCGCTCCATCCGGCATACGGCCACGCCGCGGCGCAGCAGCCTGCCCTCCAGCAGCAGCGCCGGGCGCACCGTGCGCGCCTCGCCGCGCGTGGGCAAAAGGTCAAAGAGCGACGCGTGCTCGGCGTCGTAGGAAACCAGCTCGACGCCGCGCGCGCGCAGCGCCTGCTCCGCCTGATCGAGGCTGCGCAGCGCCACCTCGCCGTCGCCCGTCGCGCGCGCCTCCAGCAGCGAGAGCAGCAGGTCGAGCGTCGCGCCGTCCATGGGCGTGTCGCCGCGCGCCGCGCCCTCGTCGCTGAGCAGCGACAGATCGTCCGTACACACGTCCACGGCGGCGCACAGCTCCGCCATAAAGCGCAGAAGCTCTGCCGCGTCAAAGCGCTGCACGCCCGCCGCGCGCACGTCGTCTCCGGCGCGCGCGGGGGATGCGGGCTTCATCGCGCCCCACGCGAGCAGTGCCGCGCCCGCCGCCTGAAGCGCCGCGTAGAGCGGCTTGCCGTCGGCCAGCTGCGCGACGGCCAGCGCCGCGAGCACCAAGAGGCCCGCCGCCTGCATGCGGGGGAAGCGGCGCTTTTCCGGCGCGGGCGCATCCTGCCGCGCCACGCGCAGCTCTCCCTCCGCCCGCGCGGCGCGCAGGATCTGCGGCGCGCGGCGTGCGAGCGCCAGCACGGCCTGCTGCCTCTGGCGCGCGCGCTCGTCCTCCTCGTCCTGCGCAAGCTCGCAGGCGATCTTCTCCAGCGCCATCGTCAATGCGGCGATCGTGCCGGAGGCGTCGGGCGCGGCCTCCAGCTGCGCGCGCAGCGCGTCCCGGAGATGCTCAAACGCCGTCGTCGCCTTCATCGTTTCATCCCCCGTTTCCGCGCAAAAGCGCGAATCTCGTTCGTTTTTTCCGGATTCCATTGTACGCCACCGCGGCCCCCTTTGTCAATTCGCGGCGGGGCGTGGTATAATGGGATGAATTCGAGGCGGAAGCCGGAAAGGAGGCGCGCCGATGCGCGTGCTGCGCTATGTGACGACCGCTGCGGACGCGGGCCGCGCCGTGCGCAGCGTCGTGCCCCGGCGCTTTTCGCTCGGCACCCACGAATTTCGCCGCCTGAAGGCGCAGGGCGCCATTCTCGTGGGTGGACAAAGCGTCCACGCCGGCCGCATCCTGCGCGAGGGCGAGACGATCGAGCTGCGCCTGCCTGACGCGGGCGACGCTTCCCCGTCGCCCGGCCAGCCGTCGCCCAGCCAGCTGTCGCCCGGCCAGCCGTCGCCCGCGCTTCCCCCGTCCTTTCTGCGCTACCGCGACGACGACCTGCTGATCGTCTCCAAGGGCGCGCCGCTGCCCACGCTCCCCAGCGCCCATCAGCGCGCGGACACGCTGCGCGATCAGGTCGCCGCGATGCTAGGCGTATCGGGCGAGGCGCTGCGCTACCATCCCGTCAACCGGCTGGACAAGGGCACCAGCGGCCTGCTGTGCATCGCGCTGCACGCGCACGCCCAGCGCCTGCTCGCCGCGCAGCTGCACACGGGCGGCTTCGTGCGCGAATACCTCGCCGTCACCGAGGGCGTGCCCGCCCAGTCGGAGGGCGTGATCGACGCGCCCATCGCCCGCGCGGGGCAGGGCGCGCGCCGCCGCGTCGCCGAGGGCGGGCAGCACGCCGTGACGCGCTACCGCGTGGAGCGGGTGGCGGGCGGCCGCGCGCTCGTGCGGCTGCGGCTGGAGACCGGGCGCACGCATCAAATACGCGTACACCTCGCGTTCATCGGCTGCCCCGTCGCCGGGGATTACCTCTACGGCCGGCCGCTTGCGGAGCTGCCGGGCCGCTTCGCGCTGCACTCCGCCGCATTGACGCTGCGCCAGCCGATCACGGGCGAGACGGTCTCCGTCGTGGAGCCGCTTCCGGACGCGCTCGCCGCGCTGCTTTCCAGCGCTTCCCAGCGATAGCGCGCGTGCCGTCGGGGCATCCTGCGTCACAGGAGGTGGCCCCATGAGCAGGAGCAAAAAGTGCCAGCATCCGGCCTTCGGCTGGAACCCACCGGATCGCCGCGTCGAGGCGGCGGACGAATCCTTCCACAAGCGGCAGATCGTGCAGAGCGCCACGGAATGTACCGGGCTGGCGATGCAGGTGCCCGGCACGCCCGCGGCGGCGGAGTCCCTGAGCGATCTCTACGCCGTTCACGAGCAAAAGCCGCAGGGCGACGTGGGCAAGGACAACCCCAACAACCCGGAGGGCGAGATCGAGTTTCACGAGCGCTAAGGGGATCGCCGCAAACACAGCAAGGCCGGACGAAGCATGCGCTTCACCCGGCCTTCTCCTATACTATTCTCAGATTAAATGAACTACGCGCTCTGTTATCGGGTGCTCCGAGCAAGCATAGGCAGAATAGCGCGACGTTTCATGATCAGCCCGCCCGGGATCGCTTCGCTACCGGGCTTCTTTTGGCAATCGCTTCGCGATTGGGGTACGTTGGGGCTACCGATCCGGGGAACTCGCATAGTCGCAAGCTGCGCTCGCTTCTTGCGATTCCCCGCTTCCGCCTCGCTGTTTCGGCCACTGGCCGCGCTCGGCTCCAGCGCCAAACCCTGTCTGGGGACATTGTCCCCAGACCCCCTCCTGTGCTTCGCACCACATTAAAGTTTTATCTGAGAAAAGTATTATAATGCCTTTTTCTTACGGCGTCTCCTCGGTCTCGCCTTCGTCCTGCGCCGCGTCCTCCTCCAGCGTCTCCTCCTCCACGTCAAAGACGTCCTCCTCGCCGTCCAGCAGCACGATGTCGTCCTCGCGGGCGTTCTTCGCCTGCAGGATCAATTCCATCGTGTCCACGTCCACGGCGAAGATCGTCTCCGGAGCGGCCTCGTGTACCTTGATGTAGCGCGCCACCTGCGCCGCCTGCTTGCGGTTCATCTTAAAGACGATCGCCCGGTGCTCGCTGCGCGTGATCTCGTTGCCCATGCGTCGTTCCTCCCGTCTCAATCAAGCCAGCCTCTTCGCGATCTCGCGCAGGCTCTCGCGGATATGCAGCGCCTGCGGGCAGACCGTCTCGCACTTGCCGCAGGCGCGGCAGGCGTCGGCGCGCTCCGCCGGGACCATCTCCTCCCACTCGGCGCGCAGGCGCTTCTCGCCGCCGTACATGGCGAAGCGGTTCATCCGCGCGAAGTTGCCGGGGATGTCCACGCCGAACGGGCAGGGCATGCAGTAGCGGCAGCCCGTGCAGGCGATAAATTGCTTGCCCCGGATGGCGTCCCGCACCGAGGCGACGATCTCCTGCTCGCGCGCGGAGAGCGGCTCGAAGTGCTCGAAGGTCGCGATATTGTCCTCGACCTGCTCCTCCGTGGTCATGCCGGAGAGGATGACCTTGCAGTTATCGAGGCTGCCCACCCAGCGCATCGCCCACGAGGCGAGCGATTTTTCCGGCCTTGCGGCGCGCATCGGCGCGGCGACGTCCTCGCCCAGCGTCGCGAGGCTGCCGCCCTTGACCGGCTCCATGATCACCAGCGGCACGCCCAGCCGCTTCGCCAGCTCGTAGCCCTTCATGCCCGCCTGCGTATCGACGTCCATGTAGTTGAACTGGATCTGGCAGAAATCCCAGTCGCGTGCGGTCAAAATCTCCTCGAAGGCGGCGTAGTCGTCGTGGAAGGAGAAGCCCAGATGGCGGATGCGCCCGGCCTTTTGCTCCTCCAGCAGGAAGTCCACGATGCCGTTCTGGCTGACCTCGCGCCAGCGCGCGCCGTTGATCGCGTGCAGCAGGTAAAAATCGACGTAATCGACGCCGAGCGTCTTCAGCTGCCCGCGGTAGATCTCCTTCGCCTCGTCCAGCGAATGGATGAGCGAGAGCGGCAGCTTCGTGGCCAGATAGAAGCTGTCCCTCGGGTAGCGTGCGAGCGCGCGGCCCACGAACTCCTCGCTCTTGCGCTGATGGTAGAAGAACGCGGTGTCGAAGTAATTAACCCCAGCGCGGTACGCCCGGTCGATCATCGCCATCGCGCGCGGCTCGTCGATCTCGCCCTGCGGCGTGGTGGGCAGGCGCATGCAGCCGAAGCCCAGCCGGGACGGCGTGGCGTTGAGCTTTTCGATATAGGTTTTTTGCATGGTGTTTCCTCCCGTCCTTCGCTTGGTACGCTTGCTTACAAGAGGATTGTAACACAGGCAAAAGGCGCTGTCAACGCGCCGGAGCGCGCAAAACGCCGCGCCCGCACAGGCGGGCGCGGCGCGGCTCATTAAAGGAAGTTTTTCTCCCCGAAAGGGGGAAAACACCCCCGTCGTTTGAGCGACCGCTCAAATGGAACGCCGATCAATAGTTCTCCGCGCGAACCTCGAAGTAGCTCTGCGGATGCGCGCAGACGGGGCAGACGTCCGGGGCCTTGGTGCCCATGACGAGGTGGCCGCAGTTGCGGCACTCCCACATGGTCATCTCGCCCTTCTCGAAGACCTGCTGCATCTGCACGTTCTTGAGCAGCGCGCGATAGCGCTCCTCATGGGACTTTTCGATGAGCGCGACGGCGCGGAACTTGGCGGCCAGCTCGGCGAAGCCCTCCTCCTCGGCCTCGCGGGCGAAGGTCTCGTACATATCGGTCCACTCGTAGTTTTCGCCCGCGGCGGCGGCGGCGAGGTTGCTGGCGGTATCGCCCAGCTCGCCCAGCGCCTTGAACCACATCTTGGCGTGCTCCTTCTCGTTATCGGCGGTCTTCTGGAAGATCGCGCTGATCTGCTCGAAGCCCTCCTTCTTGGCGACGGAGGCGAAGTAGGTGTACTTGTTGCGCGCCTGCGACTCGCCCGCGAACGCGGCCATCAGGTTTTTTTCGGTCTTGCTGCCCTTCAGCTCCATGGTGTTTCCTCCTTTGGTCGGTATGCGCGCGTCTGCGGCGCGCGCGTTTGGTGAGAAAATTGTAGCATGAAAAGGTGGGGAAAGCAAGGATTTTGAAGGGAGATTTTGTTTTGGGTATTTGGGAGTGGGCAGGCGGGGGACGTTCTCGCCTGCGGGCGGGGTGTGGGGACGCCGCGCTGCGGCGCGGGGAGGGGCTACGCCCTCGCCTGCGGCTCGGGGAGACGTCTGCCGCCACTGGCGGCAGGGTTACGCGCTCCGCTGAGGCAAGGAGGGCCTAGGGGGAGTTTCGATTCTCCCCCTAAGGCCCTCCTTGACCTCCCTCACCCCCCTACAAACGACCAATGTACTAGTTGTACTAGTCAACAAAAACTGGACACAAACAGCGAAGAAATTAGACACTCGCGTTTTGAAAATGGGACTCGCGAAA
>CANRLC010000047.1 GCA_947631405.1 uncultured Clostridia bacterium | reverse complement strand
CACCGGCCCGCAGGGTCCCGTCGGCCCGCAAGGCCCCGTCGGCCCCACCGGCCCGCAAGGCCCCGTCGGCCCCACCGGCCCCGTCGGCCCGCAAGGCCCCGTCGGCCCCACCGGCCCCGCCGCCGTCCTTCCCGCTCCCAGCCTCGTGAACGCCGTGAACCTCGGCCCGACGGCGGGCACGCCCGGCTCCGCGCTGACCTTCACCGGCACCCCGGTGAATATCGGAACGGGCATCACGGCCAACCCGACCGCAGGCACGTTCACGCTGACCGAGCCGGGCACCTACGAGGTCGCCTACAACACCACCGTCACCAACACCGGCGGCACGGGCACGCAGAGCGCGCAGCTCTTCGTCAACGGCACGCCGCTGGCGGGCACGCTCTCCAGCGCGAATATCGCCGCCAACAACAACCCCGCGCAGCTCGCGGCGACGACGCTCATCACCGTGCCGCAGAATAACCCCGTGACGGTCTCCCTGCAGCCGACCACCGCGAGCGGCACGTTCAGCAACACCTCGCTGACGATCACGCGCGTGGACGCTCCGGTCGCGGGCAACCCCGCCTCCATGGCCCGTTACGGCGTGGCGTACTGAGACCTTCCCGCCGAAGAAACGGCCAAAAAGCCCTCCGGGCCGACCCTTGTCGGCCCGGAGGGCCTCATCCTTACGGATTATTTCTCCCGCACCCACGCGCGCAGGGAGGCGAACATCGCGTCCTCGCCCTCGTCGCGCAGCTGCGTCAAAAAGCGCGTGAGCAGCGCGATCGTCTCCGGGTGCATCGCGTCGCGCACCTTGCCGTGCTGCAGATAGTCGAGCGGCGAGCCGTTCGTGTAATCCTTGCCCTTGTAGATCTTGCTGGCGGCGATGCGGTCGCAGAGCATCTCGGCCAGATAGCGCCGGGGCATCGGCATGGCCACATAGCGGCGCTCCTCCATGCTGTAATCCGTCCAGTATTCCCAGTGGTGGCGGTTGCGCCCCTTGTGGTGCATCCACGCGAGGGAATAGCCCAGCGTGCGCCGCTCGTCCTCGGTGGGCGAATGCGTGCCGTCAAAGAAGCGCACGCCCTGCCAGAACTCCGTCGCGCCATACTTGGACAGATCGTGCCCAAGCCCCTGCCACAGGATGCCCGCCTTCGCGCAATGGCGAATCACCATGTGGCGGTGCCGCGTGATGGTGCGCAAGTGGCCCCAAAACCTTCCAAAACCGTTCATCGCTCGTCATGCCTCCCCCGCGTCCAGCACCTGCGCGCAGATCGCGCCGCCTAGACATGTATCCCCGTCGTAAAAGACCATGCTCTGCCCCGGCGTCACCGCGCGCTGCCGCTCCTGTGCCGTCACGCGCACGCGGCCGCCCTCCAGCACCTGTACGCGCACGCGCTGGTCGCCCTGCCGGTAGCGGTACTTGCACGCACAGTCAAACGCCTGCGCGGGCGGCTCCCCGGCGATCCACGTCGCGTCCTCGCCCAGCGCCGTGCGGCTGTAGAGCAGCGGATGATCCGCGCCCTGCTCCACGATCAGCGCGTTGTCTGCCAGATCCTTTTGCAGCACGAACCAGCGCTCGCCCGTTCCCCCGCCGCCGATGCCCAGCCCGCGCCGCTGGCCGAGCGTGTAGTACATCAGCCCATCGTGGCGGCCGACGACCTCGCCCGAGAGCGTGCGCATCTCGCCCGGCTGCGCGGGCAGGAACTGCTGCAAAAAGGGCTTGAAGCGCCGCTCGCCGATGAAGCACACGCCCGTCGAGTCGCGCTTCTGGCTGGTCGCCAGCCCGGCGTCCGCGGCGATTCTCCGCACCTGCGCCTTGGTGAGATCACCCACCGGGAACATCGCCCGCGAGAGCGCGCGCTGGCCGAGCATGTAGAGGAAATAGCTCTGATCCTTATTTGCGTCCGCGCCGCGAAGCAGCCTCTTTTTCCCGTCCGGCGCGTCGCCGAGGCGGCAAAAGTGCCCGGTGGCGAGGAAGTCCGCGTCCAGCTCCAGCGCGAAGTCGAGGAACGCCTTGAACTTGATCTCTCGGTTGCACAGCACGTCCGGGTTCGGCGTGCGCCCGCGCCGGTATTCGGCCAAGAACACCTCAAAGACGCGCTCCCAGTATTCCTTGGCGAAATTGACGGAGTAATACGGGATGCCGATCTTCTCGGCGACGGCGCGCACGTCGGCCCAGTCGGCCTCGCTCGTGCAGACGCCGCGCTCGTCCTTTTCCTCCCAGTTTTTCATGAACACGCCGATGACCTCGTGCCCGGCGCGCTTGAGCAGCAGCGCCGCGACGGACGAGTCCACCCCGCCGGACAGCCCGACCACGATCCTCGCCATTTCGGCCTCCGCTTACACGCGCGCGGCCAGCTCGCAGAGTCTGGCGTCCAATGCGGCGAGCATGTCGCGCGTGACGTCCTCGATCGGCTGCGCCGCGTCGATCACGAGCGTGCGCGCCTGCCCCATCAGCCGGGATTCGTAGGTTCTGAACGCACGCTCGAAGAACTCGGCCCGCTCGCTCTCCAGCCGGTCGGGCGCGGAGGCGCTCAGCCTGCGGCTCAGCGCCTGCTGCGGCTCCATGCGCAGGTAGATCGTCGCGTCGGGCGTCTCGCCGTCCACGGCCATCTCGTTGAGCGCGGCGATGCGCTCCGCGCCGAGCCTGCGCCCGCCGCCCTGATAGGCGACCGACGAATCGACGAAGCGGTCGCAGACGACCATTTCGCCGCGCGAAAGCGCCGGCCAGATGAGCGCGCGCACGTTCTGCGCGCGGCCCGCCGCGTAGAGATACGCCTCGCATTCGTCGCACATGGCGCGGTTTTGCGGGTCGAGCAGCAGATCGCGTATCTTCTCGGCGATCTCGTCGCCGCCCGGCTCGCGGGTGACGAGCACCTCCCAGCCGCGCGCGCGCAGGTGATCCACCAGCGCCTCGCGCTGGGTCGTCTTGCCGCAGCCGTCCATGCCCTCCATCGTCAGGAACACGCCCCGCGCGCGCGGCGCGTCGCCCAGCAGCAGATCGGAAAGCTCGCCGACGCTGCGCGCGATCTGCGTCGCGCCCGCGGCAAGCAGCTCTTCCTCGCTGCCGTAGCCGTAGAGCACGCCGATCGCGGGAACGCCGCACGCGCGCGCGCCCTCAATGTCGAAGCGGCGGTCGCCCACCATCACGGGGACGCCGCCCAGCTCCCTCGCCGCCCGCGCGACGATCTCGGACTTGTCCGCGCGCTCGTCGCCCGGCCGCGGGCCGATCACGGCGTCGAGAACCGGCGCGAGGCCGAAGTGCTCGGCGATGCGCCGCGCGAACTCGACGGGCTTGCCCGTGGCGATGGCGATGCGCGCGCCGTTCTTCTTCAGGCTGCGCAGCAGCGCCGGAATGCCCGCGTAGACCTCGTTTTCCTTCCAGCCGACGGCGGAAAAACGCTCTCGGTAAAACGCGACCGCCTGCGCCGCCTCCGCCTCGCTCATGCCCAGAACCGTGCGAAAAGAATCGAGCAGCGGCGGCCCGATGAAGCGCCTGAATTCCTGCGCCGTGTGACCGGCAAGGCCCATCCGCTCGCACGCGTACAGCGCGGAGCGCGTGATTCCCTCCTCGGAACGCGTGAGCGTCCCGTCCAAATCAAAGAGTATCGTCGTGTAGCGCATGCTCTCCTCCGTTCCCCCGTCTGCGCCTGCGGGACGTCGTTGTCTCCTCCGGGTTGGACGCGTCCTGCGTGGACGGCGCGTCCTGCGCGGGCGCGGTCTCCGCCGCTTTCCCATTCCGCGCGCGCTTCTTTTTCTGCCGTTCCCGCTTTTGCCGCGCGATCTCATCCTGCGCCTTCTGCAGCTCCTCCTCGCCGACCAGCGGCTCCACATGCGGGTAATACGCCGGGAACGCGCGCTGCAGCGCCCGCGCCGTGATCGTGCGCAGCGGCTCGCGCGTCAGGCGGTCGTCCACGCCGAAGGCGTCCGGCAGCGCCGCGCGCAGGTGCGAGCGCATCTCCTCGTTGGGCCTGAAGACGCAGGCGCGCGCGAAGCCGTCCTCCTCGAAGATCGCGGCGTAGCCCGCCACATGATCCGCCGCGCCCCCCGCGATGCGCCGCGCCAGCCGCGCCGAGAGCAGGCTCGCGAGAAACGCCGCGCGCATGCGCGGCCCCGGCTTGGCGGCGGCGTCGATCGCCGTCACCTGCGGATAGGTCGCGCGCAGGTTTTCGCCGCGGCGCACCTCGCGCAGCGCGACGATGCGGGAAAGCTCGATCTCCACCACCGACGTCGTGCTGTCGCCCATGAGGCTTTGCAGCGTCAGCGTTTCCCGCTTGAGCGTGTACGCCGAGGACGCCACCGTCCTGCGCATGAACGCGAGCAGCAGCGCGACCGCGTAGAGGTAAAACAGGATGCTGAACAGCCCCGATCCCGTGGCGCTCTCCAGCGCGAGCGCGATCAGCTGGGCCAGCGCCAGCCGCAGCACGATGCCCGCCACGCCCAGCAGGAAGCGCCGCGCCGTCATGGGCCGGGGCGCGTTCTTCTGCCTGTAAATGATCTCGTCCATGGGTCTCTCCCGTTCCCGGCCGCGTCAGCCGTCCGCGAGGCCGTCCTGCGCCAGCGCCTCCATGAAAGCGTCCAGCAGCAGCAGGCGCTCGCGCATCGCCGCCTCGTCCGGCTCCGTCTCGTCTTCGCCCTCCAGCGCCAGCAGGATCGCCTCGCAGGCGTCGTCCTCGTCGTAGGCGTCCGGGTCTTCCTCCGCCCCGCTCGCGCGCAGGTAGTCCTCATGCGCGGCGATGGCCCGGCGGGCAAAGTCCGCCAGCGCCGCGTCGTTTGCTCTGGCCCCGGCGCGCCGCATGCGCGCGATCATCTCATTCAGCTCGATCTGTTCGTTCATGCGCGTCCTCCGTCCTGCTCCCCGGCCTCGCGCCAGAGCGGCAGCAGCTCCGCAAAGTAATCCAGCGCCTCGCACACCGGCTGCGGCGTGCGCATATCCACGCCCGCGATCGCCAGCTCGTCAAGCGGCGGCAGGCTCCCGCCGAGCGTGAGGAATTGCCGGTACGCCGCCACCTTTTCCGCGTCTCCGCTCAGGATGCGCCGCGCCAGCGCGACCGCCGCGCAGAAGCCCGTCGCGTACTGGTAGACGTAGTACGGCGTGTAGAAGTGCGGGATGCGCATCCACTCGTTGCGCACCGCGTCGTCCACGACGCACGCGCCGCCGTAGTAATCCCGGTTGAGGGAAAGATACGTTTCGCACAGCGCGTCGCGCGTGAGGCTCTCGCCCCGCGCCGCCGCCTCGTGCGCGCGATGCTCGAACTCGGCGAACATCGTCTGCCTGAAGACTGTCGTGCGGAAGTGCTCCAGCATCTGCCCGATCAGCATGCGCTGCGCCCGCGCGTCGTCCGCGTAGCGCGCGCGCAGGTGTTCAAAGAGCAGCACCTCGTTGACCGTGGAGGCGACCTCCGCCGCAAAGAGCGCGTAATTCGCCTTGGCATACGGCTGCGCACGGCGGGAGTAGAGGCTGTGCATCGCGTGGCCCATCTCGTGGCAGAGGGTGGAAAGCCCGTCGTAGTCGTCCTTGTGGTTGAGCAGCACATAGGGCGTCTCGTGGCTCACGCCGCCCGCGCAGAACGCGCCGGAGGCCTTGTTCTTCGTCTCGTAGACGTCGATCCAGCGCTCGGGCAACGCGCGAGAGGCGTCGCGGACGTAGTCCTCGCCCAGCGGGCGAACCGCCTCGAGGAACGTGGCGAACGCCTCCTCGATGCCCATGCGCAGCGTAAAGCCGCCCGTCTCGCCCGCGTAGAGGTCGTACAGGTGCAGCCGCGCCAGACCGAGCTGCTCGCGGCGCAGCGACAGATACGCGCCCAGCGTGCCCAGCCCGCCGCGCACCGCGTCGATCAGGCTGTCGTAAACCTGCTCGTCGATGTCGTTGGGATAGAGCGACGCCTGCCGGGCGCTCTCGTAGCCGCGCGCGCGGCTCTCGTACAGGTCGGCCTTGACCTGTCCGGCGTAGAGCGCGCTGATCGCGTGGCCGAGCTTTCCATACCCCGCCATCATGTTCTGATAGGCCGCGCGGCGCACGGCGCGATCGCCGCTTGAAAGCAGCGAGAGGAAGCGCGCGTCGGTCAGGCGCACGCGCCCGCCGTCCTCGCCGCGCGTCAGGCCCAGATCGAGATCGGCCTGCGTGAGCATGTCGTAGGCCGTACCCGGCGTCCAAGCGATCTCCTGCGCGCCCGCCAGCAGGCGTTCGCCCTCCTCGGGGAGCGTGTGCGCGCGCATGCGCAGCGCGTCGCGCAGGAAGGCGTCGTGCGCGGAAAACGCGGGATCCTCCGCCATCGCGCGCAGTGCGTCCTCGCCCAGCGCTTGCAGCTGCGGCACGAGGAACGCGCTCGCCTCCATCGCCCGCGAGGCGAGCGCGCGGGCGCGGTCGTCCATCGCCTGCGCCTCGGGGTCAGCGCTGTCCTCGCTGCGCCGCAGCGACGCGTACAGGCCCACGTCCTCCACGCGCTCGGTCATCGCTACATACGCGTCGAGCGCGCGAAGCGCCGCCTCGCGCCCCTGCGCGAGCGTGCCGGAAAAGCGCGAAAAGTCCCGCGCCGCCTCCTGCGCCCCCGCAAAGGCCTGCTCCCACGCGGCGGCGTCCGGGTACAGGCGCGTCAAATCCCACTTGTAGCGCGCGTCGATGTCCGCGCGGGACGGCCGATTGTCCATGCTCTCCTCCTATGGTCATGGTAAGCCGCCGGATTTCGGCAGCCCGCCCTTTCAAAAGCCGCGCTTTTGCGGCGCGTCAGTTCTTGAGGCTCTGCAGCGGCGCTGGGATGCGCCCGCCGCGCGCGATGAAGCCCTCCGCCGAATACGGGCTGACCCGCATGACCGGCGCGCGGCCGAACAGCCCGCCGAACTCCACCTCGTCGCCGACCGTCTTGCCCGGCGCGGGGATGATGCGCACCGCGGTCGTCTTGCTGTTGACCACGCCGATGGCGGCCTCGTCGGCGATGATGGCCGCGATCGTCGCGGCGCTGGTGTCGCCGGGGACGGCGATCATGTCCAGCCCGACCGAGCAGACGCAGGTCATCGCCTCGAGCTTCTCCAGGCTGAGCGCGCCGCAGGCGGCGGCCTCGATCATGCCGATGTCCTCGCTGACCGGGATGAACGCGCCGGAGAGGCCGCCCACATGGCTGGACGCCATCACGCCGCCCTTCTTCACGGCGTCGTTGAGCAGCGCGAGCGCGGCGGTGGTACCGGGGCAACCGCAGCGCTCCAGCCCCATCTCCTCCAAGATATGCGCGACCGAGTCGCCCATCGCCGGGGTCGGCGCAAGCGAGAGATCGACGATGCCGAAGGGCACGCCCAGCCGTGCGCTCGCCTCGCGGGCGATGAGCTGGCCCACGCGCGTGATCTTGAACGCGGTGCGCTTGACCGTCTCGGCGACGACGTCGAACGGCTGACCCTTGGCCTCCTTTTCGAGCGCGCGCTTGACGACGCCCGGGCCGGAGATGCCCACGTTCACGCAGCAGTCGCCCTCGCCCGGGCCGTGGAACGCGCCGGCCATGAAGGGGTTGTCCTCGACGGCGTTGGCGAAGACGACGAGCTTCATGCAGCCGGAGGCGTCGGTGTCCCGCGTGGCCTTTGCGATGTCCTTGACGGCCTGCCCGCACAGGCGCACGGCGTCCATGTCGATGCCCGCGCGGGTGGAGGCGACGTTGACCGACGCGCAGACGCGCTCGGTCTGGGAGAGCGCCTGCGGCAGCGACGCGATGAGCGCGCGGTCGCTGGCGGTCATGCCCTTTTGCACGAGCGCGGTGTAGCCGCCGATGAAGTTGACGCCCGTCTCGCGCGCGGCGTCGTCCATCGCGCGGGCGACGGCGAGCGGATCGCCGCCGGCGGCGGCGATGAGGCTGGCCGGGGTGACGGAGATGCGCTTGTTGACGATGGGGATGCCGAACTCGCGCTCGAGCGCCTCGCCCGTCTTCACCAGATGCGCGGCCTGCTTCGTGATGCGGTCGTACACGGCGGTATAGAGGGCGCGGCTGTCCTCGCGCGCGCAGGCGTAGAGCGAGATGCCCATCGTGATGGTGCGGATGTCGAGCTTTTCCTCGGCGATCATCCGCACGGTTTGCAGAATCTCGGACGTGTTGATCATGGCGTCCTCCCGTCAGATGCGGTGCATCGCGTCGAAGATCTCGCTGCGCTGGATGCGAATCTGCAATCCCAATTCGCCGCCGAGCTGCGTCAGTTCGTCCTCCAGCGGCGAAAAGTCGCTCAGGGAGATGTCCACGATCATGATCATGTTGAACACGCCGGAGAGGACGGTCTGCGAGATGTCCAGAATATTCGCGTCGTGCCGGGCGAGCGCGGCGCTCACGCGGGCGATGATGCCGATGGTATCGTTGCCCACGACGGTGACCACGGCGGTGTTTTTCTTTTCCATGCTGTTCCTCCTTGCGGGCAATCCCCGCAGCGTTATTGTATCGCGCGGCGCGCCAAAATGCAACCGCGTCAATCCGCATCGATGATGCGAGCGCAGGCCGCGACGACCTGCCCCGGCGTGTCGCACAGCGCGTCCGCGCGGGAAAGCTCCTCCCGGTCGCCCATCCCGTAGGTGACGCCGACGGCGTAGGCCCCGGCTTCGCGGGCGAAGGCGACGTCGGTGCCCCGGTCGCCCACGCAGATCACGCGCCGCGCGCCCAACTCCTTCGCCCAGAGCCGGATGCGCTGGGACTTGGTGACGCCGCTCACATACCCGCTGTGCAATCCGATGTAGGGCGACAGGTGAAACGTCTCGATGTTCGCCTCGCAGTAGGAGGGGCTGCCGTTGGTCAGCAGCGCCAACCGCGCGCGCGGCGCGAGCGATTGCAGCATCCGCTCCACGCCGGGAAACAGCCGGCCGTGCGCGGCGATCATCTCGCCCTCCGTCTCCTCGAGCAGGCGGTCGTAGAGCGCGCGCCGCTCGCCGGAAACACCCATCACCCGGCAGATCTCGTCCGCGTCCGGCCCGTTGAAGGAATCCGCCAGCTCGTCCGAGATCAGCCCGCAGCCCATCAGCGCGAACACGCGCTTGTAGCTCTCCCGCGCCAGCACACGGCTGTCGGCGATCGTGCCGTCCAGATCAAACACGATCAGCACGGGCCGCCGCAGCGCCGCCTCGCGGGGCAGCGCGCCGTCCGCCGGGGCGCGATCCATCGCTTTTTCCAAGGTCATTCCTCCTGCACATCGAGCGTAGGTGTCACGATTCGCACATTTTTTATCCGTTTCGACAGGTTTCGATTTGATTCGACAAACATTTTAATTGCAATCGGGCCACACATCTGGTATGCTAGACGGGTTGAAGAAAGGGGGCGCAACGATGCGCTGTCTGTTGTCCATCACCCGCGAGCGAAGCCGGCTCGAGGCCGCGCTGACCCGACCGGACGTCACGCCCGATCAGTTTCTCGCCCTGAGCCAGACGCTGGACGCGCTCATCCTGCGGCAGATGCGCCTGCACCGCGTGTGCGCGCCGCTGCCCGCGATGAAAAGGCGTCGGCTCACCGGCGCGCGCGCATGCAGCCGCGCGTTTCACTCCCGCGCCGACACGCCCACATACACCGCGGGCGCGATGGGCGCGTACTCGTCCTCGGAGACGGTCTCGCGGGAAAGCTCCTCGCCCTGCCTGTCCGTCTCCACGCGCGTCACCTGAGCGCGCACGCCCGGCATCCCCTCGCGGACGGGCACGCGCTCGTCCGCATAGGTCGCGTAGAGGCCCTCGCTGTCGCGGACGTAGACGGGTTCCTCGATCGTCCCCGTCTCCTCCGCCTGCGATTCCAGACGGAAGCGCGAGGCGAGCGGCGCGCCGATCACCTGCGCCTCGATCGCGTAGCCGCCTTCGGCGTCCTCGTCCAGCGCATACAGGCGCGCCGTCACATAGAGCGGCGTGTCCGTGTCGTTGGCAAGCGCCAGATCGAGGCCCTGATCGGAGACGGCGGCCTCCAATCCCGGCTGCGCGTAGGCGACCGGATACGCCGCCGCGTGCCGCTCCGCGACGGCGACGTCCCCCAGCAGCGCGGCCTGATACAGCGCCGTCGCCGTCTGGCAGACGCCGCCGCCCACGCCGCGCGCGTCCGGCCCGTAGGCCGGCTCCACCGCCTCGACGTACCCGGCCTGCTGTGTGCGCGCGCCGGCGAGCGCGTTGAAGGAGAGCGTCTCCCCCGGCGCGACGACCGCGCCGTTGATCGCCTCGACGGCGAGCGAGGCGTTGCGCCGCGCCGCCTCGTCCGGCGCGAACGTCACCGTCGCGCGGCCGCGCAGCACCGTCGCCTCGCGCAGCGCCGCCTCGTAGACCGCGGGCGCAAGCTCCTGCGGCGCGAGCGCGGCCTCGCCCGGCGTAAGCGATTGCAGCGAGCGCTCCACGTCGCCAAGCAGCGCCTGCGTATCGAGGCGCAGGCCCGTCTGCTCCGCCATGAAGCGGAACGGCGCGCTGCTGCCCGGCACAAACGAGACCGTCGCGTCCGTCGCGTCCCGGTCGATGTCCGCCTTCATCAGCCGCAGCAGCTCCTGCGCCGGGGCGAGATCGTAGGTCACCTGCACCTGCGCCTGTTGCGGCCTCCGCCGCAGCGCGAGCAGATCCAGCCATGCCGAGAGCATGTTGCCCTTGCCCCGCTGCCAGAGCGGGTCGAGCGTCGCGTTCACGTCCACGGCGAGGCCCACGTCCTGCGCGCTCAAGCCGTAGGTCGTGCCCGCGTAGCTCCACTTGTAGCGCCACGCGGCGACGGCCTCGTCCGTCTGCTCGTGCAGGAGCAGCGCGCCCTGCTGCGCGTCAAGCCCGGCGAGCGGGCTGCCGCCCAAGCTCGTGCCCGGCGCGAACGCGTCGCGATAGGGCTGCGTCTGCGCGTAGATGATCAGCGTCAGCGCGCCGATGCACACGGCCAGCGCGAACACCGCCAGCGACGCGGCGGTCACCGCGTTCGCGCCGCGCTTTTTCTTTTTTTTGCGCCCCTTGGGGGCCTTCGCAGGCCCCGCGCCCCGAGGCGCCTTCGGCGGCCTGTAGCCCGCCCGCGTCATCGTCGGCATCTCCATCGCTCCTTGGCGCTCGCGCGCGCGCCGGCTTGTCGAAAGCCCTGTTTCCTGCATTAAAACTCATTTTGATTTGATTCAAAAACCTAGCGATCACCAAAAGACTTCTTTGACAGGCGGACGCGCTCGAGCAGCGCATGTACGTCGCTCTCCATGTCCCGCCAGCGCGCGCATTCGCCGCCCAGCCGCCTGTCCGGGCTGACGCTCCCGCCGTGGTAGTCGCTCCCGCCCGTAACGAGCAGTCCCAGCGACCGGGCCAGCGCGAGCAGCCGCGCGGCGTGGTTGCCCTGCGCGCTGGGGTGAAAGACCTCCAGCCCGTCCAGCCCCTGCGCCGCCCACTCGCCGATCAGCGAGGAGAGCGCGCCTTCGCCCATCGCCAGCTTCATCGGGTGCGCCAGCACCGCGACGCCGCCCGCGCCGTGGATGAGCGCGACGGCATCCTGCACGCGCACGTTTCGCTTGGGCACATAGCCGCACTTGCCCGGCAGCAGATAGCGGTCGAACGCGTCGCTGACGCTGCTGGCGTAGCCCGCCTCGATCAGCGCGCGGGCGACGTGCGGCCGCGCCACCACGCCCCGCGCCAGCTCGTGTACGCGCGCGAGCGAGATCGTCATGCCATGCTCGGCGAGGCGCGCCACCATGCGCTCGGCGCGCTCCTCGCGCTCCCGCTTGTGCTCCGCGCAAAAGCGCAGCAACGCCTCGTCGCTTTCGTCAAAGCCGTAGCCGAGGACGTGAATCTCCTTTTCCCCGCCGCAGCTCAGCTCCACGCCCGTCAGCAGCGTCAAATCCAGCCGCGCCGCCGCCTCGCGCGCGGCGGCAAGGCCCGCGACGCTGTCGTGATCGGTGAGCGCTACGAGCGTCAGCCCCGCGCCCGCCGCGAGCGCCATCACCTCGCCAGGCGCGTATTCGCCGTCCGACGCGGTCGAGTGCATGTGCAGATCGGCCCTCATACGCCCGCTCTCCCTTCGGTTTCCCCGCGCGGCGAACGCGCCGGGGCATGCAAGCACGGCAGGCCCGCGGCTGCGTTCCTGCCGTGCGTGTGCTTTTGCGCTATGCTCACGCGCGCGTTCCCCCGTCCGGGGGCGTTTCCGCATCCGGCGCAGGTTGAGACCCGGCCTCAGGCAGAGATCCCGTCTCCGGGAGCGCCTCGCCGCGCATGAACGCCTCGAACTCGGCGCGGTCGAGCGTCTCGCGCTCGATGAGCAGATCGCTCAGGCCGTCGAGCAGCGCGCGGTGCTCGGAGAGCAGCGCCGTGGCGCGGTCGAGCGCCTGTCCCAGCTTCTTCTGCACCTCGGCGTCGATGCGCGCGGCGACCTGCTCGCTGTATGTGCGGCTCATCTGGCCGTAATCGCGCGCGAGGAAGACCTCGTCGTGATCGCCGCCCAGATAGATCGGCCCCATGTCGTCGCTCATGCCGTATTGCGTGACCATCCGGCGGCAGATGTCGGTGGCGCGCTGCAGGTCGCTGCTCGCGCCCGTGCTCATCTCCCCGCGCACGAGGCGCTCCGCCGCGTAGCCGCCAAGCGCCATCGCGATGGTGTCCAGCAGCTGCGAGCGGGTGGTGAAGTCGCTCTCCTGATCGGGCAGAAGCAGCGTGTGCCCGCCGCTGCCGCCGCGCGGCATGATCGTGACCAAATGTACCTTGTCGCAGCCGGGCAGCAGCTCGCCCACGATCGCGTGGCCCGCCTCGTGGCAGGCGACGAGCCGTTTGTCCTCGGCGGTGACGACGTGGCTCTTCTTCTCCGGCCCCATCTGCACGCGCTCGATGGCCTCGCCCAGGTGCTTGGCGGTGATCTTGTCCTTGCCCTCGCGGGCGCAGAGGATGGCCGCCTCGTTCATGATGTTTTCAAGATCGGCGCCCGCGAAGTACGGCGTGCGCTTGGCGATCGCGGAGAGATCGACGTCGTCGGCGAGCGGCTTTTGCCGCGCGTGGACGCGCAGGATGGCCTCGCGGCCGCGCACGTCGGGATAGCCGACGGTGATCTGCCGGTCGAAGCGGCCCGGGCGCAGCAGCGCCGGATCGAGGATGTCCTTGCGGTTGGTGGCGGCCAGCACGATGACACCCTCGTTGACGGCGAATCCGTCCATCTCCACGAGGAGCTGGTTGAGCGTCTGCTCACGTTCGTCGTGCCCGCCGCCGAGGCCCGCGCCGCGGCGGCGTCCGACCGCGTCGATCTCGTCGATGAAGACAATGCAGGGCGCGTGCTTCTTCGCCTGCTCGAACAGGTCGCGCACGCGGCTGGCGCCCACGCCGACGAACATCTCGACAAAGTCCGAGCCGGAGATGGACATGAACGGCACGCCCGCCTCGCCCGCGACGGCCTTCGCCAGCAGCGTCTTGCCGGTGCCCGGCGGGCCGACGAGCAGCACGCCCTTGGGGATGCGCGCGCCGACGGCGGTGAAGCGGCGCGGGTTCTTGAGAAACTCGACCAGCTCCTGCATCTCTTCCTTTTCTTCGACCGCGCCCGCGACGTCGGCGAAGGTGATGCGGTTGCCGTCGCCCTCAAAGACGCGCGCGGTGCTGTGGCCGAAGTTCATCATGCGCCCGCCGCCGCCCGTCTGCTGGCGCATCATCAGCAGCCAGAAGCCCATGATGAGCAGCGTCATGATGATATACGGCAGCAGCTCGATAAACCACGGCGTGCTCTGCGGCGCGAGGTAGGTCAGTTCAAAGCCCAGATCCAGCTCGGAGATCTCGCTCTCGGGCGCGTCCTCGCGCAGCGCGGCGAGCTGGCGGCAGGAGGCGACAAACGACTCCCGGTCGATGACGGCGGAAAAGTCGTAGGCCTCGCTGGAAAACGCCTCCTGCGGGATGGCGCTGGCGCGCATGCGCACATAGGCCGTATTGCCCTGCACGGCGATCTGCGCGACCGCGCCCTGCTCGACGTATTGCAGCAGCGTGTTGTATTCGATCTGCGGCCCCTGCTGCCGGTTCATCGAGGAGAAGAACACCTGCGAAAACAGGAACACGCCCACGATGATCAGCGCGTAGATCGGAAAACCCTTATATGATTTCTTCAACGAAGTCCCTCCAACCGATGCGGCCCGCCCTCTCGCGTGCCGCGGTGCGCGCCCTGCGGGCGCTTATTTTTCGTACACCTCGGGCTTGAGCACGCCGATGTCGGGCAGATTGCGGTATTTCTCGTCGTAATCCAGCCCGTAACCGACGACGAACTCATCCGGGATGGTGAAGCCAAAGTAATCGACCGAGAGCGGCACGCGGCGGCGCTCGGGCTTATCCAGCAGGGTGACGATGCGTAGCGAGGCCGCGCCCCGGCTGAGCAGGTTCTCCTTGAGGAAGGAGAGCGTCATGCCCGAATCGACGATGTCCTCGACGATCAGCACGTCCTTGCCGTTGACGGGCTTGTCGAGATCCTTGAGTATCCGCACCACGCCCGAGGATTTCGTGGCGCTGCCGTAGCTGGAGATCGCCATGAAATCGACGGTCAGCGGCAGATCGATCTCGCGGATGAGATCGACGAAGAACGGCGCGGCCCCCTTGAGGATGCACACGACGGTCAGCTCGCGGCCCGCGTAGTCGCGCTCGATCTGCGCGGCCAGCTCCTTGACGCGCGCGGCGATCTGCTCGCGGGTGATGAGCAGCTCGTCGCGCAGATCGGCGTAGATTCGCTTCGATTGTTCCATAATTCGTTCCTCCCGATGCGCCGCAGCGGCGCGTCTCTTTTGAAAAACCGCCGCCGTGTCACGGCGCGTCCGGCGGTTCCAGCCCCAGATAGGTGAGCAGCGCGGCGGGTTCTCCCGCGCGCACGCGGCAGCCCTCGGCGGGCCGCAGTCCGACCAGCCAGAGGACGCTCCCGTCCGCCGCGCGCACGATGGGAACCGAATCGCGCATCGCGCGCTCCACGCCCGCGTCGATCAGCAGCTTCTTGATGGGCGCGCTGCCCGCGCCGCCAAGCGGCGTCATTCGCTCGCCCGGCCTGCGCCCGCCGACGCAAAGCCCCGACATGCGCGAGAGCGGTATCGCCTGCGCGAGGACGCCGTCTCCTGTCTCGCCCGGCCGCGCGGGGCGCACGGCGAAGCGGCCAAACGGCGTGTCGCTCACGCCCTCGGGCAGAATCGGCGCGTCCTGCGCCTTCTCCCCCTTGCGCGTGAGACAGAGCCATCGCCTGCCCACGCGCGCGCAGAGGCCGCCGGGCAGCATGGCCGCCGTCTCCTCGCCCGCGATCAGCGCGCGGGAGAGCCTGCCGATCGCCTCCGCGTCTGCCCCGGGCGCGCCGTGCTTTGCGAGCCAACGGGCCAAAAAGCGGCCCAGCAGCGCCGGATGCAGCGCGCGCAGCGGCTCCGCCTCGCAGGCCGCGCCGTTCACGAGACGGCGCGTCTTGACCGGCGGCAGCGCCGAGAGCGCTTCGCTGAAGTAATCCTCGTCCCGCCGCGCGGCCTTTGCCAGCCGACAGAGCGCGCGGCCCGCGCCCGGGCAGGCGCGCTCCAGTTCCGGCAGGACGAGCAGGCGCACACGGTTGCGCGCAAAGCGCGCGTCGGCGTTCGTCTCGTCCTCGCGCCACGGCTGGCCGATCTCTTTCAGGTACGCGCGCATCGCCTCCGGCTCCACGTCCAGCAGCGGGCGCACAAACGGGCCGCTGCGGCTTTGCATCGCGCACAGGCCGCGCAAATCGCTCCCGCGCGCGGCGTGCAATAGCACCGTCTCCGCCTGATCGCGCGCGTGATGCGCCAGCGCGATGGCGTCGGCGTGTACCTCTCGCGCCGTGTCCAGCAGGAACGCCCGGCGCAGCGCCCGCGCGGCGTCCTCGACGCCGCCGCCCCTTTGCGCGGCCAGCGCGGGGGTATCGGCGCGGCCCTCGTAGAACGGCACGCCGAGGCGCGCACACAGCGCGCGGACGAATTCGAGATCCTCCCTCGCGCGCTCGCCGCGAAGCCCGTGATCGAGGTGCGCGCAGGAGACGCGCAGGCGCAGCGGCTCCGCCGCCTCGCACAGCAGGCAGAGCAGCGCCGTGGAATCCGCGCCGCCGCTGACCGCCGCCAGCACATGGCTGCCGGGCGCAACGTGGCAATCTTCCGTGAGGCTGCGGCGGAACGCTTTCGCTAACATCGGCTTCTCCTGTCTACACACCCTCTATTGTACCCTGTCGCGGCCAAAATGGCAAGGCCCAACGCAAAAAAGCGGCCGGTGGCGCGGCCAGTGGCCGCTTCCGCCTCCGAACAACGCCTTTAGAAAACGCAATTTGAGCGAACGAGGCCGAGGGTTTTGGGGACAAGAGGTTATGTCTCATCTATGTTTTGAGAAGACGCGAAGCCGCTTCTTCAAAAACCCCATTAAGGCGCGCACCCATTCGCAGGCCGAAGGCGCATCTGCGAATGGGTGCATAGCTGTTTCTGCGCAAAAGATTGCCCAAAGCAAGACAACTCTCGCTTCCAAATGAAGTTCCGCTCCAGCCCGGGATTCCAAAGGGCCGAAGCCCTTTGGTCGTTTGCAGGGGGTGAGGGTGAAGTGGTAAACTAAAACTGGACACAGCGGGGGTAGAAATCAGGGACGGGAAAAGGTATAATAAGAGCAAACCCG
>CANRLC010000046.1 GCA_947631405.1 uncultured Clostridia bacterium | reverse complement strand
CAGCCGCTCCTCGTATGCGTATTTCATGGGTAAACCTCCTTGGACGTTTGGTCTTGGTTTGGGTGCTTTGGTTCGGGTACTTGATTCGGGTTTGCTCTTATTATACCTTTTCCCGTCCCTGATTTCTACCCCTTCTTTGTCCAGTTTTAGTTTACCACTTCACAGCGGAGCGCGTCTCCCTGCCGCCTGTGGCGGCAGACGTTCCCCCGAGCCGTAGGCGAGGTCGTAACCCCCCGTACCCCCATCCCAGCGCCGCAGCGCGACGTTCCCCCGCCGCCCGCAGGCGGCGTACCCAAAACCCAAAACCTTCGGCCTCGTGCGTCAAAGCACGATCACTACAGGCTTTTTCGGAAATGGACGCGGGCACCGCCGCTCGGAACTGGCCGCGGGCATCGCCCGCCATTACCTCACCCGCACCCGCGCGTCTCCATTGGCCAAATACATCTTATCAGGATATACGTCCATCGCGCTGAACTCGAAGAAGACCTCCCGCGCGCCGGCGTCCGTCATGCCGCGCGCGCCGAGCGCCGCGCCGTCCAGCAGGCGGCCCTCGCCGTCCGTGAGCACTGCGCGGCGGCCCCAGCGCGCGTTCACGGACGCCGCGCTCCAGAGCCTGTCCACCTCAAAGTGGCCCGCCGCCATGCGGCGGTCGGCGGCGAGCTGCGCCTCCAAGGCCTCCGGCTTCGGCTCCATCGTCACGCAGAGGAAGAGCCGCGTCGGCGTGTAGATCGCGTGGACATTCGTGGCGACGCTCTCGCCCAGATCGACCAGCGCGCGCATCGTCGCGGTGACGCTCGGCGCGGCTTTGCGCGCGGGCGCGCTCGGCGTTTGCCCGGGGAGCAGCCCCAGCGCGGCGGCAAGGCGCATCGCAAAACCCCCTTCGCTCTTCCTGTCGTCTACCCTTCTATTCTGTTAGACGCGCCAAGGCCCACGAAGTTTTCCAAAAAGTTTCCAAAGGGCGAAGATTTGTAATTTGAACAAAAACGCGCGAGCAGAATTGGCGCGCCGCACAAAATCGCCGCCCGGGCAAGTTCGCCCGGGTGGCGGCCGATTCACTTTCTAAAGGCCAGCAACGCGTTCTTGCCTGCGGGCGCGAGCGCGTCCTGCGCCACGCGCAGGCGGCGCGCGGTCGTCCAGCGGCTCTCGCCCTCGGCGGGCCACACCAGCACGAAGCCGTGCTCCGGCTTGCGCGTCGCGCCCTGCTCCACGTCGGTGACGCCGCGGATGCGCCGGATGCCGTGCTGCGTGGCGCGCAAGCCCAGCACGCAGCGCACCTCGGCGCGGTCGCTGGTGGTCGGCCCGGCGGCGCTCTCGATGGCGTAGGCCTGCGCGGTGACGCCCGGCGCGGCCTCGATGGGAAAGGTCATGGAGAACGGCTCGCGCACATGCACGGCGGTCGGGATGTCCGAATCGACCGGGAGGTAGAGCAGCGTTACGCCCATCACGCCCTCGGCGTCGAGCCTGCGCCCGTCCGGTGAGACGCCGGTCAGCGTCGGCTGCACGAACGTCGCGAGCACCGTGTCGATCGGCGGCGCGTCCTTGGGCAGCGTCACCTGTACGCGCGCGCTCTCGCGGGCCTCGAGCGTCTCCTCGAACGTGTGTACGTTGATCTCTTGCGACACGGGCGTCAGCTCGGGGCCGCTCAGGCTATACAGATCCTCGAGCAGCGACGCCTCGCTCTGGCGGCACAGGCGCAGGCGCACCGTGACCTCGGCCTCGGCGCGCAGCGTGCGCCGCTTCTCCGCGCCGGTCGAGTCGGCCATCACGTCGGTCACCTCGGCGGTCGCCTGCGGCTGCGCGCCCTCGGGAAGCTGTGCGTCGATCGTCAGCTCGTAGGGCAGCTCGTGCGTGGTCACCGCCAGCGGCCGCCCGGCCTCGAGCGGCCTGTGGAGTACGCGCACCTCGACCACGCCCGACACGCCGACCTTCCCGTTGCCGCCCGACAGCTCGCCGACCGTCGCCGTCGCCGTGGCGCAGAGCACGTCGCCGACCTCGAGCTTGGCGGGCAGGTCGAACTCCTCGCGCACGAGCGTCTTCCCCTCGCCGAGCGTCTGCGTGCTGCAATAGGGGACGGTCTGCGCAAGCGTTTGCAGGCCCATCTCGCCGTCCGGGTCGGCGGCGGAGACGACCAGATCGCGCTCCGTCGTCTCGAACGCCTCGATCTCCACGCCCAGCAGCGCCCGCAGCGACATGCGCCCGCTGGACGCCGACCCCTCCGTCTCCTGCACGCTCGCGCGGGCCGACAGGCGCATCGTGGGCGTCACGCCTTCCATGGGGATGGCGTGATCGAATTCGCACGACGTCTCCAGCGCGCGGATGCGCGTCAGGTCGCCCTGCGTGTAGAGCACCTGAAAGCACACGCGCCCGCGCACGCCCGCCTCGCCCTGTCCGGCCTGAGCGCCCGTCAGATGCGCCTGCGCCTGCACCGCCAGCACCGTCACCGCGTCGCGCATGCTCCCCGGCAGCGTCGCCTCGCCCTCGATGCTCACCTGTTCCTCGCCGCGGGTCACGAGTTGCTCAAAGCGCATCGTCTCGCGCGTCAGCTCCATTTCCCGTCCCTCCCTGTCCATCCGTTTGCGGTTTCACCTTATGCGCGGCGGGGGATAAATAGAAGGGGCGAAGGGAAACGAAGGATAAAAAACCGCCCAGCCGCGAGGGCTGGGCGAGGGGAAAGGGCCGGTTTACTCGGCGAGGGTCACATATTCAAAGATCGGGTGTCCGTTGCTGTTGCGGATAAAGCCCTGCACGCGGCTGGCGACCAGCGCGGTGTCGTTGTAGGAGTAGATCGGGATGACCGGACACTCCTCGGCGAGCGTCGCCTCGGCCTGTAGATAGAGTGCCTCGCGCGCGTCGTCCGAGAGGATGCCGCGCATCTGCTGGCAGAGCGCCAGATACTCGGGGCAATCCCAGCGGGTGCAGGCGTTGCCCTCGGCGTTCTCGAGAATGAAGAACGCGGCGGACGGCTCGGCGTAGTCGAGCGTGTAGCCCATGTAGGCGATCTCAAAGTCGCCGGAGTCGCGGGTGCCGGTGTCGTCGGCCCAGTAGACGCCGTCCTCCACCGCCACGGGCGAGCAGTCGATGCCGAGAGCCTGCTTCCACATCGCGCACATGGCCTGCGCCACGTTCTCCAGCTCGGTGTTGCCGGAGACATACTTGACGGTGAAGGGCGGGAAGCCTTCGCCGTCGGGATAGCCGGCCTCGGCGAGCAGCGCTTTGGCGGCCTCGACGTCCTCGGCAAAGGCGTCGCCCACCGCGTCGCGCCAGTCGCTCGCGGGCTGCAAGACGTCCTTGATGCCGTAGGGCACCCAGCCGCGCAGCGTCGGGCGCGTCGGATCCTCGATGATCGTGTTGACGAGGATGCCGCGGTCGAGCGCCATCGTCAGCGCGCGGCGCACGCGCGCGTCGTCGAACGGAGCCTTCGCGCAGTTGAACTCATAGTAGCGGTAGCCGATGCGGCTGCTGGCCATCAGGTTGGGCGTGCCTTCGTAGGCGGCCATCGCATCGGGGCTGACGGTGGTGGCGATGTCGAGTTCGCCGTTGTCAAAGGCCATCTTCACCGTCTCGGCCGCGCCGAGGAAGACGTATTGCACTTCGTCCAGCTGCACCTCGTCGGCGTTGTAGTAATAGGGGTTCTTCACGAAGGTGTAGCTCTCGTCCGGCTTCATTTCGGTGGGCATGAACGGGCCGTTGCACACATACGTCGCCGGATCCATCTCCCAGTCCTCGCCGACGGTCTCGATGACCTCGCGCTTGACGGGCATGAACGCCGTGGTCGCGGTGAGGCTGATGAAGTAGCTCGCCGGGGCCAGCAGCTCCACCTGCAGCGTCGTGTCGTCCAGCGCCTTGATCGGCAGGTCGTCCACGGCGACGGTCTGATCGACGAAGCAGGCGTAGCCGTCCTTGATGACGCCGTAGAGCGTGTAGGCCGTTTCGCTGCCGACGCTGGGATCGAGCACGCGCTTCCAGCTGTACTCGAAGTCGTGCGCGGTGAGCGGGCTGCCGTCCGACCACTTGAGGCCCTCCTTGAGCTTGAAGGTGTACACGAGGCCGTCGTCGGAGACCTCGTAGCCCTCGGCCAGCGCGGGAACGACGCTGCCGTCGGGCGCGTACTTATACAGGCCGCGGAACAGGTTTTGCAGCGCGTAGGAGCCTGTGGAATAGTCGTTGATCGTGGGATCCATGCACTCCGGCTCGCCGGCCATCTGGAACGTGATCTTGTTCTCAGCCAACGCGGAGAACGTCACGCAGAGAAGCGCCAGCGTGAGCGCGAGCAGCAGCAGCTTTTTCATGATGCGATCGCCTCCCAATCAAATTGCCGCCGCGCGGCGACGAAGCGTCGCGCCGCACGGCATGAGACGAGAATAGCAAATCCCGGCGGGTTTGTCAAGCGTGCGGGATAAGTTTGGGAAGAAAGGCGCGCCGGGCCGCAGGGGAGCCAAAAAGCGGCTTGTTTTTTGCGCGCGGGGCGTATATAATGGGAAGGAAGGCGGGGGACGCGTCCGCCGCCTTTTTGTATCCGGCAAGTCGCCTTTCCGCGGCGCAGAAGCGGACAAAAGGGAGGTTTCCCGTGGGAAAATACATCGCCAAGCGCGTGCTGTCGGGGCTGGTGACGATCCTCGTGCTCGCCACCTGCTGCTTCTTCCTCATGCACGCCATTCCCGGCAGCCCGTTCTCCAAGGGGGAGCAGGGCGTGCCGGACGCCGTGATGCAGCGACTCAACGAAAAATACGGGCTGGATCAGCCGCTCGCCGTGCAGTACGCGCGCTACATGGAAAACATCGCGCGCGGCGACTTCGGCATCTCCTACAAGAACACGAGTGTGAAGGTCAACGACCTGATCGCGCGCGGCTTCCCGGTCTCGGCGCGCGTGGGCGTGCTGGCGGTGATCGTCTCGCTGCTGATCGGGCTGGCGCTGGGCATCGTGTCGGCGGTGCGGCGCGGCAGCCTCTTTGACGGCGCGTGCATGGTGCTCGCGACCGTCGGCGTGTGCGTGCCGCTGTTCGTGATCTCGGTGCTGCTGCTCTACCTGTTCGCGGGCGTGCTCCACTGGCTGCCGACCTACGGCCTGTCCAGCTGGCGGCACTACATCCTGCCCGTGGCGTGCCTGTCCTTTTCGCCGGTCGCCTACATCGCGCGCATGACCCGCTCCTCGATGCTGGAGGTGCTGGAGCAGGACTACATCCGCACCGCGCGGGCCAAGGGTGTGGCGGAGTTCTTCGTCATCTGCAAGCACGGCCTGCGCAACGCGGTGCTGCCCGTGGTGACGTATCTGGGCACGCTGATCGCGAACCTGCTCACCGGCTCCTTCATCGTGGAGCGGCTCTTCGCCATCCCGGGCATCGGCAAGTACTTTGTGGACTCCATCAGCGCGCGCGACTACAACATCATCATGGGCGTGACCCTCTTTCTGGGCATCTTCGTGGTGATCTGCAACCTGATCGTGGACGTCGCCTACGGAATCATCGACCCGCGCGTCAAGCTCGACGGCTGACGCGCAGGAGGGAAGGCTATGGACGAACGATACGCCCCCATCGACCGCGCTTCGCTGGACGCGGAGGGGATCGCGCGCCCCTCGCAGTCCTACTGGCAGGACGCGTGGCGGCGCTTCCGGCGAGACAGGCTGGCGCTGCTCGGCCTCGTGGTGATCGCGGCGATCACGCTGCTGGCGATCTTCGGGCCGATGGTTTGCCCCTACGGCTACGAGGACGCCGACTTCACCTGCGTCTCCCAGCCGCCGTCTGCGGCGCACTGGTTCGGCACGGACGCGCTGGGGCGCGACCTGTATGTGCGCGTGCTCTACGGCGCGCGCATCAGCCTGTCCATCGGCGTGGTGGCGGCGCTGGTGAACATGGTCATCGGCGTGCTCTACGGCGGCATCGCGGGCTACTTTGGCGGCGCGCTCGACAACGTGATGATGCGCATCGTGGACATCCTCATCGCGCTGCCCTCGTTTCTGTACATCATCCTCATCATGATGCTGATGGGGTCGAACGTGCGCTCCATCCTCATCGCGCTGTGCATCTCCTCGTGGATCGGCACGGCGCGCATCACGCGCTCGCAGGTGGTGAGCCTCAAGCATCAGGAATACGCGCTGGCCGCGAAGCTGGCGGGCGCGAGCGATTTCGAGATCCTCGTGCGGCACCTGCTGCCCAACGCGATGGGGCCGATCATCGTCTCGGTGATGTTCCTCATCCCCAGCGCGATCTTCTCGGAGGCGTTCCTCTCTTTTCTGGGCATCGGCATCCAGAAGCCGATGGCCTCGTGGGGGTCGCTGGCCAACGATGCCATCCCGAAGCTGACGAGCGCGCCCTACCAGATGTTCTTCCCCATCGCGGCGATCAGCCTGACGATGTTCTCCCTCAACTTCATCGGCGACGGCCTGCGCGACGCGCTCGACCCGAAGCTCAAAAAGTGACGCGCGGAGGAGACCATGGAGCTGCTAGAGATCAAAAACCTTCACACGACGTTCGAGACGCACGTCGGCCGTGTTCAGGCGGTGCGCGGCGTCGATCTGACGCTCTCCGAGGGCGAGACCGTCGGCATCGTGGGCGAGAGCGGCTGCGGCAAGAGCGTGTCGATGCTCTCCGTCCTGCGGCTGCTGCCGGACACGGCGCGCGTGCAGGCCGACGCGATGCGCTTTGACGGCACCGACCTCACCCGCATGACCCCGGCGGCGTTTCGCAAGATCTCCGGCGATCAGATCGGGATGATCTTTCAGGATCCGATGACCAGCCTAAATCCGCTCTTCACCGTCGGCCATCAGCTCGTGGAGCCGCTGCGCATCCACCAGAAGCTCTCCAAGGCGAAGGCGCGCGAGGTCGTTCTAGAGCGCCTGCGCATGGTGGAGATTCCCGACCCGGAGAGCCGCCTCGCGCAATACCCGCACGAGCTTTCCGGCGGCATGCGCCAGCGCGTGATGATCGCGATGGCGCTCATGTGCTCGCCGCGCCTGCTCATCGCCGACGAGCCGACGACGGCGCTGGACGTGACGATTCAGGCGCAGATCCTCGATCTGCTTTGCAGCCTGCAAAAGCGGCTGGGCATGGCGGTCATCATGATCACGCACGACCTCGGCGTCATCGCCGGGATGTGCAGCCGCGTGCTGGTGATGTACGGCGGCGTGGTGGTCGAGGAGGCGTCGGTGCGGGAGATCTTCTACGCGCCGAGGCATCCGTACACATGGGGCCTGCTGCGCAGCATCCCGAAGAAGACGGGCGAGCGCCGCAAGCTGGAGCCGATCCCCGGCGCCCCGCCCGACCTGATCGCGCCGCCGCCGGGCTGCCCGTTCGCGGCGCGCTGCCCGTATGCGATGCGCGTATGCGCCGAGGCGCTGCCGGAATTTACGACCCTGTCGGACACGCACCGCGCGCGCTGCCGCCTGCTGGACGAGGGCGCGCCCAAGGTGTGCTGGGAGGAGGCGCGCGCATGAGTACGCCGCTCGTCGAGGCGCGGGGCCTCAAGATGTTTTTCCCCGTGGGGCATACGATTACGGGCAAGCCGCGCCGCCTACTGAAGGCGGTGGACGACGTGTCCCTCGCCATCGGCCGGGGCGAGACGCTCGGGCTGGTGGGCGAAAGCGGCTGCGGCAAGACGACCGTTGGCCGCTGCCTCGTGCGGCTCTACGAGCCGACCGCGGGAAGCATCCTCTTTGACGGGCAGGACATCGCGCGCCTTGGCGAGCGGGCGCTGCTGCCCTACCGCCGCCGGATGCAGATGATCTTTCAAGACCCTTACGCCTCGCTCAACCCGCGCATGACCGTCGCGTCGATCGTCGCCGAGCCGCTGCTGCATACGGACATGACGCGCGCCGAGCGGCAAAACCGCGTGCGCGAGCTGATCGATCTGGTCGGCCTCAAGGGCGACCATCTGCAGCGCTACCCGCACGAGTTTTCCGGCGGGCAGCGCCAGCGGGTGGGCATCGCGCGGGCGCTGGCGTCCAGCCCGGAGTTCATCGTTTGCGACGAGCCGATCTCGGCGCTGGATGTGTCGATTCAGGCGCAGGTCATCAACACGCTGGAGGATCTGCAGGAGCGCTTTGGGCTGTCCTACCTGTTCGTCTCGCACGATCTGTCGATGGTGCGCCACATCTCCCGCCATGTGGGCGTGATGTATCTGGGGTGCATGGTGGAACTGGCCCCGGTCGAGGAATTGTACGCGCACATGCTCCACCCCTACACGCGCGCGCTGATGAGCGCCGTGCCCATCCCCGACCCGGACGCCGCTGCGAAGGCGGAGCGCATTCACCTCTCCGGCGACGTGCCCACGCCGATCGACCCGCCCGCGGGCTGCCGCTTCCGCGCCCGCTGCCCGATGGCGACGGCGCGCTGCGCCGAGGATAGCCCGCCGCTGCGCGAGGCCGCGCCGGGGCACTTCGTGGCCTGCCACGCGGTGTGATACCTTTGGATGGGGTCTGGGGACAATGTCCCCAGACAGGGTTTGGGGCGGTAGCCCCAACATAACCCCATCGCGAGGCGATTGCCAAAAGCAGCCCGGAAGCGATCCCGGGCGGGTTCATCATGAAAAGTTGCGTACTTCCGCCTTTGCTTGTCCGGCGTAACCCAGTGACAGCATGATAGCTGCTTTGATTTGCGAATCGTATAAATAACCGGGACGCGCAGCCGCCCAAAGGGGGCCGCGCGTCCCGTCAAATGACTTGCCAACGCGTGCGTTTTGTGCTACGCTAAGGGAAGATGAGCCGCTTACGGCAGCTCGTCGTAGGAATCGACAAGCGCGTCGCAGGCCTCGGCGATGACCTCCCGGTCGCAGGCATTGGTCGCGTCGGTGATGCCGATCACGCGCAGGCCCGCCTCGCGCGCGGTGCGCATCGCGTAGAGGCCGTCCTCGACCATCACGCACGCCTCGGGCGGCACGCCGATGGACGCGCACAGCTTCTCGAAGAAGGACACCTCGCCCTTGTAGCCGCCGAGCATCTCGGTGCTGAAGATGTAGTCGAGCCGCCCGACCAGCCGCGTGCGGTTGAGCGCGACCAGCGCCTGCCGCGCGGGCGTCGCCGTCGCCAGCACGCACAGGATGCCGCGCGCGTGCAGCCGGTCGAGGAGCGCCCGCGCGCCGGGCTTGAGCGGCAACCCTTCGCCGTAGATGCGCTCCATCTCGGCGGCGGAAAGCTCGCAAAGCTCCTCGAAAGAGGTGTCGATGTCGTAGTGCTCCTTCACATAATCCACGGCCTTGAAGCCGGAGAGGAAGAAGAGTTCCCGCTCCTCCTCGGGCGTCGGCTCGACGCCCCGGCTGCGCACGAACTTGGCGTTCAGCCGCCGCCACTCGCTCATGGAATCCACGAGCGTGCCGTCCATGTCGAAGATCGCGGCGCGCACGCCGCTCCAATCCCAGTTGTTTTGCAAGATGTTTCGCTCCTTTGAGGCCCCGACGGGCCGACCTCTCATTATACCCGACCTTCGCCGCCCGGTCAAGGGGCGGGAAAGGGGGAAGACGCCATGATTCGCATACCCGACTATCCCGCCACGCGCGGGCAATATGTGCGCCTGACGCGCGCCGTGCGCGAGGCGTGCGACCGCCTGCCGCTGGGCGAAAGCATCCTTCGCGTGCCGACGATCCTGTGCGCGGCGCTCTATATCCTCTGCCTGATCGCGCTGGCCGCGCAGCGGGACACGCGCATCGTGCGCGCCGTCGCCGTGCCGGCGGCGTGCTTTCTGGCGGCGACGGCGCTGCGCCTGTGGATCGATCGCCAGCGCCCCTACGACCGCTTCGACGCGCCGCCCGTGGGCCGCTGCGTGCGCGGCAAGGGCCGCAGCCTGCCCAGCCGCCACACGGCGAGCGCCGTTGCCATCGCCTGTGCGGCGGCCTACGCGTTCCCGGTCTGGCCGGTGATCGCGCTCGCCGCGGTTCTCTCGCTGGTCATCGCGGCGCTGCGCGTGGCCTGCGGGCAGCACACCGCGCTGGACGTGATCGCCGCCATCGCGCTGAGCGTCGCGCTCTCGGCGGTGGGATATGGGATGTGACGCCGCCGCGCGTCAGGACGGATTGACCCCAATAGCCGACTTTGCAAAAGCGTCAAAGGAGATGCGAAACCCCATGCGTCACGAACACGAAAGCCCCGCCGCCGATCAGGAGGCAATGGAGCGCGCCGCGCAGGCGCGCGCCGAGATGATGCTGCGCGCCCCGGTGCAGCGCGTGATCCCGAAGCTCGCGGTGCCGACGATCATCTCGATGCTCGTCAGCTCCATCTACAACATGGCCGATACGTTCTTCGTCAGCCAGCTCGGCACGTCGGCGTCGGGCGCGGTCGGCGTGATCTTCTCGGCGATGGCGATCATTCAGGCCGTGGCCTTCACCGTCGGCATGGGCAGCGGCACGAACCTCAGCCAAGCGCTCGGCGCGGGCGACGAGGAGCGCGCGGAGCGCTTCGCCGCGACGGGCTTCTTCACGGCCTTCGGCCTCGGCGTCGTGATCGCCGCGCTGGGGCTGACGCACATCGACCCGCTGGTGCGCTTCCTCGGCGCGACGGAGACCATCGCCCCCTACGCGCGCGACTACGCGACCTACATCTTCTACGCCGCGCCGTTCATGATGTGCAGCTTCGTGATGAACAACCTGCTGCGCTTCGAGGGCCTCGCGCTCTACGGCATGGTGGGCATCGCCTCCGGCGGGCTGCTCAACATGGCGCTCGACCCGCTGTTCATCTTCAGTCTGGGGATGGGCACCGCCGGGGCCGCCGTCGCGACCGCGATCTCGCAGGCCGTCAGCTTCACCATCCTGCTCATCATGACCAACACGCGCAAGAGCGCCATCTCCATCAAGCCCGCGCGCTTCACGCCGTCCCCGAGCCTGTACGCGCGCATCTTCTACAACGGCATGCCCTCGCTCGGGCGGCAGGGCATCGCCAGCGTGTCCACCATCCTGCTCAACAACACCGCGGGCGCGTATGGCGACGCCGCCATCGCCGCGATGTCCATCGTCAGCCGCTTCATCATGTTCATCAATTCCTCGGTCATCGGCTTTGGTCAGGGCTTCCAGCCCGTGTGCGGCTTCTGCTTCGGCGCGAAGCGCTACGACCGCGTGCGCGAGGCGTTCTGGTTCTGCGTGCGCGTGACGACCGTCGTGCTGATCGTGCTGGGCGCGATCTCCTTCGTCCTCTCCCGCGCGATCATCACCTGCTTCAGGGCCGACGACGCCGAGGTCATCGCCATCGGCACACTCGCGCTGCGCTTGCAGCTGCTCACGCTGCCGCTCTGGGGGACGATCACGATGGGCAACATGTTCGCCCAGTCCATCGGCTACGGCGTGCGCGCGACGATCATCTCCGTCTCGCGCCAAGGGCTGTTCCTCATCCCGGCGCTGCTCGTGCTGCCGAGGCTGTTTGGCCTCATGGGCATCCAGTGCGCGCAGCCCGTCAGCGACGCCTTCTCCTTCGTGCTGACGCTGTGCCTGTGCCGGGGCATCCTGCGCGAGTTCTCGCAGATGGAGGCGCGCGCCAAGGCGGAGGGCTAATATTTTTCTCAGATAAAATCATTCATGTAGTGCGAAGCACAGGATGGGGTCTGGGGACAATGTCCCCAGACAGGGCTTGGCGCTGAAGCCTGCCGCCGCCTGTGGCGGATGCAGGCAGGCGGAACGCGGGGAATCACAGGGAGTGAGCGAAGCTCACGACTATGTGAGTTCCCCGGATCGGTAGCCCCAACGTACCCCAAATCGCGAAGCGATTGTAAAATGTAGCCCGGAAGCGAAGCGATCCCGGGCGGGTTCACTGCGGAAATCTTTTGATTTGAGAATCGTATAGCAGACGGTTTTCCGCCTGCTTTTTCTTTTACGCGAGGCGCGCTCATTTATGACGTTTTCATGACAACTATTAAATATCTCATTTAATTTGTAAAAACTAAGAAATATTTCAGACATAATGATATGACAAAGGCGGCGAAAGGTGCGCGAAACAAGTTTTCCACATGTGGGGGATTTCTGTGGAAAACCATTGTGGATAATCTATGCAATCTGTGGAAATCCCCGGTTTTTGCCGCCTGACGAACGGTTTTTCCTGTGGATAACCTTGGGCAAAAGCCGGGAAAAGCGGTGGATAAGGCGGGGAAAACCGGGGGACAAACTTTGAAACGGAACCGTAACAAATGAAAAGGCCCTCCCCGGCGCGCATAGCGCGTGCGCGCGGCGCATACGGGTGAAGCGGGGGAGGCGGTGCCAGATGAAGCGGGTGGGCGACAGCGCACGCATGTACGCGGGGATGCTGCTGACGGTGACGATGATGTGCGCCTCGGCGCTCGTTTGCTGCGCGGGGAGCAACGCGCTTGCGCGCGGGCGGGAGGCGGGCGCGCGCGAGGCCTCCGCACAGGCGGAAGGGCCGCTCTCCGGGATGACGATCGCGGTGGACGCCGGGCACGGCGGCTACGACGGCGGCGCGGTCGGGCGCGTGAGCGGGGCGCTGGAAAAGGATCTGAACCTCGACGTGGCCAAGCGCCTGTCGCGCCTGCTGCAGGAGCAGGGCGCGCAGGTGGTGATGACGCGCACGGGCGACTACGCGCTCTGCGACGAGGATCCGCCCATCCGCAAGAAGCTGCAGGACATGCAGCGGCGCGCGGCGATCATCGAGCAGGCGGGCGCGCAGATGGTGCTCTCCATCCACATGAACGAATACGCCGGGCGCGAGGAGAGCGGGCCGCAGGTGTTCTACCGGGAGGATTGCCCGGCGGGGCGGCTGCTGGCGGGCGCGCTGCAAGAGGCGCTCGTCGGCGAGCTGTCGCCCAGCCGCGTGCGCGAGGCCGGCGGCGGGGATTACTACATCCTGACCTTGGGCGTGCCCTCGGCGCTGGTGGAGTGCGGGTTTTTATCCAACGCCGGGGAGGAGGCGCTGCTGCGCACGGCGGAGTACCGCGAGCGGGTCGCGGTCGCCATCGCGCGCGGCGTGCTCGCGTGGCGGGCGCTGCCCGCCGAAAAGCCGAAGCCGCTCCCGGCGGTCGATCGCTCGGGAGAGCCGCGCGGGTAGGGAGAGGGCGAAGGGGTCAAAGGCCCCTTCGCTTTTGACCGTTTTGGCGGCGCATACTTTACCTTTCGCCCGATTGATGGTATACTACGGGATGAAACTGGGCGGTCAGGCGCATTTTGCGCCCGCGCCCGAACGAGGACGGAGGGCGATGCGCTTGCAGCCGGAGATGGAAGCGCTGCGCGGCGCGTTCGCGCTGCCGGACGCGCGGGAGCTGAACCCGCTGCAACTGGCCTATCTCGGCGACACGCTGCACGATCTGTATGTGCGCAGCCTGCTGCTCACGCATCCGGCGAGCGTCGGCTCGATGCACCGGCAGGCGGTGCGGATGGTGAGCGCGCACGCGCAGGCGGAGATGCTCGCGGCCATCGAGCCGGAGCTGACGGCCGGGGAGGCGGACGCCGCGCGGCGCGGGCGCAACGCGCAGGCCAAGCACGCGGCCCCGGCGCACGCGGCCATTGCGGATTACCGGCAGGCCACGGCGCTGGAAGCGCTGTGGGGCTACCTGTATGTGACGGGCGACATGGACAGGCTGCGGCTTCTCATGGAGACGGCGCTGCGGCGGACGGAGGATCTATGGCGAGAGCAAGGCTCAAGGTGACGCTGCTGCGCGCGACGCCCGACCCGGACGAGGTTGTGGCGCTGGGCGCGCGGCTGTGCTACGCGAAGGCGGACGTGAAGGCGCTCAAGCAGCGCGTGGAGGCCGCCGATCAGCGCGCGTATGTGGCGCGCGTGATGGAGCGCGGGCACCTGTCCGTGACGGAGCACGCGAGCTTTACCTTCGCGGTGGAGGGCGTGAGCCGGGCGCTGCTGGCGCAGCTGACGCGCCACCGCATCGCGTCCTTCTCGGTGCAGAGCCAGCGCTACGTCTCGATGGCGGAGGGGTTCGACTATGTGCTGCCGCCGTCGATCGAGGCGCTGGGCGAGGACGCCGCGCGCGAATTTGAGGAACAGATGAAGCAGATGCACCGCTGGTATGCGCGCTGGCAGCAGCGGCTGGGCGGCGACGGCGAGGCGGCCAATCAGGACGCGCGCTTCGTGCTGCCCAACGCCTGCGCGACGCGGCTGCTGGTGACGATGAACGCGCGCGAGCTGCTGCACTTTTTTGAATTGCGCTGCTGCGAGCGCGCCCAGTGGGAGATCCGCGCGCTGGCGTGGGAGATGCTGCGCGCGTGCCGCGAAGCCGCCCCGGCGCTGTTTGAGCAGGCCGGCCCGGCGTGCGTGCGGGGCGCCTGCCCGGAGGGGAAGAACACCTGCGGCCGCGCCGCCGAGGTGCAAGAGCGCGCCCGGAAGCTCGGCGGCGAAGAGTAGCCGGACAGTCGTGAAAGAAGAATAGAAGAAGCTGCGGCCGCGCGGGCGGCCCGGAAGGGGAAGGACAGGCATGGCGTATTACGACGCGTTCACCAAGAAGCCGCGCAGCCAGCGGGACGACTGGCGCGACGACGAACAGACCCGGCGTCCCGCGCGCGACGCGGGCATGACCCCGCCGCCCGCCGCCGACAAGCGGCGCGCGGGAAAGAGCGGCGCTCGTCCCGAGGATCGTCGCGCGGACAAGCGCGGCGGACGCCCTTACGATCGGCCCGACGACAGACCGGGCGGGCATCCCGATCATCGCTACGAGGACAGGCCCGAGAGGCGTTCCCATGACCGGCATGACGACAGGCCCGGCGAGCGCCGCCCGCTCCATGCCGCGCCGGAGGCGGCCGCCAATGCGCCGCAGGACAACCTGCTCGTGGGCCGCAACCCGATCCGCGAGGCGCTGCGCGCGGGGCGGGACATCGAAAAGCTGCTCGTCGCGCGCGGGGAGCTAATCGGCTCCGCGCGGGAGATCGTGGCGATGGCGCGCGAGGCGCGCATCGTCGTGCAGGAGGTCGATCGCGCGAAGCTGGACGCGATGGCCCCCGGCCATCAGGGGCTGATCGCCGTGGCGTCCGCCTACGCCTACGCGAGCGTGGAGGACATGCTCGCGCTGGCGAAGGCCCGCGGGGAAGCGCCGTTCCTCGTGCTGCTGGACGGCATCACCGACCCGCACAACCTCGGCGCGATCATCCGCAGCGCCGAGTGCGCAGGCGCGCATGGCGTCATCCTGCCCGAGCGGCGCGCCGTCGGGCTGACGCCCGCCGCCGTCAAGGCCAGCGCCGGGGCCGTCGAGCACATCCCCGTCGCCCGCGAGGTCAACCTCGCCCGCGCGATCGAGCGGCTCAAGCGCGAGGGGATCTGGGTCTACGGCGCGGCGATGGACGGCGAGGACTACCGGGGCGTGGACTTTTCCGGCCCCGCCGCACTGGTCGTCGGCTCCGAGGGCGACGGCCTCTCCCGGCTGACGCGCGAAAAGTGCGACCGGCTCGTCTCCCTGCCCATGCGCGGGAAGATCGGCTCGCTCAACGCGTCCGTCGCGGCGGGCGTGCTGCTCTACGCCGTGATGGCCGGAAGGGACGGGGCATGAAGCCGCTATTGCTCGTGGACGGCTACAACGTCATCGGCGCATGGAAGACGCCCAAGGAGGAAAAGCTGACCATCGAACAGGCGCGCGAGCGGCTCGTGAACCTGATCGCCGACTACGCCGGATACTCCGGCGAGGAGGTGATCGTCGTCTTCGACGGGCACTACACCGACCGCCCCGTCCGCTCCCACAGCCGCGAGCACGGCGTGGAGGTCGTCTTCACGAGGCGCCTTGAGAGCGCCGACAACTACATCGAAGCCCTTTGCCAGCAGACGCCCCGCTGGCGGCGCGTGCGCGTGGCGACCAGCGACGCCGTCGAGCAGACCGTGACCATGGGGCGCGGCGCGGTGCGCATCTCCTCGCGCGAGTTCCTCGTGGAGCTGGAGCAGGTGCGCGCGCGCGGGCAGGGGAGAATGCGCGAGGAGCGCCCGCCGCGCGGGGACATCCTTTCCCGTCTGCCGCCGCATCAGCGCGAGATCTTCGAGCGGATGCGCCGGGGCGAGGAATGACGCCGCGAGAGGAACGAAGGAGGACGCATGCAAAAGGACTTTGACAGCATGACCGACGAGGAGGTCGCCCTGCTCGCGCAGCGGGGCGATGTGGACGCGTCGGAATACCTGCTCAACAAGTACAAAAACTTCGTGCGCTCCAAGGCGCGCTCCTACTTTCTGGTCGGGGCCGATCACGAGGACATCGTGCAGGAGGGCATGATCGGCCTGTTCAAGGCCTTCCGCGACTTCAGGCCCGACAAGCTGGCCTCCTTCCACGCGTTCGCGGAGCTGTGCGTGACGCGGCAGATCATCACCGCGATCAAGACCGCCACGCGGCAAAAGCACATCCCGCTCAACTCCTATGTGTCGCTCAACAAGCCGATCTACGAGGAGGAGAGCGACCGCACGCTCATGGACGTCATCACCGAGGGCCGCAGCGCCGACCCGGAGGAGCTGATCATCGGGCAGGAGAGCTACGTCAGCATCGAGAGCCGCATCGACGAGGCGCTCTCCCCCTTGGAGCGCCGCGTGCTCGCCGCCTATCTGGACGGCAAGAGCTATCAGGAGATTGCCGCGATGCTCGGCCGCCACGTCAAGAGCATCGACAACGCGCTCCAGCGCGTCAAGCACAAGCTGGAGCGGCTCATCGCCGAGCGCAATGCCTAGCGCGCAAAAACCTAGATTTTGAAGCGAAAATGCGAAAGGTTATTGACAATCGACGAAGATTTGGATAGAATAGGGTTGACATCATCCGGTTGACAGCCCTTCGCAGGTGTAGTTTAATGGCAGAACTTCAGCTTCCCAAGCTGACCGCGTGGGTTCGATTCCCATCACCTGCTCCAGAGCGACCACCGATGTTTCGGCGGGCCGCACAGTACACTGTCAGCCGAAAAGATCGAGGAGGTTATTCCCATGGCGAAGCAAAAATTTGAGCGCACGAAGCCGCATGTGAACATCGGCACGATCGGGCACGTCGACCACGGCAAG
>CANRLC010000045.1 GCA_947631405.1 uncultured Clostridia bacterium | reverse complement strand
ACTTACATGATTGATTTCATTGTTAATCTGTTTGCGGAGATTGCTGATTTCTTTATTACTTTTTGGGTGGATAATGTCATTGACAAGTTTGCTAAAAAGAAATAAGTAAATTCCCATTTATCTAACGGACGGCCTTTCGTCCGCTTTTTCTGTTTATGCGGGATTGCCTCAGATTCCTTTATTTTGGCGCGCAAAAAGCGCGGCCCGAAAACTCGGGCCGCGCGATCTTGCAGAAATCCCAAAGTGCCGCTGCCGTCCATTTTTCACCCACCGCCCACGGTAGGTCGGTGCCCTGCGGCGCACTTCTGCCGTCCCCTGGCGTCAAAGACGGGGGCATGACATCCATGAACCGACTCCAAGCTCCTGTTATGAAAATGTAGGAGAAAATCAAGACGACTGGCGCACACCTCAGGATATCCGACCGGCTATGTGTTCGCCGGATTTCTGACTCCATTATAGCAGGCGCGCAGCCCTCTGTCAACGGGGCGTCGCTTTGAAAACGCGATATTTTGGCGCGTTTCCAGCATTTTCCACGCGGGCGCTCATCCGGCCTCCTCGCCCGCGGTCGCGGGCGTGTCCTTCGGCTCCGGCGGCAGAACCTCCACCGCATCCTGCGCAAGGCTCACCCGCGCGCCCATCGCCTCCTCAAAGAAGGCGGCGGGCGCGTAGATCACGCCCTGCGCGCTGGTCAGCGCCGCGTCCACCGGCACGAGCAGCCCGTCGCGCTGCCATGTGATCTGGCGGATGGTGTTGTCGCTCACCACCCATGCGACCGTGATGCGGCTGCCGTCCTTTTCCAGCGCGATCGAGCGCCGCGTCGCCTCGTCCTCGCCCTGCGATTCCTCAGAGGCCGTCCAGCCGAGCAGCTCGCCCGTCTCGATCAGCGGGAGCAGCAGCGTCCCGTTTTCGTGGAGCGCGCGGGCATCCGCCTCTTTCCCGCCCACGCGCAGCGCTGTCGGCGCTTCGCCCGCGTCCGGGGATGCGTCCGCCTCGGGCGTGGCCGCGTCCGGCGACGGCGCCGCCGTCGCCTGCTCGTTGACCGCCGGAGTCGGCGTCGCGGTCTTCACCGCCGTGCCCGCGCTGCACCCGCTGAGCGCCGCCGCGCCCGCCAGCAATCCCGCCGCGAGCATCGCCTTTTTGCCGCGTTTCATTAGAAACCCCTCCTCATGCCTGCTTTGTCGCGCCGCGCCCTCGCGCCCGCGCTATCCAAAGGCTATGCGGGGTTTCCGTTTCTTATGCGTCACGCTTGCGCGCCGTCTGCGTCGCCCGCCGCGTCCTGCGGCGCGGGGCCGTCCTCCGGCTCCTCGTCCGGGCCGTGCAGCGCTGCGCGCGCGTCCGCGTCCGTCAGTTCCTCCAGCATCTCGCGCGTCACCTCGCCCGTCTCCTTCGCCAGACGGTTGGCCTGCTCCTGCACCAGCTTTTCCAGCGTGTTGCGCATGCCGCGCGCGTTGCCAAAGTCCAGCCGCTCGCCCAGCGTCATCGAGGCGAGCATCTCCCGCACGACGCCCTCCGCCGCCTCGGTGAGGCGGTAGCCCTGATTCCCCGCGTTCATGCGCAGGATCTCCATCAGCTCGTCGTCGGTGTAGTCCGGGAAGTCGATGTATTTATTGAAGCGCGAGATGAGGCCCGGGTTGCTGGTGAGGAAGTCGTGCATCTCGTCCGTATACCCGGCCACGATCACCACGAGGTCGTCTCGGTGATCCTCCATCAGCTTGACCAGCGTGTCGATCGCCTCGCGGCCAAAGTCGTTCTCCATCCCCTTGCGGGCGAGCGCATACGCCTCGTCGATGAACAGGATGCCGCCGAGCGCCCCGTTCACGACCTCCGTCACCTTGCCCGCCGTCTGGCCGACGTAGCCCGCCACCAAGCCGCTGCGGTCGGTCTCCACGAGCTGGCCGCGGCTGAGCACGCCGAGCTTGCGGTAGATCTGCGCGATCAGCCGCGCGACGGTCGTCTTGCCCGTGCCGGGGTTCCCGGTGAAGACCATGTGAAAGCTCATGTCCATGACCTTGAGCTTGTGTTCTTCGCGCATCTTGCGCACCTTGATGAGGTTGACCAGCGTGGTCACCTCGCGCTTGACGCTCTCCAGCCCGATCAGCGCGTCCAGCTCGGCCATCAGGTCTTCGAGCGTCTTGCCGTCGTCGGGGGCCGTTTGCGCCTCGGTCGCTTCGCCCGCGGGGGCGTTTTCCTTCGGGGCGTCCGCCGCCTTGGGGCGGTCGCTCCCCGGAACGTCCGGGCGATACGTCGCCTCCTGCGCGCCGCCCGCGTGGCGGTTTGCCGCGCGCGTCATGAGAAACGTGCGCAGCCCGCCCGCGTAGCCGGTCACAAACGACAATTCGCCGCCGGACAGGTCGTCGTCCGCCGAGGCCGCCGCGTAGAGCAGCCGCGTCACGCCGTCCACAAATTGCTGCGCGCTGGACGTGCCGTCCTTGTCGTCCATCGCGACGCAGCAGCGCAGCAGCAGCGGCGTGCCCTCGGCGAAGGAGCGGTTCTTGTAGCCGATGTTCAGCGCGCTCTCGCAGTCCGCGCGCCCGATGGAGAGCACGTCGCGATCCGGCACCGTGGCGATAAAGCGGCGCAGCGCGTCGCTCATGCCGCACGCCTGCGCCATGCGCAGCAGCAGCGCCTGCGTATACATGTCCAAAAAGAGCTTGATGTCGCTCGCGCCCACGCGCTGCCAGTTGCCGCTGGCCACGAGCTGATCGCACGCCTCGGCCATCGCGCGGTAGGCCTCGCGTCCCTTCTGTTCTTCCATGGCGTTTTCCTCTTTCCGTTGTGCGGTTTACGCGCGGCGCGCGCCGCGCAGCTTGCCCCACACCGCCGCACACAGGCGGCGCATGTGCGCGCGCTCCCCGGGGCTAAAGACGAACACGTCCCGGGCGGGGATATGATACGCGCGCAGATAGTAGACGAGGAACAGCCCGCCCGCCACCGCGTAGGAGACGACCGAGGAGAGCGCCGCGCCCATCTTGCCCCAGAGCGGGATGGTGACCGTGTTACAGGCGATATTGACCAGCACGCTTCCGGCGAGCATGCCCAGATAGACCATCTTTTTCCCCTGCGCCAGCAGCAGCGTGCCGATGATCTTGAAGTAGCTCATGGGCACGATGCCCACCACGAGCAGCACGGTGACGGCGTAGGCGGGCAGAAACTCGCGCCCGGCCAGCAGCGCGATCACGGGGCGGCCCAGCAGCAGGATGCCCGCGATCATCACGAGCGTCAGATAGAGGTTGACCTTCATGCTCATGGTCACCTCGGCGATCGCGTCGTCCTTGGCGGTGCGCGAGAAGAGCACCTCGCGGAACGCGTCCGGGATGAGCCAGCCGTATTCGGAGAGCGACACGCCCAGCGTGTAGAAGCCGATCTCCGCGTCCGGCACGGCGTAGAGGTAGCCCATCATCAGCGTGTCCACGCGGTAGTTGAGCGTGAGCATCAGCGTCGTGATCATCGACACGATGCCGAAGGGCACGATCTTCGCGGCGAAGCGCAGGTCGGCCCGCAGCGGATTGGGCAGCCGCCGCAGCCGCGCGAGCGCCATCACCACGGTGATGACGTCGCCGATGACGATCAGCGCCAGCGCGATCAGGATGGTGCGATCCATCGTGTAGAAGGCGAGGATAGTCACCAGCGTATTCGTGATGCGCGCGGTGAAGAAGATCACGTTCTTGAACTTGACGTCCTCAACCATGATCATGAAGCTGAGCTGGTTGGCCAGCACCTGCACGGGCGCGAGCAGGCAGACCGCCGTCAGCTCAAAGGAGTGGAGCGTGAACGCGCCGAAGACGCCGAGGGCCGTATAGATGAAGAATTGCAGCAAAAAGATGCGCAGGAACTTGTCCAGCGCCTGCGGCTCGCCCTGCCGCTTGTAGTAGGGATAGGGCTGGTAGAGGCCGAAATTGGCCGTGACCGCGACCACGGACAGAAGCGAGCTGATGCGGCCCAATTCGCCCTTCAGCTCCGGGCCGAGAAAGCGGTTGGAGTAGCTGGAGGCGATCAGACCGATCAGCACGGAAAAGATCTTGGTCGCGATCGTGAAGACGTAATCGTTGCCCGTCAGCCGCGAGGCGATGCGCCGAAAACCCATGCCGCCGTCCTTTCCGCGGGCCGCGCCCGCTCAAACGCTTTTTCTATTATACCGCGCCGGGGCGCGCTTTGCAAACCCTTTATCGCCTCACGCCGGCTTCGCCCCGCGCATAGGCTTTATTGGGGCCTCGCCCAGACGCCCCGACAGAGAGCTTTCCCCATGACCGCGCCCCGCGGCGCGCCGTGGTTTCCATCCTATTTGGAGGTGCTTTTTATGGCATGCTGCAATTCCGGTTCCGCCGCCAACGCGTCCAGCGTCGCGGCGTCCGAAGCCTATCCCGTGTACACGCCGACCTGCGCGGCGGCGGCCTCCTGCCCGTACCCCGAGTGGGTGCAGCCCATCCTGTGCAACTCCGCGCGCTACGCCTGCGCCGAGTGCGAAAACGGCGCGACGCTCGTCATCCACAAGATCGTGCTCGAGCCGCTCGGCGACCAGAGCTGCACGCCGCGCACGTTCACCCTCCGCGTGACCGGCCCCAGCTACCCCACGGGCGAGCTGTTCCAGCTCCGCGCCGGAAGCTGCTACGAGCTTGACGAGCCGCTGGTCATCGCCGGCCTCATGCCCGGGCAGTATTCCATCGAGGAGGTCTTTAACACCCCGAACGAGTACGTCTCCACGATCACCGGCCCGGTCTGCGGCCGCTGCGTGACGCTCACCTGCAGCTCCGCGCCGACCGTCGTGACCATCGTCAACCGCCGCAGGCTCTGCCGCCTGTGCCGCGCGCAGAACCGCTACGGCTGCGGCTGTGGCTGCGGCTACTGATCGCGCGCGAAAAGGGGCTTTCCTCCGCTTGGGGGAAAGCCCCTTCTTTACATCGCCGTCTGTCCGTCCGGCGTGTCGATCACGCGCAGCAGCTGGACGGGTTCCAGCGTCTCGGCGTCGATGAACGCCCAGTACGTCGCGCCGGAATACGTCCCCTCAAAGCCCCAGCAAAGCCGCTCGCCCTCGTCCTGCGGGACGACGCACAGCCGCGCGGAGCGCACCGTCAGCCGGGAGGAGAGGCGCTCGCGCGCCTCCTCCTGCGCATGCGCGGGCTGGGGCAGCTCGCGCGGCGCGTGGTTGGAAAGATGCTGCGAGCACTCCGCGCCGACCACGCGCCCGCTCTCCATGCTCACCTGTACCTTCACCTGATCGGGATAGAGCAGCACGCCGTCCTGCACGGCGGCGAAGTTGGCCACGACCATGCCGCTGTAGCGCTGCACGAAGCAGACCTCCATCGGCCCGAAGCCCCTGTCCGCCAGCCACACCCGCGCATTTTGCAGGCAGGTCTCCTCGGGGACGTTTTGCGCAAACTGCGCCTGCTCCGGCATCATGAAGAGCAGGTGTCCGCCCTGCCCCGTCACCTGTACGGTCAGGTTGCCGTCCTCGGTGCGCGCCGTGAAGCCGAACGCCTCAAAGCGGCCGCCGCTGTCCGCGCCGTCCTGCACGCGATCGACCGTCGTGCCCGCGTAGCGCGCCGCCGCCTCGCGCGCGGCCTGCCGGGTCAGGCGCTCGCCCGTCAGGCCCAGCGTCTTCTCCCCCGCGCGGCCGTCGGAGAACGGGCCGTCGTAGATCAGCGACGGATACGGGATCTCGCTCTCGCCCGAGAGGATGCCCTCGCGCGGCAGCGCCTCGTCACCCGCGAGCGCGCCGCCCGCCCCGCTGAGTTGCTCGCCCAGCGCGCGGCAGGTCGTCAGCAGGTCGCCAAGCTGGCGCTCGTCCTCGCTGGTCAGCATGCGCCCGTCCGACACGCGCGAGGCCAGCGTCGTCACATAGTCGCCCATCTGTCCGGCGAATTTCATCGCGCCCGGCGCGGCCTGCTCGCCGAGCGGCAGGCGCGTGAGGCCGCTCTCGACGTGCTGCGCGAGCAGCGCCGTCTCGCCGAGCAGCTCCATGCTCTGCGCCGCGCCGGAGGCGATCAGCAGCTTCTCCAGATTGATCTCGATGTCCGCCATCGCCGCCACGATGTCCGCCAGCTCCCGCTGGCGCTGCATCGCCTCGCGCAGGCGCAGCGCGCGGTTTTGCGCGCCCTGCACGGCGTTCCCCGCCAGCGACAGCGCGAGCAGCACGCCCAGCGCCGCCGGGAGCGCGGCGCGGCGCAGCCCTTCCCTCTTCATGCGCCCTCCTATACCGCGAAGCTGTGCTCGCCGATGTTCAGGCGCACCTCGCGCGACCAGATCCACGAGGAGGTGGCCGTCTGCGGGTTGTAGTAATACAGGCAGCCGCCCGTCGGATCCCAGCCGTTCATCGCGTCGCGCGCCGCGCGGCGGGCCTGCTCGTTCGGCGTCAGGTCGATCTGCCCGTCGCTCACCGCGTCGAACGCGCCCTCCTGATAGATCACCCCCGCCAGCGTGTTGGGAAAGCGGCTGGAGCGCACCCGGTTGAGCGCCACCGCGCCCACCGCCACCATGCCCGTATACGGCTCGCCGCGCGCCTCGCCGTAGATCAGCCGGGCGAGCAGCTCCACGTCGCCCTCGTAGGAGGAGGCCGCGCTCGTGGACGCCGCCGCCGCGCCGCCAGACAACCCCATCGCCGCGAGCGTCTGCGATCCGGCCACGCCGTCGGCGGTCAGGCCGTTGCGCTGCTGAAAGAGCCGCACGGCGTCGTAGGTCTCCTGCCCGTAGACGCCGTCCGCCTCGCCGTCCATGTAGCCCCATTGCAGCAGCTTGCGCTGCACCTGCCGCACCCGCTCGCCGCGCATGCCCCAGTACACCGCCGCCTGCGCGCGGGGCGCGCCCGCCACGAGCAGCAGCGCCGCGCAGAGCAGCGCGCCCAGTACGCGGCGCGCGCGCGTCCTCATCGGCCCGCTCACAGCGCCACCGCCTCTCGCGGCGACGCCTCGCCCGGCGTGGCCTCCCGCGCCGTACACGCCCCCGGCACGAGCTGCGGAAAGAGCAGGCTGAAGAAGGCGCTCTGCGCCTCGGCGCGCGCCGACCCCGCGCAAAAGAGGAGCGCGCACAGCAGCAGCGCCGCCGCCAGCGCGCGCAGAGCGCCCGGCGACCGGACGGCATGCAAAAGGCGAACCATGTCCATTCCCCCGTATCGCGGGCCGCGCCCGCGAGGTTTGATAGGACAAGGTTCGCCCAAAGCGTTAGCGATTATTCCACGGGAATCATGCGGCGGGCCTTTCTACGCCTCCTCGATCACCACGCCGCAGGGCGCGGTCTGCATCATGCGGCAGGCGGGATAGCGGGAGCGCAGCGCCTCCTGCGCCTGACGGCAGGCTTCGGCGCTGTCAAACACGCCGAAGACCGCGGAGCCGCTCCCGGTCATGCGCGCGCCCGCCGCGCCGCTCTCCTCCAGCGCGCGGATGGCCCGGTCGATCTCCGGGCGCAGCCTGCGCGAGACCGGCTCCAGCACGTTGCCCATGCTCCGGCCCAGCAGGCGCGCATCCCCGCGCGCGAGCGCCAGCGCCGCGCGCGCGTTGTCCGGCCTGTCCTCGGGCGATACGCCCTCCGCGTCGAGGCGCGTAAACACCTCGCGCGTGGACAATCCCATGCACGGCTGAAAGGCGAGCAGGTGGAGCGTCCTGCCCAGCGGAAGCGGCGTCAGCCTGTCGCCGATGCCCCGCGCGCGCTGCAACCCGCCGCGCACGCAGAAGGGAACGTCCGCGCCGACGCGCGCGCCGATGCGCTCCAACTCGTCCATCCCGAGGTTCAGGCCCCACAGGCGGTCAAGCGCCACGAGCGTCGCCGCGGCGTCGCTGCTGCCGCCGCCCATGCCCGCCGCGACCGGGATCGCCTTTTCGAGCCGGATGCGCGCGCCGCGCGCGCAATGCGCCGCTTCGGCCAACGCCCCGGCGGCGCGCAGCACGAGATTGGACGCGTCCGCCGCGACCTCGCCGCCCCCGTCGCAGACGGTCAGCGCGAGGTCATCCGCCTCCTCAAACGTCAGGCGGTCGCACAGCGTCACGGACTGCATGAGCATGTCGAGGTCGTGGTAGCCGCCCGGCAGCGTGCCCACGACGTCGAGCGTCCAGTTGATCTTCGCGCGCGCCTGCGCGATCAGCCGCATACGCCGTCCTCCCCGCGCGCCATCAGCGCCTCGATCTCCTCCGCCTCGCGCGGGATCGCCTCGGAGAGCACCTCGCAGCCGTCCTCCGTCACCAGCAGGTCGTCCTCGATGCGGATGCCGATGGTCTCCTCGTCGATGTACAGTCCCGGCTCGTCGGTGATGATCATCCCCGGCGCGAGGCCCTCGCCCTCGTCGATGGCGGCGTCGTGCGTGTCCAGACCCAGATGGTGCGAGACGCCGTGCATGTAGTAGCGGTCGATCTCGTCCTTTTGCGCGATCTTGCCGATGCGCAGCAGGCCCTCGGCGAGCGCATCGCGGCACAGATCGTTGAGCTGGCGCAGCGTGACGCCGGGCTTCGCCGCCCGCGCGACCGCCCGGTTTGCGCCCAGCACGATCTCGTAGATCTCCCGCTGGCGCGGGGTGTAGCGCCCGCTCACGGGATAGGTGCGCGTGATGTCCGCGCAGTAGCCCGCGTGGCGCGCGCCCAGATCGCACAGCAGCAGCGTCCCCGGTTCCATGCGGCTGTCGTTGGTGTCGTAGTGGAGCATGCAGCCGTTCAGGCCGCTGCCCGCGATCGTCGGGAAGGCGGCCGCCTCCGCGCCCGCCATGCGGATGCCGTACTCGAACTCCGCCTGCGCGTGGTATTCCATCTGCCCCGGGCGAAGGCGCGAGAGCATGCGCCGCAGCCCCGCGTCCGTCTCGGCGATCGCCTGCCGCACGAGCGCGATCTCCCGCTCGTCCTTGACCATGCGCAGCCGCGCGAGCATCGGGTGAGCGTTGCGCAGGCGCGCGGTCGGATAGGCGCGCGCAAACGCCTTCGCCTTGCGCATGTTGTAGCTGTCCACGTCGCCCATGGCGTCGCGGTAGCAGTCGAACCACGCCTCCTCGATGTCGCAGCGCGAGGCGAGGTGCCCCAAGAAGCCCGGCAGCGCGTCGATGTAGCGAACGTCCTCGACGCCGCTGATCTCCTTCGCCTGTTCGCGGGTCACGCGCTTGCCCGTCCAGCGCTCCATGTCCGGCTGCGGCTCCTCGATGAACAGCGTCTCGCTCCGCTTGCCTGCGGCGTTCGCGAGCAGCAGCGCCATGTTTTCGCGCCGCAGCCCCGTCAGGTAAAAGAAGTGGCGGTTCGCCTCGAAGGGATAGCCCGCGTCCAAACTTGCCGGAACGCTCTCCCCGCTGAACAGCAGAAGAACGCTCCCCTCGCGCAGATGCTCCGCCGCGCGCTCGCGCCGCTTCGCCAGATGCTCCGTCATAATTCTATCCCCTTTCGCTCCACTTTTACGGCATTTTGAATCCGCATTTGTATTCGATTCTCCACGATCCCATAAAAACATCGCGATTATCGGAAAAAGATTTCCACTTGTCGCGGTGTCGGCTTACAGCCATTCCTCCTGCGCGATGCCCGCCAGCCGGCGCGTCAGGCGCATGATGCCGTCGTCGCGGACGGTGTCGCAACCGTTGCTCACGACCGTCAGCGTCATGCCGCTGACCGGCTCATAGTACAGGTTGCAGATGATGCCCTCGCTCGTGCCCTGATGGCCGTACACGCGCCGCCCCTCCAGCAGCGTGTCCTGCCGGATGGTGAAGAAGCTGTACGGCGAATCCTCGGTGATGCCCGTGGTCTCCTCGCTCTGCTCCTGCCGCATCATCGCCAGCGAATCTTCGCTCAGCACGCGCACGCCGTCCACCGTGCCGTCGGTACACAGCGCGATGCCCAGCCGCGCCAGATCGCGCGCGCGGATGTACAGGCTGCCGACGGTCATGCGGTAGTGCGTGTCGGGGTTCGGCTCCTCGTCGTACTCCTGCCGCAGCAGGTAGGAGGGCGCGACGTTCAGGCTGCCGTCCCGCTCGTAGGAGGCGGAAAGATCCTCCGGCGAGCCGAGCTGCGTGGGCACATAGGCCGCGTCGATGCCCAGCGGCGCGAACAGCTCCTGTCGCATGAACGTGGAAAACTCCACGCCCGTCACGCTCTCGATGATGGAGCCTGTGATGCCCGCGCCGAAGTTGGAGTAGGCGTAGGTCGCGCCCGGCTTCACCTCGCGGAAATTGGAGCGCGCCTTGCGCTCCACGTCGATCATGTCGCGCAGCAGGCTGGATCGCTTGCTGTACGAGGCGTTCTCATTCAGCCCCGACGTGTGCGACATCAGCATCCGCAGCGTGATCGGCGTATCGGGATAGCGCGGGTTGCGCACGGTGTAGCCGAGATAGTCGCTGATGTCGCCGTCGGGCGAGAGCACGCCCTGCTCCATCAGGCGCATCAGGCAGATGCCCGTGACCATCTTGCTCACCGACGCGCAGCGGAAAATCGTCCGCTCGCTCACCGGAACGTGCGTGCTCTTCTGCTGCTCGCCGTAGTAATGCTCGTAGACGATGTCGTGCCCCATCGCGACGATGAACGCGCCGCCGACGGCCTTTGCGCCCCGGAACGCCGCGTCCACCTGTTCGTCGAGCGACGGCGTCTCGGCCGCCGCGCCCATGGGCAGCAGCGCGAGGGCAAGCAGCATCGCTGCCGCCCTCGCGCCAAAGCGTTTTGTATTCATTTCATCTTTCTCCGCGCGCCCCGTTGGGGGCGCATTCCGCGGGCTGCCGCGCTCAGTATAAATTGACCTGGACGTCGTCGGCGGGAATCCACGCGCGGGTCAGCAGATCGTCCCCGGGGTAGGTGAAGTCCGCCGTCACATAGCCGTTCTCCTCGTGGTAGAGCGTCAGCTTCGCGCCCTCCTTGAGGGTCTTGTTGCACGGCGCGTAGTTGTCGCCCGGGCCGCGCTTGGGCGTCACGTCGCAAAGGAGCACGGCGTCCCGCGTCGCGGTGTTGGCCCACGGCACATCCTTCTCGGTGTAGATGCGCTTCATGCCCGTGTAGGCGCGAACCAGCCCGCCGTCGGCGCGGAATTCCACCTGCCCCCAGGAGACGGTGCCGCCCATCTCCTGCTCGTAGAGCGTGATGGCCGTGTTCTGGCCATACGTTCCCAATTCGGTGTAGTTCGTGCCCGGGCCGCTGCGCAGCGCCATCTTCTGATTCAGAGAGGCGTCAATCGGCTCCAGCGTTCCCTCGTAGCTGTTATCCGCCACGGCGAGCGGCGCGCAAAGCAGCAGCGCCAGCGCCAAAGCCAGAGCGAGAATGCGAAGTTTCATTTGATGATCTCCTTTCGTCCCCCGTTACGCCAGATGCTTTTTCAGCGTCGCGCGCACGGCGCCCGGCCCCGCCAGCTCCTCGACGAACATCGCCTCAATGCGATCCGCCAGCCCAATCGCGCACAGATCGCTGCCAAAGACGACCGGGTTCGAGAGGATGCCGCGAAGCTGGCCCGCGTAGGTCTCGGGCCGGCCCGGAACGATGTCCGCCAGCTTGCCGCGCAGCTCGTCCTTCATCGGGTCGTCGGAGATCTCCATCGGGTTGCCTGCGTCGTCCACGCCGAGCAGATAGCGCATCCATCCGGCGATAGCCAGCGGGAGCGCGACGAGTGAATCCAGCTCGCGCCCGGCGGCGACGTAGCTCTTGATCGTCTCGCCGAAGCGGATGCCGACCTTTTGAGAGGTGTCCGTCGCGATGCGCTGCGGCGCGTCCGGCATGAAGGGATTGGGCAGGCGCTGCTCGATCACCTCATCGAGGAACGCCTTGGGGCTGAGGATCTTCGGATCGGTCACCACGGGCAGGCCCTCGACGTAGCCCAGCCGCCGCACCAGCCGCGTCAGCTCCTCGTCCTTCATCTCCTCGCAGATGCGCGTGTAGCCCAGCAGGCAGCCGTAGACCGCCAGCGCCGTGTGCAGGGGATTGAGGCAGGTGGTGACCTTCATGCGCTCGGTGTTGTTGACGGTGTCGCGGTCGGTCATGTAGACCCCGGCGCGCTCGAGCGGCGGCCTGCCGTTGGGGAAGCGATCCTCGATCACCAGATACTGCGGGCGCTCCGCGTTGACGAACGGCGCGAGGAACGTGCCGCGCGGCGTCTTGACGGGTTCCATGTCCTCGACGCCGTCGGCGATCAGCGCGTCCTGCACGCTGGCCGCCGGGCGCGGGGTGATCTTGTCGATCATCGTCCACGGGAAGGAGACGCAATTCTCGGCGCACAGCCACGAAAGGAAGCTGTCGCTCACAAAGCCGCTCTTGTTCCACGCGGTCGCGATCTCGACGATGCTCTTGCGCAGCGTCTCGCCGTTGTGCGAGCAGTTGTCCATGCTGACCACGGCCAGCGGCGTCCCGCCCGCGAGATAGCGGCGGTAGAGCAGCGCGGTCACGATGCTCATCGCGTGCTGCGCCTTGTCGGGGCCGGCGGCGAGATCGGCCTTGACGACGGCGGAATACTCGCCCGTCAGATCGCGCAGCGCGTAGCCCTTCTCGGTGATCGTGAAGGAGACCATCTGCAGCGACGGCGACTCAAAGATCTCGACGAGCCGCGCGAAGTCCTTCTCCTCGGACGGCTTGGCGACCAGCGCCTCGGACACCGAGCCGATGATCTCGCGGTCGGTCGTGCCGTCGGGGTTGAGCGTCACGCTCATGGTCAGGTTGTCGTACCCGCCGTAGATCAGGCGGATGTTGTCCACGTCGAAGGTGTCCGCCGCGATGATGCCGCGATCGACCAGACCTTCGTCGAGCAGGCGCTGCTGGAGCGCCGCCGTGAACGCGCGGAAGATGTTGCCCGCGCCGAAGTGAACCCACACGGGCGCCCTGTGCGTGCGTTTGCGCATGGCGTCCACGTCGTAGCGCGGCAGGCGCACGCCGATTTTCTCCCACGCCGCCTTGTTTTGGAGCGATTCAAGCGTCAGCTTCATGCCGTCACCTCCCCGCCTTCGCGTTCTTGTCGATGGCCTCCCACAGGCCGTTCAGGTAGGCGATGCCCAGCGCGCGGTCGTACAGGCCGTAGCCGGGGCGGCCGACCTCGTCCCAGATCATGCGGCCGTGGTCGGGCCGGATGTAGGTATCCGGGCAGGTCTCGTAGATGGCGCGCATGATCTCGTACATATCCAGATCGCCGTCGGAGGACAGGTGGCTGCTCTCGCGGAAACGGCGGTCGCTGCCCAGATGCTTCACGTTGCGCACATGCAGGCAGCCGATGCGGCCCATCTCGCCGAAGTGGCGGATGATCGCCGGGATATCGTTATGGACGTTGCTGCCCAGAGAGCCGGTACACAGGCACAGCGTGTTGCGCGGGCTGTCGTGCAGCTTGACCATCTTGTCAAAGCCCGCCTGATCGTGCGTGATGCGCGGCAGGCCGAAGATCGGCCAGCCCGGATCGTCCGGATGGCAGGCCATCGTCACGCCGACCTCCTCGCAGGTCGGGATGATGCCGTCGAGGAAGTATTTGAAGTTTTGCAGCAGCTTGTCCTCGTCCACGCTCTCGTATAGCCCCAGCACGCGCTCCAGATCGGCCAGCCGCTCCGGCTCCCAACCGGGGAGCGTGAAGCCGTTGGAGTTTTCCGCCGTGCGGCGCACGATCTCCACCGGGGTCATGCTGCCCAGCTCTTCCTCGTCAAAGTACAGGCTGTTGGAGCCGTCCTCGGGGATGACGCGCGCGAGGTCGGTGCGCAGCCAGTCGAGCACGGGCATGAAATTGTAGACGATCACCTTGACGCCGTACTTGGCCAGATTGCGGATGGACTTGCAGTAGTTCTCGATGTAGCGATCCCGCGTGGGCAGGCCGAGCTTGATGTCCTCGTGAACGTTGACGCTCTCGATCACCTCGCACTCCAGCCCCGCCGCGTGTACCTCCTCGATATACGCGCGAACCTCGTCCTCCTCCCAGACCTCGCCCGCGGCTTTGTAGTCGAGCACGCCCATCAGCCCGGTGCAGCCGGGAATCTGCTTGATCTGTTTGAGCGTGATCTTGTCGCTGCCGGAGCCGTACCAGCGAAACGTCATCTTCATGCGCTTTCTCTCCCTTCGTCTGTCATTTTTACCGCCGCAGCGCGGGCGGCAAAATTAGTTAGTTTAATTATACCACCAAACGGGCGCGCTTGTCACCCTTTTGCTCTCATAAATTATCCGCAAGCCCCAAAAGACCGCCCGCGCCTCGCCGCGGCGCGGGAAGCGCGCTAAAATTCGTGATCTTTTGAAAAAAAGGCTTGCAATCTTCGCAGGCGTGTGCTATACTGTTATCCGCTGACGGAAACGCACCTTTAGCTCAGTTGGTAGAGCACCTGACTCTTAATCAGGGTGCCTAGGGTTCGAGTCCCTAAAGGTGCACCAAAAACGCCTTGACTGCAACGACGGTCAAGGCGTTTTTTTGCTTTCCTCCATCGCTGTCGCGCTCGTGTCCCTCGCCTTGCCGCGCATGAGATCCCGCGCGGCCGGGCATGCTGTGCGCATGGAGGTGATCGCATGAGTCCCAAGGAACTGCTTTACATCGAAGACGCCCTCGGGCACGAACAATTCCTGATCTCCCAGTGCCGTCAGGCGCTCGGGAGCCTGACCGACCCGGAGCTGCGCAGCTGCGTGCAGCAGCTCGAAAACCATCACCAACAGATCTTCAATCAGCTCTATCAGCTCGTGTAAAGGAGGCGGCGATATGAACGATCAATCGATCATGGAAAACCTGCTGCTGACGACGAAGGGCGTGTGCGATCTGTATCTGCACGGCGCGATCGAGTCCGGCACGCAGAACGTGCATCAGGCGTTTGACAGCGCCTTAAGCGACAGCCTGGCCATGCAGGATGCCATCTATCAGGCGATGGCCGCCAAGGGCTGGTACACGACGCAGCAGGCCGACGAGCAGCAGCTCTGGCAGGTGCGTCAGAAATTCGCCCGGCCGAACTGAGCGCGGCCAGCGCCGCGTTTCTCAATTCGTTCGTCATAGGGGGCGTCGCGACGCGGCGTCCCCTCGATGGCATTGTCCTGTCACGCCGAAAAAAGTAGGTTTGCCCGACAAGACGACGGCGGCGCTGTATGCCGCCTGCGGCGAATGGGGTCGTCTCCCCCGCTTGAAGCCGCTCCGCCGAGGTTATCCAATGTTTTCACGCCGGGAAAGCGTCCCATCTGTCATATTGCCACAGCAGCGCGTCCACAGCGCGCAAAACGCAACGCGCCCCTTTGAAACAATCGCCCGCACGGAAAAACGCCGCTCCGTCTATGCGGCGTGCAGACGCCGCAAGCAAGATATATCCACATCATTATTCTGTTTTGGTGCATACAATTTCATCGTTTCCCAAGCACGAAAGCTGTGATATGATGGGGACATCGCAAAAACAAATACGATGCAAGGAGGAACCATTGATGTTAAACAAACAGCAGAGTATCCCATGCGCGCTCGCTCAGGAGAACGACGAGTTGCGGCGCAGTCTCGCGCAAATCGAAGCGCAGATTGCCGCGATCGAAGAACAGGCCTTCGCTCTCGGAGCCTTGTTGCAGGCGACGTCCAGAGCCTCCGAGACGGAAGAGTCTCGATTAGTCGCGGAAGCGCTTCAAGAAGCAAGCGCGCTTGATCCCGCCAAACTGATATGCGAAAACATCCGTCTGCGCGCGAAGCTCGACTACGTCACCGAAGCAATCGTCAACGTGGAGGAAACATTGCTTCATTTAAGTGACGCGCTTGCCCGGCAGGCGAAATGCACTTTAACATAATTATTCTGTTTTAGTGCATACAATTTCATCGTTTCCATGAAACGAAAAATGTGCTATGCTTTTTGCATCACAGGGAGCAAAAAACAATACAAGGAGGAACACATGATGTCAAACGAACAAAAGGGAATCCTGCTCGCGCAGGAGAACGGCGCTCTGCGGAGCAGCCTCGCGCAGGTCGGAACAAAGATTGCCGCGCTCGAAAAACAGGTTTTCGCGCTTGAAACCTCGCTGCAGAAGACAGCCGATGCTTCCGCGAGAAATGCGCCGGGGGTCGTTGAAGAAACGCATCCGGCGGTGAATGCGCCTGACCCTGTTGCGCTGGCTTGCGAAAACATCTGCCTGCGCGCGAAGCTCGACTACGTCGCCGAAACAATCGCCCATATTGAGGAAACGCTGCTCCATCTCTGCGATGTGTTGGAACGGTAGACAGGGTTCGCACGAAACAACGCATTTCCGTTTTCACACACACAATCCCGTGGTTTCCTTGGCGCAAAAACACGCCATGCCGCTTACAACATCAAGAACAAACAACAAAACGTACAGGAGGAGAACGTCATGTCTAACGAACAGAAGAATGCCCTGCAGGTGCTTGCATCCGAAAACGCCGCGATGCGGTGCGGTCTTATGCAGGTTAAGCCGCAGATCACCGCTCTCGAAGAAAAGGTTTTCGCCCTCGAAACCGCGTTGCAGAAGATCTTAAAGCCTTCGCTCTCTGACAAATCCACGCTTGACGAAGGTCCTCTGCCGGATGCGCTCGACCCGATCTCGCTGACCCGCGAAAACGTCTGCTTGCACGCGAAGCTGGCCTACGCCGCTGAAACAATCGCCGGCATGGAGGAAACGCTTCTTCGCCTTTGCGACGCATTGGAATGGTAATCGCATCCTCGCCACGGCGACGGCTGCCCTTTTTCCCAAGCCGTGCCAATGCGCCCCAAGCGCAATGCAGAATTGCAAGGAAGAAGCCCTGCCATTGCGGGGCTTCTTCCCCCAGTCTGTCCAAAAACGACTCTATACTTTTCTCAGTTAGAATCTTTATATCATAGGAGGGTGTCTGGGGACAATGTCCCCAGACAGGGTTTGGGGCGGTAGCCCCAACGTACCCCAAATCGCGAAGCGATTGTAAAGAGCAGCCCGGAAGCGAAGCGATCCCGGGCGAGTTGTTCATGAAAGGCCATTTGCTTTGAGAACAGTATATCGCCTTTACCAAACGCATAAGAAAGAAGCCCCGCTCCACGCGAGGCTTCTTCTCTCTGGTTTCCGGCAACGTCCTACTCTCCCGGGCCGTCTCCAGC
>CANRLC010000044.1 GCA_947631405.1 uncultured Clostridia bacterium | reverse complement strand
CGGCACCTCCTACCAGCATCACCTCGCGCGGGACGTGGGCGAGCCGTATATCGCCTCCGTCTGCTACAACTCGCAGGACGTCACGCAGAGCTTCGCCACCTTCTATTACACCGCGGGCAGCAACCTCACGCACCGCTGCTTTGTGAAGATCGGCAACGCGGATACGGACACCGGCACCGTGCGCCTGCGCTACACCAGCGCCGAGGAAAAGGACGGCGAGGGCAAATACACGGTGGTCAAGGAGACCTCCGCCGGCGCGCTGACGGCGTCGGAGGACGGGTTCGCCACCGCCGAGATCAGCGGGCCTTTCGGCCACATGTTCCTCCCCGGCCAGACCGTCTACCTCGTCTACGAGGACGCCGCGCACGCCGGGGATAACGCCCTCGTGCAGGCGCTCAACGTCAAGATCGAGGCCGGGCAGCTCCCCTCGCCGTACAGCGGCACGACGAAGCCGCTCGACATCAACACCTCCATGCTCTTTAACTGCGCCTTGCCCATCGACCTGAACATCATCCCCGGCGTGACGCACGCCGCCCCGTCGCTCGGGCTGGACATGCCCTTCAACATTCCGCGCCTCTCCATCTCCTTTACGCCGCGCGGCTCGATCGCCGTCTCGCTCGGCATCGACCTTCCGGGCGACTATGGCGGGCTGCGCTGGAACAAGAAATGGCCCGAGCCGCCCGCGGAAGACCCGCCGGTGGAAAGCACCGAGGGCGGGCCGCAGCGGCCGACGGAGATCAACTCTGAGACCGGCGGCGAAAAGCACGACAAGCTGTGGCATGCCCTGATGGGCAAGGCGTTCAACAACTGGGGCGAAAAGCTGCAGAACCTGCGGGATTTTGGGCAGAAAGACAAGGCGCTCAAATATCCCGGCACGGTCTTGAGCAACTCGATCTCGTTTGAACTCCTCGGGGCCTTTGCCGGCACCATTCAGAATCTCGGCGAGGATCCGGAGAAGGGCACGCTCTCCGTTCTCAACGCCAACGCCAGCGTCGGCGGGGAGATTCTGGACTCGGGCGAGTTCTGCGCTCAGGGCACGCTCTTCTTCGCAGGCTTCTCGTGGACGATCGAGGTGATCGGCCTCTTCACATGGGGCCTCGCGCAGGATCTCTACTGGAAGACGAATGACGATATTTCCAGCACCGCCAACGATTACGAGCTGGTCGGCTCCATGCGCAACGTGTCCAGCAACAATGTCGTCAACATCTACATCAAGATCCAGATCGACGGCTTCTTGGGCTTCGGCATTCACGGCTTTGTTGAGGCCAGCCTGCACGGCTACATCTACCTCGCCTGCAACGTCGCCATCTACATCAACGGCACGGACAAGGTAGACCCGCCCTATAAGCTGAAAAACCCGCACCTTACCCTCTCCTTTGGCGGCGGGCTATACATCCTGCTCAAGCTCATCCTCCTCAGGGTGCGCTTCGATCTGCTGCCCAAGGAATACGAGCGGGATATCATCTTCCACAGCAACTGGCCCCACGAGATCGATCTCGACGTCGCCGGTTGGCAGAAGGATTGGGAGAAACAGCTCGAGGAGGAAGCCGGGATGACCGCAAAGTCGTCCACGGCCAACCCGGCGCTCAAGGCGGCGCGGGCCGAGCAGGCGGAGGCGGACGAAGCCGAATCGCAGGACGTCTCCTCCATCCCGGCGGTCTACAACCCCGATCTGCTCATCGACACCGAGAATTCCGACGACAACGCCGTCCTCAAGGGATTGCAGACGCTCAACGGCAAGGTGGCCTACGCGCGCATCAGCGGCGGCAAGTACCGCAATCAGGACGACATGGCCATCCACACCTACGCGTTCTTCCTCATGCCCGACGAGGTCGGCAGGCCGCGCCTGAGCTACATCGACCTCGACGCCGAAACGCCGACGGTTTACAACTTCGACGCGGAGCCGGATGCGAGCCAGTTCGTCGATTGGGATCGCCTGAAGAACAAGCATTCTTCAGACGACCCCGACGGCGAATTCGAGCCGGAGGTCAATAAGCGCGCGGAGCAAAACAACACGCGTGCGCACGATCCCGAGATGTACGATTACGATTTCGCGGTCGCGAGCGTCGCGGACAACAACAAGCACGTCGACGGCGGCGGCCACGACGAGGCGCCGCTGGACGGCATGAGCGCCGTCGTGTGCGTGCTCTCCAGCTCCGAGCTGGTGGACGCGGAGGTGGATCTCGGCTCGGGCCAGAGGACGACGGTCAGCCAGCCGGGCGGCACGCTCTACGCCACGTCGTTTGTCGCCACCCGCATCGATGCGAAGACGGGCAAGCTCTCGATGGTCATCAGCCGCATCGGCGGTCCGCCGTATGGAAACGACTACTACTACACCACCGATCTGCAGTGCAGCAAGCAGGTCATCACGGGTCTCACCACGTCCGCAGAGACCGCGCCGGAGAGCTTCACCAACCCGGAGATCACGGCGGCCTACAAAAACGTCACGTTCGGCGAGTCGCCCATGGGCTACAAGGTCAACGCCAACGTCTACGAGGCGATCGTGACCTTCCGCCCCGACAGCGACAGAAACAACAACTACACATACGACAGGCACGTCCTGCGCTATCGCTCCTATGTGGGGCAGGAGATGTGGCTGTCCACCCTTCTGGAGGACACCTACAGATATGAGAGCGACTCCGCGGCGAAGCAGGCGCTGGCGAGGGATCGGCTGACGCAGTTCAGGCTGTGCGACGTGTATCAGCCTCAGGAGAACTGGAAGAAACAGGATTCAAGCGGCAACGCCGTGAGCATGGCCCTCGGGCCGACGGTCTCCTTCTCCGTCCTCCCCTTCGAGGTCGATACCTCCGGCTTCCAGGACATGTGGCTGAACACGGAGGACTTCGGCCCGCAGGTCAGCTGGCTCGAGATGCGCAGGTTTGAGGAAAGCGACGAGATGCAGTTCTATCGCTTCTACGAGTCGAAGGAGAACGCCATCCCATCCGACTACGCCGGATGGCCGCTGGGCGCGGTCGAATGGGTGCCGCTCAACCCGACGAGCCTCGATACCCTGATCGACCGCAAGGGCCTGGGCATCGTCGGCCACATCACCCCGTGGAACGCCGACCCGGAAACCGAGGAAGCCTTCTTCTTCTACGCCGATGAGGAGGGGCAGTCCTATCTCGACTCGCTGCGCCTCACGGACGGCGTGCTGACGGATTACGGCATCTCCGTTCCCGCCGCCGACGTGGGCTGCGTGGACGCGGGCGAGAGCATCATCTTCTACTGGCCCACCACGCAAACGCCCGTCGAGCTGGAAAACGGCGAAACGGGGCCGAGCTTCTCGATCAAGACCATGGTCTACGAGAAGAACTCCGGCGTGCTCTTTGCCCCCGTCTCCATCGCCGAGATCGCCGCCGGCCGGGACACGCCGCCCTCCAAGACCTTCATGACCGAGGAGGGGATGTGCTACTTCGCGCTGACGCGCACCTCCGTCGAGTCGGACAGCGAGACCGGCGTGAGCACCGGCACGGGATCGACCACGCTCGACTTCTACAAGTTCGAGCCGCAGTACACGATGGGCGTCGAATTCCTCAGCGCCGACTTCGTCGACGGCGCGGTGCGCCCGGGCGCATACGACGACATCATGATGCTCATGCGCAACAACGGCAACGTGCCGATCTCCGGCCTCCTTCTGGAGGTCTACGACGTGGACAAGGACGGCAACGAAGCGCTGATGGAGACCATCGACATCGACCTGATCGACCCCGAGGACAGCACCGTCACCTACACCGGCCTCGCGGACGGCAATGCCCGCACGGAGACGGGCGAAAAGGTCGTCTCCGTCACCGGCAACGGAAAGGCCAGAAGGCGCGGCGAATGGGCCGTCATGGAGGCGACGCCCGTCTATCCCGGCGGCGGCGCGCCCTCGGCCAACGCCCTGCCCACCGGCTGGGATACGGAATCCACCTACCTGACGACGAAGTCGCTCATCCCGCTGGATACGACCTCGCTGCAGGCTCCGATCCTCATCGGCGCGAACTGGAAGGGCACGCACACGATCCGCTTCAAGATCAAGCAGCTTCGCTCGACCAACGCGTGGGCCGTCGATCTGGAGGGCAACGAGATGCGCGCCGCGCGCAACGCCGCGCGCAACGGGGCCAACGCCCTGCGGGACACCCGCGAGGTCGCGATCACGCGGCTGGATAACGGCCTCACCGCGCTGCACTACGCGGACGAAGAGCCGCAGACCGGCGGCCTCTCGCTTCTGGACACGCTGCTCGGGCGGGAAGCGCCGAGCGCGCCGCCGCACTACAACGCCTCCATCGCCTTCGACGAGATCGACCTCGACACGGACGCGGAGGAGCTGACGCTTAGCATGCGCCACTACATCCGCCCCACCGACGGGATGGAGATGGTGCAGCTGACCGCGCACAACGCCGCCCATGAGGACGACGAACCCAAGTGCGTGGTGCTGTACGCCTACGGCGACTACAGCTACGACGACGCGTGGTTCGTGTGCGACTTTGGCGACCTGAACGCGGGCGAGTCCTATACCGTGACCCTGCCGCTTAACGCCATCCTCTCCGGGCACAACGTGAACACGCTGCTGCTCGACCTGCACATCGACCACGACGAGGCGCGCAAGCACGGCACCGCTACGACGCTAAACCACAGCCACGACGGCAGCGAAATCGCCAACGGCTGCATCCACGACGTGAACGTCTTTAACGACTATGTGGAGATCAAGCTGGACGACGACATCCTGCAAATCGTCAAGCAGCCCGCGGACTTTAGCACCGTCACCGGCGGCACGGCCTCTTTCTCTGTGAGCGTGCGCGGCGGCTCCGTGCCCTACACCTATCAGTGGCAGGTGCGCAAGCCGCTCTACGACAAGGACGGAAAACACCTGCTCGACGAGACGGGCAACTGGAAGTACGGCGACTGGGCGGACTGGATGGAGGGCGACGAGATCACCCTCGAGACGCTCGCCTCGGCGGATATGAACGGCTGGCAGTTCCATGTGATCGTGACGGACATGTACGGCCGCAGCGTCACCTCGGCCTTCGCCACCCTGCGCCTGACCGACGTGCCGATGACCGGCGACGACGCGCAGCCCGTCCTCTGGGCGGCGCTCGCCCTCGCCGCGCTGCTCACGGCGTTCCTCGTGCTGGCCACGCGCAGGAAGCGGAAGACGGCCGAACGCGCCTGATCAAGGGGGAAAGAAAAAATGCTCAAAAAGCTCATCGCGCGCATCCTCGTGTTGGCGCTGCTCGTGCAGTGCGTGCCCGTCGAAGCCGTCGCCGAGGCCGGCAACAGCCTGCTGCTCAGCCAGCAGGAGCTGGATCGCCTCAGCGCGGAGTACGATCTGGAAAGCATGGACGACTACCACGACGGCATGGCCTACTCGGACAGCTTTAACCTCGAGCAGACGATCGGCTATCTGTACTATCTGCAATACGCGCAGATCGAGCCGCTCAGCAACACGATCGAGATGCTGATCGACGCCATCGCCAAGGTCGGGCCGCAGCCGGACGTGGAGCAGTACAAGCTCGCCACGCTGGACGCCTTCATGTTTAACCTGCACAAGATCAAGGACGAGATCACCGGCTGCCTCGACGCGCTGGAGGAGAGCGTGGACGCCATCCACACCGCCGCCGATCGCGTGTGGGATACGGAGTATTACACCTTCTCCCAGCGCGCGGGCTACTCCAGCCGCGTCAAAAAGGCGCAGGATCGCATCGCCGCGACGCGCGCGGAGATCAGCCAGAAGCGCGCCTCCTGGGAGGAAAACCTCGAAAACTCCGAGCAGGCCATCCGCAACGACGGCACGATGGACGTGCAGGTGAGCGCCGCCAACGACGGCAGCTTCGTCACCTTCACCCCGAGGAGCGAGGGCGTGCAGGGCGCGCGCAGCGGCGATTGGCAGCTTCGCGATCTCTACGCGGAGCTGAAGTCGAGCAGCGCGCCCCAGTTCTTCACCGTCTCCACCGCCGATCTCGGCCTCAAGAGCGCGCCCTCGCTTTTGCAGCGCCTCTCCCCCGTCACCACCGCCTACGCCGACCGCCAGCAGGACGCGACCGTGACGGTCATCGACGACAACCAGTTTGCCGTGGAGGCGCGCGACGAGAACGGCGCGCCGATCGTCGGCATGACCGTGCGCGCCATCGACGTGGACAAGATGTACGAGGATGGCCCGCACACCTTCGTGGAGGCCGTCACCGACGAGAACGGCGCGGCCGTGTTCGACATCCCCGGCAACTTCACGCTCGACGTGCTGGACAAGCTCAACCTCTACATCGAGTACCCGTCCGGCACCGGCACGCTCGTGCGCGGCGCGCAGGGCGACACTCAGCCCGGCCATCAGGGCGCGTATCTGTGGAACGTGTACATCGACCGCGGCACCTCCTATCAGTATCACCTCGCGCCGGACGTGGGCGAGCCGTATGTCGCCTCCGTCAGCTACAACTCGCAGGACGTCACGCAGAACATCGCCACCTTCTATTACGCCGCGGGCAGCGACATCACGCACCGCTGCTTTGTGAAGATCGGCAACGCGGATACGGACACCGGCGCCGTGCGCCTGCGCTACACCAGCGCCGAGGAAAAGGACGGCGATGGGCAATACGCGGTGAAGGAGACCGCCGCCCTCTCGCTGACGCCGTCGGAGGACGGGTACGCCACCGCCGAGATCAAGGGGCCTTTCGGCCACATGTTCCTGCCCGGCCAGCCCATCTACCTCGTCTATGAGGATGCCGCGCACGCCGGGGATAACGCCCTCGTGCAGGCGCTCAACGTCGATATCGAGGCCGGGCAGCTTCCCGCGCCGTATGACGGCACGATGAAGCCCTTCGACATCAACACCAGCATCCTCTTCAACTGCGCCCTCCCCTACGACTTTTCGATCTTCCCCGGCACGACGAACACCGCCCCGTCGTTCGGGCTGGACATGCCCCTCAACATCCCGAGGGTCTCCGTCACCTTCGTGCCGCACGGCTCCATCTCCGCCACGCTCGGCTTTGAGTTTCCGGGCGACTACTGGGTTCCGGCGCTCCACTGGAACAAGCAGTGGCCCGCCAGACCAGAGCAGGAGCCGCCGGTAGAAAACACCGAGGGCGGGCCGGAGCGGCCGACGGAGGAAAACTCCGAGACCGGCGGCGCGAAGCACGGCAGGCTGTGGCAGTTCTTCTGCGGCAAGGTTTGGGATAGGTTCGGCGAAAAATGGGAGAACATGAAAACGGTATTCAGCCCAAACAAGGGGGATGATCTGTCCTATCCCGGCAAGGTTCTCAACCATTCGGTTCAGTTTGAACCCATCGGAGGCTTTGTCGGCACGATTCAAAACCTCGGCGAGGATCCGGAAAAGGGCACGTTGGCCGTCCTCAACGCCAGCGCCAGCGCCGGCATGCAGATCTCGTGGGCGGGCGAGTGGAGCACGCAGTATCCGGTCTTCTTCTGGGGCCTGGGGTGGTCGATCGAGGCCACCATCCTCTACTCGTGGGGCCTCGCGCAGGATCTCCACTGGAAGACGAAAGACAACATCAACAGCACCGTGGACGCCTACGATCTGGACGGCAAGATGCGCAGCGTGTCCAGCAACAATATCATCAACTTCATGCTCAAGGTGCAGGGCGAGCTATTTGGCGGCATCGGCCTTCACGGCTTCGCCGAGGTCAGCATACACGGCTACATCTACCTCGCCTTCAACGTCGCCTATTACACCAACGGCACGGACAAGGTAAGCCCGCCCTATAAGCTGCAAAACCCGCACTTCACCATCTCCTTTGGCGGCGGGCTATACATCCTGCTCAAGTTCGTCATCCTCAGGGTGCGCTTCGACCTCCTGCCCAAGGAGCTGGAAAAGAACTTCGTCTTCTTCAGCACCTGGCCCAACGACATCGATCTCGACTTCGCCCCCGGGATGCGGGGTTACGAGCAGAAACTCCGAAAAGAGGCCGGGATGCCGCAGCTGTCCTTGGCAAATCCGGCGCTCAGGGCGGCGCGGGCCGAGGAAGCGGAGGCGGAGGAAACGCAAGACTACACCTCCCTCCCGACGGTCTACAATTCCGATCTGCTCGTCGATACCACCACCCCCATCCTCAAGGGCCTCGAGGTGCTCGGCGGCAGGGTCTCCTATGCGCGCATCAGCGGCGGCAAGTACAAAAACCCGAGCAGAACCCCGAATGACGACGCCTCCGCCGTGCATACCTATGCGTTCTTCCTCGTGCCCAATGAAGACGACAAGCCGCGCCTGAGCTACATCGACCTCGATGCGAAATCGCCGACGGTATTTACCTTCGACGAGCAGCCGTCGTATGCGCGCATCAACGACGGGAAGACGTGGAATGCGGACGCCGAAACCAACGACACGCGCGCAGCGGACTACAACAACGCGCCATACGACTATGATTTCGCGGTGACGAGCGTCGCGGACTACAACCGCGTCCCCGGCAACGCCGGCGCGTCCTATGACGGCATGAGCGCCGTCGTGTGCGTGCTCTCCAGCACGGAACTCAACGACGTGCAGATGGAACTCGGCGACGAGACGAGCAGCATGAAGGTGGCGGCCAAGCAACAGGGCGGCGACATCTACACCACAGTTTTCGTCGCCACCCGCATCGACAATGAGACCGGACGTCTCTCGATGGTTACCTCCAACGTCGAGGGCAACGAGACGAATCTCTCCTGCACCAAGAGCGTCAGCAGGATGATCTACTACACCCCGGACCAGTACGAAGGTCCGGAGATCACCGCGGCGTATGAAAACAAGTCGTTCGGCACCTCCCCGATGCAGGCGCTCAACTGCAACGCAGGCGTCTACACCGCCGCTGTGATGTTCCAGCCCCGCAACGCAGGGAACAAGGACAATCAGGACGACGGGCCGTCGCTGCGCTACAGGAGCAGGGTCAACGATGAGGACAAGTGGAACACCGTGCTCAGCTCCCAGTACAAGGACGACGAGATGGATCAGGTCTTCAGGGGCGTCACCATGAAGTTCCTGTACATGGCGCGGGAAAACTGGGAGAAGCGCGACGCGGACGGCGTCCTCACATGGATGCCGACCGGCAAGACGCTGACGCAGGGTCTCCTGCCCTTCCCCGGCTCCAATACCGACGTGAATATCAGCTGGATTGAAACGCGCGGGTTTAAGGACAACGACAACGCGCAGCTCGTCCTCTACAGCGAGCAGGACGCGAATAACGATTATGTCATGGATTGGACTCCGCTCAGCCCGGCGAGTCTCGACAGCCTGATTGGCCGCGAGGGCACGGGCGTGCTCGGGCACGTCACCCCGTGGAACGCCGACCCGAACAGCGATGTCGCCTTCTTCTTCTACGGCGATCAGAGCGGGAATACATACCTCGACTCGGTGCGCCTCTCGGACGGCGTGCTGACGGATTACGATGTCTCCGTTCCCCCCGCCGATCTGAACTGCGTGGACGCGGGCGGGAGCATCATCTTCTACTGGCCCGCCTCCCACACGCCCGCCGATCTGGAAAACGGCGAAAAGGGGCCGTGCTACTCGATCAAGTCCATGGTCTACGAGAAGGCCTCCGGCGTGCTCTTCTCCCCCATGACCCTCGCCGAGATCGACACCGACGAGGATACGCCGCCCACAAGGCCCTTCATGACCGAGGAAGGGGCGTGTTACTTCGCGCTGGAGGGCAAGTCCACCGAGGAGATCGAGGGCACCGGCGTGAGCACCACCAAGTGGACGACCACGCTCGACTTCTTCAAGTTCGAGCCGCAGTACACGATGGGCGTCGAATTCCTCAGCGCCGACTTTGCCGAGGGCGCGGTACATCAGGGCGCTTACGACGACATTCTGATGCTCATCCGCAACAACGGCAACGTACCGATCTCCGGGTTCACACTGGAGGTCTACGACGTGGACGATAACGGCAACGAAGCGCTGATGGAGACTATCGACGCCAACCTGTCCTCCCCCGCGGACAGCTTCGTCACCTACACCGGCCTCGCGGACGGCAACGCCCGCACGGAGACGGGCGAAAAGGTCGTCTCCGTCACCGGTAACGACAAGACCCAAAAGCGCGCCGAATGGGCCGTCGTGGAGGCGACGCCCAACCGGCCCGCCGACCCCAGTGTCCTGCCAAGCAAGTGGGACGTCGAATCCACCTACCTGTCCACGAACTCCCTCATGCCGCTGGATATGGCCACGCTCGAGTCGCCCATCCTCATCGGCGCGACGTGGAAGGGCACGCACCGGATTCGCTTCAAGATCAAGCAGCTTCGCTCGCCCAACGCGTGGGCCGTCGATCTGGAGGGCAACGAGATGCGCGCCGCGCGCAACGCCGCGCGCAACGGGGCCAACGCCCTGCGGGACACCCGAGAGGTTGCGATCACGCGGCTGGATAACGGCCTCGCAGCGGTACACTACGCGGACGAAGCGCCGCAGACCGGCAGCCTCTCGCTGATCGACACGCTGCTCGGGCGGGAAGCGCCGAGCGCGCCGCCGCACTACAACGCCTCCATCGCCTTTGACGAGATCGACCTCGACACGGCCGCGGAGGATCTGACGCTCGATATGCGCCACTACATCCGCCCGTCGGACGGGATGGAGATGGTGCAGCTGACCGCGCACAACGTCGCCCACGAGGACAGCGAACCCAAGTGCGTGGTGCTGTACGCCTACGGCGACTACAGCTACGACGACGTGTGGTTCGTGTGCGACTTCGGCGACCTGAACGCCGGCGAGGCCTACACCGTGACCCTGCCGCTCGATGCCATCGTCGCCGGGCACAACGTGAACACGCTGCTGCTCGACCTGCACATCGACCACGACGAGGCGCGCAGGCACGGCACCGCCACGACGAACCACAGCCATGACGGCAGCGAAATCTATAACGGCTGCCAGCATGACGTGAACGCCTTTAACGACTATGTGGAGATCAAGCTGGACGACGACATCCTGCAAATCGTCAAGCAGCCCGCGGACTTTAGCACCGTCACCGGCGGCACGGCCAGCTTCTCTGTGAGCGTGCGCGGCGGCACTCTGCCCTATTCCTATCAGTGGCAGGTGCGCAAGCCGCTCTACGACAAGGACGGAAAGCATCTGCTCGACGAGACGGGCAACTGGAAGTACGGCGACTGGGTGGACTGGATGGAGGGCGACGAGATCACCCTCGAGACGCTCGCCTCGGCGGACATGAACGGCTGGCAGTTCCATGTGATCGTGACGGACATGTCCGGCCGCAGCGTCACCTCGGCCTTCGCCACCCTGCGCCTGACCGACGTGCCGATGACCGGCGACGAGGCGCAGCCCATCCTCTGGGCAGCGCTCGCCCTCGCCGCGCTGGTCACGGCGATCCTCGTGCTGGCCACGCGCAAGAAGCGCAGGAAGCGCGACGCGACGAAATAACCCCAACAGCCGCCGCGAACGGCACGCAACCCCTTCGCGGCGGCCCTCTCTTTGGCGAGGAGGCGACGGCCCTTGACCCAACGGCACAGGCGCAGGCGGCGCAGGCCGCCGCGCCGTTACCGCGTCGCGCGCGCGCACCGCATCCCATGGCGGGCGCTCTGGCGGCCGGCGGTGCTCGCCCTCTGCCTCGCGGTGATGCTCTACACGGGCGGCAAGCTGCTCTCCTATGGGCGCGACTACCGCCGCACCCAACAGCAGGGCGAGGAGCTGCGCGGGCTGTATCTGCTCGCCTCGCAGACGGAGACGCCCGCGCCGGGCGCCGACGCCACCCCCGCCCCATCGCCCGACCCGCGCGCCAACGCGCCCTATCCGCTCAACCCGTACCTCGTCGTGCGCGAGCGCTTCCGCACGCTGCAACGGCAGAATCCGGACATCGTCGGCTGGCTCTCGCTCGAGGGTCTGCTCGGCGAGGCGGTGGTGCAGCGGGACAATTCCTATTATTTGCGCCGCGACTACCGCGGCTATCACAACGCGAACGGCGCGATCTTTCTGGACGAGCAGTGCGACCTTTCCACCCGCCCGAGCGCGCTCATCCTCTACGGCCACAACATGAAAACCGGCGCGATGTTCGGCTGCCTGCGGGATTATGAGGACATCGGCTTTTACCGCAACAACCCCTTCATCACCTTCGACACGATGTACGAGGACGGCCGCTTCGTCATCTTCGCCGTCGCCGAGGTCAGCGTCGATCCCGCCGCGCGCAACTACTCCCGCTACTACGCGCTGCCCTCTACCACCGGCAGCGCGCGGGAGGAGATCATCGCGGTGCTGCGCGCGCTGTCGGAGCACACCTGCACCATCGACGTGAGCGCCGAGGATCAGCTGCTTCTGCTGGTCACCTGCGTGGGCGACGAGACCGACCGCCGCCTCATCGCCGCCCGCCGCGTGCGCGACGACGAGACGGAGGGCCAGCTCTACCAGAAGGCGCAGCAGGCCGTGGCGAGGTAATGTTATTCTCAGATGAAATGAACTACGCTCTCTGTTATCGGGTTCTCCGGGCAAGCATAAGCAGAATAACGCGATTTTTCATGATGAACCCGCCCGGGATCGCTTCGCTACCGGGCTACTGATCTATGGGCGCTACGCGCCGGGGAATGTTGGGGCTACCGCCCCAAACCCTGTCTGGGGACATTGTCCCCAGACCCCATCCTGTGCTTCGCACCATATGATGGTTTTATCTGAGGGAAGTATAAAAGCATAGTAAACGCGCCGCCGAGGAGATTTCCTCTCCCCGGCGGCGCGTTGCGTTATGGCGTTGTGAGCGTTGCCTGTAAGCCGAGTTCTGTGTTCGGCGGTCATCTATCTGGTCCCATCGTTGCCGATGGGTTCTAGCGAAATCCTGAGAGCATCGGCGGGCCGCCTCAAACGCTCTTTCGTTTCTTGCTCCGAGTGGGGTTTACATCGCGGACAAGTCGCCAAGCCGCGGGTGAGCTTTTACCTCGCCTTTCCACCCTTACGCGCCAAAGGCGCGCGGTATCTCTCTGTTGCACTTTCCCTGGGGTCGCCCCCGCCGGGCGTTACCCGGCACCCTGCCCTGTGGAGCTCGGACTTTCCTCACGCCTTGCGGCGCGCGGCCGCCCGGCAACCTCACAAACATGCGCATTATACCACCCGGCGCGGCGGTTGTCAACCGCGCGGCAGCGCGATCTCGAGATGCTCGGGCCGCGCGCCCAGCAGCTCGCAGGAGCGCTCGTCCGGCTGGGAGAGGCCGACGTACACGTCGTAGCGCCCGCCCGGCGTCACGCGCTCGCCCGCGTCGGTGACGACGGTGAAGGCGTTTTCCCCCAGCGTCACGCGCACGCGCTTGCTCTCGCCCGCGCGCAGCGCCACGCGCGCGAAGCCCGCCAGATGCGCGTTCGGCTCGGCGTCGGCCGAATCCTTCGCGCGGACGTAAACCTGCACCACCGTCTCGCCGTCGCGGTCTCCCGCGTTGGTCACGGTCGCCTCGGCGGCGCGCGCCGCCGCGTCCACGCGCGCGTCGCCCGCCGTGAAGCGCGTGTAGCTCAGGCCAAAGCCGAAGGGATAGAGCGGCTTGCCCGCATAGTAGCGGTAGGTGCGGCCCGCCATCGCATAGTCGGAGAACGCGGGCAGGTCGTCCGTGTCCTCGTAGAAGGTCACGGGCAGCTTGCCGGACGGGGAGACCTCGCCGAAGAGGATGCGCGCGAGCGCCGTGCCGCCCGCCTGCCCGGGATACCACGCCATCAGCTGCGCATTGCCCTCCGGCACGTTGAGCGCCGAGCCGCCGCACAGCACGGTGACCATCGGCTTGCCCGTCGCCTCGAGCGCGGCGAGCAGCGTGCGCTGGCTTTGCGGCACGCGCAGGTCGAGCTTGTCGCCCGCGGCGGCGGCGTTGTAGGCGTCGCCCTCCTCGCCCTCCAGCGAGCCGTCGAGGCCCACGCAGGCGATCACGACGTCCGCATTCTCCGCGCAGGAGACGGCCTCGGCGATGCGGTCGTCCTTGCCGCCCAGCCCGGAGACGTGCTCCTTGAACAGGTGGCAGCCCTCGCTGTAGAGCACGCGGATGCCGCGCGCCTCGCACGCCGCGCGCAGCCCTGCGAGCAGCGTCACATAGCGGCTGGACGTGCCGTTGTAGTTGCCCTCCAAAGCGGTCACGCTGTCGGCGTTCGGGCCGACGACGGCGAGCGTGCGCACCCGCTGCGACAGCGGCAGCACGCCGTCGTTGCGCAGGAGCACCATCGCCTTTTCGGCCGCGCGCAGGGCGAGCGCGTCGCCCTCCTTCGTGTCGCACGCGGTGTACGGGATGGCGTCGTATTCGCAGTCGTCCGCGAACATGCCCAGCAGGTAGCGCGTGGTGAAGAGCCGCTCGCAGGCGCGGGTGATCTGCTCCTCGGTCACCATGCCCTTTTCCAGCGCGAGCGTCAGGCTGACGTAGGCCGTGCCGCAGTTGACGTCGCAGCCCGCGCCGATCGCCAGCGCCGCCGACTCCGCCGGGGAAGAGGTGACGTGGTGATGCAGGTGGATGTCGTTGATCGCGCCGCAGTCGCTCACGAAGTGGCCCTCAAAGCCCCACTCCCCGCGCAGGATGTCCTGAAGCGCCGGGGAGGCGCAGGCCGGCTCGCCGTTGACGCGGTTATACGCGCCCATGACCGACTCGACCTCGCCCTCCTTGACCGCCGCCTCGAACGCGGGCAGGTAGGTCTCGCGCAGATCCTTCGGGCTGATCTGCGCGTCGAAGCCATGGCGCTCGCTCTCCGGGCCGGAGTGTACCGCAAAGTGCTTGGCGCACGCGGCGGTCTTCAGGTACTTGCCCTCGCCCTGCAGCCCGCGGATGAAGCGCACGCCCAGCCGGGAGGTCAGGTACGGATCCTCGCCGTAGGTCTCCTGTCCGCGTCCCCAGCGCGGGTCGCGGAAGATGTTGATGTTCGGGCTCCAGAGCGTGAGGCCCTTGTAGATGTCGCGGTCGCCGTGGGCGGACTGCGCGTTGTACTTTGCGCGCGCCTCCTCGGCGATCACCGAAGCGACCTCGCCGTGGAATTCCTCGTCGAAGATCGCCGCCAGCGCGATGGCCTGCGGGAACACGGTCGCCGTGCCCGCGCGCGCCACGCCGTGCAGCGCCTCGTTCCACCAGTTGTAAGCGGGAACGCCCAGCCGCTCGATGGCGGGCGCGTTGAAGCGCAGCTGCGCGGTCTTCTCCTCCAGCGTCATCTGCGAGACCAGCGCCTTCGCGCGTGCGCGCGCCTCGTCGCGGCTCATGCGTTGGGTGTCCTTGCGTTCGGCCGATGCCATGTGTTCCATCCTTCCCGCGCGCCTTGCGCGCCGCCTCGGCCCGGGTGGGCCTGTGTTATTCTTCCCATTTATCCTAGCACAAACGGGCGCGCCGGGCAAGCGGCTTTTGCCCGCAAGGCGCAAAAAATTCCCCAATTTTTGCGCTGCCTGCCCCGCTTTGCTGCGATGCGGATTTTTGGGCGCGCTTGAAAGGATTCAAGCGGCTTTGCGTCGAAATGAGAAGATTAAACCTTTTTGCGGGGAGGCGGAAAAATTGAAGTTCTCGGTCGATGAGGCCGCGCCGGGCGTCTTTCACATCGAAGACGCGATGGGCGTGTGCATGACGCTGCTCGTCGGAAAAGACCGCGCGCTGCTCGTGGACGCGGGCTACGGGCTGGATGACGCCGCTTTTCTGCCGGGCGTGTTCGCGAAGGGCAGGCCGGTCACCCTGCTGCTCACCCACGCCCACCACGATCACGCGCTGGGCGCGAGATGGTTTTCGCAGGCGCTGCTCTTTGAGCAGGATGCGCCGCTGCTGCCCGTCTACACGGGGAAGGCGCAGCGCGAGCGCGTGCTCTCTCAGGCGGCCTCGCGCGGCCTTGCGCCGCAGGGCGATTTTCTCTCCGCGCCCATGCCCGAGATCCTTCCCCTCTCCGAGGGGCCGATCGATCTGGGCGGGCTGACCGCCATCGTGCTGCACGCGCCGGGGCACACGCCCGGCTCGGCGGCGGTCTGGGTGCCGGAGCGGCGCCTGCTGCTCACCGGGGACGCGTGGAACCCCTGCACTTGGCTCTTCTTCCCGGAGGCGCTGCCCGTGCAGGAGCAGGCCGTGACGCTGCGGCGTCTGCTGTCGCTGCCCTTTGAGCGTGCGCTCTGCGCCCACGAGTCGGTTCCGTATCCGCGCGCCGCGCTGGAGGCGTTCACCGCGGGGCTGACCGGGGAGGCCGTTCGCGCGGCGGAGCGCGTCGTCATCGAGCCGTATGGGGCCATCGATACGCGCCGCATCCCGCTGCCGGACGGTCAGGAGCTGATCTTCGATTTCGCCAAGGCCGACCCGGACGCGCCGTCGCTCGCGCGAGGCTGATCGAAGGGGTGTACGCTGATGGACTCGTATCTGTTTTCAGGCGGCGCGCAGGACGTCCTCGAGGGGACGCAAAAGCCCGGCGCTCTGACCCGGGCCAGCGGCGCGTGGGTGCGCGCGGCGGGCGGCGCGACGCTCGGCAAGGGGCTGCACCCGCTGAACACGCACGGCCGCTGGGTCTGGCTGGCCATCGAAGAGGGCGAGGCGGAGCTGCGCTGGCGCGGCCAGAGGCTGCGCCTCGCGGCGGACGAGACGTGCGTCCTCCCCTCCGCCGGCGGCGAGGCGACGATGCTCGTCGAATCCCACGCGCGCTGCCTGTGGTTCGCGCTCGCAGGCGAGCACGCGGCGATGGTCGTGCGCCGGATGGGCGCGCTGCTGGACATGCCGCTGCGCCAGCGCGCGACGCTCGGGCAGATGGTGCTCGCCAAGCAGCTCGCGCAGGTGACCGCGCGCCACAGCGGCACCGCCGCGGCGACCGACCAGCAGCAGCACCTGCTCTACGGCATGCTCGCCAGCCACTGGGGGCAGCCCGTGGCGCTGGTCTGCTCGCTCTCGCGCGAGATCACGCGCGTGATCGACGCGCTGCGCGCGAGCGACTACCGCGACAACCTGACCCTGCCGCAGATGGCCGAGATCGCCCGGCTGCCGGTGGAGACGTTCCGCAAGCGCTTCGTGGCAGAGGTGGGCCTGCCGCCGCTGCGCTATGTGCAGCGCTGCAAGATGGAGCGCGCCAAGGCGCTGCTGCGCGAGCCGGGCGCGACCATCGCGCAGGCCGGGGCGAAGGTCGGCGTCGCCGACCCGTACCGCTTCTCCAAGCTGTTCAAGACGTGGGTGGGCATCTCGCCCACGGAATTCATGCGCCACGTCGTGCCGGACGCCGCGCTGCGCGAGATGGGCAAGGCGGACGACGAGGCGTAAACCTTTTCTTAGACAAAACTTTTATATCATAGGATGGGGTCTGGGGACAATGTCCCCAGACAGGGTTTGGCACCGAAGCCGAGCGCGGCCAGTGGCCGAAGCAGCGAGGCGGAGCGTGGGGAATCGCAAGCCTGCAAATAAAAAGTCAATAGGAAAAGAGGAGAGAACCGAAAAAAATACACGGGATGAAAAAA
>CANRLC010000043.1 GCA_947631405.1 uncultured Clostridia bacterium | reverse complement strand
TGCTTTCGTTTACATTGGTGCTATTTCCGTTTTGTTGAAATAGCACTATGCTTCACTATTTTTCAAACAAGGCCTATTCTCAGATCAAGTATCTATCATTCTGTCATTGGGTTACGCGGGACGAGCAAAAGCAGGAGTGCGCGACTTTTTATGAACGACCCGCCCGGGATCGCTTCGCTTCCGGGCTACTATTTGTAGGCGCTACGCGTCGGGGAACGTTGGGGCTACCGCCCCAAACCCTGTCTGGGGACATTGTCCCCAGACCCCATCCTGTGCTTCGCACTAGTAAAATGGTTTTATCTGAGAAAAGTATTACAACACATTCTGGATGAGCAGCGCCTGCCGCTCAAATACATGCTCGACGCCGCCCTCCAGCTCCGCCGCGTAGATGAGCGCCGCCTCGCGATCCCCGCCCTCGATCGCGGCGATCAGCCGGGAGAAGGCGTAGCGCACGTCGTCCGTCGCCCTGTGGTTGACGAACATCTCGAGCAGGCTCGCCTGCTCGTCCCAGCGCGCGTCCAGCTCCCTCGCCTGCGCGAGCGCGTCTTCCAGCTCCCCCGCCTGCAGCAGGCGCGTCACGTCCCTAGCCCCGGCGATGGCCCCGTCCGTCGCGCGCGACACGCACGCCTGCTCCGCGCCGCAAAGCAGTCCCATCGCCAGCAGCACCGCGACGATGATCGTCAGCTTTCCGCGCATCACCACACCACCTTTTTGGGATCGAGCGCGTCGATCGTCAGCAGCCGCCCCGCGTCGCCCTTTTCCTGCACGAGCAGCGCGCCCCGCGTGTCGAGTGCGGCGATCAGCACGTCCGCGTCGCGCTGCACGCCGTGCGCCTGCAACACGCGCCGCAGCCAGCCCTCGTCGAGGTTCGCGATGCGCATCTCGCGCTTTTGCAGCTTCCCATCGAGGATCAGCGTCAGCGGGATGCCGTCATACGCCTTGGGCAGACCCATCTCCCCGCGCGTGGCCGGGCGATTTTCCGCCGAGGGAAACACGCTCAGCGCGCCGTTGGTCTCCAGTATCACGCTGCCCGTCTCATGCAGGGACAAAACGCCCTGCGAGCGGATGCCCTCCAGGAGGTCGGAGAGGTCGAAGCAGATGCGCGACATCTCCTTTTCACAGAGCTTGCCGCCGCGCACCAGCACGCTCGGCCTGCCGCAGATGAGCCGCCGCAGGGACACGCTGCCATACGAGAGCGCCGTAAACAGGCTATGCATCAGCAGCAGCGTCACGATGGAGACGACGCCGCCGAGCAGCGGCATCTCCACGTCGCTCATCGGCTGGGTGGCCAGATCGGAGATCATCAGCGTGACGACCACCTCGTAGGGCTGCAGCTGGGCGAGCTGCCGCTTGCCCATCAGCCGCACGACCACCGCCGTGACGAGAAACAGGATGACCGTCCTTAAAAAACCCGTGAGCATGGCCCTTCCTCCTTGCAGCTCGCAGCGCCGCAAAACATACCATGCCCAGCTTTGGAAGGGTTATACTGAGCCGCCGCCCGGCAAAAAGGCGAAAAAAAGAAAAAGCCGTGAGGTTTGCCCCCTGTGCGCGTCTATAAGGGTGAAGGGAGGCAGGCGCGCATGGAAGCTGTCACGGCGCGGACGAGGGCATGAAAACCGTCAAAGCGCTCCTTCGGGAGCTGAGGGAGGACGCGCCCGTCCTTCTGAGCGTCGCCGCGCTCTGCGGGGTCGGCATGGCGTTCACCGGGATGTGGCCCACGAAGGACAACCCTTACAACACCTACGCCCTGCAGGCGCAGGCATGGCTTTCCGGACGTCTCGACTTAGGGCAGGATGTCCCATGGCTCGAGCTGGCCGTCTATCACGGGAGATATTACGTCAGCTTTCCGCCGTTCCCGTCCTTCGTGCTGCTGCCGCTTTGTCTGATTTGGGGCGTTCACACGCCCGACCACTTCATCACGCTGGCTCTGGCGGCGGTGAGCGCGGTCTACGCGCTGCGGCTGTATCGCGCCATCCGGCGGGACAGGCGCTGCGAGGGCGTGTGGGCGCTCTTCCTGCTGGCGGGGAACGGGTTCTTGAACCTCTGCCTGCAAGGGTGGGTGTGGCACATGGCGCAGGCGATGTGCTTCGCCCTGTCGCTGATGTCTGTCTACTACGCGCTCTGCGGCAGGGGCGGCGCGTCCCTCGCCTGCTGGGCCTGCGCGATCGGCTGCCGCCCGATGGTCGCCGCGTATCTCCCGTTTCTGGCGGCGCTGCTCTGGCAGAGGCGGGCGGACGGGGAAACGCGCTTTGGCGCGTGGATCAGGGCGCATCTGCGCTGGGGCCTCGCGCCCCTCCTCCTCGCCGCGGCCTACATGGGGCTTAACGCCGCGCGGTTTGGCAATCCCCTTGAATTCGGGCACGACTATCTGCCGGAGTTCACGCGCGCGGAGCTGGGGCAGTTTCACATCGGCTATTTTTTAGGTAACCTGCGGGAGCTGTTTCGGCTCCCCGAGGTGGACGCGCAGACCGGCGCGCTGCGGTTTTACACGTTCGGCGCTCAGGCGGTCTGGGCGATCACGCCGATGACGGCCGTCTTTGCGCTCCTGTGCCTGCGGCGGGTCTTCCGGCGCGGGGGCCGCCCGGGCGCGCCGATCGTCCTTCTCATCCTCTCCTCCTCGCTCCACCTGTTTGTCATCCTCTGCCATCGCACGCTGGGCGGCTGGCAATTCGGCAACCGGTATCTGGTCGATATGCTCCCCTATCTCTTTTGCGGCGCGCTGCTGCTGCTTCGGGAAGAAGACCCGCTGGATCGCCTGATGGCGCCGATTCTCTGTGGGGGCGCGCTCGTCAATCTGGTGGGGATGATCGCGACGTATAACCACTGGATATGACGGCAAAAGGCGGGCCGCCCAGAGGAAGTCCCCCGAGCGGCCTGCCCGATATTCGGTGAAACCTTCGGCCTTACGCGCGCATCGCGTAGCCGCCGTCCACCTTTTTGAAGGCCGCCTCGCGGCCCGCGTGCAGCGCGCCGACGGCGGCGTGCAGCATGCAGATGCCCCGGTCGAGCGGCGCGAATTTGCCGTAGAGCACGGGCCGCTCGAGGATGCTCACGCTCGCCTTGTCGGCGGCGATCTTCCACGGCTGCTGGTTGATGGCGCTGGGCGCGAGCCGCGCGGCGAGCACGGCGTCCTTCTGCCACGCGCCCAGTTCGCCCAGCTGCCCCTCGGTCAGGCCGCAGACCGCCTGCACGTCCCGGCGCTTGGGCTTAAACTCCGGCAGCGCGTCCACCTTGCCCAGCGCGATCACGCAGTGGACGGCCTCGTCGTTTTGCAGGTTCACGTTACGGTGGATGACGTCGGGATAGAAGCCCGCGCCCAGCCAGCAGGTGCCCAGCCCCATCGCCGTCGCCTCCAGCACGAGCGCCTCGCCCATGTAGCCCTCCAGCTCCATCGGTGTGCCGCGCTTGGCGACGATCACGGCGTAGACGTCTGTCCCCCGGATCGCGCCCTTGAGGCCCGGCCCCTTGAACATGCGCAGCGTCACGCCCTGCCAGCTGGCCTTGCGGCAGAGCACGCCGAGGCGGTCAAGCTGCTCCTTATCCGGCGCGGCGGCGAATTTGCGCACCGAGCTGCGGCGATAGATCGCGTCGTACCAGTTCTTTTCCAGCTTCAGTTCAAACATGCGTCCTTCCCCCGTCGCTTGTACTTCGGTATCAGTCTAGCACCAAGGCGGCGCGCTGTCAAGGAAAAGCGGGCGCGAGAAGCCGCGCCCCTCCTGTACGGCGGCAAAATCCATTTTGATCGGACTCAAAAGTCGAGAGAGATTTGAAAGGATTGGATTTCCTTTTCTCCCCCTCCGGGGGAAGAAAAGGCGGCTTTGGAAGGCTAAAGCGGGCGCGATCGCTCGCGCCCGCCGTGGGGTTCCTTTTTCTGCGCGTCAGTCGCGCTTTTTCAAGCCGGCGACGAACGCGGCGATGCGATCCACGCCCTTGTCGATGTTCTCCATCGAGGTCGCGTAGGACATGCGGCAGACGCCCTCGGCGTTAAACGCGTTGCCCGGCACGACCGCGACGTCGGCGCGCTCGAGCAGGTGCTCGGCGAAGGTTGCGGCGCAGTCCATGCGGGTATCGCCGTCGTATGCGCCGAGCACGCCGCTCACGTCCATCATCGCGTAGAACGCGCCCTTGGGCGTCGGGCAGGAGAGGCCGGGGATGGCGTTCAGCCGCTCTACGATATGCCGCCTGCGCTCGTCGTAGCAAAGGCGCATCTTCTCGATCTCTGCGTCGCCCGCGGGATCGGTCAGCGCGCGCACGGCGGCGTACTGCGCGATGGAGTTGGAGCAGCTGGCCACTTGGCTTTGCAGGCTGGCCATCGCCTTGATGATCTCCATCGGCCCGGCGGTGTAGCCAAGGCGCCAGCCCGTCATCGCATACGCCTTCGAGAAGCCGTTGACCACGAGCGTCTGCGCGTAGATCTCCTCGCCCAGAGAGGCGATGGAGACGTGCTTCTCCCCGTCGTAGATGAGCTTCTCGTAGATCTCGTCGGAGATGACGTAGAACCCGCGCGACACCGCCAGCAGCGCGATGTCCTCCAGCTGCTTGCGGTTCCAGACGCAGCCGTTGGGGTTGTTGGGCGTGTTGAGGATGAGCGCCTTCGTCTTCGCGGTGACATACGGCTCGATGTCGCACGCCTCGGCGACGTAGCCCTTGCGCGCGTCGCCCGGCACGAACACGGGCACGCCGCCCGCGATGCGCGTCATCTCCGGGTAGGAGACCCAGCACGGCGTCGGGATCAGCACCTCGTCGCCCGGGTTGAGCAGCGCGCTGAGCGAAGCGAAGAGCGAGAACTTCGCGCCGTTGGAGACGATCACCTGCGCGGGCGCGTAGGTGAGGCCGTTGTCGCGCTGCAGCTTGGCGCAGATCGCGCGGCGCAGTTCCGGCGTGCCGGAGGACGGCGTGTACTTGGTCAGCCCCAGATCGAGCGCCTCGTGCGCGGCGTCGCGGATGTAGGCGGGCGTCACAAAGTCCGGCTCGCCCGCGCAGAACGAGATCACGTCCCGGCCGCCCGCGCGCAGCTCCTTGGCCTTGGCGTCGATATTGAGCGTCGGCGACGGCGCGATCGCGCCGCACACCCTCGAAAGCTCAAGAGACAAGCGAGATTCCTCCCCTGCTTAGAATGAAGCTACACGCTATTATACGCGCATTTTTATCAACTTTCAATCGACATTTTGCCCTTATTTTGGGTTTCTTCCTGCTCCAGTGTGCATAATTTCGTTTTCAATCCTGCAAATCTTCCCGCCTGCGCGCCGCATAAAGCCGCGCGTCCCGCGGGCGGGAATGGCGCAAATACGGCGTTTTGCGTTTAAGGGCTTGCAAAAACGGCGCTTTTGCGCTATGATTAGAAGAGTTGGTTGGTATCCATCATTTCAATTCATTTCATCGTGGAGGTGTTTGACCTTGCATCGTTTGATCCCCCTGCTGCTGACGGCGCTGCTCGCCGTCGGGCTTCTGCTGGGCGCGGGCGCGCTGGCCGAAGGGTATTATGTGGAGCTGCCCACCAAGGGCCTGACCGCGACGGACAACATCACCCTGCCCATCCCCGAGGAGAACCCCGTCATCGACGGCGTCAACCCGCTGACGGGCGAGGCTTGGTACGGCTCGTATCATCCCATTCTCGTGAATCTGGACATGGATCCGGCGGGCTGGCCTTTCTTCGGCACGTCCTCGGCGGAGATCATCTATGAGCTGCCGCTGCACACCGACGGCTCCAGCCGCGGCGCGGCGCTGTTCCTGAGCGACCTGCCCACGCGCGTCGGCCCGATCCGCTCCGCGCGCGTGCCGATGTGCTCCATTCGCGAGATGTGGGACTCCGCCTATCTCTTCCATGGCCGTCAGAACGGCTGGAACGGCAACGAGGTCGACGTGGACGTGGATCGCTGGATCCTGCGCCTGCATCCGGACGCCTACAAAGGCCCGGTCGAGAAGGACGGCGGCACGTTCTACTTCCCCTTCGTGGACGGCTACATGAACAACTACAAGGTCTTCTCCCGCGTCACGGGCGACCGCTCGCACGCCAATCCGCACAACTCCGTCGCGGATCTGACGCTCGTGGATTCGCTCTTCACCGGCGACAGCGTGATGCACCCGTTCAAGTTCACGCAGGCCGGTCTTGACCACGGCGCGGACGTGAACGCGATCAACATCGTGCGCAAGGAAAACAACAACGATCCCTTCACCAGCACCTACGTCTACAACCCGGCCACCCATCTCTACGACTACTACCGCAACGGCGAGATGGACTACGACGCGAACAACAACATGACGCTCTCGTTTGCCAACGTCATCTTCCTGCGCACGAACGTCACCTGGTACAACAACGCGAGCCAGCGCCCCGTCGTCAAGCTGACCGGTCAGGGCACGGCGGACATCTTCCAGAACGGCAAGTACATCCGCGGCTCGTGGGTGCGCTCCAACGACAGCCGCAAGGCCGACGAGGTCGCCTCGCAGAGCGCGCGCATGGTCTTCTACGACGACAACGGCGAAGAGCTGGAGATGATGATCGGCAAGACCTACATCCAGGTCGTGGACAACGCCTTCCCGGTGCAGGTCTCCTCCTCGCAGGAGATCCCGGGCGGCATCGTGCGCGGCACCCCGATCCCGACCGCCACGCCCGCGCCCACGCGCGAGCCGCGCGCCACGCGCACGCCCAAGGCCGACAGCGACCCCACGCCGGAACCGATCGTGGTCGAGGAGGACACGGACGAGGAGTTCGTCTTCGGCGGCTGATCGCCCGCGCTTTTAGCCTATGATAAAGCCGTTCCCGCCGCGAATCGCGGCGGGAATTTTCTGATATTATTCTCAAATCAAATGGTCTCCGTATTCTGTCATAGGGTTACGCCGGGTAAGCAAAAGCGGGAGTCCGTAGCTTTTCATGAACAATCCGCCCGGGATCGCTTCGCTTCCGGACTCCTTTCGCAATCGCTTCGCGATTTAGGTTACGTTGGGGCTACCGATCCGGGGAACTCACATAGTCGTGAGCTTCGCTCACTTTTTGTGATTCCCCACGCTTCGCCTCGCTGCTTCGGCCACTGGCCGCGCTCGGCTTCGGTGCCAAGCCCTGTCTGGGGACATCGTCCCCAGACCCCCTCATGTGCTTCGCACCATCTATAAGGGTCTTCCCTGAGAAAAGTATTACACGCCGTGCTCCGCGCGATAGCGGGAGAGCAGGCGCTCGATGCGGTTCCACGGGTCGAGCAGGTAGCTGAGCGACTGATCGTGGTTGAGCGTGGCGATCACGAACGCCATGTACTTGGACATGTCCGCGCGCGTGAACCAGTCCGAGGAGACCGCGTCGGGCGTGGTGTAGGTGAGGTTGGTCGCGAAGACGTGGTCGATCACGCCCTGCCGGTAGGCGTCCTCGAACGCCTTGGTGCCCGCGGTGAAGAGCGCGAACGTCGCGCCGCAGAAGACGCGCTTGGCATTGCGCCGCTTCAGGTTCTGCGCCAGATCGAGAATGGACTCGCCCGAGGCGATCATGTCGTCCGCGACGAAGACGTCCTTGCCTTCGACGCTGTCGCCGAGGTACTCGTGCGCGATGATCGGGTTGCGGCCGTTGACGACGCGGGTATAGTCGCGCCGCTTGTAGAACATGCCCATGTTGAGGCCCATCGCCGAGCTGTAATAGATGTTGCGGCTGATCGCGCCCTCGTCGGGCGAGATGACCATCATGTGGTTCTTGTCAAAGTGCAGATCGTCGTAGGTCTTGCACATCGCCTTGAGCATCTGATAGGTGGGCATGATGCTCTCGAAGCCGTGCAGCGGGATGGCGTTCTGCACGCGCGGGTCGTGCGCGTCGAAGGTGATGATGTTGGAGACGCCCATCGACACCAGCTCCTGCAGCATCACCGCGCAGTCCATCGACTCGCGGGAGGTGCGCCTGTGCTGGCGCCCCTCGTAGAGCAGCGGCATGATGACGTTGACGCGGTACGCCTTGCCGCTGACCGCCGCGATGATGCGCTTGAGGTCGGCGTAGTGCTCGTCCGGCGTCATGGGAATGGAATGGCCGTACAGCTCGTAGGTACACTGATACGCGTTCACATCGCAGATGATGTACAGATCGTATCCGCGCACGGAGCTGAGGAGCATGCCCTTGGCCTCGCCCGTGCCAAAGCGCGGGCAGCGGGCCTCCAGCAAAAAGCCGTTGGCGTCCGCGCCGTAGAAGCTGTGGAGCTTTTCATCCACCGCGCCGGCGCTGGCCCAGTTCATCAGGTAGTCGTTGACGCGGTTGCCCATTTCCTCGCAGCCGCTCATGGCGATCACGCCCAGAGGCGCGACGGGCCGCGTTGGAAACTTGTGCTTCGCTTCGTTCTGCGGTTGTTCATTCATGCTGATTCCCCTTTTCGGTCATCGGTATTTCAGAAAGCCTTGGGCGATTTGCACGGTTTTATTATAACACATCCGGGATGTGTTTTTCTCCCTTTTTTCCGCCGATCCATGATTTTCGTCCTTCTGCCCAATTTTGGGGCTGTATCGGGCCGTTTTTTGTTTCACGCGCCCGGCGCGGCGCGCCGCTTCCGGGGTTGACCCCGCCGCGCGCCGTTGCTATAATAGAGGGACGAAACGCGTGAGGAGGCTGCTCTTGTGAAGCGCATCGTACTGACGGGCGGCGGAACCGCCGGCCACGTTTCCCCGAATCAGGCGCTGATCCCGCTGCTCCTAGCCGAGGGCTGGGACATCCACTACATCGGCACGAAGAACGGCATCGAGCGCTCGCTGATCGAGCCGATGCAGGGCGTGACCTATCACGCCGTCAGCTCCGGCAAGCTGCGCCGCTACTTCGATCTCAAGAACTTCACCGACCCGTTCCGCGTGATCGCGGGCGCGGTGCAGAGTGTGCGCATTATCGGGCAGCTGAAGCCGAATATCGTCTTCTCCAAGGGCGGATTCGTGGCGGTGCCCGTGGTGCTGGGCGCGGCGATGTGCGGCGTGCCCGTGGTGATGCACGAGAGCGACATCACGCCCGGCCTCGCCAACAAGCTGTGCAAGCCGTTCGCGAAGGTCGTCTGCACGACGTTCCCCGAGTGCGCGAAGCTGCTGGGCGACAAGGGGCTGGAGACCGGCACGCCGCTGCGCGACTTCCTCTTCTCGGGCGATCGCGCGCGCGGGCTGGCGCTCGCGGGCTTTGACGGAAGCCGTCCCGTGCTGATGATGATCGGCGGGTCGCTCGGCGCACAGAGCGTCAACGCCGTGCTGCGCGAGGCGCTGCCCGCGATCACGGAACGCTTTGACGTATTGCACGTCTGCGGGCGCGGCAATCTGGACGCCTCGCTCGAGGGCGCGCGCGGCTACAAACAGTTTGAGTATCTGGAGGGCGACCTGCCCGACGCCTTCGCCTGCGCGGACATCCTGCTCTCGCGCGCGGGCGCGAACGCGCTCTCGGAGCTGCTCGCGCTGCGCAAGCCCGCCCTGCTCATCCCCTATCACAGCGGGCGCGGCGACCAGCTCCTCAACGCGAACTCGCTCAAGGCGCGCGGTCTGGCGCATGTGATGGTGCAGAGCGAGCTGAACGCGCAATCCCTGCCCCCTGCGCTGGACGCCCTCTGGGAGGATAGAGCGCTGCTCGCACAGCGCATGGACGCGCTGCCCAACGCCGACGGCAAGCGCGCCGTGATGGAGCAGATTCACAAATACGCGAAGCCCTGACGCGGGAGCGTGCAAACAGCGGGAGCGGACGACGTCGTCCGCTCCCGTTTCCTTATTCTTCTTCCACATATTCCGTCGCCTGCAGGTTCGGATCCACCCCCGACACATCGACGACGTAGTCCCTCACATAGCCGTAGGTGCGGCCCGTGGAGGTCGTCACCTCGTACCAGACGTTGTTCTTGAAGGTATACTTGCCCAGCACGTTCAGCTCGACGCCCTTGGAGAGCTGGCGCACCAGCTTGCCCTCCGGCTTCACGCGCACGTTCGCCTCGCGGTTCGTCTTCGCCGTGCCGATCACCGCGCGCGAGAGGATCTCCTCCTCCGGCGAGAGCGTCTTTTCGGCGCTCTCCGGCGCTGGCGTATTTTCGGCGGGCGTCGCCGTCGGCTTCGCGCCCTCCGGCGTGGGCAGCGCCACGCCCTCGTCCAGCTTGATGAGGTAGTCGCGCACATAGCCCGTGTTGTTGCCGCTCTCGGTGCGCACGCGGTACCATGTGTCGCCGTTCTTGTCGAGCTTGACCTCGAGGATCGAGACGTGGTGGCCCTTGCGCAGCTGCACCAGCACCTGCCCGTTCATCACGCGGCGCAGGTTCGTCTCGCGCGTGGTGTGGCCCGTGCCGATCACATCCGGCGCGGGGGTCTGGGTCGCCTTGGGCGTGGGCGTCGCCGCGTCGCTCGCGGCCTCCACCCCGTCCTCGTCGTCTGCCGCTGCGGGCGCTTCGTCCGCCTCCGGCGGCGCGCTTTCCTCGGGCTTGGCCGCGACCTCGCCGTCGAGGTCGAGCACATAGTCGCGCATCCAGCCCTCGGCGGACGAGCTGTCCACCGTGAGCGAATACCAGACGTGCTTGTCCTTATCGACCGCGCGCTCGTGCAGCGTCACGCTCTCGCCCTTGCCGATCACGCCCTTGACGCTGCCGGTCGCGGACATGGAGTTGCGCAGCTTCGCGTCGCGGTTCGTCTTCGCCGTGCCGATCGTCGCCTTGGGCGTCGGGCTGGGCGTGGGCGTGGGCGTCGGCTCCGGCGTTGCGGTGGGCGTCGCCGTCGGCGTGGCCGTGGGCGTCGGGGTCGGCGTGTTGCTGAGCACAATCGGAAGCTCCGTGTCCTGCGGAGCAGGGGTGCTTGTGTCCGTCGTGTCGATCGGCGCGAAGATCAGCGATCCGCCCTGCCCGGACGCGCCGCTCTCGTCCCCGCCGTCGCCGCCGTCGCCGCCTTCCGGCAGCATCGACGCCCAAGAAGCGTCGTCGTTCGTGCTGCCCGGCAGGCTCGCCCAGTCGCTGCTCGTGGGAGGCTGGGGCGTCACCGTCACGTCGCGCCGCACGTCCTTCGCGCGCGAGCTGACGAACAGCTGCAGCGCCAGCAGCCCGATCAGGATCGCCAGCAGCAGGCCGATCGCCACAATCAGGATCTTGCCCTGCGCGGTGCTCACGAAATCCCGCAGGCTGCCGACGGAGAGCAATCCGCCGTCCTCGTCCGCGTCGCTATGGTGATGATAGGTGTGTTGGCTATGGTAGGACTCGTACCCGTCGTCGTAGAGATCGACGGTATCGTCCTCTTCGATGGCATCGTCCTCATCCACGAGGTTCTCCGCCTCGTCGGCGTCCTCCTGCGCCATCGGTTCAAACTCCTCGTAGGGATTCTCGCGCTCCGGCAGTTCGCCGCCTTCTGCGCGCTCGCGCTTTCTGGCCATCGCGACGCCCTCCTCCGTTGTTTCGCTTTGATTTGATCTTGTACTATTATAGGGTTTTTTTCTGGAGGTTTCAAGCCTTTTCTGGCGGAAGACGGAAAAACGGGCGCGATTTTTCTCAAATCATGGCGAAAAACCGCGAAATTTGCCGAAAATTTCCAGTTGATGCGAAGCTCAGGATGGGGATGGGGTCTGGGGACAATGTCCCCAGACAGGGCTTGGCACCGAAGCCGAGCGCGGCCAGTGGCCGAAGCAGCGAGGCGAAGCGTGGGGAATCACAAAAAGTGAGCGAAGCTCACGACTATGTGAGTTCCCCGGATCGGTAGCCCCAACGTACCCCAATCGCGAATCGATTGTAAAGAGCAGCCCGGAAGCGAAGCGATCCCGGGCGGGTTGTTCATGAAAAGTCGCGTATTCCCGCCCTTGCTTAGCATAACCCATGACAGAATGGTTCGATCATTTGATTTGTAAATCGTATTATCTCGCCTTTTCGCTCCCCCTGCAAACGCGAAGGCCCGCCCTTCGCGAGGCTTCTCGCAAAGGGCGGGCCATGATGTTTTGTTGCCTACCGGATCGCGCGCGATCAGTCGCTCGCCATCTTCTTGTAGGTCGCGAGGCGGCGCTTGGCGTCCTCCTCGTTGATCTGGTACGCTTCCTCGGCCTTGCCCGGGAAGAGCTTGGCCAGCGAGGCGTAGCGCACCTCGCCCTTGATGAAGTCCTGATAGGACTCGGTCGGATCCTTGCTGTCCACGGTCAGCGGGTTCTTGCCCTCGGCCTCCAGCGCCGGGTTGTAGCGATACAGCGGCCAGTAACCGCAGGCCACGGCGCGCTTGATCTCCATCTGGGCGTGCGCCATGTTGATGCCGTGGTTGATGCAGGGCGCGTAGGCGATGACCAGCGACGGGCCGTGATAGGCCTCGGCCTCGGTCATGGCCTTGAGCAGCTGCGCCGGGTTGGCGCTCATGGCGACGGTCGCGACGTACACATAGCCGTAGCTCATGGCCATCATGCCCAAGTCCTTCTTGCGGGTCTTCTTGCCGGACGCCGCGAACTTGGCGATGGAGCCGGTCGGGGTGGACTTGGACGCCTGTCCGCCGGTATTGGAGTACACCTCGGTATCCAGCACGAGGATGTTGACGTCCTCGCCCTGCGCGAGCACATGATCGACGCCGCCGTAGCCGATGTCGTAGGCCCAGCCGTCGCCGCCGAAGATCCACTGGCTCTTCTTGACCATCATGTCCTTCATGCCGGCGATCTCCTTGCAGAGTGCGTCGCACTCGCAGCCGCAGTCCTTGCACTCGTCCACGAACGCGGCCAGCTTGGCGGAAGCCGCCTTGCTCTTCTCGCCGTCGTCCATGTTCGCGAGCCAATCCTCGCAGATGGCCTTCTCGTCGCCGTCAAGCTTCTCGGCGAGCTGACCCACCAGCTCGGCCAGCTTGGCGCGGCGCTGCGTGGTCGCCAGATTCATGCCGAAGCCGAACTCGGCGTTGTCCTCGAACAGGCTGTTCGCCCACGCCGGGCCGTGGCCCGCGTCGTTCTTGGTGTAGGGGACGGTCGGGGCGCTGCCGCCGTAGATGGAGGAGCAGCCCGTCGCGTTCGCGATCATCATGCGGTCGCCGAAGAGCTGGGTGACCAGCTTGACATACGGCGTCTCGCCGCAGCCGGCGCACGCGCCGGAGAACTCGAAGAGCGGCTTGAGGAACTGGCTCTCCTTGGGATTGGCCTTGTTGATGAGCGCGGGATCGACCTCGGGGATCGTCTGCGCGTACTCCCAGTTGGTCTCTTCCTTCGTCTGGGTGGCGAGCGGCTCCATGGTCAGGCACTTGCCCAGGCACACATCGACGCAGTTGCCGCAGCCGGTGCAGTCGAGCGGGGAGACCTGAATGCGGAACTGCTTGCCCGCGAACTGCTTGCCCAGCGCCTTCTTGGTGACGAAGGTCTCCGGCGCGACGCCCTCGTCCACCAGATACGGACGGATGGCGGCGTGCGGGCAGACGAGCGAGCAGAGGTTGCACTGCACGCACTTATCGACATCCCAAGCCGGAACCTTGACGGCGATGCCGCGCTTCTCATACTTGGTGGTGCCGGTCGGGCAGGTGCCGTCCGCAGAGATCTTGGAGACGGGCAGCTTGTCGCCCTCCTGCGCGAGCACGGGCTTGATGAACTCGTTGTAGTACGCGTCGCCCTTGATCTCGGGCGCGACGGCGCCGGTGGTGGCGTTCGCCCAAGCGGCGGGCACCTTCACCTCGCGCAGGCCGGAGATGGCGATGTCGATGGCGTCGTAGTTCTTCTGAACGATGGCGTCGCCCTTCTTGCCGTAGGTCTTCTTGGCGTAGGCCTTCATGTACTCGTCGGCCTGATCGTAGGGGATGACGTCGGCGAGCTTGAAGAACGCGGCCTGCATGATGGTGTTGATGCGGTTGCCCATGCCGACCTTCGCCGCCAGATCGATGGCGTCGATGGCGTAGAACTTGATGTGCTTCTTCGCCAGCATCTGCTTCATGGAAGCGGGCAGCTGGGCGTCCATTTCATCGTCCGACCACTGGCAGTTGAGCAGGAACGTGCCGCCGTCCTTGAGGGTGGAGAGCATGTCGTACTGCGTCACATACGCCGGGTTGTGGCAGGCGGTGAAGTCCGCCGCGTCGATCTGATACGGGGACTGGATCGGCGTCTTGCCGAAGCGCAGGTGGGAGACCGTCAGGCCGCCCGACTTCTTGGAGTCGTAGGCGAAGTAGGCCTGTGCGTACATGTCGGTGTGGTCGCCGATGATCTTGATGGAGTTCTTGTTCGCGCCGACGGTGCCGTCGGAGCCGAGGCCGTAGAACTTGCAGCTGATGGCGCCTTCGGGCGCAGCGTTGAAGATCTCGCCCACCGGCAGGCTGGTGTTGGTCACGTCGTCCACGATGCCGACGGTGAAGTGGTTCTTCGGCGTCGCCAGCTTGAGGTTGTCGAAGACCGCCTTGACGTGCGTCGGGGTGAACTCCTTGGAGCCGAGGCCGTAGCGGCCGCCGACGACGTCGATCTTGCGGCCCATCTCCACCAGCGCGGCGCACACGTCGAGGTAGAGCGGCTCGCCTAGGGAGCCGGACTCCTTGGTGCGGTCGAGCACCGCGATCTTCTTGACGCTCGCGGGCACGGCGGCGGCGAAGCGCTTCGCGTCGAACGGACGGTACAGGTGTACGCTCACCAGACCGACCTTCTCGCCCATGGACACCAGCTTGTTGACCGCCTCGGTCGCCACGTCGCAGCCGCTGCCCATCGCCACGATGACGGTCTCTGCGTCGGCGGCGCCCACATAGTCAAACGGCTTATGCGGACGGCCCGTCAGCTTGCCGACCTCGTCCATGACCTCCTCGACGATCGCCGGGGTGGCCTCGTAGTACTTGTTGGCAGCCTCGCGGCCCTGGAAGTAGATGTCAGGGTTCTGCGCGGTGCCGCCCAGATGCGGATGCTCCGGATTGAGCGCACGGGCGCGGAACTCGGCGACCTTGTCCCACGGCATCAGCTTGGCGATGTCCTCATAGGAGATCTCGTCGATCTTCTGGATCTCGTGAGAGGTGCGGAAGCCGTCGAAGAAGTGCAGGAACGGCACGGAGCTTTTCAGCGTGGCCAGATGCGCGACCAGCGCCATATCCTCCGCCTCCTGCACGGAGTTGGAGGCCAGCATCGCGAAGCCGGTCTGGCGGCAGGCCATCACGTCGGAATGGTCGCCGAAGATGGACAGCGCGTGGTAAGCCAGCGCACGGGCGCTCACATGGAAGACGCACGGCAGCAGCTCGCCGGAGATCTTGTACATGTTCGGGATCATCAGCAGCAGGCCCTGGGACGCGGTGAACGTCGTCGTCAGAGCGCCGGCCTTCAGCGAACCATGCACGGCGCCCGCCGCGCCGGCCTCGGACTGCATCTCGGCGATGCGCACCGTCTGGCCGAACAGATTCATGCGATCATGCGCAGCCCAATCGTCCGCGACTTCGGCCATCGGCGAAGACGGGGTGATCGGATAGATCGCCGCCACGTCGGAAAACGCGTATGCGACGTGGCTGACGGCGGTATTGCCGTCAACGGTCATTTTCTTAGCCATTGGTAAACCCTCCCTAAGTGAATCAAGGATTGACGCCCGTGCAGGAACGCGCCGCTTTCCATGCAAAAACGGACAGCCCTTCACGTTTCTTATTATAGTCCTCCTGCAAAAAGCTGTCAACCTCGTGTTTGCGCATTGCGCGCTCTTTTTCTCGCCTTTCCCCGCGCACATCGCGCCCGCGCGCGGCATACGCTGCCTACCGAACCCAAGGAGGCGGTCTTGATGTGCGGTATCTCCGGCTTTTGCCGCTTTGAAGGAAACTATCTCTCGGAGCGCGAGCGGCGCACGGCGACCCTGCGTGCGATGCGCGAGGCGCTCGCCCACCGCGGCTGCGACCAGACGGGCGAGGCGCTCTACGCGCACGCGGGCCTGTCGCACACGCGTCTGTCCATCCGCGATCTGGCGCTGGGCGCCCAGCCGATGATCGCAAGGGACGGCGGCAGGACGTGCGCCATCGTCTACAACGGGGAAATCTACAACGCGCAGGAGCTGACGGGCGAGCTGCGCGCGCTGGGGCAGACCTTTTTAACGACCTGCGACACCGAGGTCATCCTGCGCGGCTACCTCGCCTGGGGCGACGGCGTCGCAAAGCGGCTGAACGGCATCTTCGCCTTCGCGATCTGGGACGAGGACGCCCAGCGCCTGCTGCTCTGCCGCGACCGCAGCGGCGTCAAGCCCCTGTTCTACGCGATTCGGGACGGGGAACTCGTCTTCGCCTCGGAGCAGAAGGCGCTCTTCGCGCACCCCGCCGTGCGGCCCGAGATCGACGAAAACTCGCTGCGCGAGGTGCTGGGCGTCGGCCCGGCGCGCACGGACGGCTGCGGCGTGTTTTCGGGCGTCCATGAGGTGCGCATGGGCCGCATCGCCGTCTTCACCCGCGACGGCCTGCGCGAGACGCCGTACTTTTCCCTCTCCTCCCATCCGCACGAGGACGACTACGCGCGGACGGTGGAGACCGTCTCCTTCCTCGTGCGCGACGCGGTGCGCCGCCAGCTCGTCTCGGATGTGCCGGTGTGCAGCTTCCTCTCCGGCGGGCTGGATTCCAGCGTGGTCACGGCGCTCTCGTGCGAGGCGCTCGCCGTGACGGGCGCGACGCTCAACACCTTCTCCTTCGACTTTACGGGCAACGACGCGCACTTCGCCGCCAATTCCTTCCAGCCCGAGCGCGACAGGCCGTATGTCGAGGAGCTGCTGCCCGCGCTCCCCGTGCGCCACACCTACCTCTCCTGCGACGAGCGCGCCCTGCCCGATCTGCTTTACGACGCGATGGTCGCCAAGGATCTGCCCGGAATGGCGGACGTGGACGCGTCGCTATTGCACTTTTGCAGGCTGGTCAAGAAAAGCAACAAGGTAGCTTTGACCGGGGAATGCGCGGACGAGATCTTCGGCGGCTACCCGTGGTTTTACCGCGAGGAGCTGACGCGCACGGACGGCTTCCCGTGGGCGCACGACATGACGCCGCGCACGATGCTCCTGCGCGAGGACGTGGCGCGGGCGCTCGATCTGCCGTCCTACGCGCGCATGCGCTACGAGGAGAGCCTTTCGCAGATGCCGCGCCTGCCCGGCGAGGACGCGCGCGCCGAGCGCCAACGGGAGATCCAGTGGCTGAACCTGCAATGGTTCATGCCCACGCTGCTCACGCGCATGGATCGCACGAGCATGGCCTCGGGGCTGGAGGCGCGCGTGCCGTTCGCCGATCACCGCATCGTCGAGTATCTGTGGAACGTGCCGTTCTCCATGAAGATGCGCGGCGGCGTGGAAAAGTCGCTGCTGCGCGAGGCGATGCGCGGCGTGCTGCCCGAGCGCATCCTCTGGCGCAAGAAAAGCCCGTACCCCAAGACCTACGACCCGCTCTACGCCGAGCTGCTGCGCGCGCGGCTGCGGGACGCGCTCGCCGACCCCGCCTCGCCCCTGCGCACGCTGCTCGACCCGGTCAAGACGGAGCGCTTCCTCGCCCAGCCGCCGCAGACCGCCATCCCGTGGTTCGGGCAGCTGATGGCCGCGCCGCAGCTGGTCGCCTACTATCTGCAGCTCGACGCGTGGATGCGCCTCTACCGCCTGAGCGCGTAGCCGCCCGGCGCTTGACAAACGCGCTGCGCCTCTATACAATGGATGCGATTTGACGGCGGGGCGGGATTGCTCTCCCGCTCCGCCCGCGCCAAAGAGAGGATCCTTCCCATGCCGACGCTCACGCCGCTGCACTTTCTCATCGTCTGTCCGCTGGTCGCGCTGGCGGGCTTTGTGGACTCCATCGCCGGGGGCGGCGGGCTGATCTCGCTGCCCGCGTATCTGCTCAGCGGCCTGCCCGTCCACACCTGCATCGCCACCAACAAGCTCTCCTCCTGCATGGGCACCACGCTGACCACCGCGCGCTTCGCCCGCGAGGGGTATATCGAGCCTCGCCTCGCCGTCTTCTGCGTGGCGGCGGCGCTGGCTGGCGCGGCGGCGGGCGCGCGCGTCGCGCTGCTCATCGACGACGCCCTCTTCCGCGCGCTGATGCTCGTCATCCTCCCGCTGACGGCGCTCTACGTCCTGCGGCGCAAGCGCCTGTTTGACGCGAGCGACCGCCCGCCGCTCCCCTTTCCCCGGCAGGCCGCGATGTGCGCCGCCATCGCGCTGGCGCTCGGCGCATACGACGGCTTCTACGGCCCGGGCACGGGGACGTTCCTCATCCTGCTGCTCACCCGCTGGGCGCGGCTCGACCTCGCGCACGCCAACGGCATCACCAAGGCGATCAACCTCTCCAGCAACGTCGCCTCGCTGACCGTCTACCTGATCGGCGGGCAGGTGCTCTTCCCACTGGGGCTGGCGGCGGGCGCGTTCGGCCTGATCGGCAACTACTTCGGCTCCCGCTGCTTCGACCGCCGCGGCGCGCAGATCGCCCGCCCGCTCATCCTGCTGGTGCTGCTCGCCTTCTTCGCGCGCACGATCTTGGAGGCCCTCGGCGTGATGTAAAAACGCCCTGCGAAATAAAATAAGATAGAAGCGTCGCCCGCGCGCGGCGTTTTTTTCTTCTCAATATTATTCCCAAATCAAATGATCTACACACTCCGACATCGGATTACGCCGGGCAAGCATAATCGGGAGTAAAGACTTTTCTTGACCAACCCGCCCGGGATCGCTTTGGACTGCATTCAAAAAAATAGACAGTGAAAAAAACACCCTCCTGTTGTAGAATAAGGGAAAGCAAAACTACGACAGGAGGGACTC
>CANRLC010000042.1 GCA_947631405.1 uncultured Clostridia bacterium | reverse complement strand
GACTGGTTGCCGCATCCGTGAGGCAAATATATTGTAACAGGAGCGAGCGCAGCTCGCGACTATGCGAGTTCCCCGGGGGAGCGCTACAAAGACTTATACAGCCACCGCCCCGACAGTGTCCGTTCCCCATGGTAGCCCCAACGTTCCCCAAATCGCGAAGCGATTGCCAAATGTAGCCCGGAAGCGAAGCGATCCCGGGCGGGTCGATCATGAAAAGTCGTGTTATTCTGCTTATGTTTGCACGGAGAACCCGATAACGGAGCGCCGCTTTTTTGCGCGCCCCGCGCAAAGAATGAGAGATTTTTTGACAATCGGCGGCATCTGATTAGCCGAATACATTCGCAGCAGATGGGCGGCAAAGCACCGACGCCGCTTCAAGAAGGCCACTCGACTTTTGAAAAACGGATTTCAAATCGCGGCCTATTCAAAACAAAAAACAGGAACGAAATAAGTTATAAGTTAGCATTGACTAAACACCGTGCCCTCGTGTATCATTGACATGGTTTTAACATAAACGCGTTTGGACATCATCTGACAACCTTCGACAGGAACGCTTGGGAGGCGCGTATGAGCAGACTGACAATCGCAACCGAGGACCGCGCGCAGCAGACGGTCGAGAGCCTGTACAAGGAGCTGGAGCGCCGCATCGTCGCCAGCCCGCCGGGGCTGTGCCCCGTCGATCTGGCGCTCAACTTCCTTCGCCTGTGCCACGCGCAGACCTGCGGCAAGTGCGTGCCCTGCCGCGTGGGGCTGGGGCAGCTGGCCGCGCTGATCGAGGACGTGCTGGAGGGGCGCGGCACGATGGCCTCTCTGGAGGAGATCGAGAGCCTCGCCCGCAACATCGAGTGTACGGCGGACTGCGCCATCGGCTGGGAGGCCGCGCGCATGGTGCTCAACGGTCTTTGCGGCTTCCGCGACGAGTACGTCGCGCACATTCAGACCGGGAACTGCCGCTACCACATCGACAATCCCGTGCCCTGCGTGGCGCTCTGCCCGGCGGGCGTGGACATCCCCGGCTATATCGCGCTCGTGCGCGAGGGCCGCAGCGCGGACGCCGTGCGCCTCATCCGCAAGGACAACCCGTTCCCGACGGCGTGCGCGCTCATCTGCGAGCATCCCTGTGAGGCGCGCTGCCGCCGCAACATGCTCGACGATTCCGTGAACATCCGCGGCATCAAGCGCTACGCGGTCGATCATTGCGGCGTCGTGCCGCCGCCCGCGTGCGCGCCCTCCACGGGCAAGCGCGTGGCCATCGTCGGCGGCGGCCCCAGCGGCCTGACCGCGGCCTACTATTTGCAGCTGATGGGCCATCAGTGTGACGTCTACGAGCTGCGCGGCAAGCTCGGCGGCATGCTGCGCTACGGCATCCCCAGCTACCGCTTCCCGCGCGAGCGCCTGCAAGAGGACATCGACTGCGTGCTCGCCACGGGCTGCCGCATCCACTACAACACGAAGATCGGCGACGACGTGACCGTCGATCAGCTCCGCCGGGAGTTTGACGCCGTGTACGTCGCCATCGGCGCGCAGACCGACAAGAAGGTCGGCATCGAGGGCGAGAACAGCGAGAACGTCTACTCCGCCGTCGATCTGCTCGGCTCCATCGGCGAGGGCACCCCGCCCGATTTCACCGGCAAGCGCGTGGTCATCATCGGCGGCGGCAACGTCGCGATGGACTGCGTGCGCTCCTCTCTGCGGCTGGGCGCGCAAAGCGCGACGATCGCCTACCGCCGCCGCCGCATCGACATGACCGCCCTGCCCGAGGAGGTGGACGGCGCGCTGGCCGAGGGATGCGAACTGATCGAGCTGCACGCGCCCGTGCGCATCGAGGCGGACGAGCGCGGCGCGGTCGCCGCCCTGTGGCTGAAGCCGCAGATGATCGGCAAGTTCGACAAGTGGGGCCGCGCGGGCGTTTCCGCCGCCGACAAGGATGAGATCCGCATCCCGGCGGATATTGTCGTCGTCGCCATCGGGCAGGGGATCGACTCGCACCACTTCGAGGAGGCCGGCATCAGCGTCAAGCGCGGCAACCTCGTCGCCCTGCCGGACGGCGTCGTCTCCGAGCTGCCCGGCGTGTTCGCCGGAGGCGACTGCGTCACCGGCCCCGCGACCGTCATCCGCGCCATCGCGGCAGGCAAGGTTGCCGCGGCCAACATCGACAACTACCTCGGCTTTCACCACCCGATCACCGTGGACGTGGACATCCCCGCGCCGCGGTATGAGGACAAGCCGCGCTGCGCGCGCGTCAACCTCAGCGAGACCCCCGCGCAGGAGCGCAAGCACACCTTCGAGCATATCGAGTGCGGCATGTCCGACGAGGAGGCCGCGCAGGAGTGCTCCCGCTGCCTGCGCTGCGATCACTACGGCTACGGCATCTTCAAAGGAGGCAGGGCGAGACAATGGTAAATCTCACGATCGACGGCGTTCAGGTCAGCGTTCCCGAAGGCACCACGATCATGGATGCGGCGGCCAGCATGGGCGTGCGCATCCCCCGGCTGTGCTATCTGCGCGGCATCAACGAGATCGCCGCGTGCCGCGTCTGCGCGGTCGAGGTCGCGGGCCGCGAGCCGCTCGTCACCGCCTGCAACAACACGGTGGAGGAGGGCATGCGCGTGTACACCAACGCCCCGCGCGTGCGCAAGGCCCGCAAGACCAACGTGCAGCTCATCCTCTCCCAGCACGACACGCACTGCGCGACGTGCGCCCGCAGCGGCAACTGCTCGCTGCAGACCCTCTCCAACGATCTGGGCATCCTCGACAATCCCTATCCCAAGGACATCGAGCGCAGCGCGTGGGACGCGTCCTTCCCGATGATCCGCGACAACGGGAAGTGCATCAAGTGCATGCGCTGCATCCAGATCTGCGACAAGGTGCAGACGCTGGGCGTCTGGGACGTGATGAACACCGGCAGCCGCACGACGGTCGGCGTCGCAAACGGCCGCGACATCCAGGGCGCGGATTGCTCGCTCTGCGGCCAGTGCATCACGCATTGCCCGGTCGCGGCGCTGCGCGAGCGAGACGACACCGACGCCGTGCGCGACGCGCTGAACGACCCCGAGAAGATCACCGTCGTGCAGGTGGCCCCCGCCGTGCGCGCGGCGTGGGGCGAGCAGCTGGGCCTCACGCGCGAGCAGGCCACCGAAAAGCGCATGGCGACCGTGCTGCGCCACATGGGCTTTGACTATGTGTTCGACACCAACTTCGCCGCAGACCTGACCATCATGGAGGAGGCAAACGAGTTCGTCCGCCGCCTGACGCGGCCGGCGGATAAGGCGCCGCTGCCCATGTTCACCAGCTGCTGTCCGGGCTGGGTGCGCTTCGTCAAGACGCAGTACCCCGAATTGCTGCCCAACGTCTCCACCTGCAAAAGCCCGCAGCAGATGTTCGGCGCGACGGCGAAGACCTACTTCGCGCAGAAGGCGGGCATCGACCCGCGCAGGATCGTCTGCGTGTCGGTGATGCCCTGCACGGCCAAGAAGAGCGAGATCGGCTGGGCCGGGATGGACAGCGCCGGGACGGGGCGGGATGTCGATTATGTGCTGACCACGCGCGAGCTGGCGCGCATGATCCGCTCCGAGGCCATCGAGCCGGAGAAGATGCCCGAGAGCGAGTTCGACTCTCCGCTGGGCGCGTACTCCGGCGCGGGCGTCATCTTCGGCGCGACGGGCGGCGTCATGGAGGCCGCGCTGCGCACCGCCTGCAAGCTGGTCACGGGCGAGAACCCCGACCCCGACGCCTTCAAGGCCGTGCGCGGCATGCAGCCGTGGAAGCTGGTCGAGGCGAAGGCGGGGGACGCGACCGTCCGCGCGGCGGTCGTTCACGGGCTGGGCAACGCCCGCGCGCTGATCGAGTCCATCCGCCGGGGCGAGACGCAGGTCGATTTCGTCGAGGTCATGGCCTGCCCGGGCGGCTGCGTCGGCGGCGGCGGGCAGCCCATCCACGACGGCGAGGAGTACGCCGAGCGCCGGGCGCCCGCGCTCTACGCGCTGGACGAGGCGAGTCCCGTGCGCTTCAGCCACGAGAATCCCGAGATCTTGAGGCTTTACGAGGACTTCCTCGGCGAGCCGTGCGGCGAAAAGGCGCACCACCTCTTGCATGTTGAGCATCATGCGGATGTGTAAAACCGCCAAACCATCGCAAACCGGGGCGCGACCCTTCGCCGGGGGCGCGCCCTTGCGCGTTTCCTGCAAGTCGCACTAGCTTTTTGTGCGGAAATCCTGTATAATAGAGGCGGAACCCCACGGCCCATCTGCGGCGGTCCGTCCGCAGCGGCCCTTCCTTGGCGCTCGCGCCGAACCAAAAAGGAGGAAATAGATATGAAGCTCATCATCGCAATCGTGCAGGACGAGGACGCGAACCGCCTCGTTTCCGCGCTGATGGAAAAGAATCTCGGCGTCACCAAGCTGGCGACGACCGGCGGCTTTCTGCGCGCCGGAAATACGACGCTCATCAGCGGCGTCGAGGACGAGCGGCTGGGCGAGGCGCTCGGCGTGATCGAGAAGGTCTGCAAGAGCCGCCAGCAGGTGACCACGTCCTCCGCGCCGCTGAACGGCTCCAACGGCGTCTATGTGCCCTATCCGGTGCGCGTGACCGTCGGCGGCGCGACGGTGTTCGTGCTGGAGGTCAACCAGTTCCTGAAGGTATGACGCTCGCCTTTGAGGATTTCGCCGGGCAGAGCGTACACATCGCCCGCCTGCGGGAGGACTTCGCCGCGGGAAACAACGTCCACGCGTATCTCTTCGCCGGGCCGCGCGGCACGGGCAAGCGCTCCGTGGCGCGGCTGTGTGCGATGACGGCGCTCTGCCGCGGGAAGGACAAGCCCTGCGGCGTGTGCGGGCCGTGCAGGCGCGCGCTGAGCGACACGCATCCCGACATCCACACTGTGCTCCCGCCCAAGGACAAGAAGACCGTCGGCGTGGACGCGATGCGCGAGGTGATCGCGCAGGTCGGCGTGCGTTCGTTTGAGGACGGCGCGAAGGCCGTGATCTTCCCGCGGGCGGAGACGCTCACGCCCGCCGCGCAAAACGCGCTGCTCAAGACGCTCGAGGAGCCGCCCGATGGCACCGTGTTCTTTCTGTGTACCGATCAGCCCTCGGCGCTGCTGCGCACGGTGGTCTCGCGCTGCCGCGTGGTGCGCTTTCACCCGCTCTCCACGGGCGAGGCGGCGGCGCGGCTGGTTTCGCTCGGCGAGACGCCGCAGCGCGCGCGGGAAAAGGCGCGCATGGCGGAGGGCTGCGTCGGGCAGGCGCTCGCCATCGACGACGCGCGGCTGGCGCTGCGCCGTCAGGTGACGGAGGAGGTCTTTTCCGTACACGCGCCGGACGACGCGCTGCCGCTGCTGTCCGCCTATCGCGAGGATCGCGAGCGGCAGGAGCAGGCGATGGACGTGATCGAGGACGCCGTGCGCGACGCGCTGCTCGCGCAGGCGGGCGCGGCGAGCTTGGATGAGGCGGGCTACGCGCCGGAGCTTTCGGCTTACGCGCGCGCGGTGCCGCTGCGCGAGACGCTCGCCCTGCAGGGGGAGATCGTCCGCGCGCGCAGGATGCTGGGGAGCAACGTCGCCTTCGCATCCGCGCTGGAGATCGTATTGCTGAAAATAGCGGAGGAATATCAACGATGGCCTTGGTGACGAGGGTGCGCTTTCGGCGCGTCGGCAAGCTCTATGATTTTGACCCCAACGGGCTGGAATTGCACACCGGCACGCGCGTGGTGACGCAGACCGCGCGCGGCGTGGAGCTGGGCGAGTGCATGTCCGGCGTGATCGAGATACCCGAGGAGCGGCTGCAGTTGCCGCTCAAGCCCATCATGCGCGTGGCGACGGAACAGGATCTCGCCGCCCAGCGCCGCAACGAGCAGAGCGAGCGGGAGGCGTTTGACATCGCGCTCGACCGCATCGCCGAGCACGGGCTGGAAATGAAGCTGGTGGATGTGGAATTCGCGTTCGACCGCTCGAAGATCATCTTTTACTTTACCGCCAACGGGCGGGTCGATTTCAGGATGCTGGTCAAGAATCTGGCGGGCATCTTTAAGACCCGCATCGAGCTGCGCCAGATCGGCGTGCGCGACGAGGCGAAGATGCTCGGCGGCATCGGCCCGTGCGGGCGGCCCATCTGCTGCCGGGCGTTTCTGGGTGACTTCACGCCCGTCTCCATCAAGATGGCGAAGGAGCAGAATCTTTCGCTCAACCCCACGAAGATCTCCGGCCTGTGCGACAGGCTGATGTGCTGCCTCAAGTACGAGCAGGAGCAGTACGAGGCGACGCGCAAGCGCATGCCGCGCGTGGGGCGCGAGATCGTCACGCCCGACGGCATCGGCACGATCAACGCGATCAACGTGCTCGCGGAGACCGTCCGCGTGCGCATCGCCGTGGGCGACTCCTTCGAGCTGCGCGATTATCCGATCGACGACTGCCAGCGTCCCAATCAGGACGACGCCGCGCAGGAGGCGCGCGCCCAGCGGTCGGAGCGTCCGGAGCGCCCGGCGCGGCCGGAGCGGCAGGATCGAGCGCGCGGCGAGCGGCCGCAGCGCCCTGGCCGGGACGCCCGCCGCGCGCAAGGCCCCGAGGCCCCGCAGGAAGCGCCCGCCCCGCAGGAGGCCCCCGCCGTGCAGGTCGAGACCGTGATGATCGACCTCGTGGAGACCGAGCTGGTCGCCGAGGCGCAGCCGGACGCCGCCCGCGAGGAGACGCCCGCCGAGGCCGCGCCCGAGGCGCAGGCGCCCGCCGCGCAGCAGGAGGAGATGCCGCACCCGGACGAGCTGTTCCAGCTTGGCGAGGACGGCGCGCGCGAGGATTTGCTCTAAAACGGCAAAATGCAAAAACGCCTTGCAATTCGGTGCATGGCGTGATACAATGAATACGGTCTATTCAGAAGGCCGGGAGGTGAAAAGTATGGCTTATCAGATCTCTGACGACTGCATCGCTTGCGGCGTTTGCGCCGGCAACTGCCCGGTGAGCGCGATCAGCGAGGGCGACGGCAAGTATGTGATCGACGCGGATAGCTGCATCGATTGCGGCGCGTGCGCCGAGAACTGCCCGGTGGGCGCTCCGGCTCAGGCCTGATCCCGCAACAGCGGGCGCATCCGGCTGTCGCCGGGTGCGCCCTTTTTATTCTCGCAGGTTCGCGGCGCTTCGCCGCAATGGATAAAGAACAGGAGGCCGCATGGGGAAGAGGAAACGCCGGGGCGTATCGCTGGGCAGCCTGCTGATGCTCGCGGCGGCGGCGATCGTCGTCGCGCTGAGCGCGCTGTTTTTGCTGGCCATCGCCGGGGAGGACGTCTACGAGCGCACGGGCGCGTTCATTCGCACGCTCTCCGAGCAGGCACACGATACGGGCGCGCCGGTCGCGTCCCCCACGGCCACGGGCGCGCCGCAGCCCACGCCCACGCCCTCGCCCAATGCGAGCGCGGCGAGCGAGCCGCCCGCGGGCAGGCAGAGCGCGACCTTCACGCTGGCGGCCTCCGGCACGGTGGCGGCCCCCAAGGCGGTGCGCACGGGCGCGCTGGGCGAGGCAGGCCGCTACGACTTTGGCCCGGTCTTCGCCGGGCTGGGCGACGCGCTGGGCGACGCCGACCTGTCCATCGTGACGCTGGAGACGACGACGGCGGGCGAGGAGATGGGCTACGGCAGCTACAACGCGCCGCCGCAGCTGCTGGACGCGCTGCGCGAGCGCGGCGTCGATCTGCTCTCGCTGGCGACGGAACACGCGCTCGACAAGGGCTACGAGGGGCTGGAGATCACGCTGCGCGAGATGAACTCGCGCTCGCTGGGCGCGTGCGGCGTGGACGGCACGCAGGGCACGGCACTGCAAAACGTGAACGGCGTGCAGGTCGCGGTGCTCTCCTACGCGTATGGGCTGAGCGACGAGGGCAGCGCGCAGACGGGCGGCGACGAGCGCGGCATGATCCCGCTGCTGAGCGCCGAGCGGATGACGCGCGACATCGTCGCGGCCCGGCTGGCGGGCGCGAACGTGGTGATCGTGCTGCCGCACTGGGGGACGAAGAACCGGCAGGAGACGCCGGACAGCGTGCGCGAGCTGGCGCGAACGCTCGCCGAGGCGGGCGCGGACGTCATCCTCGGCGCGCACCCGAACGTGGTGCAGGGCGCGGAGCGCCTGCGCGTGACGCGCTCGGACGGGCTTAAGTACGAGGCGGTCGTCTGCTATTCGCTGGGCAGCCTGCTCACTGACGCGCGCACGAGCGAAAATACGGCGGGCGTGGTCGCGCGGCTGCCGATCACCTACGACCCGCAGACGCGCCGCACGACGCTGGGCGAGCTGGCGTGTACGCCGCTGTACATCGCCAGCCAGCGGGAGGACGGGGAGACCGTCTACCGCGTGGTGGACGTGGAGAACGCACAGGCGATGGACGCGCTGACGCCCGAGGAGCGGGAAAACGCCGAGCGCGCCGCGCAAGCGGTGCGCGAGGTGACGGGCCAGAGCGACTGGGAGGAGGCCGGGCAGGGATGAGCGCGAGGATCGCGGATTACGGCGTGCGCGTGGGCCGCTTAAAGCCCGGGGAGCTTGACAAGATCACCGACGTGCCGGGCGTGACGGTCGGCCACGCGACGATCGCCGACGCGCGCCACCGCACGGGCGTCACGGTCATCCTGCCCTGCGAGGACAACGTCTTCCTGCGCAAGATGACGGCGGCGGGCTTCGTGCTCAACGGCTTTGGCAAGACGCAGGGCCTCGTGCAGGTGGGCGAATTGGGCACGCTGGAGACGCCCATCGCGCTGACCAACACGCTGAACGTCGGCCTCGTGAGCGACGCGCTGGCAAGCTATACCGTGCGGCGCTGCGAGAGGGACGGCGCACAGGCGCTGTCGGTCAATCCCGTGGTGGGCGAGTGCAACGACGCGCGGCTGAACGCCATCGCCGACCGCCCCGTGCGCGAGAAGCACGTTTTGGCGGCGATACAAAGCGCCTCGCGCGATTTCGCGGAGGGCTGCGTCGGCGCGGGCGCGGGCACGGTCTGCCACGGCCTCAAGGGCGGCATCGGCTCGGCGTCGCGCCTGCTGCCGCTGGGCGGAAAGACCTACACGCTGGGCGTGCTGGTGCAGAGCAACCACGGGACGCTGGAGGAGCTGACCGTGCGCGGGCGGCGCGTGGGGGAGGAGATCCTGCGCGCGCGCCGCAAAAGGGCGGGCGAGCCGCCCTGCGATCAAGGCTCGATCATGATCGTGCTGGCGACCGATCTGCCCCTCGATTCCCGGCAGCTGGGGCGCGTGCTGCGGCGCTGCACCGCGGGTCTGGCGCGCTGCGGCTCCTACTTCGGCCATGGCAGCGGCGACGTGATGATCGGCTTCACCACCGAGAACCGCGTGCCGCACAACGCGACTGAGGCGGTGCTGACCCGGCGCGTCCTCGCCGAGCCGCTGCTGGAGCTTCCATTCCGCGCCGCCGCCGACGCGACGGAGGAGGCGGTCTTAAACAGCCTCGTCGCGGCGCAGGAAACCGTCGCGCCGGACGGCACGGTCTACGAGAGTTTGGCAAAGTATCTGTAGTACTTTTCTCAGATTAAAATCTTAATGTGCTGCAAAGCACAGGATGGGGTCTGGGGACAATGTCCCCAGACAGGGTTTGGGGCGGTAGCCCCAACGTTCCTCAGCGCGTAGCGCCCATAGATAAGCAGCCCGGAAGCGACAGCGATCCCGGGCGGGTTTATCATGAAAAAGCTACGTTATTCCGTTTTTACTTGTCCGGCGTGCCTAATGACAGGATTATTGATGATTTGATTTGAATAGTATAAGAAAGCGAAGAGCGTCCCCAATGCGGGGCGCTTTTGCCAGCTCTTTGTGTACCTGTCATAGATTTTGACGATAGAATGCGATACGAAATGCGTATTGTCTATTTGCCGCGCGGTCTGCTATAATCGGGTGCGGAAAGGGTGAAGCGGCCATGCCTGCATCTGTGCTCGGACATTTTCTTGTCTACTGCGTCATCAACGCCTTTACGCCGGGGCCGGGAAACATTCTGGCGCTGAACACGGTGACCAACTACGGCGTGGCGCGGGGAAAGCCGCTGTTTCTGGGCATCTTTTCGGGCTATTACGCCGTGCAGACGATCTGCGCGCTCTTCGTCTTCGGCGTGAGCGCGCTGCTGCCGGGGCTGCTGGGCGTCCTCAAATACGTCGGCGCGGCGTACATCCTCTATCTGGCGATCCATATCGCCCTGAGCCGCCCCGCGCAGGGAGAGGACGCGCGCACGGCCTCCTTTGCCAAGGGCTTCCTTCTCCAGTTTGTGAATGTGAAGATCTACATGTTCGGCATCACCGCGCAGACCGGGTTCATCGTGGATGTCAATCCGTCGCTTGGCGCGCTGCTGCTTGCGGCCGCGGTCATCGCGACCTTCGGCACCGTCGCCACCAGCGTGTGGATCGGCGCGGGGGTGCTCATCCAAAGGGTCTACGCGCGCTACTATCGGGCGATCAACGTTGTGCTGGCGCTCACCCTGCTGGAGTGCGCGATCAGCATGATTCGGTAAGCGAATATAAGCAAGCTAAAGAGGGGCCGGCGAAACGGCCCCTCTTTGGCTTGTGCTGGCGCTATGGCTCCGCTGACTCATACTATGCTCAAATCGAATGTCGAACCATTTCGACATGGGTTATACTGAGCAAGTAAAGGCGGTATGACGCAGCTTTTCATGAACAACTCGCCCGGGATCGCTTCGCTTCCGGGCTACTTTTGGCAATCGCTTCGCGATTTGGGGAACGTTGGGGCTACCGCCCCAAACCCTGTCTGGGGACATTGTCCCCAGACCCCATCCTGTGCTTCGCACCATATAAAGATTCTATCTGGGAAAAGTATCAGTGTTTTTTTCGCTGGCGCACGGCCTCGGTGAGCAGGTATTCGATCTGCGCGTTGATCGAGCGGAAGTCCTCCTCGGCCCACGCGGCGACGTCGTCCCACAGCGAGGGGGAGAGGCGCAGGAGAACCTGCTTCTTCGCCCTTTCCTTGTCCTTGATCGCCCGCTCGCGGCGCGCGATTTGCGCTTCCATGTCGCCGATGCGCGCAAGGCGCGCGGCGAGCTGCTCCTCCCGGCGGGCGAGTTCCTCTTCGTTCACGGCGGCCTCCGTCATTCGCGGGTCAGTAGAGGCTGCCGCTGTTCACGACGGGCTGGGCGTCCTTGCTGCCGCAGAGCACCACGAGCAGGTTGGAGACCATCGCGGCCTTGCGCTCCTCGTCCAGCACGACCACCTCGTCCTCGCCGAGCTGGTCGATCGCCATCTTCACCATGCCGACCGCGCCCTCGACGATCTTCTGGCGCGCGGCGATGATGGCCGTCGCCTGCTGGCGCTGCAGCATCGCCGCGGCGATCTCCTCGGCGTAGGCGAGGGTGGTGATGCGCACGTCCTCGATCACGATGCCTGCGTCGCGCACGCGCTCGCTCAAATCGCGCTCCATGGATTCGGAGATCTCGTTGCTGCTGCCGCGCAGCGTCTTCTCGGCGACGTCGTCCTCCATCGTGTCAAACGGGTACAGCCGGGCGATGTTGCGGATGGTCGAATCGCACTGGATGGAGAGGTATTCCTCGTAGTCCTCCACGGCGAACACGGCGGCGGTCGGGTCGTCCACATGCCAGATGACCACCGAGCCGATGATGATCGGGTTGCCCAGCGCGTCGTTCACCTTCTGCTTGTGGTTGTCCAGCGTGCGGGTCTTGAGCGAGATCTTCTTGCTGCCGCTCGTGCTCTGGCTGGACAGGCTGATCGTGATGTTGCCGGAGGACGTGGCCTGCGGCGCGTCGGGATTGACGACCGGCCTGCTCGGCGCGTTCGCCGTCACAAACGGGATGACGTAGTAAAAGCCCGACTTGCGCAGCGTGCCGTGGTACTTGCCAAAGAGCGTGAAGACATACGCCTGATTGGGCGCGAGCACCTTGAAGCCCGCCAGCGAGATCATCAGCGCGATGAAGAGCAGGATGCACAGGATCAGCATCGTCGCGCCGAGGCCGACGCGCCCGGCGTCCAGCAGAAACGCCGCGCGGATGATGCCCACGATCGCGAGAGCGATGCAGGGAAGCACGCACGCGAGCACGGCAAAGCCGTTTAAGTGCGGGGCGACGCGCTCACTGGGGATGGGATTAGTGGTCTGTTCGCCGTTCATGGGGAACGCTCCTTTCGTGTTGCGCCGCAGGGGCGCGGTCGGTAATATCATTTTGATAGCACTATGATACAGCACACCGCGCGGCCTGTCAAGAGGGAAGGGCGAACTTTTTTTGCCGGGCCGCGCCCGGGCGCGGCGGTTGAAATGCGGGCCGCGGGATGTTATAATAAGAAAAACTGTGTTTTTTGCGGAGGAGAAGCCATGAGGGAACGGGACGATCGCCTGCTCGGGCAGGACGGGTTCAGCGCGCGGGTGGCTGGCGCGGGACAGGCGCGGGAAGCGGCCCCGGCGCGGGATGCAGGCCCGGCTCGGGATGCAGGCCCGGCGCGGGCGGCGGCCCCGGTGCGCCGGAGGGTGGCCTTTGCCGATAACGGCGACGGCACGCTGACGGCTACGCGCCTGCTCGACCTGTCGCTCGACGACCTCGACCTGCAATTTGAGGCGGGCGACGCGCCCGTGACGGCAATCGCGGCGCACGCCTTCGAGGGGAGCGCGTTGCACCGCGTGGCCCTGCCGCAGGCGCTGCGGACGATCGGCGAGATGGCGTTTTGCGGCTGCGCGGCGCTCTCGCAGGTGCGCATCCCGCAAAACGTAGAGCGCGTGGGCACGCTGGCGTTTTCCAAGTGCTCGGGCCTTGCGCGCGTTGTGCTCGATCCGGGCGTGCGCGCGCTGGGGCCGTCGTGCTTTTCCAAGTGTGTACGCCTTTCGCGCGTGGACATGCCCTCGAGCGTCGTCTCCTTCGGCGGCGGCGTGTTCTTCGGCTGCGGCAAGGGGCTGACCCTTCACGGCGCGGCGGGCAGCGCGGCGGAGCGCTACGCGGCGCTCAACGGCGTGGCGTTCGATTCGGAGAGCTGGCGCAGCGACGAGCAGCTCGTCCTTTCCGAGGAGCCGGACGGGACGCTCTGCGTGCTCGGGCCGCGCGACCCCGCCGCGCCGTGCGTGGACATCCCGGCCGAGCTGTGCGGCCGGGCGATCGCGCGCATCGCGCCCAAGGCGTTCTTCGCAAACGGCGCGCTTCGGCAGGCGCGCGTGGGCGGCGGCGTGCGCGAGATCGGCGAGAGCGCGTTCTTCGGCTGCCGCCGGCTCGCGCGGGTCGATTTTGAGCGCGGCCTCGCCCGCGTGGGCGAGAGCGCCTTCGCCGGGTGCGAGCGCCTCACGCAGATCACCCTGCCGTGGGGGACGGGCAGCGTGGGGCGCATGGCGTTCTTCGGCTGCACGCAGCTCGCCTTCGTCAAGATGCCCGCCGCCACGCGCGTGGAGGATTTCGCTTTTGACGGCTGCGCGCCGGGGCTGCGGGTGTTCGGCGGCGTGTACGTCGGGCGCGCGCATCCGGCGGGCGAAATGGGCGAAAACGCTTGACGCGCGCCGCGCGGACAGGTACAATAGACGGGATGGTTTTACGCACGACGGGCGCGCCGCTGCAGCGGCGGCCCACGGAGGGATGAGATCGATGCGCACCAAGTTCATTTTCGTCACGGGCGGCGTCGTGTCCTCGCTGGGCAAGGGCATCACCGCGGCCTCCCTCGGACGCCTGCTTAAGAGCCGGGGTCTGAAGGTCTCCATGCAGAAGTTCGACCCGTACATCAACGTCGATCCCGGCACGATGAACCCGTATCAGCACGGCGAGGTCTATGTGACCGACGACGGCGCCGAGACCGATCTCGATCTCGGGCACTACGAGCGGTTCATCGACGAATCCCTCACGCAGGCGGCCAACGTCACCAGCGGCCGCGTCTACTGGACGGTCATCTCCCGCGAGCGCAAGGGCGAGTATCTGGGCGCGACCATCCAGGTCATCCCGCACATCACCAACGAGATCAAGCGCCGCATGCTGGAGGTCTCCCTGCGCGACGACGCGCCCGACGTCGTCATCACAGAGATCGGCGGCACCGTCGGCGACATCGAGAGCCTGCCGTTTCTGGAGGCTATCCGCCAGCTGCGCAGCGAGGTGGGGCGCGAGAATACGCTCTACATCCATGTGACGCTGGTGCCCTACATCTCCGCCGCGGGCGAACTCAAGACCAAGCCCACGCAGCACTCCGTCAAGGAGCTGACCGGGCTGGGCATCCAGCCGGACATCATCGTCTGCCGCAGCGAGCGGCCCGTGCCGCGCGACGTGCGCGCGAAGATCGGCCTGTTCTGCAACATCCCCGGCGACTGCGTGTTTGAGAACCTCGACGCCCGCAGCATCTACGAGGTGCCGCTGATGCTCCACGAGGAGGGCATGGACGCCTGCGTCTGCCGCCTGCTGGGCATCGACGCGCCCGAGGCCGACGTCGCCGAGTGGCGCGAGATGGTCGCGCGCCTGCTCGCGCCCACGCGCGAGGTGCGCATCGCCATCGTCGGCAAGTACGTCGAGCTGCCCGACGCGTACCTCTCCATCTGTGAGGCGCTCACGCACGGCGGCACCTTCCATCAGGCGCGCGTGCGCATCGAGTGGGTCAGCGCCGAGAGCGTCACCACCGAAAACGTGAAGGAAAAGCTCGACGGCTGCTGCGGCGTGCTCGTGCCCGGCGGCTTCGGCGAGCGCGGGCTGGAGGGCAAGATCGCCGCGGTGCAGTACGCGCGCGAAAACAACGTGCCGTTTTTGGGCATCTGTCTGGGAATGCAGATGGCGGTGGTCGAGTTCGCCCGGCATGTGCTGGGCCTCACCGGCGCGCACACCAGCGAGGTCGATCCGACCACGCCGTACCCGGTCATCGACCTGATGCCCGACCAGCAGCACATCGACGAAAAGGGCGGCACGATGCGGCTGGGCAAGTATCCCTGCCACCTGAGCGAGGATTCGCTCTCCTTCGCCGCCTACGGCGAGGCCGACATCAGCGAGCGCCATCGCCACCGCTACGAGTTCAACAACCTCTACCGCCAGCAGTTCATCGACGCGGGCATGCGCATCGGCGGCGTCAACCCCGACCGCGATCTGGTCGAGGTGATCGAGCTGCCGGATCACCCGTGGTTCGTGGGCGTGCAGTATCACCCCGAGCTGAAGAGCCGCCCCAACCGCCCGCATCCGCTGTTCAGGGAGTTCGTCGGCGCGGCGCTCGCGGCGCAGCGCAAGGCGTAACCCCGCGCGCATCACACCCAAGGAGGCACCTATGGACAAGCGCTATCGCATCGCGGTCGCCGGGATGGGCTATGTGGGATTGTCGCTCTCGGCGCTGCTCGCGCGCCGTCACACGGTGACGGCGGTGGACGTCGTGCCCGAGAAGGTCGAAATGCTGAATCGGGGCGTATCGCCGATCGCCGACGCCGAGCTGGAGGCCGCGCTCGCAAGCGGACAGCTCGACCTGACTGCGACGCTGGACGGCGCGTCGGCCTATCGGGACGCGGACTTCGTCATCATCGCCGCGCCGACCAACTACGACCCGGAGAAGAACTACTTCGACACCTCCGCCGTGGAGGCGGTGATCCGCCTCGTGAGCGAGAATAGCTCCGATGCGATCATGGTCATCAAATCGACGATCCCGGTCGGGTACACGCACGCGGTGCGCGAGAAGCTCGGCAACCCGAACATCCTCTTTAGCCCGGAGTTCCTGCGCGAGGGCCGCGCGCTGTACGACAACCTGCACCCCAGCCGCATCATCGTCGGCTCGGAGCCGGGGGACGAGCGCCTCGCCGAGGCGGCGCGCGCGTTCGCGGCGCTATTGCAGGAGGGCGCCGAGGAGGAGAGCGTACCCACGCTCTTCATGGGCACCACGGAGGCCGAGGCGGTCAAGCTGTTCGCCAACACCTATCTGGCGCTGCGCGTCTCCTTCTTTAACGAGCTGGATACCTACGCCGAGATCAAGGGCCTTGACACGCGCAAGATCATCGAGGGCGTGTCGCTCGACCCGCGCATCGGCGATCACTACAACAACCCGTCCTTCGGCTACGGCGGCTACTGCCTGCCCAAGGACACCAAGCAGCTCCTCGCCAACTACGAGGACGTGCCGGAGAACCTCGTGCGCGCGATCGTCGAGGCGAACCGCACCCGCAAGGATTTCATCGCCGACCGCGTGCTGCGCAAGGCGGGCACCTACGGCTACGGCTCCGCCAGCGAATACGACCGCGCGATGGAGCGCCCGGTGACGGTGGGCGTTTACCGGCTGGCGATGAAGCAGGGCAGCGACAACTTCCGCCAGAGCAGCATTCAGGGCGTGATGAAGCGCATCAAGGCGAAGGGCGCGAACGTGATCGTCTACGAGCCGACCTTGGAGGACGGCAGCACGTTCTTCGGCAGCGAGGTCGTCGGCGATCTGGCGGCGTTCAAGCGCCGCAGCGACGCGATCATCGCCAACCGCTACGACGCCGTGCTCGACGATGTGAAGGACAAGGTTTACACCCGCGACATCTTCGCGCGGGACTGAGGTGACTATGGCTAAACTGTACTTTCGCTACGGCGCGATGGGTTCGAGCAAGACGGCGAACGCCGTCATGGTGCGCTACAACTACATGGAGCGCGGGCGCGAGGTGCTCATGCTCAAGCCGAGGCTGGAAAATCGCGACGGGGAGCGCATCGTGCGCTCGCGCTGCGGGCTGGAGGCGGAGTGCCGCATGGTCGAGGAGCTGGACGACATCGACCTGACGCCCTACGCCTGCGTGATCGTGGACGAGGCGCACTTCCTCACCGAGGCGCAGGTGCGCCGCCTTGTGGACATCGTGGACGAGCGGGACATCCCGGTCATCTGCTACGGGCTGCGCACCGACTTTCGGGGCGAGCTGTTCGAGGGCAGCCGCGCGCTGCTGTGCTGGGCGGACACCATCGAGGAGATCAAGACGGTCTGCTGGTGCGGGCGCAAGGCGACGTTCAACGCGCGCATCAGCGGCGGGCGCGTCGTGCGCGAGGGCGAGCAGATCCTGCTCGGCGGCAACGAGAGCTACATCAGCCTCTGCCGACGCCACTGGAAGAGCGGCGATCTCGGCCCCAAGGAGGGCTGACGGCGCATAAACCTCCCGCGAGCTGGAAATTCTTTCAGCGGAGGGAGGTTTTTTGATGGACTTTCACGACAGCCGCACCAGAGAGAACCTGATGCGCGCCTTCGCCGGGGAATCGCAGGCGCGCAACCGCTACACGTTCGCCGCGAGCGCGGCCAAGGGAGCCGGGCTGCACTGGGTGGAGCGCGTCTTCCGCTTCACCGCCGATCAGGAAAAGGAGCACGCCGAGCTGTTTATGAAGCACCTCGCCCAGTGCGAGGGTGAGAACATTCACATCGACGCGGGCTATCCCGTGGACGGCCTCGCGTGGACGCCCGACCGCCTGCTGCGCACGGCGCAGGTACACGAGTACGAGGAGGCGCACAACGTCTATCCGTCCTTCGCGCAGACCGCGCGCGAGGAGGGCTTCCTCGCCGTGGCGACGACGTTCGAGATGATCGCCGCCATCGAGCAGACGCACGGCGACCGCTTCGGCCAGCTCGCCGCGCGCGCGGAGCAGGGCAGCCTGTTCAGAAGCCCCGAGGAGACCGTGTGGCTCTGCCTCAACTGCGGGCACGTCCACATCGGCCGGGAGGCGCCGCAGGTCTGCCCGGTGTGCAAGCATGTGCAGGGCTACTTTGTGCGTGTGGAGAGCGGCGAGGTGATCGCCCCGCGCGAGGGAACGAGATAAAAGCGCGCGCCCTTTCTTCCCGGAAACGGGGAGAAGGGGCGCGGCTGCGTTTTGGCGCGTTTTTTTGTTATACTTTTCTCAGATAGTATCTTTATGTGCTGCGAAGCACAGGATGGGGTCTGGGGACAATGTCCCCAGACAGGGTTTGGCGCTGGAGCCTGCCGCCGCCAGAGGCGGAAGCAGGCAGGCGGAACGCGGGGAATTACAAGGAGTGAGCGCAGCTCACGACTATGTGAGTTCCCCGGATCGGTAGCCCCAACGTACCCCAAATCGCGAAGCGATTGTAAAATGTAGCCCGGAAGCGAAGCGATCCCGGGCGGGTTCGCCATGAATATGATTTTGAGAAAAGCATTAGAAGGCAAACACAATGCCCACGACCGCCGAGAGCGCGATGAAGGCGACCGGGTGCCACTTCAGCTTCTTGATGCCCACAAACACTGCGGCAAAGAGCAGCAGCTTCTTCAGGTCGATCAGGTCGGCGAGCGCGCCCGTCAGGCGGTAGGCGTCCACATGGATCATCGCGACCTGCGCGACGCCGATGCCCGCCGCCGCGATCAGCCCGGTGACGGCGGGGCGCAGGCAGTAAAACATGTCCTCCACCACCGTGCTGCTGCGAAAGCGCTCCAGCGAGCGGCACACCGCCAGCACGATGACGAGCGATGGCGCGACCATGCCGAGCGTGGCGACGACGCCGCCCAGAAGCCCCGCGACGTTGCAGCCGACGTAGGTGGCCATGTTGATGCCGATGGGGCCGGGCGTCGATTCGGAGATGGCGATCATGTCGGTGATGAACGCCTGCGAATACCAGCCGGTCTTTTCGGCGAGATCCTGCAAGAAGGGCAGCGCGGTCATCCCGCCGCCGATGGCGAAGAGGCCGATCTTGAAGAACTCCCAGAAGAGCCGAAGGAGGATCACTTCGCGTCGCCTCCCTTCGCATGCGCGCGGGCGCGGGCGACGCCGCGCACGAGGATGCCCAGCAGCGCGCTGGCGACGATGAGCAGGATGGTGGACGTGTCGGTCAGCAGGCTGAGCAGGAGCACCGCGAGGCAGACCGCGAGGCCGAGCGCATCCTTGACGCCCTTCTTCCACATGGAGACGACGGTGTCGAGAATCAGCGCGACGACGCACACGGAGATCGCCGCCAGCGCGTGGCGCACATAGACGTTATCCTGAAAGCTGGAGAGGAAGAACGCGATGATCGAGATGACGACCACGCTGGGCGAGACGACGCCCAGCGCCGCGGCGACGGCGCCCGGCGTCTTTCTGCGGTGATAGCCGATGAACAGGGAGACGTTGACCGAGTTCAGCCCCGGCAGCCCTTGGCTGATCGCGTAGTAGTCCATCAGCTCCTCGTCGCTCAGCCAGCCGCGGCTTTGCACCAGCTCGCGGCGCAGGATGGGCAATATCGCGTAGCCGCCGCCAAACGTGACCGCGCCCATGCGAAAGAACAGGGCGAATGTTTGTAGCCATTCCTTGAGCATCGCAAACCTCCTGCGCGCCCGGGCGCTTCCCGCGCCGGGTCGCGAAAGGCTATTATACCACGTTTGCCGCGCTTTGACCAGCGCTTAGCGGCCTACATCCAGCCCCGCCTGTGTAGGACTACAATACATCTTGGACACCGAGAGAAAAAAAGAATAGAAGGATGCAGTCGGATCTGTTATCATTAAG
>CANRLC010000041.1 GCA_947631405.1 uncultured Clostridia bacterium | reverse complement strand
GAACAAGTCAAAGCTCTGGTGGACGAAACCGTTCATTTCTACAATTTCGAGCGCATTGACCTAAAAAACGGCCTTACTCCGGATGAAATCCGGCGTAAAGCCGCGTAATCTTTCGTTATTCTACGACCCGGTTTGTTTTTTCCGTCTACTTCTTGTATAGCAGTCCAAAGCGATCCCGGGCGAGTTGATCATGAAAAGTTACGTTGTTCCGCCTTTGTTTGCCCGGCGTAACCCTATGACAGAATGACAGATGCGTTGATTTGAGAATAGTATAACTTTAGAACGACGCTCAGACGGAGAGGGTAAGGCGCGTGACGAGTAGGCCGTTCCCATCAAAAAGGGCGCGGGCCATCTGGCCCGCGCCCGTCGCGCGAAAGGGTTATTGCTTGATGACGATGCGGCCCTGTCCGTAGGGATCGGCGTACTCCTCGCCGACCACGCCGCCCAGCTCATCGACGATGTAGTTGATGAGCACCTGATTGTCGATCAGCACTTCGTCCAGCAGCACCTCGCTGCCCAGGAACATGCTCATGCCGTCGCCGCCGCTCTTGAGCCAGTAGTTGTGGCTGGCCAGCGTGTAGGTCTTCTCCGGGTCGATCGGCTCGCCGCCGACCATCACGTTGCTCACGCGGCGATCGCCGGAGACCTCGACGAAGCTGCCGTGATCGTCGAGCACCACGGAGGTGGGCACGTTCACGTCCACCTCGTAGGAGAGGCCGGAGACCTGGATGAAGCCGCCGCTCTCGGCGGGCAGCTCGCTGACGCCCATCTCCAGCGCGTCGAGGATGGTCTGTCCGGTCACCGCGACCTTGCAGGCCATGTTGCCGAAGGGATGAACGCTGATGATCTCGGCGTAGGTGATGTCGCCCGCGGGGATGTTGGCGCGCACGCCGCCGCCGTTGACGAAGCCGATGTCGGCGTCAAGCAGGGTGCGGTAGGCGTCGGCGCACAGGTCGCCCAGGTTGGTCTCCTGCGTGCGGACGATGCGCACCGGAGAGCCGTCTTCCGCCTTGGCGGTCGGATCGACGACGGTCAGATCGACCTGCGTGGTCGCGACGACCTGATTCAGCAGCTCTTCGTTTTCGGCCTTGATGCCGTCGAGCACCGCCTGCATGTCGTCGTCCCTGAAGACGGTCTCGTTGTGCAGGCCGACGTCGATCTCGCCCTCGGCGGAGATGGTCAGCACGCCGACGTTTTGCAGCTTGGTGCCCGTCTGCGTGAGGGGAACCTCCTCGCCGTTGGCGTTGAGGACGATCTCCTTGTTCATCACGGTGTGGGAGTGGCCGTCTAGCACGGCGTCGATGCCCGTGGTGTGGGTGATGACGGAGCTGGACGCGTAGGCCAGCGGCGTGTCGTCCACATCCACGCCCAGATGGCTGAGCAGGATGACGAAATCAACGCCCTCGGCGCGCACGGCGTCCACGGCCTTCTGCACGGCGGCGTAGAGGTTCGCGCCCTCGTCGCCCTCGCTGAAGGTGTAGATGTAGTTGCCCTCGCCGTCCTGGAAGAAGGTCGGCGTGGAGGAGGTGAAGGTGTCCGGCGTGGTCGCGCCGACGAAGCCGATCTTGTAGCCGCCGGCCTCCAGCACGACGTAGGGCGGCAGCACCGCCTCGCCGTCGGTCTTCATGAAGTTGGAAGAGATGTAGGGATAATCGGCGCGCTCGGTCAGGGCCATGAACTGATCCATGCCGTAATCGAACTCGTGGTTGCCCGGGATGGCGACGTCCACGCCCAGCGCGTTCATGATGTCCACGATGGCCTCGCCCTTGGAGAGCGTGCCGACCACGTCGCCCTGCACGGCGTCGCCGTTATCGACGACGAGCGTGTCGTAGCCGAGCTTCTGATAGGCCTTTTCGTAGGCCGCGACGCCCGCGTAGCCGACGCCCTGCTCGATGCCGCAGTGGACGTCGTTCATGTACAGGATGGCCACGTTTCCGTGCGCGGCTTCCTCCGCGGCGGCGACGCCCAGCAGCAGCAGGCACGCCAGCAGGAGGGCGCAGAGAAGTTTCTTGCCCATGTGTGTTTCCGCCTTTCCTCATGTCCGTTCGTCAAATCGGTGCGTTCGGCGGCGCGCGTGCGTCCGCCCGACACATCCTACCACATCGGGCGGGGGAAAAGCAAGGGCCGCGCGCAGATTTGCTTCTTTTTGGACAACTTATCCAATGCGGCGGCGGCTGCGCGCACACGGCGCGATTTTTCTCACAAAAAATGCGCGCGAGGGCTTGCTTTTTTCGCGCGCGCATGGTATCATTTGACGGAAAACGCACCTGCGCCTGTTTTCGTGCGCCTGCCGTGCGGCCGCCAACGGCCGACGGTCCGCGCGAAGGGAAGGCTCAGGGAGGGTTAAACAAAAAGGAGGAACTCAAACCATGGCTGTCATCTCCATGAAGCAGCTGCTGGAGGCCGGCGTTCACTTCGGCCACCAGACCCGCCGCTGGAACCCCAAAATGGCCCCGTATATCTTTACGGAGCGCAACGGCATCTACATCATCGACCTGCAGAAGACCGTCCGCAAGATCGACGAGGCTTACGCCTTCGTGCGCAGCGTCGCGATGGAGGGCAAGAGCGTGCTCTTCGTGGGCACCAAGAAGCAGGCGCAGGAGTCCATCGAGGCCGAGGCCAAGCGCTGCAACATGTTCTACGTCAACAACCGCTGGCTGGGCGGCATGATGACCAACTTCCGCACGATCAAGACGCGCATCGCGCGCCTCAACGAGATCGACAAGATGGAAGAGCGCGGCGATTTTGAAAAGCTGCCCAAGAAAGAGGTCATCAAGCTGATGGCCGAGCGCGAGAAGCTCGTCGATAACCTGGGCGGCATCCGCGAGATGAAGAACCTGCCCGGCTGCATCTTCGTGGTCGATCCGCGCAAGGAGCACATCGCCGTCGCCGAGGCCCGCACGCTGGGCATCCCGGTGGTCGCCATCGTGGATACCAACTGCGACCCGGACGAGATCGACTACGTCATCCCCGGCAACGACGACGCCATCCGCGCGGTCAAGCTGATCGCCGGGAAGATGGCCGACGCCGTGCTGGAGGGCAAGCAGGGCGAGCAGGCCGAGCCGGACGCTCCCGCCGCCGAGGCGAAGTGATCCCCGATCACAAGACCATCCGTCACGACTATTGGAGGAAATAAGACAATGGCTAATATCACTGCTGCTCTGGTCAAGGAGCTGCGCGAGCGCACCGGCGCCGGCATGATGGACTGCAAGAAGGCGCTCGTCGAGTGCGACGGCGACATGGACAAGGCGATCGACTTCCTGCGCGAGAAGGGCCTCGCCGCCGCCGCCAAGAAGGCCGGGCGCATCGCCGCCGAGGGCATGGTGGACGCGTATGTCTGCCCGAAGTGCGGCGTCGGCGTGACCGTCGAGGTCAACTGCGAGACCGACTTCGTCGCCAACACCGACCGCTTCAAGGCCCTGTGCCGCGACTTCGCCAAGCACATCGCCGCCGCCGCGCCGAACTCCGTCGAGGAGATGCTTGCTCAGCCGTTCTACGCGGACGAGAGCAAGACCGTCAACGACATGATCGGCGAGGCGACCGCCTCCATCGGCGAGAAGATCTCCGTGCGCCGCTTCGCGCGCTTTGATCCCGCCGACGGCATGATCGACACCTACATCCACATGGGCGGCCGCATCGGCGTCATGGTGCAGATCGCCTGCGACGAGGTGACCGACGAGGTCAAGGCGATGAGCCACGACCTGACCATGCACATCGCCGCCGCGAACCCGCAGTTCGTGCGCCGCGAGGAGGTTCCCACCGAGAACCTCGAGAAGGAGCGCGAGGTGCTCACCCAGCAGGCGCTCAACGAGGGCAAGCCCGCCAAGATCGTGGAGCGCATGGTCGAGGGCCGTATCGAGAAGTATTACAAGGAGGTCTGCCTGCTGGAGCAGCCGTTCGTCAAGGATCCGGACATCAACGTGAAGAAGATGCTCTCCGGCAAGTGCGACGTGGTGCGCTTCGTGCGCTTTGAGCGCGGCGAGGGCATCGAGAAGCGCAAGGATGACCTTGCGGCGGACATCGCGGCCGAGCAGGCCAAGATGAAGAAGGCGTAAGTCTTTGCGAGGGACATGCGGCGCATGTCCCTCTTTTTAGGCCGCGCCGCTTTGAGCGCGGTGCGGCACAGTCCGGTCAAAAGGCGATCCGATCCACTTCATCGTTTCTTGTCTTTTGAATGAGAGAATCAGGAAGGGTGACGCTATGGCTACCTATAAGCGCGTGCTGATCAAGCTGAGCGGAGAGGCGCTCGGCGATCACGGCAGGCTCTTTGACCACGAGCAGATCGACCGCGTGGCCGAGGTGTTGTGCAGCCTGCAAAGGACGGGAACGCAGGTCGCGGTCGTGATCGGCGCGGGCAACATCTGGCGCGGCCGCCAAGGCCCCGCCGCGAAGATGTCCGCCGTGAACGCCGACCACATGGGCATGCTCGGCACGGCGATCAACTCCATCGCCATGCAGGACGCCGTCGAGCGGCTGGGCGTGCCCTCCCGCGTGATGAGCGCGGTGGAGATGAACCGCTTCTGCGAGCCGTATACCTACCGCCGCGCCGTGCGGCATCTGGAGAAGGGCCGCGTGGTGATCTTCGCCTGCGGCACGGGCAACCCGTTCTTCTCCACCGATACCGCCGCCGCGCTGCGCGCCGTGGAGATCGGCGCGGACGCCATCCTGCTGGCCAAGAACGTGGACGGCGTCTACGACAGCGACCCGCGCGTCAACCCCGACGCGAAGCTGCTGCCCGACCTCACCTACCACGAGGTGCAGGAGCGCGACCTGAAGGTCATGGACGCCTCCGCGATCACCATCTGCCGGGAGAACGCCGTGCCCTGCATCCGCGTCTTCGCGCTGGACGACCCCGGCAACATCCTGCGCGTGATCGAGGGCGACCCGATGGGCACCGTCGTGCATCCGTGACGCTTTTTGCCGGATTTTCCAAAAGGGCTTGCCAAATCCGTCCCCGGTGGGGTACAATAGAAAAAACGAACGACGAGGAGGCGCTTATCATGCCGGCGACCCAGATCATGGAGACCGCGAAGACCAAGATGGAAAAGACCAAGGACGTGCTGCGCGCTGACCTCATGTCCATCCGCGCGGGCCGCGCCAACCCCCAGCTGCTCGACCGCATCACGGTCGATTATTACGGCACCCCGACCCCGCTCAAGAACGTGGCGAATATCTCCGCGCCCGAGCCGCGCGTGCTTCAAATCAACCCGTGGGACGTGAAGATGGTCAAGGACATCTGCCGCGCGATTCAGGCGAGCGACCTCGGCCTCAACCCCAATACCGACGGCAAGGTCGTGCGCCTCGTGCTGCCCGAGCTGAACGAGGAGCGCCGCCGCGAGCTGACCAAGCTCGTGCGCAAGACCGCCGAGGAGAGCAAGGTGGCCGTGCGCGCCATCCGCCGCGACGCCGTGGAGCAGGTGAAGAAGCTCAAAAAGAACAACGAGCTGACCGAGGACGACCAGAAGCGCGCCGAGGACGACATCCAGAAGTTGACCGACGCCGCCATCAAGGAAGTGGACAAGATCTCCGCCGACAAGGAAAAGGAGATCATGGAGGTCCGGTGAGGACGCAGCTGCTGGGGCTTCCGCTGGAGCAGGCGTTGGAGCTTCTGCGCGCCGAGGGCATTGAGCCGCAGACGGACGTCACCCGCGCGCCGGGCCGCGAGGAAAGGGCGCGGGGCGTCCTTCGCGTGGTCTACGCCTCCGACGACGGACGCCGCCTCACCGCGGCAGAGTTCCTCGAACCTCCGCGCGAATAGCCATGCCGCAGACGGGCTTGCCGGAGCAGCGCTCCGCAGGCCCGCCTTTTGCACGGGCCGCGTATGGGTCATAAGCCCTCAACGCCAAGCTTCGGCCTCGTGTGCAAAACAGGAATAACCACAAACAACTTCGGAAATGGAAGCGGCCACAGGCCGCCCACGGGCCACGGCCTCGTGCGCCAAACAAGAATAACCACAAAACGACTTCGGAGGTGGAGGCGGCCACAGGCCGCCCACAGGCCGCCCAGAGGATAAGGATGGAGAAGAGAGGAAACGATACCCGGCGCAGCGCGCCGGAAGGGGCGACACCCCGCCACGTCGCCATCATCATGGACGGAAACGGCCGCTGGGCCAAGCGGCGCGGCATGCCGCGCACGTTCGGCCATAAGGCGGGCGTGGAGGCGCTGCGCGCGGTCATCCGCCACGCCGACGCGCGCGGCATCGAGGCGCTGACGATCTACGCGTTTTCGCAGGAGAACTGGAAACGCTCCGCCGAGGAGGTCGGCGCGCTGATGGGCCTGCTGCTGGAATACTTCACGCGCGAGCTGGACGAACTCCACCGCGAGAACGTCCGCATCCTGATCCTCGGCGACATCGACGGCATGCCCGCCGGGCTGGAGCGCCAGCAGCGCGCGCTGCGCGACGCGATGGCGCGCACCCGGAATAACACGGGCTTAAAGCTCAATATCGCGCTCAACTACGGCGGCCGGCAGGAGATCGTGCGCGCGGCGCAGCGCCTGTGCGAGCGCGTCGCGCGCGGCGAGCTTTCCCCGCAGGCGGTCGATTCCGCGGCCTTCGAGAACGAGCTGTACACCGCGGGCCTGCCGCCCGTCGATCTGCTGATTCGCACCAGCGGCGAGCTGCGCCTGAGCAACTTCCTGCTCTACCAGCTCGCCTACGCGGAATTCTATGTGACCGATACGCTCTGGCCGGACTTTGACGCCGATGCGCTCGACCGCGCGATCGACGCGTATGCCAAGCGCGAGCGCCGCTTCGGCGGCGTGTGACGCCCGGAGCGCAAACGAGAGAAGCGAAAGGAACCCGCTAAAGCCATGAAAACGCGATTGTTGACCGCCGCAGTCGGCGTGCCGTTCCTGCTGTTCGTGCTGGCCGTGCGCGGCTGGTTCGCGGAGCTGGTGACCGTGACGCTGACGCTGGTCTCGCTGTGGGAATGCTATCACGCCCTGCAGAGCGCGGGCTATCGCCCGTGCGTGACCGGCGGCTATCTGGCCGCCGCCGTCATGTGGCCGCTCGCGCGGCTGATCGGCGTGCGCGACCCGCTGCTGCTGCTGGTGGTGTCGGCGAGCGTCTCGCTGGCGGGCGTCGTGCTGCGCCGCGAGCCGAAATTCCCGGACGCCGCGGCCTCCGTCTACCCGCTCGTCACCTGCCTGCTGCCCATGAGCATGTTCATGCTGATGATGAACGGCGTCTACGGCCCGGGCGTGCCGGGCATCGCGCTCATCACGCTCGCGTTCGCCATCGCCTTCGGCTCGGACGGCGCGGCCTACTTCGGCGGCAGCCGCTTCGGCAAGCACCAGCTCAGCCCCGCCATCAGCCCCAAGAAGACCGTCGAGGGCGCGCTCTTCGGCCTGCTGGGCGCGCTGGCGCTGGCGGCGCTCATCTGGTACGTCTTTCGGGTGATGCGCGTGCCGATGCCGGGCCTGCCGCTGGTCGCGCTGCTGGCGCTGGTCGGCTCCGCCGCCGCGCAGGTGGGCGACCTGACCGCCTCGCTGCTCAAGCGCCACGCGGGCCTCAAGGACTACGGCGCGATCTTCCCCGGCCACGGCGGCGTGCTCGACCGGCTGGACAGCGTCTTCTTTACGATGATCGTGATCTACTGTTACGCGCTCGTCGTCGCGGGCGGCGCGGTGTAAGGCGGGGCATAGACTTCGCCCGCCCGGCATAGGGCAGCAAAGGAGGAAGCGCGCATGCGCAAGCTGGCGATATTGGGCAGCACGGGTTCCATCGGCACGCAGGCGCTGGACGTCGCGGCAAGGCACCCGGATCGCTTTCAGGTGACGGCGCTGGTCGCGCGCGCGTCGGGCGACAAGCTCTTTGAGCAGGTGCGCGCGTTTCGCCCAAAGCTGGCGGCGCTCATCCAGGAGCCGAAGGGGCTGCCCGAGGACGTGCGCCAAGGCTGCGAGTGGATGTTCGGCGAGGACGCGCTCACGCGCGTCGTGCGCGCGTGCGACGCGGACGACGTGCTCGTGTCCGTCGTGGGCGTCGTCGGTCTGACGGCGGTGCTGGAGGCGCTCGCCTGCGGCAAACGCGTGCTGCTGGCCAACAAGGAGCCGCTCGTGGCGGGCGGCGAGCTGGTCATGCGCGCGTCGCGCGAGGCGGGCCTGCCGCTCTATCCCGTGGACAGCGAGCACAGCGCGATCTTTCAGTGCCTGCAGGGGGCGCAGGGCAACGCGCCGCGCCGCCTCCTCCTGACCGCGAGCGGCGGGCCGTTCCGCACATGGGACGCGCAGGCCATCGCGCGCGCGACCAAGGCGCAGGCGCTGCGCCATCCCAACTGGCGGATGGGGCCGAAGATCACCGTCGATTCGGCGTCGATGGTGAACAAGGCGCTGGAGGTCATCGAGGCGCGGTGGCTGTTTGACATGCCCGCCGAGCGCATCGACGTGCTGATTCACCCGCAGAGCGTCATACACTCGATGGTGGAATTTGAGGACGGCGCGGTGATGGCGCAGCTGGGCACGCCGGATATGCGCCTGCCCATCCTCTACGCGATGAGCTATCCCGACAGGCTCGCCACGGGCGGGGAGCGGCTCGACTTTGCCAAGCTCGCCGCGCTCACGTTTGAGACGCCGGATACGGCGCGCTTCCCCGGCCTGCGGCTGGGCTACGACGCGCTCGCCTGCGGCGGGACGATGCCCGCGATCCTCAACGGCGCCAACGAGGTCGCCGTGGACGCGTTCCTGCACGAGCGCATCGCCTTCGGGCGCATCGCCGAGCTGGTCGAGGAGACGATGCAGTCCGTGCCCGCGGCGCACGGCGGGACGCTGGAACAGGTGCTCGAGAGCGACCGCGCGGCGCGCGAAAGGGCGCGTGCGCTGCTGCGCGCGCGCGGCGAATAGACCGTTTTTCTCCCCGCTGGAGGTGGGCTGCGGATGTATGTGTTGCTGGCGCTGCTGATGCTGGGCGCGCTGATCGTCGCGCATGAGCTGGGCCACTACCTGATGGCGCGGCGCTGCGGCATCGCGGTGAAGGAGTTTTCCGTGGGCATGGGGCCGTTGCTCCTTTCCCGAAAGCGCGAGGGCAAGGCGCAGCTCTCCCTGCGCGCGCTGCCCGTCGGCGGCTACTGCATGTTTTACGGCGAGGAGGACGGCGGGGAGCGCGCCTTTGCGCGCCAGAGCGTCGGCAGGCGCGCCGCGGCCGTCGCGGGCGGGCCGCTGATGAATTTCGCGCTGGCGCTCGTCGTTGTGGTCGTCTATGTGTGCCTGCTCGGCGTGCAGACCGCCGTGCCGCGGGTGGCCGAGGTGGAGGAAAACGCCGCCGCCGCCGGGCTGCAAATCGGCGACGAGCTGCTGCTTGTAGACGGGCGCGAGATCGAGACGACCGAGGACGTCGTCTCCGCCATCGCGGCCGCGCAGGGCGCGAGCGTCGCCTTCACCGTGCTGCGCGGCGGCGAGGAGCGGCAGATCGCGCTCGCCCCGTTTTACGACGAGGCGCTGGGCCGCTACCGCGTGGGCTTCACCTTCGCCACGCAGCGTGAGCGCGTGCCGCTGTGGCGGGGCGTGCCGTTCGCGGTGAGCTACTGCGTGCAGAGCGTGGGCGCGATATTGGACGTGCTGGGCGGCATCCTGACCACCGGCCGGGGGACGGAAAACATGACCGGGTTGGTCGGCACCGTCTACGTCATTCAGGACGCGACGCGCAGCGGCGGACTCGACATGTTTCTGGAATTGCTGGCGATGATCAGCGTCAACCTCGGCGTCATGAATCTGCTGCCCATCCCCGGGCTGGACGGCAGCAAGCTGATCTTTCTGGCGGCGGAGGGCGTGCTGCATAGACCCCTGCCGGAGCGCGTGGAGAGCGCGCTGACGCTGGCCGGGCTGGCGCTGATCTTCGCGCTGATGATCGCGCTGACCTACAAGGACGTCACGCGGCTGCTGATGGGCGGCCTGTGAGCGGGAAACGAAAGGATGAGACGATGCGGGAGCAGCGCATTCTCTGGCTGGACGGCCTCAAGGGGCTGGCGTGCATGCTGGTGTACGTCTTTCACTTTCTGGTGGGCTTTTATCCCGCGACGCTCTATGGCGAGGCGGCGGGTTCGCACATCGCGCGCTTTCCCGGGCTGGAGGCCGCGATGCCGAACTGCCCCGCGATGTTCTTTTTGAACGGCAACTTTCTGGTCTGCATATTCTGCGTCGTCAGCGGCACGGTGCTCGGCGCGCGCATGCTTTCCAATCCGACGCCGGCCGCGGCGGGGGACATGATGCTGCGGCGGTATTTCCGCCTCGCGCTCCCGGTCTTCGCCGCGCAGTTCATCGCGTTTGTGATGAGCCGGACGGGCTTTTTCTTATCGGGCCGGATGGGGCCGGAGCTGGTCGGCAGCGAGTGGCTGAGCAGCTTTCTGTCCAAACCGATCGGGATCAAACAACTGTTTGTCAGCTCGTTTGTGACCACGGAATTCGTGGGCGACAACATCCTCAGCGTCACATGGATGCTCTATCAGGTGTTTTTCGGCGGCCTGCTGTCGATGCTGCTCTGCCTGTTTGGCGGGCACTCACGGCGCGGCGCGATGGCGACGGCGTGCCTGTGGGCGGCCGGGATGCTGTTTCGGCGGGATCTGTACGCCTGCTTCGTGCTGGGCGCGCTGATCGCGATGCTGCCCCGGAAACCGGCGCGCGGGGCGGCCCGCAAGGCGGCCTTCGCGCTGCTGGCCGTGGCGGGATGCTTCCTTGGCGGCTATCCGACCGACGCCGCCCCGGCGGGCGTCTATCTGCCCTTCTCGCATCTCGCCCCGGCGAGCAGCAGCCCCGCGGCGTTCTGGCATCAGGTCGGCGCGTTCCTGCTGCTGCTGGGTCTCAGCGCCCTCGAGCTGCCGCAACGGGCGCTCTCGAGCCGCCCGCTGCTGTTTCTGGGGCGCATCTCCTTCTCCGTCTATCTGATTCAGTTTCCCGTCCTCTGCTCGCTGTCCTGCTTTGCGTTCCTGCGCCTGTATGGCGCGGGCGTCTCCTATAACCGAGCGGCGCTGGCGGTGTTCGCGCTCTCCACGGCCGCGGTGCTGCTGTGCGCGTGGGCGTTCTGGCGCTTCATCGAGCGGCCCTGCGGCCGCCTGACGCGGCGCATCGCGGACGCCATAGAGGGACGCAAGGCGGATTAAACGATCACGAAAGGAGCCGCATATGGCGAAAAACACAAGGCAGGTTCTCTGCGGCGGCGTCGCGATCGGCGGCGGCGCGCCCGTCACCGTGCAGTCGATGACCAACACGGACACCGCCGACGTCGAGGCGACGCTCTCGCAGATTCGTGCGCTGACCGTCGCGGGCGCGGACATCGTGCGCGTGTCGGTGTACAATCCCGCGTGCGCGAAGGCGGTGCGCGCGCTGGTGGACGGCAGCCCCGTGCCGCTGGTCGCGGACATCCACTTCGACCACAAGCTGGCGATCGCCGCCGTGGAAAACGGCATCTCCAAGCTGCGCATCAACCCCGGCAACATCGGCGGGGAGAAGAACGTGCGCGCGCTGGCGGACTGCCTCAAGGCGCACCGCATCCCGGTGCGCATCGGCGTCAACTCCGGCTCGGTGGAGAAGGACATCCTGCAAAAATACGGCGGCCCGACGCCGCAGGGCATGGTGGAGAGCGCGCTCTCGCACGCGCGGCTGCTGGAGGACTGCGGCTACGGGGACATCGTGCTCTCCATGAAGGCCAGCAACGTGCCGGACACCGTGGCCGCCTACCGGCTGGCGAGCGCGCAGTGCGACTATCCGCTGCACCTGGGCGTGACCGAGGCGGGGCTGCCCGAGCAGGGGCGCATCAAGAGCGCCATCGGCATCGGCGCGCTGCTGCTGGACGGCATCGGCGACACGATCCGCGTCTCGCTCACGGGCGACCCGTGTCTGGAGCCGCCCGCGGGCATCGAGATTCTGCAAGACGTGGGCCTGCGGCGGGACTGCGTGCAGTACGTCTCCTGCCCGACCTGCGGGCGCACCTGCATCGACGTGGCGGGCATCATGCGCCGCGTGCAGGAGGCGCTTTCGGGCGTCAGCGTGCCCTTCAAGGTCGCGGTGATGGGCTGCGTGGTCAACGGCCCCGGCGAGGCGCGGGAGGCCGACATCGGCATCTGCGGCGGCGGGGAGGGCATCGGCCTGCTCATCAAGCGGGGCGAGGCACCGCGCAAGGTGACGGGCGATCTGGCGCAGGCGCTGATCGACGAGATCCGCGCGATGCTGCGCTGACGAAGCGACGAACGACGGACGCGCGGCGGGGCGGGAAAGACCGGCCCCGCCGGCGGCGCTGAGGAGAGACATGAGCGGCACATTTTCCTGGCGGGATCTCTTGGAGGGCGAGGCGCAGGGGCTTGCGGAGCACCTGACGCTCGACCACGTCGCGGCCACCGCGGACGGGCAGAGGATCACGGCCTACTTTTCCGCCGACATTCTGGTGGAGGAGGGGCCTTATTTGGCGTTCCAAAAGGCGCTGCGCCGGGCGTTCGCGCCGATGCGCGTGTCGCTGATCGTGCGCTCGCCCCAGCTTCGCGAGGCGTTTTTGGAGGAGCCGCAGCGCTACGCGGAGTTCCTCGCGCGCTCGCTCGCGCGCAAGCACCCGTCCGCCGCGCCGCTCCTGGCGGGCGCGCGCTTCGAGTGCCGGGGCGACGTCCTCTCCGTGCTGCTGGCGCAGGAGCTTGCGCCCAAGTTCCTCGCGCAGGCGGGCGCGGGGGAGACGCTGCGCCGCCTCGCCAGAGACGTGTTTGGCGCGGAGGTCAGCGTCGTGTTTCAGGCCGAGCAGATCCGGCGCGAGCAGCTCGAGGAGCTGCGCCGCCGCCGCCGCGAGGAGGACGACCGCGAGGTCGCCGCGCTGATACACGATCAGCAGGAGGCCGCGCAGGCGGTGGAAAAGCGCCGCCCGGCGCGCGCCGTCTACGGTCGGACGATCACCGCGGCGCCCATGGAGCTGCGCGAGCTGACCGAGGAGGCCAGCCACGTCGTCGTCTGCGGCGAGGTGCTCTCGGCGGAGACGCGCGAGCTGCGCGGCGGGGAAATGCAGCTGCTCGCCTTCTCGCTCACCGACTACACGAACACCATCAAGTGCAAGGCGTTTTTGCGCTACCGCGCGCGCAGGCGCGGACAGGAGGCGGACGAGCGCGCGATCACCGAGGAGGAGAAGCGCGCCGTCGCCGAGGTGATCGACGCGGTGAAGCCGGGACGCTGGTTCGCCGTGCGCGGGGACGCCAAGCAGGATAGCTTCGAACACGCGCTGGCGCTGATGGTCACGGACATCGACGCGCGCGAAAAGCCGCAGCGGCTGGACAACGCGCCGCGCAAGCGCATCGAGCTGCACATGCACACGAACATGAGCGAGATGGACGGCGTCTCCTCCGCGTCGGCGCTGATCGAGCGGGCCGCGCTGTGGGGCCACCCGGCGGTCGCGATCACCGACCACGGCGTGGTGCAGGCGTTCCCGGAGGCGTTCGGCGCGGCGAAGACGCACAAGATCAAGCTCCTGCCGGGGATGGAGGCGTACCTCACCGACGTGACCACCGTCGTCACCGACGCGGACGAGCGCCCGCTTTCCGGCGACATCGTGGTGGTGGACTTTGAGACCACGGGCCTCAACCCGCGCAAGAACCGCATCATGGAGATCGGCGCGGTGCGCGTGCGCGGCGGGCAGATCGTGGAGGAATACTCGCGCTTTGTGAACCCCGGCGAGCCGATCCCCGCCGAGGTCAGCAATCTGACGGGCATCACCGACGCGATGGTCGCCGACGCGCGGCCCGCCGAAGAGGAGATTCCAAAGCTTCTCGAGTTCATCGGCGATGCCGCCTTCGCCGCGCACAACGCGCGCTTTGACTATTCCTTTTTGCGGGAGGAGTGCGCGCGGCTGGGCATCGACGTGCGTCTGCCCGTCGTGGATACGCTGGAGTTTTCCCGGCGCATGTACCCTTCGCTCAAGAGCCACAGGCTGGGCGCGGTCTGCCGCTCGCTGGGCATCAGCCTCAAGAACGCGCACCGCGCCGTACACGACGCGCGCGCGACCGCGCAGATGCTCAACCGCATGCTGGAGAGCGCGGCGGAGCGCGGCGTCGCGCGGCTGTGCGACATCAACGGCGCGCTGACCGGCGGGGCGATCGGCGACTCGTGGCACATCGTGCTGCTCGCCTGCGATCAGGACGGCATCACCAACCTGAACCGCATCGTCTCCGAGGGACACCTGCGCTTTTTCAGCCGGGGCAAGCCGCACACGCCGCGCGAGGTGCTGCAAAAATACCGCAAGGGCCTCATCGTCGGCTCCGCCTGCGAGGCGGGCGAATTGTTCCGCGCCGTTGTGGACGGCAAGAACGACACGGAACTGAAGCGCATCGCGCGCTTTTACGACTACCTCGAGATTCAGCCCATCGGCAACAACGCGTTCATGCTGCGCGAGGGCACGGCGGAGAGCGAGGAGCAGCTGCGCGACTTCAACCGGAAGATCGTGGCGCTCGGCGAGGAGCTGGGCATCCCGGTCGTCGCCACAGGCGACGTCCACTTCCTCGATCCCAAGGACGGCCAGTTCCGCGCGATCATTCAGGCCGCGCACGGCTACAAGGACGCGGACATGCAGCCGCCGCTCTACTTCAAGACCACCGAGGAGATGCTGGAGGAATTCAGCTATCTGGGCGAAAAGAAGGCCGAGGAGGTCGTCATCGACAACCCCGCCAAGATCGCGCAGCGCGTGGGCGAGGTGGGGCTTTATCCCAAGCATCCCGAGGGCAAGGAGACCTTCCAGCCCTACTGGCCGGACGCGGCGGACAACATCCGCCGCCTGTGTGAGGAGAAGATTTTAGAGCTTTACGGCGAAAACCCGCCCGAGATCGTCGTCGCCCGCAAGGAGAAGGAGCTGAAGTCCATCCTCGGCTACGGCTACGGGACGCTCTACAACATCGCCGAGCGGCTGGTCAAAAAATCCAACGCGGACGGCTATCTCGTCGGCTCGCGCGGCAGCGTCGGCTCGTCCTATGTGGCGCATCTGGTGGGCATCTCCGAGGTCAACGCGCTGCCGCCGCACTACCGCTGCCCCCAGTGCAAATTCGCCGATTTCGACGTGGACAGGCAGCGCTACAAGGTCGGCGTCGACCTGCCCGAGCGCGACTGCCCGGTGTGCGGCGCGAAGCTCTCCCGCGACGGGTTCGACATCCCCTTCGAGGTCTTCCTCGGCTTCAAGGGCGACAAGGTGCCCGACATCGACCTAAACTTCTCCGGCGTCTACCAGCCCAAGGCGCACGCCTACATCGAGGAGCTGTTCGGCAAGGGCTACTGCTACCGCGCGGGCACCATCGGCACGCTGGCGGACAAGACCGCCTACGGCTATGTGAAGCGCTACTGTGAGGAGCGGAATCTGACCCTCTCCGCCGCCGAGATGGATCGCCTCGCGCTGGGCTGCGTGGGCGTCAAGCGCACCACGGGCCAGCACCCGGCGGGCATGGTCGTGCTGCCCAAAGAGTATGAAATCTATCAGTTCGTCGCCATCCAGCACCCGGCCAACGACATGGAAAGCCCCGTCGTCACCACCCACTACGACTTCGGCTCCATGCACGACGTGCTGGTCAAGCTCGACGTGCTCGGCCACGACGACCCGACGATGATCCGCATGCTGATGGATTTGACGGGCGTGGACGCGCGCGAGCTGCCGCTGACTGACCCCAAGGTGATCTCGCTCTTTTCCGGCACCGAGGCGCTGGGCGTCACCCCGGAGCAGATCGGCTCCAACACCGGCACCTATGGCGTGCCGGAGTTCGGCACGCGCTTCGTGCGGCAGATGCTGGAGGAGACGCATCCCACGACGATGGAGGAGCTGATCCGCATCTCCGGCCTGTCCCACGGCACGGACGTGTGGATCGGCAACGCGCAGGAGGTCATCCGCTCCGGGCAGGCGCCGCTGGCGTCGTGCATCTGCACGCGCGACGACATCATGAACGCGCTGATGGACTACGGCGTCGAGCCGAAGATGTCGTTTGACACGATGGAGTCCGTGCGCAAGGGCAAGGGCCTCAAGCCCGAGATGGAGGCCGCCATGCGAGGGCACGGCGTGCCGGACTGGTTCATCGACTCCTGCAAGAAGATCAAGTACATGTTCCCGAAGGGGCACGCCGTCGCCTATGTGACGATGGCGCTGCGCATCGCGTGGTACAAGGTCTACCGACCGGCGGCGTACTACTGCGCCTACTACACCGTGCGCGCGGACTGCTTCGACGCGCGCGTGTTGACCGGCTCCGCGGACGCGATCCGCGCCGCGTACCGCGACATGGAGGCGCGCGACAAGGAGCTGACGCAGAAGGATCGCGACCTGATGGTCATCATGGAGGTCGTGATCGAGATGCTCTGCCGGGGCATCCGCTTCGCGCCGATCGATCTGGAAAAGTCCGACGCGAAGAACTTCCAGCTCGTCTCCGACACGCTCATCCGCATGCCGTTTAACGCCATCCCCGGGCTGGGCGAGATCGCGGCGCAGGGCATCGTGGACGCGCGAAGCGAAGCGCCGTTCCTCTCCGTGGAGGATCTGCGCGCGCGCGCCCGGCTGTCGCAGACGCTGATCGATCTGCTGCGCGAGGGCGGCTGCCTGAGCGGCCTGCCGGAGAGCAACCAGACCTCGCTTTTTTCGCTGTGAAGCGCGCGGGCGGGCGCGCGCGGCGGGGCGAACGCGGACATCTTTGCATTTTCTGGCATAAAAGCGCCGTTTAAGGGTTGTAATTTCAAAAAAGCGGTGATATAATATCCTCGAACGATGAAGACTTGGTTACTGCTTGACGCAGTAGATGGCAGAGAGTGGGAGCGACGCCCACTCTTTCTATTGAGCGGCGTTATCTGGGAGTGTGTGGATGGCACAAAGCGATCTGACCCGCATCGTCGAACCCGCCTGCCGCGCGCTGGCCGAGCAGCTCCACTTCGAGCTGGTCGAGGTCGAGCTTGCGCGGGAGGGCGGGGATCGCACCCTGCGGATCACCATTGACAAACCCGACGGAATTACCTTGCAGGATTGCGAGACGTATCACCGCGCGGCGATACCGCTGGTGGAGCGCGTCGATTACGATTTCCTGGAGGTAAGCTCGCCGGGTATTGATCGTCCCCTCAAGACCCCGCAGGATTACGAGCGCCACGCCGGGGAGCGGGTGGAGATACACCTCTACCGGCCGATCGACAAGCGCCGCCGCTTCGAGGGCGAATTGGTCGGCCTCGAAGCGGGCGAGGTCGTGATCAAGGAGGGCGAAGCGCAGCGCCGTTTCCCGCTTCGGGACGTGTCGCTTTGCAAGCCCGTGATCGAAATCACCGAGGAGGAGCTTTTCGCCGCAGAGGGCGGGACGCTTTCGCAGGACGCAGACGAAGCGCGCGATACGGACGGACAGGATGAGGAAGGAGACGCATAAGCATGATCAACAGAGAAGAGAACCGCGAGATGATCGACGCCGTGGGCCTTCTGGCGAAGGAGAAGGGCATTTCCAAAGAGGTGCTCTTTTCCGCCATCGAGGAAGCGCTCAAGAGCGCCTATAAGAATAATTTCAACAAGCAGGAGGGCGCCGCGCCCGCCACGTCCAACGTGCGCGTGGAGCTGGATCGCGAGAGCGGCGCGGTGCGCCTGTACGCGCGCAAGGTCGTCGTCGAGTGGGTCGTGGACGAGGTGAGCGAGATCTCCTTGGAGGACGCCCGCAAGATTCAGCCCAGCTACGAGGAGGACGACATCGTCGAGGTCGAGGTGACGCCCAGCAACTTCCGCCGCCTCGCTGCGCAGACCGCCAAGCAGGTCATCGTCCAGAAGATCCGCGAGGCCGAGCGCGGCCGCATCTACGACGACTTCATCGAGAAGGAAAACGAGATTCTGACCGCCATCGTCCACAGCGTGGATCCGGAAAGCCGCGCGGTGTATGTGGAGCTGGGCAAGACCGAGGGCGTGCTGGAAGCGCCCCAGCAGATGGCCGCCGACAACTACACGCCCGGCGAGCGCTTCAAGGTCTATGTGCTGGAGGTCGTCGCCGACCGCCGCCTCGCCCGCCCCGGCGCCAAGCACGGCGGCCCGCAGGTGAGCGTGTCGCGCATCCATCCGGGGCTGGTCAAGCGGCTCTTTGAGCTGGAGGTGCCGGAGATTCAGAGCGGCATCGTGCAGATCAAGGCGATCGCGCGCGAGGCCGGGAGCCGCACCAAGATGGCCGTCTACTCCAGCGAGGCGATGGTCGATCCCGTCGGCTCGTGCGTCGGCCCGCGCGGCCAGCGCGTCGATCGCGTCGTGACCGAGCTGCGCGGCGAAAAGATCGACATCATCAAGTGGTCGCCCGATCCGACCGAGTTCGTCGCCAACGCGCTCAATCCGGCGCATGTGGTGAACGTGTTCGTCTCCGAAGCGGAAAAGGCGTGCCGCGTCGTCGTGCCGGATAACCAGCTCTCTCTCGCCATCGGCAAGGAGGGGCAGAACGCCCGCCTCGCCGCGCGGCTGACGGGCTGGAAGATCGACATCAAGAGCCAGAGCCAGATCGACGAGGCGCTCGCCGCGCAGGAAGAGGCGGCGGACGCAAGCGAAGGCGCGAGCGACGCGCCGGAGATCTGACGCGGAGGTGTTCGCGTGAAGACACGCAAGATCCCCATGCGCATGTGCGTCGGCTGCCGCGAGATGAAGGAAAAGCGCTCGCTGCTGCGCGTCGTCAAAAACGCCGAGGGGGCGATCAGCCTCGATCCCGTCGGCAAGGCGCCCGGGCGCGGCGCATATGTCTGCCGCTCGCAGGAGTGCCTGCGCCGCGCCGTGCGCGGCCATCAGCTGGAGCGCGCGCTCGAGACGCGCATCGACGAGGCCGTCTACCGGCAGCTTTCGGAGGCCATGGATGCCGATTCACAGTGACGCGTTTTACGCCCTGCTGGGCATCGCGATGCGCGCGGGCGCGCTCTCGCTGGGCGAGTCCCTCGCCGACGGGGCAATCTCCTCGGGCGAGGCGGGCCTCGCGCTGGTGGACGCCGGGGCGTCGGAGAACACGCGCAAGAAGTTTGCGGACGGCTGCGCCTACTACGGCGTGCCATTGCGCCTCGCACAGCCAGGCAGGCTGGGGCAGGCCGTGGGCAGGCCGGGGCGCATGAGCGCCGCGGTGCGCCGGGGAACGCTCTGCGACAGGCTGCTCGAGCTGGCCGAAAGCGAGGCGCAGGGCTGAAAGGCCCAAAGGTTTAACGGAAGGGTAACGACACTCATCAGGGTGAAGAAGCGATTTGCGGGGGTGCAAGGGCAGAATGTCCAAGATGAAGGTTCAAGACGCAACAAAAGAACTCAGCCGTCGCGCGGCGCAGCTGCTGGGCGACGTCTCCGCGGTGCGCGCGGCGGCGGAAAAGGCGCTTGCCGAGATGCACAAGGCGGAGAGCGGCTTCCTGCAGCAGGCGGAAGCGGTGCGGCTGGAGGAGCAGCGCAAGGCGATGGAGGCGCACAGCAAGGCGTACACCATGCCCGACGACGCGCCCGAGGCCGCGCCCGCCGAGGCCGCGCAGAGCGCGCCTGCGCCCAGCGCAGCCGCGCCGGGCGCCGCCAGCCCGGCGG
>CANRLC010000040.1 GCA_947631405.1 uncultured Clostridia bacterium | reverse complement strand
CACAGAAGTTAAGCCTTTCAGCGCCGATGGTACTTGGCTGGAGACGGCCCGGGAGAGTAGGACGTTGCCGGAAACCAAAGAGAAGAAGCCTCGCGAGGAGCGGGGCTTCTTTCATGTGTTTTGGAAGCAGGGCAACATTCCCCCGAAATTTCATTCTAAAATTCCACAGCCTCTTGACAAATGCCGTTTTTGTCCCTATAATTAAATCATCAGATGCGCAACGTATGTTTTAGAAAGGAGGGCGACGCCATGCCGCCCAAATACAAGTTCACCAAGGAGCAGGTCGTCGAGGCGGCGCTCTCGCTCGCGCGCGAGGGAGGGATGGAGGCCGTCACCGCACGGGCGCTGGGTCAGCGGCTTGGCGCGTCGGCGCGGCCCGTCTTCAGCCTCTACGAGAGTATGGAACAGGTGAAAGACGACGCGCTGCGCGCCGCCTACGCGCGCTACCGCGAGGTGATGGCGCGCGAGCTGTCGCGCGGGGAATATCCGCCGTATAAGACGTGCGGCATCGCGTATATCCGCTTCGCGGCGGAGGAGCCGTCGCTGTTTCGCCTGCTGTTTCTGCGCGAGCGCGACAAGCGCGGCGCGTGGCCGGACGCGGAGGAGTGGTCGACCGTCGAGCCGCTCGTGCGGAACGGCACGGGCCTGAGCGGGAGCCGCGCCGGGCGGCTGCACACCGAAATGTGGGCGCTCGTTCACGGCATCGCGACGATGCTCGCGACGGGCTACATGCGCTTTGACTGGGACGAGATCGGCGCGATGCTGACCGACGTCTTCCAAGGCCTGAACGCGGCGGCGAAAGGGGAGAACGGCGATGGACGCGATTGAGACGGTCGCGCTGACGAAGACCTACGGCGCGGTCAGGGCGGTGGATCGCCTCGAGCTGCGTGTGCGGCAGGGCGAGCTGTTCGCGCTGCTGGGTGTCAACGGCGCGGGCAAGAGCACGACGATCCGCATGCTCTCCTGCCTGACGAGGCCGACGGGCGGCGACGCGCGCGTGATGGGTCACAGCGTCGTCTCCGCGCGGGATCGGGCGAAGGCGGTCATCGCCGTATCGCCGCAGGAGACCGCCGTCGCGCCGAACCTGACCGCGCGCGAGAATCTCGAACTGATGGCGGGCGTGTTCGGCCTGCGAGATGCGCGCCGACGGGCGGACGCGCTGATCGAGCGCTTTTCGCTGGGCGAGGTCGAGCGCCGCAGAGCGGGCAGGCTGTCCGGCGGCTGGCAGCGCAGGCTCAGCCTCGCGATGGCGCTGGTGAGCGAGCCGCGCGTGCTGTTTCTGGATGAGCCGACGCTCGGCCTCGACGTGCTCTCGCGCGAAGCGCTCTGGGATGAGGTGCGCGCGCTGAAAGGGAAGACGACGGTCGTGCTGACCACGCACACGATGGAGGAGGCCGAGGCGCTCGCCGACCGCGTGGGCATCATGGCAGGCGGACGCCTGCTCGCCTGCGACACGGCGGCGGCGCTCTGCGAAAAGACCGGGACGCGGCGGCTCGAGGAGGCGTTCGTGTCCATCGTCAAGGGGGAGAGCGCATGAGGATGCTCGCATTTTCGCGCAGGGTCGCGCGCGAGGTGATTCGCGACCCGCTCAACATCGCGTTCGGGATGGGACTGCCCGTCGCCGTGCTGGCGCTGATGTACGCGATCTCGACGCACGCTCCGGCAGGCCTCTTTTCGATGGTGCGCATCGCGCCGGGGATCGCCGTGTTCGCGCTGTCCTTCCTGACGCTCTTCTCCGCATCGCTGATCGCCAAGGATCGCGCGGGCGCTTTCCTGCAGCGGCTCTATGCCACGCCGCTGACCGCGCTCGACTGCATCCTCGGCTACGCGCTGCCCATGCTGCCGCTGGCGCTCGCGCAGGCCGTCGTATGCTTTGCCGCCGCCGTGCCCATGGGATTGCACACAGGCATGCGGCTTCCGTTTACTGTGCTGGCCATTTTGCCCACGGCGCTGCTCTACACGTCGCTGGGGCTACTCTGCGGCAGCCTGCTCAGCGACAAGCAGGTTGGCGGCGTCTGCGGCGCGCTGCTGACCAATCTGACCGCGTGGCTCTCCGGCGCGTGGTTCGACGTGTCGCTCGTGGGCGGCGCGTTCGAGCGCATCGCGCGGGCGCTGCCCTTTTTCCACGCGGTGGAGCTGGAACGCGCGGCGCTCGCGGGGAGCGGCGGCCTTTCCCACCTTGGATGGGTGCTGGGCTACGCCCTGCTCACGACGGCGTTGGCGGTCTTCGCGTTCCTGCGCCAGCGCGAGAGGATTTGAAGCGCTAATACTTTTCACAAACAAAAGCTTTATGTGCTGTGAAGCACAGGATGGGGTCTGGGGACAATGTCTCCAGACAGGGTTTGGCGCTGGAGCCTGCCGCCGCCTGTGGCGGATGAAGGCAGGCGGAACGCGGGGAATCACAAGGAGTGAGCGAAGCTCACGACTATGTGAGTTCCCCGGATCGGTAGCCCCAACGTTCCCCGGCGCGTAGCGCCTATAAATGAGTAGCCCGGTAGCGAAGCGATCCCGGGCGGGTTGCTCATAAAAAGTTGCATTATCCCGCCTTGACTTGCTGAGTATAAGCCATGACAGAATGGCCCGATCATTTGATTTGATAAGAGTATAAAACGAAAGAGTTTAATGGCTGCTTGAAAAACAATCCCCCTCGACGACAAAGCGGCCCGGCGTCATCCGCCGGGCCGCTTAAACTCTTATCCCGCTCGCTTCGCTTGTCGCGCGCGTCCGCGCCAAACGCTTAAAGCATGCTGCTCAAGAACGCGCGCAACCGCTCGGACTTGGGCGCGCCGAGCACCTCGTCGGGCGTGCCGCGCTCGGCGATCACGCCGTCGTTCATGAAGACCACCTGATCGCTGGCGGCCCGGGCGAAGCCCATCTCGTGCGTGACCACGAGCATCGTCATGCCCTCCTGCGCGAGCGCCTGCATGACGGAGAGCACCTCGCCGACCATCTCCGGGTCGAGGGCCGAGGTCGGCTCGTCGAAGAGGATGACCTCGGGATCCATCGCCAGCGTGCGCGCGATGGCGACGCGCTGCTTCTGCCCGCCGGAGAGCTGGCGCGGCTTCGCGGCGAGGTACGCGCCCATGCCCACCTTCTCCAGATACTTGCGGGCGTTGGCCTCGCTCTCCTCGCGGGAGCGTCGCAGCACCTTCATCTGCCCGGCCATGCAGTTGTGCAGGGCGTCCATGTTGTTGAAGAGGTTGAACTGCTGGAACACCATGCCGACCTTCGCGTGGTACTGTCCCAGATGCACGCCGTCCTTGAGGATGTCCTTGCCGTGGTAGCGGATGCAGCCCGCGTCGGGCGTCTCCAGCAGATTGATGCAGCGCAGCAGCGTGCTCTTGCCCGAGCCGGACGAGCCGATGATGCACGTCACCTCGCCCTTGGCGGCGGAAAAGTCGATCCCGCGCAGCACCTCGTGGCTGCCGAAGGACTTGCGCAGCCCTTCAACCTCGATCACCTTGCTCATGCGTCGCCCTCCCCTTCGCCGTGTACCACGATCTCCGCGCGGCTGTCCGTCTGCGAACCGTAGATCACATAGTTTTCGGGGCCGTCCATCTTCTTCTCCACCCAGCGCAGCAGGCGGCTGGCCACCAGCGTCAGCACGAGGTAGATGACGGCGACGATGAAGAATACCTCGAAGTACCTGAAGTATGTGCCCGCCGCGCTCTTCGCCTGGAAGAACAGCTCGGAGACGGAGATGACGTTGAGCACGCTCGAATCCTTGATGTTGACGATGAACTCGTTGCCCACGCTTGGCAGGATGTTGCGGATGGCCTGCGGGAGGACGACGGTGGTCATCGTCTGCCAGTGGGTCATGCCGATGGCGTGCGCGGCCTCAAACTGCCCCTTGTCCACCGAGATGATGCCGCCGCGGATGATCTCCGCCATGTACGCGCCCGTGTTGACGGACACGACGAGGATCGCCGCCGCCGTGTGGTCGAGATCCAGCCCGAGATACTGCATCGAGCCGTAATAGATGACCATCGCCTGCACGATCATCGGCGTGCCGCGGAAGACCTGTACATACACGCCCAGCAGCGCGTTCGCCGCCTTCACCAGCGCGCGCTTGAATGCGCCCGCGCCATGCGGCAGCTCGATGCAGCGCACGATCGCCGCCAGCAGCCCCAGCGCAAAGCCGAACGCCGTACCCGTCGTCGCCACCAGCAGCGTCATCGCTGTGCCGGAGAGGAACAGCCCGCCGTACTCCTTGAGCAGGAAGCTGACCCAGCCGAAAAATGTCGTTGGCATGCAAAAACCCCTTGTTTGTCTCTCTCATGACGGGAAAAGGGCCGCCGCGCAGCGCGGCAGCCCGAAGGTCGCGTTTTTTACTCGCTCAGCGGCTGCGCCTCGACGCAAGCGTCCATCAGCGCGGTGCGCTCCTCAGCGGGGATCTCGGCGAGGATGGCGTTGATCTTCTCGGTCAGCTCGCTCCCCTTGGCCACGCCCACGGCGATCGCCACGTCCTCCGGCGAGCACTCAAAGCCCTCGCCCTCGGCAAAGGAGACAAACGTCAGATCGGGGTTCGACTCCATCGCGGAGACCGCGCCGGGACGCTCGGAGATGTAGCCGTCGATCGCGCCGGCGTTGAGCGCCACGATCATCGCCGGGAAGGTCTCCATCGCGGGCTGCTTCTTCACGTCCGGGATCTGGTCGATGACGGTGTAGTGGAAGGTGTTCAGCTGGCCGGTGATCTTCGCACCGGTGAAGTCGGCGAGCGTCTTGGCGTCGGCATAAGCGCCGTCCTTGCGCACGACGATGCACAGCTCGCTCTCGTAGTACGGCTCGGTAAAGTCGATCGTCACCTTGCGCTCGGCGGTCGGACTCATGCCCGCGATGATGCAGTCGATGCGGCCGCTGGTCAGGCTCGGCACGAGGCCGTCCCACTCGGTCTTGACGATCTCCAGCTCCATGCCCAGCTCGTCGGCGATGCGCTTGGCGACGCGCACGTCGTAGCCGTCGGCGTAGCCGCCCGCCGCAATGGCGACGGCGGTGTCGCTCGCGTCGCTCTGCGTCCAGTTATACGGCGCGTAGTTGCACTCCATGCCCACGCGGAGCGTTCCCTCGGCCAGCGCCAGCGCGCCCGCGCACAGCAGCGCGAGCGTCAGCGCGAAAGCGATGAATTTCTTCATACTCGTTGTCCTCCATTTTCGCGGCGATTGCCGCACACATGCGGGCGGCGCTTGCCACCCATGCCGAACATCATAAAGGAAGCGAACGAAAACGTCAACAAAAATACAACGCGCAGGGCGTCGTTTTGTAAAAAATACAAATCTCGCGCCGCGATGCCCGCTTGCGGGGGACGCGGGTTGGAAAAAGCGCAACAGCCGGGCACGGGGAGAGGGAAGCGCCGCGCGCCACGACCGATGCGCATGCGACGAAGTGGTTTTTTCGCATGTGATTTTCGCGCGATTTTGCCATAAAGTGGTTTGGACATGCAATATATTGGCCGCTTTGCTCCGAGGTGTGGTTGATTAGCCCATTTTGACCGCTTGTAGGTCTTGGATAGAGGGAAGAATCCCCCAAAAGTGGAGCGGCGTCCCATTTCCGTGCGGTTTTGTGCCGCAAAATGGGGAGAAGAAATCGAATTAACCCAAAAATTTCCGGATTCTGGGTTTATGTACCCATTTTGGAGCAAAAAGTGGGAGCCGCCCGCCGGGCGGCCCCCTTCATGCGTTTCGCTCGCTTACGCCATCAGCGCCTTGCAGGCGTCCACCAGCGTCTGGTTCTCCGCGGCGGAGGCGGCGGCCTCCTTCGCGTTCGTGTTGACGTAGAGCTTGATCTTCGGCTCCGTGCCGGACGGGCGGATGCACACCCATGCGCCGCCCTCGAGTTCAAAGTACAGCACGTCGCTCTGCGGCAGGCCCGCCGGGGTCTTCGCGCCGCTCGCGTCGGTGCGCGTCCCGGCGAGGTAGTCGCGCACGGCCAGCACCTTCTTGCCCGCCAGTGCCTTGGGCGGGTTTTCGCGCAGGCTCTTCATGATCTGCTTCATCTTCGCCACGCCGTCCTTGCCCGGCAGCGTCACGGAGACGACCTTCTCGACGTAGTAGCCGTAGGTCTTGTAGATCTCCTGCAGGATGTCGTAGAGCGTCTTGCCCTGCGTCTTGGCCCACGCGGCGGCCTCGGCGATCAGCAGCGAGGCGTTGACGCCGTCCTTGTCCCGCACGAAGGTGGAGGACAGGAAGCCGTAGCTCTCCTCAAAGCCGAAGACGAAGGTGTGCTCGCCGCTCTCTTGGAACTGCTGAATCTTCTCGGCGATCCACTTGAAGCCCGTCAGCGTGTCAAAGCAGACGAGGCCGAAGCTCTCGGCGATCTTGCGGGCCAATTCCGTGGAGACCACGCTCTTGACCACCGCGCCGTTGGCCGGGAGCGTCCCCAGCTGCTTGCGGCTCTTGAGGATATAGTAGAGCAGCGTGCAGCCGATCTGGTTGCCGGTCATCAGGTAATACTTGCCCTCGTCGTCCTTGACGGCGATGCCCACGCGGTCGCAGTCCGGGTCGGTGCCGAAGATGCAGTCCGCGCCGACCTCGTCGGCCAGCTTCATCGCCATCGCGAAGGCGGCGGGATCCTCGGGGTTGGGCACCTTGATCGTGGAGAAGTTGGGGTCGGGCAGCTCCTGCTCCTTGACCACATACACGTTCTCGATGCCGATCTCCTTGAGGATGCGGCGCACCGGCTTATTGCCGGAGCCGTGCAGCGGCGTGTAGACGATCTTGAGCTGCTTGCCCGCCTCGCGCATCAGCTCCGGCTGCACCGAGAGCGTGCGCACGTCGGCGATGTAGTCGTCGTCCACCTCTTGATGGCCGATGATCTTGAGCAGGCCCGCCTTCTTGGCGGCCGCCTCGTCCATCTCCACCGCGTCCTGATAGCGGTTGGCGCGGATGCGCTCCAGCACCTGATCGGCGCGCTCCGGCGGCATCTGTGCGCCGTCCTCCCAGTAGACCTTGTAGCCGTTGTACTGCGGCGGGTTGTGGCTCGCCGTGATGACGATGCCCGCGATCGCGTGCAGGTGGCGCACCGCATAGGAGAGCACCGGCACCGGGCGCAGCTCGTCGAAGAGGAACGCGCGGATGCCCTCGTGACAGAGCACCAGCGCCGACGCCTTGGCGAACTCCGGACTCATCCGCCGGGAATCGTAGGCGATGACCACGCCGCGCTCGCGCGCGGAGGCGTCCTGCGCGTTGATGTAATCGGCGAAGCCCTTGGTCGCGCGACGCACGTTGTAGAGGTTCATGCGGTTCGTGCCCGCGCCCAGTACGCCGCGCATGCCCGCGGTGCCAAAGGACAGCTCGGTGTAGAAGCGATCCTCGATCTCCTTTTCGTCGCCCTCCAGCGCCTTGAGTTCGGCGATCGTCGCCGCGTCGTCCTTGAAGTCGCTCAGCCAGCGCTCGTATTGCTCGCGATAGGTCATACTCTTGCCCTCCGTCCGTTTGAATTGGGCCAGCGCGCTCGCGTTTGCCCGTCCGTTTCCTCAATTATAATGCAAGCCGCCCTGTTTTGAAAGGGGATTTTGTCGGTTTTTTCAATTTCTTCCCCGCGCGCGGCCGTTTTTCCCTTGTGGCGGGTGCGCCGCGCGCGTATAATGAGAGGAGATAAAACGACCGAGGAGGATGCGACATGCGCGACACATGGGACCTTTCGATCTTTTACACTGGGTTTGACGACCCGGCCTTTGCCCGCGATCTCGCTGCGCTGCCGCAGGAGATCGCCGCCTACCGCGCCGCCATCGACGCGCCGCAGGAGGATGCGGCGATCCGGCTGCGCACGCTGCTCGCCGAGCGGGACGCGCTGGAGGCGCGCTTTGAGCGCCTCAGCTCCTTTGTGCAGCTGACGCTCGCCTGCGACGCCACGAACGAGGCGGCCAACGCCGCGATGACCCCGCTGATGGCCGCCGCGGTCGCCTACGCGCAGGCGGACAACGCGCTCACGCGCGCGGTCGCAGCCATCCCGAACCTTGACGCCGTGCTGGAGGGCGACGGCGCGCTGCGCGACTGCGCCTTCGCGATCGCCGAGCGCGCGGAAAACGCCGCGCACCTGCTGCCACAGGAGGTCGAGGGGCCGGTGCTGCGCATGCAGCTCTCCGGCGGCGAGGCGTTCTCCCAGCTGCGCGACAAGCTGGACGCGACGCTGCTGGTCGATTACCGGGGCGAGCGGCTGCCGCTGTCCGCCGTGCGCGCGAAGGCGAACGACCCGGACGCCGCCGTCCGCCGCGAGGCCTACGAGGCGGAGCTGGCCGCCTATAAGAAGATCGACCTGCCGATGAGCTACTGCCTCAACAGCATCAAGGCCGAGGCGCGCACCGTCGCCGAGCTGCGCGGCTTCTCCGGCGTGCTGGAGATGACGCTCGCCGACAGCCGCATGGACGCGGGCACGCTGGAGGCGATGTGGGCCGCCATCCGCGAGGCGCTGCCGGAGCTGCGCGTCTATTTCAAGGCGAAGGCGAAGCTGCTCGGCCACGACGGCGCGCTGCCGTTTTACGATCTGTTCGCCCCGGTAGGCGAGAGCCACCGCACCTACACGCTGGAGCAGGCGCGCGATCTGCTCTTGCGGGTGTTCGGCGATTTCTGCCCGCCCATGCGCGAGATGATGGACGAGGCGTTCCAAAACGGCTGGATCGACGCGTACCCGCGCGCGGGGAAGTCGGGCGGCGCGTTCTGCGCGGGGGCGTATCAGTTCGACCAGAGCCGCATCCTCGCCAACTTCGCCGGGAGCATGGAGGACGTGAGCACGCTGGCGCACGAGCTGGGCCACGCCTTCAACAACCGCATGCTCCGCCGCGTCCCGCGCGCGATGACCGAGACGCCGATGCCGCTGGCCGAGACGGCCTCCACGTTCAACGAGGTGCTGCTCTCCGCCGAGCTGCGCCGCGGCGCGAGCGCGCAGGAGGAATTGCACCTGCTGGACGCCGGGTTGACCGAGTGCATGCAGACGATGGTGGACATTTACTCCCGCTTCCTCTTCGAGCAGAAGGTCGTGGAGGCGCAGGCCGACCACGCGCCGAGCGTGGGCGAATTGTGCGAGACGATGCTCTGGGCGCAGGAGCAGACCTACGGCGACGGCCTCGCGCCCGACGCGCGCCACCCGTACATGTGGGCCTGCAAGAGCCACTACTATTCCACCGGCGCGCACTTTTACAACTTCCCCTATGCGTTTGGCAACCTGTTTGCGCGCGGGCTGTACGCCCGCTACGCGCGCGAGGGAAAGGCGTTCGTGCCCATCTATTGCGACCTGCTCTCGCGCTTTGGCAGCGGCCGGATCGCCGACGTGACCGCCAGCGTGGGCATCGACGTGACCACGCCCGCATTCTGGCGTGAGGCGGTTGAAAGCGTGCTGACCGAGGTGCGGCGCTTCGAGCAGCTCGTCGAGGAGAGAAAATGAGCGCAAATGCAAAGGCGCTTGCCGATGGCGGACGCATGCAGGAAAGAGAGCGCATCGTGCGCTTGTGGTTTGAGATGTGGCTGCGACAGAGGGACTTGGGGATCGACGAGATCTTCACGGAGGACGTCGTCTATATCGAAAGCTGGAGTCCGAAATACGAAAACCGCGCCACCGTAAAGCACTGGTTTACGGAATGGAACACGCGCGCAAAGGTTCTTGCGTGGGACGTCAAACAGTTCTTCCACAAGGAGAACCAGACGGTTGTCGAGTGGGTTTTCAGGAACGAGACGAACGGCGGAAGCATCGGAGAGTTTGACGGAGTATCGCTCATCGAATGGACGGAGGACAACCAAATCCGGTTTCTCAAGGAATTCGGCTGCAATCGAAACCACTACAATCCCTATCAAAACGGCGACATTCCGCAGTTCAGGGAAGAGAATATCGGCTGGTTTTGATAAAAAAAGAAATCCCCGCCCGTCTCCTTTGCGAGGCGGGCGGGGATGTGCGTTTGGAGGCTTACGCGCTCTTCTTGCTCTTGATGTACTCGTCGATGGCCTTCGCGGCGTTCTTGCCCGCGCCCATCGCGAGGATGACCGTGGCCGCGCCGGTCACGGCGTCGCCGCCGGCGTAGACGCCCTCGCGGCTGGTCAGGCCGTCCTCACCGTTGGTGATGATGCAGCCGTGCTTGTTGGTCTCCAGACCCGGCGTCGTGGAGCGGATGAGCGGGTTCGGGCTGGTGCCGATGGACATGATCATCGTGTCGATGTCCAGCACAAACTCGCTGTTCGGCTTGACGATCGGGCGGCGGCGGCCGGAGGCGTCCGGCTCGCCCAGCTCCATCTCGACGCACTTCATGCCGCAGACCATGCCGTTCTCGTCGCCGAGCACCTCGACCGGGTTGGTGAGGGTCTTGAAGATGATGCCCTCCTCCTGCGCGTGCTCGACCTCTTCCTTACGGGCGGGCAGCTCTTCCATGCCGCGGCGGTAGACGATGTAGACCTCCTCCGCGCCGAGGCGCTTGGCCGAGCGGGCGGCGTCCATCGCGACGTTGCCGCCGCCGACGACCGCGACCTTGCGGCTCTTCTTGATCGGGGTCTTGCTGTCTTCCTTGTAGGCCTTCATCAGGTTGATGCGGGTCAGGTACTCGTTGGCGGAGTACACGCCCTTGAGGCTCTCGCCGGGGATGTTCATGAAGTTGGGCAGGCCCGCGCCGGAGGCGACGTAGACGGCCTCGTAGCCCATCGCAAACAGCTCGTCGATGGTGAGCACCTTGCCGATGACCATGTTGGTCTCGATGTCCACGCCCATCGCCTTCAGGCCGTCGATCTCCTTCTGCACGATGGCCTTCGGCAGACGGAACTCCGGGATGCCGTAGACCAGCACGCCGCCCGCGAGATGCAGCGCCTCGAAGATGGTGACCTTGTAGCCGAGCTTGGCCAGATCGCCCGCGGCGGTCAGGCCGGACGGGCCGGCGCCGATGACGGCGACCTTGTGCCCGTTCTGCGCGGGGACGGCCGGCGTCTCGGTGTTGTGCTCGCGGTGCCAGTCGGCGACGAAGCGCTCCAGACGGCCGATGCCCACCGGCTCGCCCTTGACACCGCGCACGCACTTGCCCTCGCACTGGGTCTCCTGCGGGCAGACGCGGCCGCACACGGCCGGCAGCGCGGAGGAGGCGCTGAGCACCTTGTAGGCGCCCTCCATATCCTCATTGGCGACGCGCTCGATGAACGCGGGGATGTCGATCTGCACGGGGCAGGCGCTCTGGCAGGGCTTCTTGGGGCAGTGCAGGCAGCGCCGGGCCTCGTTCACGGCCATCTCATAGGTGTAGCCGAGGGCCACCTCGTTGAAGTTCTTGTTGCGGACGTTCGGGTCCTGCGAGGGCATCGGGCACTTCTTGGGGTCCATATTGCGGGTAACGGCCATGTTACTTGACCTCCTTGTTCATCAGGTTGCAATGGGCGTCGCGGGCGTGCTGCTCGAAGTCGCGGTACATGGTGCTGCGCTTCATGGCCTCGTCGAAATCGACGAGGTGGCCGTCGAAGTCCGGGCCGTCCACGCAGGCGAACTTGGTCTCGCCGCCGACGGTGAGGCGGCAGCCGCCGCACATGCCGGTGCCGTCGATCATGATCGGGTTCATGGAGACGACGGTCTTCACGCCGTACTTCTTGGTCACGGCGCAGACGAACTTCATCATGACCAGCGGGCCGATGGCGATCACCTCGTCGTACTGGTTGCCCTCGGTGATGAGGCGCTCCAGCGCGGCGGTCACAAGGCCCTTCTCGCCGTAGCTGCCGTCGTCGGTCATCATGACGAGCTTGTCGGACACCTGCTTGAACTCGTCCTCGAGGATGACGAGATCCTTGCTGCGGAAGCCGACGACCGCGTGAACCTCGCAGCCCTGATTGTGCAGCTTCTTGGTGACGGGGTAGGCGATGGCGCAGCCCACGCCGCCGCCGACCACGCAGACCTTCTTGAGGCCGTCGGTATGCGTCGGGACGCCGAGCGGGCCGACGAAGTCGTGCAGCGACTGACCGGCCTCCAGCGTGTCCAGCTCCATCGTCGCGCCGCCGACGATCTGATAGATGATCGTGACGGTGCCCGCCTCGCGGTCGGTGTCGGCGATGGTGAGCGGGATGCGCTCGCTGTCTTCCAGCGCGCGGAAGATGATGAACTGGCCCGGCTCCGCCTTTTTGGCGATGAACGGCGCTTCGATCACCATTTTGGTGACCGTCGGGTTCAAATGCTCCTTGCTGACGATCTTAAACATGAATTACCCTCCTGCTTCAGCCTTCGGCATGCGCCGCGTCTATCGGGCGCATATCCACGGAATCATTCGACATGAAAAGCAAAATCCCTTCCCTGAAAAGCAAACTTTCCGGCGAATTTGCCGTTTTGAGCGCCTTTTTGTGAAAAATCACGGCGCGCCCGCCCCGGCGCTCAAAGAGGAACGCCGATTGGGCGTTCCTCTTTGGCGGATAAGCGGAAAATCAGAAGTCGATCTCGCGGTCGTAATAGCAGGCGAGCAGCAGCTTCTCCATCTCCTCCTGGCTGGGCTGGCGCGGGTTGGAGCCGGTGCAGGCGTCGCCGATGGCCAGCGTGGCGACGGCGGACAGCTTGGAGAGGAACTCGGCCTCGTCGATGATGCCGCCCTCGTACTCCTTGATGCAGGTGGGGATGTTCAGCTTGGCGTTCATGCCCTTGATGTGCGCGATCAGCGCGTCCACGAGGGCTTCGTCGCTGTCGCCGGCCAGATGCAGCTCGCGGGCGATCTGTGCGTAGCGGGCCTTGGCGGTCGCATCCTTGCTGTTGTACTTGATGACCTTGGGCAGGTACATCGCGTTGGCGCAGCCGTGGACGATGTGCCCGCCGGAGAACGCCGCGCCGGTCTTGTGCGCCATGGAGTGGACGATGCCCAGCAGCGCGTTGGAGAACGCCATGCCGGCGAGGCACTGGGCGTTGTGCATGCGGTCGCGGGCGTCCATGTCGCCGTTATAGGAGGCGACGAGGTCGCGGGAGATCATCTTGATCGCGTGCAGCGCGAGGCCGTCGGTGTAATCGCAGTTGGCGGTGGAGACATACGCCTCGATTGCGTGGGTCATCGCGTCCATGCCGGTGTGCGCGGTGAGCTTGGGCGGCATCGTCTCGGCCAGATCGGGATCGACGATGGCGACGTCCGGCGTGATGTTGAAGTCGGCCAGCGGGTACTTGACGCCCTTCTGATAGTCGGTGATGACGGAGAAGGCGGTCACCTCGGTCGCGGTGCCGGACGTGGACGGGATGGCGCAGAACTTCGCCTTCGTGCGCAGCGTCGGGAAGTTGAAGGGGATGCACAGGGACTCGAAGGTGACGTCCGGATACTCGTAGAACGCCCACATCGCCTTCGCGGCGTCGATCGGGGAGCCGCCGCCCATCGCGACGATCCAGTCCGGGCCGAACTCGGCCATCGCCTTCGCGCCGCGCATGACCGTCTCCACGGACGGATCCGGCTCGACGTTTTCAAAGAGCTTGACCTCCATGCCGGCTTCCTTCAGGTAGCCGACGGCGCGGTCGAGAAAGCCGAAGCGCTTCATCGAGCCGCCGCCCACGACGACGATGGCCTTCTTGCCCTTGAGGTTTTTGAGTTCCGCCAAGGAACCCTTACCGTGATACAGATCGCGGGGAAGCGTAAAGCGTGCCATAACCATGACCTCCTGTTCGTTCGCGGACGCAGACGCGCCGCATGCCCTGTCTGGTTGCGCGGGCGGCCTTCCGCCCGTCTACGGCTCGCATTATACGCGCTCCCGCGCGCGCTGTAAAGGCCGAAATTGTTAAAACATTCACGATATTTTTTGTGCAATCTCTCAGCGCATGGGGATTAAAGCCATTTTTATGCCACATTCGGCGCTTCGTTTGGCGATTTTTTGTCAAAATCGGCGGGTGCTGATACTGTTCCCAAATCATCAGAAATTTAATGGGTTATACCGGACGAGCAAAAGCGAGAGTACGCGGCTTTTCATGACAAACCCGCCCGGGATCGCTTCGCTTCCGGGCTACATTTTCAATCGCTTCGCGATTCGGGTACCGTTGGGGCTACCGATCCGGGGAACTCACATAGTCGTGAGCTTCGCTCACTCCTTGTTCCCGGGAAACGCAATAGTCGCGCAAGCGCTCCCTTGCGTTTCCGACGTTCCGCCTCGCTGTTTCGCCCGCAGGGCGCGCTCGGCTTCAGTCCCGCGTTCCGCCTGCCTGCATCCGCCACAGGCGGCGGCAGGCTCCAGCGCCAAACCCTGTCTGGGGACATTGTCCCCAGACCCCATCCTTACGACAACCGCATGACCGTCTGCGCGACCGGCGCAAAAAGCCCCTCCTCCCGGAAGGAAGAAGGGGCGAAATTTTCCGGCCAACGGCTTTGGCGCGGCTCACGCCTTCAGCCCGTGCATGCCGCGGCGCAGCGCCCAGCGCAGGCGCTGGGGGAGCGTGGCGCGGCGCAGCAGGCGGGCGTAGATGCGCGCGGCCTTTTGCGGCGCGGCGGGCTTCAGCTTGCGCCCGCCGTAGCGCGCGGCGTAGAGCGCGCGGGAGAGCGGCGCGAAGGTCGGGTCGCCGCCGAGCTGCCGCTGCGCGCGGGAGAGGAAGGTCGCCGGGGCTTCGCCCGGCAGCGCGCCGATGCCCATGCACAGCAGCAGCCCCTCGATGGCGCGATACCAGACGAGCAGCGCGTCGGCGGCGCTCCTCTGCCGCGCGGCGACGCGCGCCGGGGCCGTGAGCGCCAGGCGCAGCGCGGCCGCGAGCGCCAGCAGCAGAAGAATCAGCAGGCCGATCAGCCATGCGTGCGGCTCCTTCGGCGCGTCGTCCGGCGGCGGGGTCGGCGTCGGCGCGGGGGAAGGAGGCGGCGTGGGGCTGGGCGTGGGCGTCGGCTGCGGGGTGAGCGGCGGGGTCGGCGTCACGTTCGGGTCGTCGTGCTCCGGCGTGGGACTCGGGGTCGGAGAGGGCGTCGGGCTGGGCGTGGGCGAGGGGGTCGGCGTCGGCTCGGGCGTCGGCTCGGGAGACTGCTCGGTTGGGCCGTCGCCGTCGCCCTGCCCGTCGCCCGCCTGCGCGTTTTGCGCGCCCGGCGTCGGGTCGAAGGGCAGCCAGCCAAAGTTGGCGAAGTAGATCTCCACCCACGCGTGCGCGTCCCGCTGCGTCACCAGCGCCGCGCCGCCCTCCGGCACGGCCGCGTAGCCCTCGATGTAGCGCGCGGGCAGCCCGACCGCGCGGGCCATCACCGCCAGCGCGCTGGCGAAGGACGTGCAGTAGCCCTGCCGCTCGGTGAGCAGGAACCACGAGACGAAGTCGCGATCCTCCGGCGGCACGCTCTGTTCCAAGGTGTACGGGTATGCCGTGCGCAGCGTCTCGCACAGCGCCTGCGCGCGGTCAAACGCGTTGCCGTATGGCGCGGCGATGCCCTGCGCCATCGCGAGCACGTCCGGCTCGACGCACGCGGGCAGCGCGGTGTACGCCTCGATCACGGCGGGCAGATACGGGTCGTCCCCGTCCGCGCAGGAGAGAACGATTTCGCGCACGCCCGGCGTGTCCGACGTCGTGCGGCTGCCCTGAAAGGTGTAGCGGTCGCCCGCGGCGAGGCTGCGCGTGGCGAACACCTCGCTGGAGGGCGAAAAGTACGGCACGAGACCCTCGCCCGTCAGCGAAGAGAAGCGCTGCGTCAGGTAAAAGGCGCTGGCCGCGTCGGAAAGCATCGAGACGGAGATCGTCTCCTCGGGGAACGCCTGCTCGCGCAGCGTCCCCTGCGGGCGGCGCAGGTCGAACAGGTCGCGCCGCAGCGAGGTAAAGCGCGGGTTCACCAGCAGGTAGCGCCGCCCGGACGTCTCGTCGCGCCACGCGCTGCCCGTGTATTCGTTGCGGATCGCGCCGCGCAGCAGCGTGCGGCCCTGCGCGCGCAGCGTGAAGACGGGGTCGTCCGGCGGCGAGGCCGGGCCGCCCAGCCGCTCCGAGCCGAGCGGCTGATAGCCCGTGGAGCTGAGGGAGAACGTGGCGCGCGGATCGGTGAAGAAGAGATAGTCGTCCGTCAGCGCGCGCAGGCGTGCCGCGGCCTCGACCAGCTCCGGCACGGTCGCCACGCCGCCCGTCTCGGTGCGGGCGGCCATGACCGCCGGAGCGCAGAGCAGCAGCACCATCGCCGCGCACGGCAAAATCCGGCCGGCGCTCACGCTCGGGCCGCGTGTACACAGCAGCATCGCCAGCGCCAGCGGCAGCAGCGGCAGCGCGCCGGCGTTCGCCTTGGTCAGCGTGGAGAGGAGCAGCACGCCGGCGGTGAGCAGCGTCAGCGAAAAGAGCGGCTGTTCGCTGCGCGCGAGCATCGCGCCCAGCCCGGCGAAGGCGAGCGCCAAGAGCGCCGTGAGCGCGCGCGAATACGCGGCCAGCGCGAGCGGCTGGCCGTTGAGCAGCAGCGTGAGTGCGGCGCTGAGCGAGGACGCCTGCGGCGCGTAGCGCGCGCTCACGGCGACGATGATCGCGCCCGCCGCGGGATAGGCCAGCGCGTAGAAGCGCGGCAGGCAGTCGAACGCGAAAAACAGCAGCGCGGCGGCGGCGCAGCAGGCGAGCGTGTAGGGAACGGAGGAGGTCAGGAACAGCGCGCGCCCCAACGTGAGCGCGCAGCCGAGGCTGACGCACAGCGTGACGAGCGCGCGCCAAAGGCGCTCGGCATCCAGCCGAAAGAGCGGTTGTTTCATGGCGTTTCGGCCTCCGGACTGGGGCTTTGCGGGCCGGGCTTGCCGCGCAGAGAGGCGTGCGCGGCATCCACGCCGCCCGAGATCAGCAGGCGCAGCAGCTTCTCCTGCTCCGGCGTCGGGTCGCCGGCGGTGAAGAGCAGGAAGCGCGTGCGCGGGCCGGTGCGCGCGAGCGCCAGCGCGGCGTCGGCGACGGCGGGGGTGAGCGCCGTGGTGAGGATGACCGCAGCGCCCGTGCGGCGCACGCGGCGCGCGGCCAGATAGAGCGTGCGCGCGAAGTCGCCCGGCTGGTCAAACGGTTGGCGCGCGAGCGCGAGCAGCATCGCGGGGAGCGCGGAGATCGCCTCGCCGCTTAGCTCCCGCTTGCCGTCCGCGCCAAGCGGCAGGCGCACGGGGTGGCGCTCCGAAAGCAGACCGCGCGCGATGCCCGCGCAGCGCTCGGTCATTGCGTCCACGGCGCCGGCACGCAGCGCGTCCGGCACCCGCGGCGGCGCGAAGTCGAGCAGCAGCAGCGCGTCGCGGCGCTGGGGCGTCTCATAGGTGCGCACCATCAATTCCTGCCTGCGCATGGACAGCTTCCAGTGGACGCGCTTTAGTTCGTCGCCCTCCTGCCACGCGCGGGTGTCGGAGGGCGTCGAGTGGTCGGCGATGGCGCGCTGGACGCTTGAGTTTTCCCCCTCGCCGGGCGAATAGGAGAGTGCCTCCGCCTCGCCGGGATCGGGCAGGACGGTCAGCTCCGGCAGCGGCGCGCGAAAGCGGTGCGGGAGGCTGAAGAACCCGAAGCAATCGCGAAAGAAAAACCGCGTCGCGCCCACGGCGTACACGCCCACATGCGGGCAGGCAAATTCGTTTTCGCTCACGGTCTTGCCGAACGAGCGCACGGGCAGGGCGAATTCGCTCTGCCGCCCGCTGGGCAGCGTGACGCGCAGGCCGAGCGGCGCGATGGGCAGCGGCGAGGCCATCGCCACGCGCAGGCGGTACAGGCACGGATACGCGCGCGTCGCGCGCGGGGTGCCCAGCTCCTGCGTCAGGCGGCAGGTCGCATAGGCGAAGAGCACGCTGACCAAGGAAAACGCCCACGCGATCAGCGCCGCGGCCGAGAGCAGCAGCGCGCCCGCGCTGCCCACGGACAACGCCGTCACCAGCAGCACCGCGCCCAGCCCCAGCGCGGCGGCGCCTCGCGCCGTCACGGCAGCTTCACCGGGATGCGCACGCCCGCCATCAGCTCGCTGAGCACGCGCTGGGCGGAGAAATCGCGCATGCGCGCGTCGGCGGAGAGCACGAAGCGGTGGCAGAGCACATGCGGGGCCATCCGCTGCACGTCCTCGGGGATGATGTAGTCGCGCCCGCACAGCAGCGCGTTCGCCTGCGCGGCGCGCACCAGCGCGATGGCCGCGCGCGTGCTGGCCCCGAGGGTCAAATAGGGCGTGGAGCGCGTGGCGGCGCAGATGCCCGCGACATACGCGCGCACCTCGCGCGAGGCGTACACGCCCGCGACCTGCGCCTGCATCGCGAGCACGTCCTGCGCGGAGCAGACCGCGCCCAGACGCTGCATCGGCGCGCCGCCCGCGCTGTAGCGGTCGAGGATCTCGATCTCATCCTCCACGGACGGGTAGCCGATCGCAATGCGCATGAAGAAGCGATCCATCTGCGCCTCGGGCAGCGGATAGGTGCCCACGAAATCCACCGGGTTCTGCGTGGCCAGCACCATGAACGGGCGCGCGAGCGGGTAGGTGACGCCGTCCACCGTGACCTGCCGCTCCTCCATGACCTCGAGCAGCGCGCTCTGCGTCTTGGGGGACGTGCGGTTGATCTCGTCGGCGAGGACGATCTGGCTCATGATCGCGCCCGGGCGGAACTGCATCTCGCCCCCAGTCAGGCTGGGCATGGTGAAGCCCGTGATGTCCGACGGGGTAATGTCCGGCGTGAACTGGATGCGCCTGAACGAGCAGGACAGCGAGCGCGCGAGCGCGCTGGCGAGCGTGGTCTTGCCCACGCCCGGCACGTCCTCGATGAGGACGTGCCCCTCGCACAGGAGGCTGACGAGCAGCAGCTCCACGGCCTCGTCCTTGCCCACGACGACGCGGGCGATGTTCTGCTTGAGCGCGGAGACGATCGAATTGGAAAGCATCATGGTTTGCTCCTTTGCGCGCCCATCGCGGGGCCGCGGCCTGCGCGCATAGTGTGCGGCGCGGGCGAAAAGATTATGACGCGGCGTCACAGCAGCATTTCGGCGATCAGCACCACCGCGCAGCAGCTCACGGCGACCGGGAACAGCCCCGCGCCCAGATACGCGAGCACGATGCCCGCGACGAGCGCGAGCGCGCCGGAGAGCGGCGTCTGCGTCGCCTCGACGATGGCGGGAAAGGTCATCACGGCGAGCGTGACGTAGGGAACGTAATAGAGGAACGAGCGCACGAAACGGCTGCGAATGGGCTTCTTGATGAGCGTGAGCGGCAGCACGCGCACGGCGTAGGTGACGGCCCACATGGTGAGGATGTACAGCGCGTTTTGCATGCTCACGCCTCCTTGGCCGCGCCCTCGGCCGCGTCGCCGGGCGCGTCGTCGTGAATGGGGAAGAGCGCCGCGGCGGCGGCGGAGAGGACGACCGTCAAGAGGATCGTGCGGTTGCCCGCGGAGAGGAAGGAGAGCAGGCGCTCGGCGGCGTAGCTCGCCGCGAAGCCGCCGAACACGAGGCAGGCGACGACGCGATCCTTGCGGGCAGGCGGCACGATGATGGCCAAAAACATGCCGTAGAGCGCGACGGAGAGCGCGCTGACCGCGCGCAGCGGCAGCAGGTTGCCCAGCATGATGCCCAGACCCGTGCCCAGCGCCCACGGCGGGATGGCGGTGAGCATCGCGCCATAGCAATAGAAGGGATCGACCGCGCCCGGCTGGGCGATGGTGACGCCGAAGATCTCGTCGGTGACGTGCAGGCCGATCAAAAAGCGGTGAAAGAAGGGCATGTCCGGCGCGAGGCGCTGGGTGAGCGCGCAGCTCATGAGCAGGTAGCGCGCGTTGGCGACCAGAACGATAAGCGCCAGCTCCACGAGCGTGGCGCGCGCGGCGATCAGCGTGAAGGCGGCGTATTCCCCGGCGGAGGCCGAGGTGAGCAGGCTGGCGATAAAACCCTGCGCGGGCGAGAGGCCGGCGCTGCGGGCGGCGATGCCCAGCGAGAACGCCACGGCGAAGTATCCCAGCCCGATGGGCACGCCGTCGGAGAGGCCGCGCCGGAAGGCGCGGGAATGATCGAAGGACGAATAGGGTTGCATGCGTTCCACTCCTTTGCCTATCAGTATAGCAGAAAAGGGCGGCAAAGCACAACGCCTCGCGCGCATTTTGGCGCTTCGGCGCGAAAAAAGGCGGCGCGCCGCGGTTGACAGCGCGCAGGAAAATGGTATAGTATTTTCAAAAAACGCGAAGGAGCGACGACGATGCTGGAGATCACCCCCATCACCGAGGAGAGCGGCTATTTTGACCTGCCCGCGAAGATCGGCGTCTATCGGCCCGGCGGCGGGCGCGAGGTCTACCTGATCGACAGCGGCAACGACAAGGACGCGGGCCGCCGCGTGCGCCAGTGGCTGGACGCGCAGGGCCTGACGCTGCGCGGCATCCTGAACACGCACTCGCACGCCGACCACATCGGCGGCAACCGTTACCTGCAGGCGCAGACGGGCTGCCGGGTGTTTTCGGGCGGCATCGAGGGCGCGATCACCGCGCATCCCGTGCTGGAACCCGCGATGCTCTACGGCGCGTCGCCGTGTGTGCAGCTGCGCAACAAGTTCCTGATGGCGCAGGAGAGCGACGTGACGCCTTTTGACGACGCGTCCTTCCCCGGCGAGATCGAGGTGCTGCCGCTGCCCGGACACAGCCCGGACATGGTGGGCTTTCGCCTGCCGGACGGCGTGGTGTTTCTGGCGGACTGCGTCTCCTCCGCCGAGACGCTGGAAAAGTACGGCCTCTCCTACGTCTACGACGTGGGCGAGGCGCTCTTGACGCTCTCGCGCGTGGAGGGGATGCGTGCGCGGCTGTTCGTACCCTCTCACGCGCCCGCCTGCGAGGACGTCGCGCCGCTGGCGCGCCTCAACCGCGAGCGGATGCTGGAGGCGGCGGACTGCGTGGCCGCCCTTTGCGGCGAGCCGACCGGCTTTGACGCGCTGCTGCGCGGCGTGTTTCGCCATTTCGGCATGACCATGACCGTGCAGCAGCACGCGCTCATCGGCGCGGCGGTGCATGCGACGCTGACGTACCTGCAAGCGCAGGGGCGCGTCACATGCGAGATCGCGGATGACGCGCTCGTATGGCGTGCGTTATAATTGGGCTTGAAATCGCGGGCCTTTTGGCATATAATGGGGGCGTTCCCATTTTACACCAATGGACAAGAGGAGGTTATGACCATGGACATCGCAACGATCGTCAAGGAAGCCGTCGATAAGCTGCTCAACGACAAGGCGCTGCTCGAGGCGTTCAAGAAGGATCCGATCGGCACCGTCGAGAAGAAGCTGGGCATCGATCTGCCCAACGATCAGATCGAGGCCGTCGTCAAGGGCATTCAGGCCAAGATCGGCGTGGACGACGCGGTCGGCATGCTCGGCAAGCTGAAGGGCCTGCTCGGCAAGAAGTAAGCCCGCGGCAAACGAAGACGGACGGCGAAGCATGCCGTCCGATTTTTTTCGTGCCAAAGAAAAGCGCTTCGAAAGCTTGAAAGCATTTTATATTCCGCGAAGCTGCTTAAACCTTAGCCCCACTAAGGCGCGCGCCCATTCGTGTACTAGTCAACAAAAACTGGACACAAACAGCGAAGAAATTAGACACGCGCATTTTGAAAATGGGACTCACGAA
>CANRLC010000039.1 GCA_947631405.1 uncultured Clostridia bacterium | reverse complement strand
CTGTCGTAGTTTTGCTTTCCCTTATTCTACAACAGAAGGGTGTTTTTTTCACTGTCTATTTTTTTGAAGGCAGTCCACTTCGATCTGAAGGTGTTTCATAGCAATCGGGTGTACGCTGAACATAACGTCCCCCTGCCTGAAACGGAATATACGGATGAATCAGGCTATTCATCTTTGCTTCGTGAACAAGGGAATGCGTTCGTCACACCTAGCTTTGAAGAAACCATGGATCGATTTGATTGGCTGGACACCATAGAGAATGAAGCATTGTACAGGGGACTTTGCGCATTGACGGATGTTGACCTTGAATTGCTCCGACTCGTTTTTCGTGATGGCTGGACGCAAAAAGAGGCGGCAAAAAAGCTGTCACTCTCTGAAAGCAAAGTCAGCAGACGCATGAAGAAGATTTTGAAAGCATTGGGTCATGTGCAATTTTAACTATTTTTCGGCGGCTATATAGTGAAGAGGACTTTTTCCCCACTTCAACCTGATCTTTGAAAACCGAATACAAGCATCGCAGATACGAACCCCGTGTCCGAGCGGCGAGGCGCACAGCGCGACGACGGCGAAAAGCCCGAGCGATTCATGTGCCCTTTATCCGGCGTGGCAAGCCGGGCGCGACGACGGCACGGGCAAACAATGATCCTTCCTCACGGCTTCCCAAGGACTAGGGAAGAACCCTGCCGCGTGCGGGAAACGGCGCGGCGGAGCTATGACGGCCAACACCTGCGGCCGGTCTGCGATGCGAGAGGAAAACCGCAAACAACCGTACCCGGCGTTTGCCGGAATCCGTTTTCTTGCGTCCGGCGGGCAATCGGGCTATAATGTCTTTGGCATTTCCGATTGCCCACCGTCGCAGGGAAAGCGAAAGGGGACAGTCAGATGAGATGTTTCGATCGTAAGGAGAATCCGCCAGGCGAGGTCAATCTCCCGCAGGACTGGAAACTGACGCTGGAAGATGCGGTCCAGCAAGGGATCGCGCAGGGAATGGCCTTCATGATGAACGCATCGGAGGGCCGCGCGCCGGCGCAAGAGGACATGCCGCAGAACCTTGAAAACCTTACATGCAAGGGTTTATACATGTTGAAAGGAGATTTCAATATGTCTAAACGGTTCAGGGAGCGTGTACAGGTGGGACAGGATCGCGGCGGCAGGCCTCTGTACAAATGGGCTGAGGGCAACACAAAACAGGAGTTGCAGCTGAACGTTTCCAAAGTGATTCTGGAGGCGGGCCTGCTGGACGGCTTTGTCTCGCAGTCCTCTGCAAAAGCCAATGCGCCGACCGTGGAGTCGTTCATCTATGAAACTTATATCCCGACCTTCATGAACGGCCTTTCCGAGACGACGAAGGCAAATTATCATCAGTATATCACTCTGAACATCATCCCGTTCATGGGAAACATGCGCATGAGCGACGTCAATGTCTCGACGATTCAGCAATTCTACGACTGGATGGCCTGCGCCGCGCAGCGCGGCAGAAAGAAGAACCTCAATGAGAAGACCATCGAGCGCGTGAGCGGCCTGACGAGCCGCATCTTCAAGGTGGCGCAGGAGATGAAGATCATTGAGGATACGCCCTTCAAAAAAACGCTGCTCAAGATCACCGCGGAAAAAGCGGGTCACCATACGGCGCTGCCGGACGAGCTGGTCGCGCGGATCAAGAAGGCCATTCCGGGCCTGCCCAAGGCGGACGAGCGCATCTATATGGCGCTTCTCGCCTTCACGGGCATGCGGCCGGAAGAGGTGCGCGCTCTCCGCTGGCAGGATTTACACCTCGATCAGCAGTACGGCAGGATCGTTCAGGCCGTGACCTACCCGGACAACAACCACGCCGTCGTCGGCAAGCCCAAGACGGCGCGTTCCGGCAGAACGGTGCTTTTGCCCTGCGTGGTGGTCAATGTGCTGCGCCCGTTTCAAAAGGAGAGCGGCTATATTTGCGGCGGAGAGGAGCCGTGGTGCTATTCCAAAGCGCACCGGGTCAGCAAAGGCGCGTTGAAGTCGCTGGGGATTACGGGCTACACAGACTACGACTTCCGCTCGACCTTCGGCACGCAGCTCAAGGAGAGCGGCAAGACCTCCGCGGAGGTCGCCGACCTCATGGGGCACGCGGACACGCGCATGGTCGAGACGGTCTACGCCAAAACGCGGCACGAGGGCGTCATGAAGCATCTTCAGTCCATCGAAGAGATGAACGACTGTTGCTCATAGGATAACGCCCGTTTGTGATCGGATTTGTGATCGACGCAGACGGCCCAAAAAGCGAGACATGACAAAGGTTTTTCGGCCCTGTTTTGAAGGGGTTTGTGATCGATTTTGTGAGAAATCCGCCATTTTTGAGGTTTAGGTCACAAAAAACGGTCGGTAGGGCTCTTTCTCGCTGCTCGACGCGGCTCGGTCAGGGCGGCTCTCAGGCCCAGCAGGGGCCTGATTCACCACCGCCCCATTCTCGCCCTACCGACCTTCATACCAATACAAAACCAGCCCATCAAGGGCTGGTTTTGTATTGGTGGGGTCGGTAGGGCTCGAACCTATGACCTCCACGATGTCAACGTGGCGCTCTGACCAGCTGAGCTACGACCCCAAGCACGTCATACAGTATACAACACGGGAGAGGAAAAATCAAGCCTCTTTTTTTCTTTTTTCCCGCCGCGATTGTAGGACTACAATACATATTGGACACCGAGAGAAAAAAAGAATAGAAGGATGCAGTCGGATCTGTTATCATGATGCTGCGAAACCAATGACAGAAAGGAGACTGCATCCTCCATAAGCAAAAGGTTAACACAGGACATGCGCTATAGGCAATCCCTTTTGAAATTTGCTGACAAATACGGTGTCAGTCGCGCCAGCCGCAAATACAATAAGTCTCGCTCCTATATCTACTTCTGGCGTTCTCGCTGGGATGGCTCCTTGGAGTCCCTCTGCTGCCAATCCCGTCGCCCGCATCACCACCCCAACCAGCACACCGAGACGGAGCTGGCCCTCATCCGCAATATGCGGCGAAGGAATCCTGACCTTGGTATCTCAGAACTTTGGGGACGGCTAAAGAAACGCGGTTATTCACGCACCGTTGAGGGTCTGTACCGTGTCATGTGCAGGGAAGGACTGCTTCCGGTTAAACCCGCTGCAAAGCCTTATAAGCCCAAGCCTTACGAACAGATGGCCCATCCCGGAGAACGCGTCCAGATCGACGTGAAGGTCGTTCCAAGAAGCTGTATCGCCGACCCGGAGCTTCACCTGTTCCAGTACACCGCCATTGACGAATACTCCCGTTACCGCGTCCTACGCGCCTACCCTGAGCAGAGTACTTACTCCTCTGCCGATTTTCTGAAGAAGGTCGTAAGGGTTTTTGCCATGAAGGGGGTGCATATCGAATGTGTGCAGACGGACAACGGCTTTGAGTTTATCCATCGCTTCTCCAGAGGAAACGAATCGAAACCCACGCTGTTTGAAGCCACCGCTGCCTCTCTTGGCATCCGCCACAAGCTGATCCGTCCTTACACGCCCGACACAACGGCAAGGTTGAGCGCAGTCACCGCGAAGACCAGAAGCGCTTCTACAAGAAACACCGCTTTTACTCCCTCGCAGACTTTGGACAACAGCTCTCCGACCACCAAAACAACTCCAACCGCCGCCCCATGCGTCCTCTTCACTGGGCATCTCCCAGCGACTTTCTCTCTAACTTCCCTGTCCAAGATGATGGTCAAACCTACACGTTCCACCGGTGCATGATCGCGCATTCCTCGCGCGCCATGCCGGGATAGACGCCCTCGCGCAGCGCGCACAGGCCGTCGCAGCGCTCGCGCAGGCGGGGGAAGAGATGCGCCCAGTCCATCACGCCCTGCTCGAGCGGGCGGTTTTGCCACTTGCCCTCGGCGTCAAACGCGCCGTCCTTGACGTGCAGCGCCATGATCTTGTCGCCAAAGGCGGAAAGGCAGCGCTCCAGCATCTCGGCCTGCGCCTGCGGCGCGGTCGTCTGCGGCGTGACGAGGTTCGCCAGATCGAGGATGATCCGCAGGTTGGGGCTGCCCACGTCGTCGAGCAGCCGCCGGGCCATCTCCGGCGTGTTCAGCGTGTGCAGCGCCACCGGCTCGATCGCCGCGATTGCGCCGCACGCCTCGGCCTCTTTGGCGACCGCGCGTGCGAAGGAGAGCAGGCCAGCGTAGGCGTCCTCGCGCTCAGCGTCGTCCCCGGAAAAGTTCGTCGTCTCGGTGCCCACGCAGCCCGCGCCCAGCGACACGCTGGCGCGCAGGCAGTCGATATAGCGCCGCGCCGCGTCCTCACGCACGGCGTCGTCGCGGTCGCCCGCGCTGACGTAGCAGCCCATCACCGGGAGCGCGACGCCCGCCCCGGCGAACGTCTCGCGGATGCCGCGCAGCGCCTCGGGTGTCATGTAGCGCTCCGCCGGATCGGTGAACGCTTTGGTGAAGGCGAGCTGTGTCGCGCGGAAGCCCGCGTCCGCGATGGCCCGCGCGAGCGGCTCCGGCTGCATGCGCCCGAAGTCGTGCCCTCTCATGCCGATGACCAAAAAAACCCCTCCCGTCGCGATGTGCTTTTCACCAGTATACGACGAAAAGACCAAAAAGAAAAGAAGAACGCCCGAAAAACAGGAAAAGTTTGACCGCGAACGCGCGATGCAGTATAATGAACATATCCAAAAAAGAGCTTTCGCGGCGCATCGCGCGCGGGAAACGGAGGAACGACATGGAACTCAACAAGCTGCTGGCGCTGGTCGATCACACGCTGCTCAAGCCCGAGGCGACGTGGGCGCAGATTCGCGCGCTGTGTGACGAGGCGATGGAATACCACACCGCCACGGTGTGCATCCCGGCCTCGTATGTCGCCCGCTGCAAGGCGTATATGGCGGGCAAGCCGGACGCCGTCGGCGTGTGTACGGTGATCGGCTTCCCGAACGGCTACTCCACTTCGCGCGTGAAGGCGTTTGAGGCGGCGGACGCCGTGGCCAACGGCGCGGACGAGATCGACATGGTCATCAACATCGGCCTGCTCAAGGACGGCGAGGACGACGCCGTGCTCGCGGAGATCGACGAGGTCAAGGCCGCGTGTGCTGGCCGGACGCTCAAGGTCATCATCGAGACGTGCCTGCTCACCGAGGAGGAGAAGGTGCGCATGTGCTCGATCGTCTCGCGCTCGCAGGCCGACTTCATCAAGACCTCGACCGGCTTTTCCACCGCCGGGGCGACGTTTGACGACGTCGCGCTGATGGCCCGCCACATGACGGGCGGCAAGGGCGTCAAGGCGGCGGGCGGCATCTCGTCTCTGGCGGACGCGGAGCGCTTCGTGGAGCTGGGCGCGACGCGGCTGGGCACCAGCCGCATCGTGAAGCTGGCCAAGGGCATGCAGGCGAGCGGCTATTAAAAATCCCGCGTTGCGCTCAAAAAAAGATTGACATGCCCGCCTTTTGCTGGTATGATACTACAGTAAGCCGCTCGGACGGGGCCTGTTAAACGCGCGCTGCGCTGCCCGCGCCCGGCGAGTATTGATGAGGAGGTGTCACCAAATGTACGCGATCATTGCGACTGGTGGCAAGCAGTACCGCGTCAGCGAGGGCGACGAGATCTTCGTCGAGAAGCTGGACGCACAGAACGATTCCGTCGTGACCTTTGACGCGCTGCTCGTCGGCAACGACGGCGACGTGAAGGTCGGAACGCCCGTCGTGGAGGGCGTGAAGGTCGAGGGCACGGTCGTCGCGCAGGTCAAGGGCGAGAAGATCGTGGTCTTCAAGTACAAGTCCAAGAAGAACTACCGCCGCAAGCAGGGCCATCGTCAGCCGTATACCAAGGTGAAGATCACCAAGATCGGCTAAGGGATGACCACGGTCACGGTCTACGCGCTGCCCGGCGGCGCGATCAAGGGCTACGCGGCCGAGGGGCACGCGGACGGCCGCCGCTCCGGCGAATACGATCTGGTGTGCAGCGCGGTCTCCGCGCTCACGCAGACGGGTGTCAACGCCCTGTATGCCGTGGCGGGCGTCGAGCCGGACGTGACCGTGCGGGACGGATTGCTCCGCTGCATCCTGCCCGACGGAATGGAAACCGACGAGCGGGCGCAGACGGTGCTAAAAACCGTCCTGCAGGGCCTGACGGACGTAGAAAAGAGCTATCCGAAGCAGCTTCGGATCAGACACATGGAAATGGAGGCAGGCAGATGCTTACGATGAATCTCCAGCTCTTCGCGCATAAGAAGGGCACCGGTTCTTCCCACAACGGCCGCGACAGCGAGTCCAAGCGGCTGGGCGCCAAGCGCGCCGACGGTCAGTTCGTGCTGGCGGGCAACATCCTCTATCGCCAGCGCGGCACGCACATCCATCCCGGCACCAACTGCGGCATCGGCGGCGACGACACGCTCTTCGCGCTGAAGGACGGCGTGGTGCGCTACGAGCGGCTGGGCAAGAAGAAGACCCAGTGCAGCGTGTATCCTGTCGCGCAGTAAGGCACACGAGAGCGTCGAGATTCGGCGCTCTTTTTTCTGCCCGGCGTTGCCGGGCCGACCGGCGGGAGGGCTGCCATGGGGCCGCGCTTTGATCTGCTGTATCGCGCCATGCCGTGGGACGCGGTCGATACCGTCGTCTTCGATATCGGCAACGTGCTCGTCCGTTACGACCCGCAGGAGATCGCGCGCGCGCTCTTCCCCGACGAGGCCGAGCGCGAGCACATGCTGCGCGAGGTCTACTTCGGCGAGGTGTGGCGGGAGCTGGATCGCGGCACGCTCACCTTTGAGCAGGCCGCGCGCGATCTGCACGCGCGCTGCGGCTATCCAGAGAGCGCGTACATGAAGGCGCTGCGCTCCGGGCTGGAGCTGAAGGATCCGGTCGAGGAGGGCTGGCGCGCCGCCGCCCGCTGCAAGCGGGAGGGAAAACGGCTGCTGCTGCTGAGCAACTATTCGCGCGAGGGCTACCTGCGCATGCGCGAGCGACTCGCGGATCGCTTCGCGATGTTTGACGGCGCGGTCGTCTCCGCCTTCGAGCGCCAGCTCAAGCCGGAGGCGGCGATCTACGAGACGCTCATCCGCCGCTATGCGCTGGACGCCTCGCGCGCGCTGTTCATCGACGACATGCTGCCAAACGTCGAGGCGGCCTGCCGCGCGGGGCTGTGCGGCTTCCACTTTGGAAAACCGGGCGCGCTCGACCGCTTTATGGCATAGCGCATGTGCGCGCGGCGACGCGCGCGAGAGGAGGTCAATGGGATGATGAAGCGATGGGGAAGCGCGCTGCTCGCGCTGGCGATCCTGTGCGCGGCAGCGCTCGCCTGCGCGGAGGGCGACGCGGGCGTAAAAGCGACGGTTCAGGAGGCGACGGTCTCCGAGGCGACGCCGGCCGAGGCAACGCCCGCAGAAGCGACGCCAGCCGAGGCGACGGCCTCCGAGGCGATGCCCGCGCTGCCGGACGGCTTGGGCGAGCGCATCCTGCGCTACGGCCTCAAGGGCGACGACGTCGCGCGGATGCAGGAGCGCCTCTACGAGCTGGGCTATTACGACGGCGAGATCGACGGCTCCTTCGGCAGGAAGACGCGCTCGGCGGTGTACGCGTTCCAGCGCGCGCACGGCCTCGCCAAGGTGGATGGAAAGGCCGGGCCGGAGACGCTGGGCCGCCTGTTTTCGGACGACGTGATCGTGCGGCCCACGCCGACGCCCAGCCCGACGCCGACGCCCGCGCCCACGCCGACCCCTACGCCGACGCCCACGCCCTCTCCCGCACCCAGCCCGACGCCGGACGTCGCGAACGCGCCGTTTGCCATCGCCGTGCGCACGCTCGTGATCGGCGGGAACGAGACGGAGCTGATGCTCGGCGAGGACGAGCAGGGCGAGGCGCTCTATCCGCTGTGCGGCGTGTTCACGCATTTGGGCTTTGACGCGAGCGGCGAGGCGGGGAGCTGGCAGCTCGCGCGCGAGACGGACGGCCGCGAAATCGCGCTGATGACCGACGGGCAGAAGGGTTTCTGCGAGAGCGCGATGCTTTCCGTAGACGGCGTGATTCTGCTGATGGACGCGGAGCGCCGCGTCGCCGTCTACGGCGGGGAGGCGTATGTCACCCGGGCGACGCTGGAAGCCTGCGGCCTCGATGTGCAGGAGGAGCAGGAGACCGTCGCCATCGAGGAGGCGGACGGGGAAGCGCAGGCCGCCTAATACCTTTCTCAAATCATAGTGCGAAGCACAGGATGGGGTCTGGGACTGAAGCCGAGCGCGCCCAGTGGGCGATACAGCGAGGCGAAACGTCGGGAATCGCAAGAAGCGAGCGTAGCTCGCGACTATGCGAGTTCCCCGGGCGAGCGCTATAAAGACTTATACAGCCACCGCACCGACAGTGTCCGTTCCCCGGATCAGTAGCCCCAACGTACCCCAAATCGCGAAGCGATTGCAAATAGTAGCCCGGAAGCGAAGCGATCCCGGGCGGGTTCATCATGAGAAGTTGCGTACCCCCGCTTCTGCCTGCCCGGCGTAACCCAGTGACAGAATATGTAGAGCATTTAATTTGAGAAAAGTATAATTACAAGATCGCAGACAGAACAAAACCGGGGCCGCTTTTTGAAGCGGCCCCGCGCGCATTCATCTTTTTCAGTGAAAGATCAGATCGTCCCGCAGGCGGTAGATCGTCGCGCCGTAGCGCTTGCGGCAGAAGGCGTCCACAAACCAGTCGATGGGCTTCTCCGCGTTAAACTGGACGTAGGCGTAGCGCTCGCCGCCGCGCGTCTCGCCCTTCATGTTCGAGTCCGTCCAGCGGACGGTGTCCGTCTGCGGATCGTAGGCGTCGGTGAAGATCATGCTGTGCGCGCCCACGCCGTAGTAGTAGTCGGCGGCCATCTGAAAGTAATCGCCGCGCTGCACCTGCATGAGGAACTCCCGCGCGAGCGCGCGGTTCTCCTCGCGGCTCAGATCGGCGTCATAGCGGAAGCTCGCCGCGACCTCGAACGGATTGCCCTCCGCGGCGGAGACGTCCTTCCACGCGATGCCGTAGACGTAGGGCTTGCAGTCGTCGCGCGGCAGGTTGTCGGGGATGACCAGCGGCACGTCCGGATACTCCGCCATGCGGAAATGATCCGCGACCTCCCGAAACAGATGCACCGTGAAATTCTTGCAGATGTAGATGTCCCCGGCGTAGTGCGCGCGCTGCGGACGCCCGCCCGCCTCGGTGTAGAGCTGCTCGGCGAGGGAGAGGATCTCCTCGATCATCGCCTGTTTCGCCGGGAGCTGATCGCCCAGCGCGCGCGCGCTCAAACCCAGCGCAAGCAACAGCGCGAGCAACAGCGGCAGTCCCTTTCTGCGCATGGCGCGGCCTCCCTTCCAAACGATACGCCGCTATTATAGCATGACGGCGGCCGCGGCGCAAGCCGCCGGACAAAACATCTGTTTTGTATGGATGACGCAAAAAAAGTTTTTGGGTCGATCGAGGGGAAAACGCGTCGAATCCTCCGAACGCCGCGCGGGAAAAGCGAGAGAGCGTCTCGCTTTTTGGGGCGAAAAAACGCGCGAGTCGTATGAAATATATCATTTATCATGGTTTTGTGCGCTAAAGTACCGCGCCTTGACGAAACGGGGGAGAATGTGCTAAGATGAAATCGACCTGAAAGCAAAGGAGGTTGAAAAACGACATATGCCGCCAAAACAGAGAATCACGCGCGAAATGATCCTGGAGGGATCCTTTGCGCTGTTCAAGGCCGAGGGGATGGCGAGCATCAACGCGCGCTCCGTGGCACGGGCGCTCGGCTGCTCGACGCAGCCCATCTTCAGCTATTACGAGGGCATGGACGACCTCAAGACCACGCTCGAGCAACGGGCGACGGGCGTCTTTGAGGAGGCCGTCGCCGCCAGCGCCGGGGAGGGGCTTGCCAGCGCATGCGGCGCGTATGTCCGCTTTGCGCAGGAGGAGCCGCGCCTCTTCGCGCACTTGTTTTTGAGGATCGGGCGCGAGAATCCCGCGCTCCCCGCCGGGCAGGCGATCTTCGAGAGCACCGTGTCCGCCGAGGCGCGGCGCGAGGGCTTTGCGCCCGATCAGGCCAAGGCGCTCTGCGCGGAGGTCTGGCTGTACGCGCACGGGCTGGCCGCTGCGGCGGCCGCCGGGCTGCTCGCGCTCTCCCAGCCGGAGGCATGCGAGCGCGTGGAACGCGTGCGCGCGGACGTCGCTGCGCGGCTGCGCGGCTGAAGCGGACGGCAAAGAAGCCGTTCAACGACGAGAAAAAACGGGGCTGCCATGCCGGGGAAAACCGGCGGGGCGGCCCCGCTTTTTATACTTTTATTGGAGATAAACTTTAATATGGTGCGAAACACAGGATGGGGTCTGAGGCGGTAGCCCCAACGTTCCCCGGCGCGTAGCGCCCACAAATCAGTAGCCCGGAAGCGAAGCGATCCCGGGCGGGTCGATCATGAAAAGTCGCGCTTATTCTGCTTATGCTTGCCCGGCGAATCCGATGTCAGAGTGTGTAGATCATTTGATTTAAGAATTGCATTAAACAGGCGTCAGGGTCTCTGCGTCATAACAGGCGAGCGGATTGCCGGAAATGCCAAGCTCAGTGGCCGTGCCGCATGTAACCTTTCCGGTCGCCTTATCCACTCGAAAGAACGTTAGCCCCGTCGCAGCGCCGACGGGCATCCCCTTGCCCCGGATTCCGATCGCATAGCAATCTTCAAACTCTGTGCAAGGGTTGGGGAGAAAACCGTTCCCAACAACCGCTGAAACCGCTTTCCACGCCTCGAGCGCATTTTGAATCATAGGAGCAGCTCTTTTCTATAAATTGAATTGCTTCGTCGGCTGCAAAGGATTCGGCTTCGGACTCAGCGCTGCGCCAGCTCCTGCGGCGTGTAGCCCTTGCGCATCCGCCCCCAGAGCGGCAGGAAGATCGCCAGCAGCGCGGCGAAGGTCAGCGCCCAAGAGATGGGGTAGGAGAGCATGAGGCAGGCGACGCTCGGCACGGCGGCGAAGATCGTGACGACCCACAGGATGCGGAACGCGCACGAGCCGAGCAGCGAGACGATCATCGGCAGCATCGAGTAGCCGATGCCGCGCAGCGCGCCCGTCATCACGTCCATGATGCCGCACAGGAAGTATGGCCCGCAGACGATGTACAGCCGCTCCAGCCCGGCGGCGATGACGTCGGGATCGGGCGTGTAGAGGGAGAGCAGCGGCGTGCCGAACACGCAGGAGAGCAGGCCCAGCACCACGCCGAAGAGCGCCGCCCAGAAGAGGCACACGTTCACGCTGGCGCTCACGCGGGCGGGCTTGCGCGCGCCGATGTTCTGCCCGACGAAGCAGGTGACGGCCTGCTGGAAGGTGTTCATCGCCTGATAGACGAAATTGCCCACGTTCATCGCGGCGGCGTTCCCGGCGATGACGATGGAGCCGAAGCTGTTGACCGAAGACTGGATGACCACGTTGGAGAGCGAGAACACCGAGCTTTGGATGCCGGCGGGCAGGCCGATGCGGATGATCTCCAGCAGGATGCCCTTGTAAAAGCGCAGGCGGTGCAGGAACAGGCGGGTCGGCCCCTCCATGCCCATCAGCGAGCGGACGATCAGCACGGCGGAGACGGTCTGGCTGATGATCGTCGCCAGCGCGACGCCCGCCACGCTCATGTGCAGCGCGATGACGAAGAAGAGGTTGAGCGCGGCGTTGATGACGCCCGCGACGGTCAGGAAGTACAGCGGCCTGCGCGTGTCGCCGACGGCGCGCAGCACCGCCGCGCAGAAGTTGTAGAGCATCTGCACCGGCATGCCCACGAAGATGATGCGCATGTAGAGCGTGGCGAGATCGATCACGTCCTCCGGCGAACCCATCATTTCCAGCAGCGGGCGGGTGAGCGCGACGCCGATCACCGCCAGCGCGACGCCGCCCAGCACGGAGAGCAGCACCGAGGTGTGTACCGTCTTGGAGACGTTCTCGTCCTCGTGCGAGCCGGTGTAGCGGGCGACCAGCACGTTGACGCCCACGGAAAGCCCGATGAACAGGCTGATGATCATGTTGTTGAGCGAGCCGACGGAGCCGACGGCGGCCAGCGCCTCATTCCCCGCGAAGCGGCCCACGACGATGGTGTCCGCCGCGTTGAAGACGAGCTGCAGGATGCCGGAGACCATGATCGGCAGCGAAAAGAAAAAGACCTGGCTGATCAGCGGGCCGACGGTCATATCCATCGTGCGGATGCCATGCGTCCTGAACATGCGTTTCTCCTCCTCGCATTTGCGAGCAACATTATAGCACGAACGCGGTCAAAAGGAAAGCCGGAGCACAATCAAATTTTTCCGCATGGATTGGCGCGAACGCACAAAAATGCAAAAGGAGAAGCGGCCCGGTCGGGCCGCCCCTCTCTATGCGAGGAGTGTTGCTGCGCGAGGGTGTCGCGCTGCGCATCACGCTCAGGCAAGCCTCCTTGAGAGCGGATGCGCGATCATGACGATGGCGAGTCCTTCCCTTTTGGAGCGCGGCGGTTGCCGCGGCCTGAGTCCGCGGCTTCGTTGCCGCAGCTCCTCGAAAGACAGTATGGCGCGATTGCGCGCGATGATGCTGGGAAAGCCTGCCAGCCGCGCGGCAAAAAAGCAGGATTTTGCCCGCGCGCGGAGAATAAACGGCAAAGCCCGTTTCGCGCCATGTGCGCGCGGGCCATGGCAAAAGCGACGTGATGATGAAACGAAGGCGCGGCGACGGGGCCGCGCGGGAGGGAAACGCATGCGAAAGGGACTGCGGCGCTGGCTCTACGGCGAAGAGGGCGCGCCCATGGACGCCGCCGCGCGCCGCGCCTGCGGGCACAAGGCGAGCCTGATCGGCGTGGGCGTCAACGCGATGCTGTTTTTGTGCAAGCTGATCGTCGGCGCGCTCAGCGCCTCGGTGGCGATCACGGCGGACGCGTTCAACAACCTGTCGGACGCGTCCTCCAGCGTGGTCAGCCTGATCGGCTTCAAGCTGGCGGGCAAGCCCGCCGACGCGGAGCACCCCTACGGCCACGGCCGCTACGAATATCTCTCCGCGCTGCTCGTCGCGGTGATGGTGCTGCTGATCGGCGTGGAGCTGCTGCGCGGCAGCGTCGAAAAGCTGCTGCATCCCGAGCCGATCGCCTTTCACCCGGCGAGCGTCGCCGTGCTGGTCGCCTCCATCGCCTGCAAGCTGGCGCTCGCGGCGTTTGACCGGCGCGTCGGGCGGCGCATCGGCTCCAAGGCGCTGGAGGCGGCGGGCGCGGACAGCCGCAACGACGTGATCGCAACGGCGGCGGTGCTGCTGTCCGTGCTGCTTGCGCCCGCGACGGGGCTGGCGCTGGACGGCTGGCTGGGCGCGCTGGTGGCGGCGTTCATCCTCGTCTCGGGCGTGCTGCTCATCCGCGACACGCTCTCGCTGCTGCTGGGCGGCATGCCTTCGCCGGAGCGCCTCGCCGGCATCCGCGAAAAGATTCTCGGCTACCCCGGCGTGCTGGGCGTTCACGACCTGATGATTCACGACTACGGCCCGGGCCGCCAGTTCGCCACCGTGCATGTGGAGATGTCCGCGCGCGAGGATCCGCTGCGCAGCCACGAGGTGATCGACCGCATCGAGCGGGATTTCCTTCAGGACGAGGCGCTGCACCTGACGGTACACTACGACCCCGTCGCCACGGACGACCCACGCGTGCCCGCGCTGCGCGAGGTCGCGAGCCGCGCCGCCGCTGGGATCGACCCGCGGCTGTCGGTACACGATCTGCGCATCGCCTCCGGCGCGGAGCGCGTGCGCGTGCTCTTCGATTGCGCGGCCCCGTTCGACGTGAAGCTCTCCGACGCAGAGCTTTCCCGCCGCCTCGCCCGCGCGGTGGAGGACGCCTACCCGCGCTACCGCTGCGAGGTCACGGTCGATCGCGGCGCGTAGCGCCTTGCCGGCTGTGCGCGCCTTGTGGTATAATGGCGGCGGGCGCGGCGCATGCCGGGCGGAAAGGAGCCTCATGAAACAGGGCAAGCTGGAGGACAGGCTGCAGATGCGCAGGCTGACCACGGACGACACGGCGCAGTACAACGCGCTGCTTCGCTACGCCTTTCAGGTGACGGACAGCGAGCTGGCCTCGCTGGGCTGGGGCCAGAAGGACATCGAGCGCAGCAAAAAGCCCGTGCTCAAGAAGACGGAATCCTTCGGCTGGTTCGACGGGGACAAGCTCGCCTCGCAGATCAGCGTCTACCCGATGCAGGTGAACCTCTTCGGGCGGATGTACCGCATGGGCGGCGTCACGGGCGTGGCGACGTACCCCGAGTACGCCGGACGCGGGCTGATGGGCAGCCTCATGAAGCGCGCGCTGCACAACATGCGAAAGAACCGGCAGAGCGTCTCGATGCTCGTGCCCTACATGATTCCCTACTACCGCAAGAAGGGCTGGGAGATCGTCTCCGATAAGATGACCTACACCATCCGCGACACGCAATTGCCCGCGCGGCGCAGCGTGGACGGGCATGTGGCGCGCGTGGCGGCGGACGACGCCGACGTGCGGCGCGTCCACGACGAGTTCGCGCGACGGCGCCACGGCGCGCTCAGGCGCGGCGATCTCGAGTGGGAGGAATACTGGCGCTGGGAGGCGGACGACGTGCTGGTCGCCGTCTATTACGACGCGCAGGAGACGCCCACCGGCTACCTCGTCTACTACATCGCCAACGACGTCTTCCGCATCAAGGAGATGGTCACGGTCAATCAGGAGGCGCGCCACGGCCTGTGGAATTTCGTCTCCGCGCACTATTCGATGATCGACAAGGTCGTCGGCTACAACTACACCAACGAGCCGATGGCCTTCCTGCTGGAGGACGCCGAGATTCAGGAGGAGATCGAGCCGTACATCATGGCGCGCATCGTGGATTTTGAGGCGTTCATCACGCCCTATCCGTTCGACATCATCTCCATCCACGACGATCTGCACTTCGTGATCGACGACCCGGTGATGGACTGCAACTGCGGCGACTTCTCCCTGCGCTGGGACGAGCGCGGGCAGACGCTGCTCGAGCGCGGCGGCACGCAGGGCGAGGAGGTGCGCTGCGACATCCAGACGCTGACGGCGATGTTCTTCGGCTACAAGCGGCCGACGTACCTGCGCCGCGTGGAGCGGCTGGCCGCCAGCGACGAGGCTGTGCGCATTCTGGAGGACATCATCCCCATCGAGCAGCCGTATTTTTCCGATTATTTTTGATGCGCTTTGTTTCCTTACTGACGCTTCCGGCGCACGCGGCGCGCCCCATCGCCGCGCTGTCTGATGATCGACGACATTCTCCCGCTGCTGCGCTGCCCGCTGTGCGGCGGCGCGCTCTCGCGCGAGGACTGCAGCCTCGTCTGCCCGCAAGGGCATTGCTACGACGTCGCCCGCAACGGCACCGTCCACTTTGCGCCGGGCCGCCGCGAGCGCGTCTACACGCGCGCGTTCTTTGAGCAGCGCGCGCTGGCGTTTGCCAGCGGCCTCTACGCGCCCGTGTTGGAGGCGATCGGCAGGGCGCTTTCCCGCTTCGCGCCGGGGGAGCGCCCCGTGCTCGTGGACGCGGGCTGCGGCGAGGGATACTATCTGCGCGGCGTCAGCCCGGAGCGCGCGATGACGCGCGTGGGCTTCGATCTTTCAAAGGACGCGATCCGCATGGCCGCGCGCGGCGGCGGGGACGCGACGTTCTTCGTGGCCGATCTCGCGCGCATCCCGCTCGCGGACGGCTGCGCGGACGCGGTGCTCGACGTGTTCGCCCCGGCGAACTACCGGGAGTTTGGGCGCATTTTGCGGCCCGGCGGCGTGGTGATCAAGCTCTCCCCGCGCGCGGGCTACCTGCGCGAGCTGCGGCAGCTTGCGGGCGGGCGCGTCCCAAGGGAGATGGACGGCGAGCGCGTGAGCCGCTACGAGGACGCGCACATGCGCGTGATCTGCCGCGAGGAGATCGCCTATACGCAGAGCGTGGAGCCGGAAACGGTGCGCGCGCTGTGCCACGGCTCGCCGCTGCTCTCGGCTATCGACGCGGACGCGCTCGACGTGTCGGGCGTGACGCGGCTCACCATCGAGGAGACGCTTTGCGTCGGCACGCTTTCATAGGGACGCCGCGGCGCGGCAAGGAGGATCGCATGGGCGAGAAGGGCTTCTTCCAAAACGATTACGGCGAGGGCGCGCACCCGCTGGTGATGCGCCGGCTGATGGAGACGAACATGGAGCACACCTGCGGCTACGGGCTGGACGAGTACAGCCTGCGCGCGCAGGCGCTCATCCGCGAAAAATGCGCCTGCCCCCGCGCGCAGGTTCACTTCCTGACCGGCGGCACGTCGGCGAACCTGATCGCGCTCTCCGCGTTCATGCGGCCCTACGAGGCGGCGATCGCGGCGGAGGGCGGGCACATCAACGTCCACGAGACGGGCGCGGTCGAGGGAAGCGGGCACAAGGTGCTCGTCGCCGCCTCGCGCGAGGGCAAGGTGACCGCCGAGGGCGTGTACGCCGTGTGTGCGCTGCACACGGACGAGCACATGGTGCGCCCGCGCGCGCTCTACATCTCCCAGCCGACGGAGATCGGCACCGTGTATTCGCTTGGCGAGCTGCGCGCGCTGCGCGTGGCCTGCGACGACTGCGGCCTTGTGCTCTACGCGGACGGCGCGCGTCTGGGCAGCGCGCTGACGAGCGCGGGATGCGACGTGACGCTCCCCGATATGGCGGCGCTGTGCGACGCCTTCACCATCGGCGGCACGAAGAACGGCCTGCTCTTCGGCGAGGCGATGGTGATCGCCAACCCCGCGCTGCAGGCGGATTTTCGCTACATGGTGAAGAACCGCGGCGGCATGCTCGCCAAGGGGCGGCTGTGCGGCGTGATGTTCCTCGCGGCACTGGAGGAGGACGCCTACTTGGATTGGGCGCGCCACGCCAACGCGATGGCCGACGTGATCCGCGACGGGATGGCGCGCGCGGGCGTCGAGGCGTATCAGACCACGAAGACCAATCAGGTCTTCGCGGTGCTGACGCGCGCGCAGGAGGAGCGCCTTGCGCGCGACTTCGCCTTTGAGCGCTGGGCCGACCTCGGAGACGGCCGCGTCGCGGTGCGCTTTGTGACGAGCTGGGCGACCGAGCCGGAGGACGCGCGGCGTCTGGCCGGCGCGCTGGGGGCGCTGTAAGCATGGCGAAGGAGCGCTCGTTCGTGCGCAAGCGCCGCCGCGGCTGCCTGACGGGCTGCCTCACGCGGACGCTGCTGCTGCTCGGCCTGCTCGCGCTGCTGCTGGTCGGCGCGTGCGTGCTGGGGTTCGTCAAGACCGATGAGACGGGCAAGCCGACGCTCTCGCTCTCGGGCGTGTCGGTGGCCGGGCTGACCGCAGACGATCTCAAGCTGCCGCAGGTCTCCCTGCCGCATTGGGCGTATGGTCTGCAAAGCGGCGGCCTGACGGTCAAGACGCTGCGCGCGGGCGACGGCGAGGCCGTGCTGGTCTGCTGCGACGGCTACACGATGCTGCTGGGCGCGGGGTCGGGCAGCGGCGCCATGGTCTGCGCGCAGCTGCTGCTTTGCGGCGTGAGGCGGCTCAACGTGGCGGTCGCGATGAGCGCGGAGCCGTCCCAGACGTCGGGCATGCGCGCGGTGCTGCCGCTGATGCGGCCCGACTATCTCATCTATCAGGATTCGCAGACGAAGGACGCGCGCTACAACCGCATGATCGCGGCGGCGGAGAAGGCGGAGGGCCTGCAAAGGCTCGTGCCGGAGCAGGGCCTCACGTTTTCGCTGGGCCGCGCGACGGTCACGGTGATCGGCCCGGCCTCCACCGTACACGCGGACGAGCGCGACGACGGGCTGTCCGTCCGCGTCGATTACGGGAATACGAGCGTGCTGGTGATGGGCACGGTGACGGCGGCAGGCGAGTCGGAGATCGTCTCCACGGTGGGCAACCTGCGCGCGGACGCGCTGATCTGCGCGCGCGGCGGCGGCGCGGAGGCGACCGGGGCCAGACTGGTGCAGGCGGTCTCGCCGAGGATCGCGCTGATGACGGGCAAGGAACCGGCTAACCCCGTGCGCGTGCGCCTCACGCAGGCGGGCGCGCAGGTGTACGCGGCAACGGAGCACGGCGTGATGACGCTGGTCTCGGACGGCGCGACGCTGTCGGTTGTGCCGTAACGGCGGGCTGATGCTATTCTCAAATCAAATCATATTCATGGTGTCCCCGCCCGGGATCGCTTCGCTTCCGGGCTACTTTTTGCAATCGCTTCGCGATTGGGGGTTACGTTGGGGCTACCGCCCCAAACCCTGTCTGGGGACATTGTCCCCAGACCCCATCCTGTGATATAAAGATTCTAACTGAGAAAAGTATGAGAGCAAAAGAGGAGGGAGCGGCGTGGCAAAGCGTGTGGGCGAGCGGCTCGCGGCGCTGGCGGTTGCGGCGGCGGGGCTGCTGTTCGCGCTGCTCTTTCTGCGCAGCCTGACGGTGTCGGCGGAGCTTAGCTTCACCGGGGCGATGTCCGAGACGGTCGTCTTCGTGCGCCGCGCGATCCTGCCCGAGCTGCTGCTGACCGCGCTGGCGGTCGCGGCGATCCGGCTGCTCGCCGCGCTGCTGCGGCGTCTGGCGCGCATCCATCTGACGGCGCTGCTCGCGGCGCTCTGGCTGGCCGGGACGCTGATCTTCCTCTGGGGCGCGGGGACGCAGCAGCTCTACGACTTTGAATATGTGCTCGAGGCGGCGCGGCTCTTTGCGCGGGGCAATTACAAGATGCTCTCGCAGGATTACCTGAACGCGTACTCCTATCAGCTCGGCTTCTGCCTGCCGATGGAGGCGCTGCTGCGGCTGTTTCCCCGGCTCGATCTCAACCTGTTCATGCAGGGCGTGAATGCCGTTTGCAGCGTCACGGCGGCGGGGCTTCTGGCCGCGCTGAGCCGCGTGCTCGCGGGCGAGCGGGCCGGCTTTACCGCCTGCGCGCTGTATCTGACGTGCCTGCCCGCGGCGTTCTACTGCGCGTTCGTCTACGCCACGCTGCCGATGGTCTGCCTGTGCGCGGGCGCGTTTTTGTGCTTTGCGCTCTACCTGCGCCGGCGCGACTGGAGGCTGGCGGCGCTCTGCGGGCTGCTCGCGGCGGTCGCGGCGATGCTCAAGCCCAACGCGCAGCTCGTGCTGCTGGCGCTGCTCCTCTGCGCGCTGGTGGACGCGCTGTGTACGCGCGACACGCGCCTGCCGCTGTACATGGCGCTCGCCGTCGCGCTGGCGCTGCTGCTTTCGCGTCTGGCGGTGTGGCAGTACGAGCTGCGCGCGGGCGTCCATCTTCAGGAGGACATCACCCTGATCGCCCGCTTTACGATGGGCTTGCAGCGCAGCGGGTCGCAGGCGGGCTGGTACAACCGCTATGCGGAGCGCTTCTTCCCGCTCGACGTTACGCCCGAGGCGGAGCGCGCGGCGGCGATGGCCGACCTGCGCGCGCGGCTTTCCGAGCTGGCCGCCGACCCGGCGATGGCGGCGGCGTTCGTGCGCGACAAGCTGCTCAGCCAATGTCTGGAGCCGACCTACGGCACGCTCTGGTATGGCGGCATCTGCGAGCAGACCGGCCCGCTGGGCGCGCAGGCCGCCGCGCTCTATGCGCAGGGCGGCGCGGTGCGAGAGGCGCTCGCGCGGGCGATGGGCGTCTGGCAGCGGGCGCTCTACGCGCTTGCGGCGCTGGGCGCGGTCTCGACGCTGCGGCGCGGCGCGCGCACGCAGGACATGCTCCTGCCCGTGGTCATCCTTGGCGGGCTTTGCTATCACATGCTCTTCGAGGCGAAGTCGCAGTACATGTTCGTCTACACGCTCTACGCTATTCCTCTCGCGGCGGCGGCGGCCAGTGGCCGGCGGCCTGTGGCCGCTTCCGACTGCGAAGCACAGGATGGGGTCTGGGGACAATGTCCCCAGACAGGGTTTGGGGCGGTAGCCCCAACGTACCCCAATCGCGAAGCGATTGCAAATAGTAGCCCGGTAGCGAAGCGATCCCGGGCGAGTTGATCATGAAAAGTTGCGGTATCCCGTCTTTGCTTGTTTTGATGCAGGATACAGTTTTTTGACAGACTAAAGCGACGCCCGAACGGACGTCGCCTTTTTGCTGTTGTGACCGGCGTTTTACTCAGCCGTGTAGGGCAGAAGCGCGATGGCACGGGCGCGCTTGATGGCCTCGGACAGCTGACGCTGATGCTTGGCGCAGTTGCCACTCATGCGGCGCGGCATGATCTTGCCGCGCTCGTTGATGTAACGGCGCATGCGGGAGTTCGCGTCGCGGAACTCCTTGTAGTCGATATATTCGATCTTATCGACGCAGAAGGCACACACCTTGCGGCGCGGCTTGCGGCCGCGCGGGCGGCGCGGCGCACGTTCCTCGGACATGGAAAGCTCTCCTTTCTCGGCCGGGCTGTCCCGGCGTATTGCTCAGAAGGTCAGAACGGGAGTTCGTCGTCGTCCACCTGCGTGAACCCGGTCTCGGCCTGCTGCGGCTGCGGCCGCGGCGCGGCGGCGGGAGCGGGCGCGGGGGACGAAGCGGCCGGACGGTATTCGCCGGAGGGAGCGCCGCCTGCGTTCTGGGGGGAGGAGAGGAACTCCACCTCGTCCGCGACGATGTCGAACGCGGTGCGCTTGGAGCCATCCTGCGCCTCGTAGGTGCGCGTCTGGATGGAGCCGGAAACGGCAACCTTCCTGCCCTTGGCCAGATAGCGGCTGCACAGCTCGGCGAGCTGACGCCACGCGACGATGTTGAAGAAGTCGGTCTCCTGCTGTCCGGTCTGCTGGTTGCGGAAGCGGCGATTGACCGCGATGCTGAAGTTGCAGACGGGTACGCCGGCTTGAGTCGATCTCATTTCAGGGTCGCGGGTCAGGTTGCCGATCAATAAAACCTTATTCATATGCTTTTCATTCCCTCATCATTGGACGTTACGTTCGGCCTTACGGTTTACTCCTCGCTCGCAGGCGTCTCGGTGGCGGGCGCTTCCTCGGTCGCGGGCGCGTCGGTCGCCTCGGGGGCGGCAGCGGGCGCTTCCTCGGCCGCGGGCGCGACAGGCGCTTCGACGGCGGCGGGCGCCTCCTCGGTCACGGGAGCGGCGGCGCGCACGGGACGCGGCTTGACGCTGCTCTTCTTGTCGAGGAGCTTGACGATCTGAGAGCGGATGACGCTCTCGTTGATGCCCAGGTTGCGGCTCAGTTCGCGGGGCAGCTCCGGCGCGCCGTTGAAGGCGACGTAGACGTAGTAGCCCTCGGTCTTGTAGTCGATGGTGTAGGCGAGGCGGCGCTTGCCCCACTCGTCCACCTTCACGACCTCGCCGCCGTTCGCGGCGATGACGCCGTTGAACTTCTCGATCAGCTCCTTGCGGGCAGCCTCTTCGAGGGCGGCATCCAAGATGTAGATCAGCTCGTACTTATTCATGGATCCTTTCACCTCCTTTTGGACTCTGGCTCTGCAATGTCTCATGCAGAGCAAGGATATGCCAGTTACCAATGATAGCACAGTTCGCAAGAATTTGCAAGCGTTTTTCGGCGTTTTTTCGCGTGCCGCGTGTAGGACTACAATACATCTTGGACACCGGGAGAAAAAAAGAATAGAAGGATGCAGTCGGAACTGTTATCATGATGCTGTGAAATCAATGACAGAAAGGAGACTGCATCCTTCATGAGCAAAAGTATAACACAGGACATGCGCTATAGGCAATCCCTTTTGAAGTTTGCCGACAAATACGG
>CANRLC010000038.1 GCA_947631405.1 uncultured Clostridia bacterium | reverse complement strand
TACCTTTTTTCATCCCGTGTATTTTTTTCGGTTCTCTCCTCTTTTCCTATTGACTTTTTATTTGCAGGCTTGCGATTTGCCCTCTATCATACATCGCGGGGTGAATTTTGTCAAACGGTTTGCGTTTACGGCGCGGCCTCGATGCGCCGGTACAGCTTGTACGTCCGGGGGACGTTCAGGTCGAACGGGCTGGTCGCCTCGGCGATCAGCTCGTACCCCTCGCCCACGTCGCGGTAGCAGGTGACCACATAGCGCGCGACGCCGTCTTTCAAATAGCCCGCGATGGCCGCCGTCTTTTCCTCGGTGACGAGGTTGTTGTCGGCGAAGTAGTACGCCTGCGGCTCGACGCCCGACGCCAGATAAAACCCTTGGTCGAGGCTCGTCACGTCCAGCAGCGTCGCGTCCGGGTCGCCCGCGAGGATCTCGGCGAAGCGGGTCTGCGCCATGTCCTCGCGCGCGACAGACAGCAGCGGCGTCGCCGCGCAGAGCGCGTAGCAGGCGGGCGCGAGCGCGAGCGTCGCGGCGAGGGTGATCGCCCCGGCCGCCCTTCCGCCCGCGCGCAGCCGCGCGAGCGGCAGCAGCCCCAAGGGGGAGAGCGCGGCGAAGACCAGCGCGTAATACGGGTGCGCCATCTCGCCCCAGTAGCAGAAGAGCAGCAGCAGCCCCGCGCTCACAGGAACGCAGAGCGCCTCCGCCGCGCGGCCCCGCTGCCTTTTTGAAAACGCCGCGCAGAGCGCGCAGCCGAGCAGCGCCGGCGCCGCCACGGCGGGGTTGGCCGCGCTCTGCGTGCGCAGGTAGGCCAAGGCGTTGTAGAGGTGGCCCGTGGGCGTGAGCGGCTCTCCGGCGTAGTCGAAGATATTCTGGATGAAGTAGACGCGCAGGCAGTCAGGGAGAGCGCCCATGCACAGCAGCCAAAGCGCCGTGGGCAGCGCAATTAGAGCGAAGCCCGCGATGCAGGCAAGGACGCCCCGCGCCGCCGCGCGCGCGCCGCAGACGCGCGCCTCCCACGCGAGCAGGCCCAGCCCGAGGCCGAGGAACAGCCCGCAGTCGGTGTATTTGACGGCAAACACCCAGCCCGCCGAAAACCCGAGCGCCGCCCACAGCCGCAGCGGATGGGCGTTATTTGTCCCCTCGCGCATGCGGCGCAGCACGCTATAGAGCGCCAGCGCCAGCGCGGGCAGGCAAAACTCCTCTGCGCTGCCGCCCTGCGTGAACGCGCGGCACGACGCCGTGACCAGCGCCGAGACGGGGATGGCCAGAAGCGAAAGCGGGCCGTCGCCATAGAGCGTCAGCGTGCGCCAACCGATATACAGCGCCGCGGCGAGCGAGGCGACCTCCAGCAGGAAGACGCCGAAAAACGATGTGCGCGAGATCAACGCGCCCACGGCGAAGAGCGCGTAGAGCAGCGGCCCCTTGTGATCGAACAGATCGCGGTACGGCGCGAGGCCGCGCAGCATCCCGCGCCCGATGGTGAAGTAGACATTGGTGTCCGTCCAGAAGTTGGTCGCGTAGAGCGGCGAGCTGGTCGAGGCGAGCAGCAGCGAGAGCGCCGCGCACAGGAGCGAGAGCGCCGCGGCGCGCCGCTTAGCCTTGGTCGTCATCGCGCGTCCCCCCGTCCTTGCGCCTGTAGAGATAGAGGTTCTTGTTGAGCCGCCCGCGGTCGTCGTAGGCGGTGTCCGCCGCGATCAGCTCGTAGCGGTCAAACTCCGGCGGCAGCTCTCGCCAGCTCATGAGCACGTAGTCCGTCTCGCCCTGCGCGACGCTGCGGTCGAGCGCCTCGGTCATCGCCGGATCGCCGACGTTCAGCTGCACGAAGTACTTGCCAGGCGGCAGCGCGCCGGAGGCGAGATACACGCCCGCGTCGAGGTGGCTATATTGCAGCAGCGTCGCGCCCGGCTCGATGCGCGCGGCGATGCGTCCCTGCGCCAGAGCGGAGAGCGGCACGCCGCGCAAAAACGCGTTTGGGCTGGCGAAGACGGCAAGCGCCAGCGCGAGCGCGAGCGCGCCCGCCGCAGCCGCCCGGCGCGCGCGCAGCCCGATTCGGGGCGCGCCAAAGCGCGCGAGCGCGTCGCACAGGCCCACGAGCGCGACCGGCCCCAGCGCGGCGAGCGCTAAGGGACAGTACGGCCAGAGACGCCCCAGCAGGAACGCCGCCGCAAGCGCGCAGGCGGCCATCGCGGCGAGGGCGCAGCGCGCGCAGCGGTTTTCCCTTCCGATCAGCGCGTAGGCGGCCACGCCCGCCGCCGCGGGCAGCATCCAGATCGCGTTGTCCCGCGCGATGCGCAGGCACGAGCGCAACAGCCCCACGGCGTCGCCGCCGCCGGTATAGAGGAAGATGTTGTTGTAGACGTAGGCGGTGAAGAAATCGGCAAGCGCGCCGTTGGCCGCAAAATACGCGCACCAGAGCAGCACCGGCAGCGCCATGCCCAGAAGGAACACGGCTCCGCTGCGGATCGCCCTGCGAAGCCCGCCCTCGCGCAGCGCGAGCGCGCCTTCAAAAGCGCACAGGCCGATGAACAGCCCCAGCACCGTGTACTTGATCGTCGCCACGACGCCGGAAAGGACGCCGCAAAGCAGCAGGCTGCGCGCGTCCATCGGGCCGCTCTTCCGCCCGTAGGCCTCGGTGGCCACGCACAGCGCGCCCAGCAAAAACGGCAGGCAGAATTCCTCTGCGCTGTCCCCGCGCGCGAAGGACGCGCCGACCAGCACGCACGCCCAGAAGAGCGACGCGAGCGCCAGCGCGGGCCTCTCGCCCATGCGGCGGCGCAGCGCGCGCCGGGTGAGCATGAGCGTCGCCGCGAGCGAGGCGACCTCCATCAGGTACACGCCAAGGAAGCTGGTGTCGGAGATCATCGCCGCAAAAAAGTGCAGCAGGTAGAGCGTCGGCCCCTTCTGCTCGTAGATGTCGCGGTAGAGCACGCCGCCCCGGCGCATCAGCCGCCCGACGGTCAGCAGGCAGTTGGCGTCGTCCCAGAGGTTGATGGGGTACAGCGGCGAGCTTTGCGAGCAGAGCAGCAGCAGCAGCGCCGAGACGCACAGGCAGAGCGCGAAGGCGAATGCCGTGTGCGCCGCCGGTCTTCTTCCTTTCACGCGTCCGCCTCCTTTCTACGGGGATGCGTCATTCCTCGTCCTCAAACCGCGCCAGCTCCCGCAGGAACGCGTCGCCGTAGCGCTCCAGCTTGCTGCGGCCCACGCCCTCCACGCGCAGCATCTCGCGCGCGTTTTGCGGCCGCTTGATCGCCATATCGCGCAGCGTGGCGTTGGTGAAGATGATGAACGGCGGCACGCGCTGCGCCTGCGCGATGCGCTTGCGCAGCAGCGACAGCCGCGCGAACAGCCGCGCGTTGACCGCGGGGCGCGCGGCCGTTTCCCGCGCGGCGCGCCGGCGCCTCTCGCGCACGCGCGGCCCGGCGTCTCGCGCCTTGGCGTCGCTCAGACCCAGACAGTACGAGCAGTTGCCGCAGCGCTCCTGCGCCTCCTCGCCGAAGTAGCGCAGGATGCGCGCGCGCAGGCAGCCCGCGCCCGTCGCGTAAAAGGTCATTTCGCGAAGGCGCGCCTTTGCGTTTTCCGCCACTCGCTCGCGCGTCTCCTCGTCCATCGCGCTCTCCTCGCGCGCGTGGTCGATGAGAAAGCGATTGAGCCGCACGTCCGCGGGCTTGTAGAGCAGGCAGCAGGTTGCGTCCTCGCCGTCGCGCCCGGCGCGGCCCGCCTCCTGATAATAGCTCTCCAGATCTTTGGGCATCTGATAGTGGACGACGAAGGAGACGTTCGACTTGTCGATGCCCATCCCGAACGCGTTCGTCGCCACGATCACGTCCACCCGGTCGGAGACGAAATCCTCCTGCGCCTGCGCGCGGCGCGCGTCGTCCATGCCCGCGTGATAGCCCGCCGCGGAGAAACCGTTTTCGCTGAGCAGGCGCGCCACCTGCTCCACGCCCTTGCGCGTGCCGCAGTAGACGATGCCGCTCTGCCCCCGGTGCTCGCCGAGGAAGCGCAGCAGCTCCGCGTCGCGATCCTGCGGGCGGCGCACCTCGAAGTAGAGGTTGGGGCGGTCAAAGCCCGTGTGTACCTCGCAGGGGTCGCGCAGCGAAAGCAGGTCTTTAATATCCCTGCGCACGGCCTGCGTCGCCGTCGCGGTGAACGCGCTCACGCGCGGGCGCGGCGAGAGCGACGCGATGAACGGCGCGATATTCAGATATCCGGGGCGAAAATCCTGCCCCCACTGGCTCACGCAATGCGCCTCGTCCACGACGACCTGCGCGATCCGCGCGCCGCGCGTGAAGGACAGAAACGACTCCGCCGTCAGCCGCTCCGGCGCGACGTAGATCACGCGGTATTCGCCCCGCCGCGCGCGCGCCAAGGCCAGCTCATGCTGGCGGGCGGTGAGGGAGCTGTTGAGGTACGCCGCATGCACGCCGCTCTGCGTGAGCGCGCTCACCTGATCGCGCATGAGCGAGATCAGCGGCGAGATCACCAGCGTGACGCCGTCAAGCAGCAGCGCCGGGATCTGATAGCAGATCGACTTGCCCGCGCCCGTGGGCATCACCGCGAGCACGTCGCGCCCGCGCAGGATGGCCTCGATCGCTTGCCCCTGCCCCGGCCGAAAGTCCGCGTAGCCGAACACCTCGCGTAGCTTTTCCCTCGCCGCTTCCATCGCTTTCTCCTTTGCGCGCGCCGTCCGCCGTTTTCCGCTCTATTATATCGCCCCGCGCGAAAGAGCGTCAAGCATACCGCCCGCATTTTTGGCGCACGCTACCCGTCAGGAGGTGACCCGCATGAATCTCTATCCCAATCTCTACGCGCTGCTGGAGAGCAACTCCAACGCGCGCCGCCTTTTCGAGCGCGCGCCCTCGCAGGTGCGCCGCCAGCTGCTCGTGCGCCAGCAGTCCATCCGCTCCGTCGCCGCGCTGGACGCCGCCATCGCCGCGTGCGAGGAGGAGAACTAGCGCGCATCTACCGGCAAACGAGCGCCGCGCTCGGGCGGGATGGATTTGCGCCATTCCGCGCCGCAGCGCGGCGTTTCATACTTTTCCCAGATAAAACCGGTGCGAAACATAGGATGGGGTCTGGGGACAATGTCCCCAGACAGGGTTTGGGGCGGTAGCCCCAACGTATCCCAAATCGCGAAGCGATTGCAAAAAGTAGCCCGGTAGCGAAGCGTTCCCGGGCGGGTTGATCATGAAAAGTTTCAACTCCCTCTTTTGCTTGCCCGGCGTAATCCGATGTCGGCGAGTGTAGATTATTTGATTTGAGAATAAGCATCAATTCATGTTTTTCATTCAATCGACCTTGTATTATCTTGCCCAACAAGCGCGGGGCTTTGCCCCGCCGCCCCACCAAAGGGCTTTCCGGTCGCCCTTTGGAAACCTTCGGGCCACAAACTTAGAGGGTTATAAGGATTTTTCTGATCCTTATTATTCTTCTAATTCCCCCGCGTCGCCGCGGGCGTAGGCGGCGGTCAGTACGTCCGACAGCGCGTAGCGCGCCGGGCACTTGCGCCCAGAGGGGATCGCCTCAAAGCCGCCTTCGTCCATCGCCACCACGCGCACGTTCAGGCGCTCCAACGCGCCGCCGCGCGAGAGGACGATCTGAATCTTCTTGCCCCGCTCCAGCGAGTAGCGCAAAAAACGCTCGATCATTGCTCCGCCTCGCTGACCGCGGCGTATATGCGCACGTCCGGGTTCTGGTAGACGACCGGGAACATCTCCTCCAGCGCGTCCAGATCGACGTCGAAGTCCGATCGCTCGTAGTCGCTCACATAGATGTAATCGACGCCGTAGCGGTCGAGCACGTCCATGTTTTCCCTCGGGGATTCATAGAACGCCTCACAGTCGGAGCGCTGCGCCTCGTAGCTCAGCCCGTGGAAGTAGACGTACAGGTCGCTGCCGCAGACGATTTGCCGCCCCGCCAGCGTGCAGACCGGGTCGAGATGCTGCTGCCCGGTCAGAAACACGGCGTCGCGCGGCGTGTTTTCGTCGATCCACGCCCCCGCGTCGGCGGCGTTTTTGGAGAAGAGCTGGTAGCCGGAGAGCGTCTCGCGCGCCAGCGACAGGGCGCCGGAGAGCGTGCTCACGATGAGGAACGCCGCGCACAGCAGCACGCGCCCGCGCAGCCCCTCCAGCCGGCGCATGATGACCGAACCGTAATCGACGGCGAGGATGATCGCGCCCATGTACCAGATGTAAAACAGCTTGTTGTTGTCGTACTCGTTGTTCTGGAAGAGCACCAGCTCCGCGACGACGAACACCGCCGTGATGCCCAGCAGCAGATCGAGCCGCCCGCGGCGGCGCGCGTCCAGACACGCCGCCAGCAGCAGGAGGAACGGCAGCCCCGCGTTCTTGATCCAGAACCAGAAATAGCCGTCGATCAGCCCGCGCCCGCCGCTGTTGTTGACCCAGTTGAACTGGAAGCGCAAAGCCCCGCTCTCCACCGTCTGGCGCACCGCGTTGGAGATGAGCTGCGGCGCGGACAGCGCCAGCACGATGGCCAGATACACCAGCGCGCGCCGGACGATGCCGCCCCGCTCCTCCGGGTGCGCGATCATGCGCCCGAGGAGATACCCGCCGGAAAAGAGGCCCAGCGCCAGAAACGTGTGCGTGTGAATGAGCGGCAGCGCGCTCGCCCACAAGGCCAGATACACCGTCTGGCGCATCGAGCGCGCGCGGCAGGAGCTGACCAGCAGATAAAGCGCCGGGAGCACCATCGCCCAGCCGCCGAGCAAAGCCCGCTGCGGCAGCATCAGATCGGCGATCACGTTGGAAAAGCGCAGGTTGAGATCCGGCTGGTTCGCCGGGGTCTTGTAATAGCCCGTGAAGATCTCCATCACCCGGGCGAAATGATCCTTTCCCGCCATGTCGAAATCGTAGAGGAACCCGAGGCCGCCGTTTAAGAAGAACAGCAGCGCCGCCACGACGATCGCCTTGTTGCGCCGGTAGAGGAACGCGCGGGCGAGCGTCATGTAGCCGACGTAGACCAGCGCCATTAGCAGCGTGCCGGGGATGACGACGGCCCAGTGCAGGTCGAGGCCCAGCATCAGCATCGACGTGGAGAGCGAATCCGTCAGGTACGGATAGGCGAGCGGCGTATCGGCTAAAAGCGCGTAGCTCGGCGGGAACGCCATATCGCGCATGGACGTGACGAACGTGAGGTGCATGCACAGATCGCCGTAGGTGGACTGCCCGCCCCAGAGCGAGCCGTCCGCGCGGGAGAGGAGCATGTGCGTGTGCTGCAAATAGGCGGAGAGCGCGGTGAGCGGCAGGCACACGAGCGCGACGGCGAGCAGGAAGCGCATGTCCTCCTCGGTCATGCGCCGGGCTTCCTCATGTGAGCGGAGCATGAAGCACGCGGTGACAAGCACCACGAGCATCACCGCCGCCGCGATATGCGCCTCCAGAGAGAACTTGAGAAAGTAGGCGAACAGCGCGGGCAGCTCCATGAGCAGCAGCACGCCGAGCGAGAGGCCGAGCCACGCGCGGGTGAGCGGGCTTCTGTCCGGCAACAAAAAGCGGACGATCATCAGTCCGCCTGCGAGATAGAGGAGCAAATAGCCGATCGCGATCATGCGGGTTCCTCACTTTTTATAAAAAAATATAAAATGATGGGGTTTTGGGCGGTAGCCCAGCGTTCCCCAGCGCGAAGCGCATTTAACAGCAGCCCGGGAGCGAAGCGTTACCGCGCGTCGCTCAGTGTCAAAAAACTTTAAGCCACACAAGCAACATCCTTATATTATCCCCATGATGGGGGTCCGGGGGACAATGTCCCCCGGGCGGGTCTGGGTGCAACCCAGCGTCACCCCTGCTCGCTCACCCCTCCGTCGTCCTCGCGTCTTCCCCCCGCAGCACAGTCAGCGCGGCCTGCCGCCTGCGGCGGCGCGGCGCGGGGGCTTCCTCGGCGGAAGCGCTGCTTGGCGCGAGCGGCACGTCGTCGCCGGGAAGCTGCGCCGCAGCGCTTACCTCCGGCGCGGTCTCCTCCGGCTTATCCTCGCGCGGCGCGGCGTCGCGAAGCGCGGCGCTCAGGTCGCGCTCGGCCTGTTCGCGGCGCGCCTTTTCCCGCTTTTGCGCGCGAAGCTCGCGCGCCGCCGCCTCGGCGCAGATGGCCTGCGCGCAGCGCGAGAGATAGCGCGCGCGGCTGCGCACGAAGATGAGCGCGTCCAGCAGCACCGCCGCCGCCGTCACCAGCGGCACGGCGGGCAGCCAACGGATGCCCAGCAGCACCGCCACCACGGCCAGCGCGAGCGAGAGCACGGCGGCCGTGCATAGCGCGGCCGTGCGCTCCTGCCGCGCAGCGCGCCGCAGCGCGATCGCGGTCTTGTTCGTCAGGCGGATCGGCCCGCCGCCGTCGGTCTGCATGTCCTCACGCTCCTCGATTTAGGCCCGCACGCACGCGAGCAGCAGATCGAGCGCCGCCTGTACGTCGCGCAGATCCACCGTCTCCGCCGCGCTGTGAATGTAGCGGCACGGGATGGAAATCACGCCCACCGGCACGCCCGCGCGCGACTGCTGGATGACGTCGGCGTCCGTGCCGCCGTAGGGCAGCACCTCGCGCTGCACGGGGATGTTCGCCTTCTGCGCCTCGTCCAGCATCATCTGCACGACCCAAGGCGTGCTGATCGCATAGCTGTCCATGATCTTGACGGCCGCGCCGCCGCCGAGCTTCATCGGCAGGCGCGGCTTGACGCCCGGCGTGTCGCCCGTGCCCGTCACGTCGATGACGATGCCCAAGTCCGGCTGCAGCGCGTAGGCCGCCGTCCTCGCGCCGCGGCTGCCGACCTCCTCCTGCGCGGAGAACACCGCGACGATCTCGTTCTTGCAGCCGGTCTCCTCCAGCGCCAGCAGCGCCTCCGCCTGCACAAAGCAGGCGACGCGGTCGTCCATCGCCGGGGAGGAGAGGCGATGCTCGCCCAAGGGCGTCACGCGCGGCTTCATCACACACATGTCGCCGATCTCCACCCGCGAAAGCGCCTCCTCGCGATCCTGCGCGCCGATGTCGATGAACAGATCGCCGACCGCGGGCCGCTTGCCGTCCTTGACGGGCTGCGCGTCGATCACGCCCTCCACGCCATTGGCGAAAACCACATGCGCGGAGATCATGTTTTCCGCGTCCACCCCGCCGACCGCGCACACGCGCAGAAAGCCGTGCTTGTCCGCGTCGATCACGATCAGGCCGATGTGATCCATGTGCGCGCTGAGCATGATGCGCTTGCCCGTGCCGTCGCCCTTTCGGACGGCGATCAGGTTGCCCAGTGCGTCGGTCGAAAGGCTGTCCACATGACCGCGCAGCGCATCCTCTAGCGCCGCGCGCACCGCGCCCTCGTTGCCGCTCGGGCCGTAGGCGGCGAGCAGTTTTTCCAGTAAGCTCCTGTTCATGGGATGATCTCCTCCTTCTCGTCGCCGCTGTCCATGTCCTCCAGCATCGCCAGCGTCAGGTCGCGCACCGCGTCGATGTCTTGCAGCTTGGCGACGCTCGACGCCGAATGGATGTAGCGGCACGGCGCCGCCAGCACCAGACACGGCACGCCCGCGCCCGAAATGTGAATCGCGCCCGCGTCCGTGCCGCCGACGGGCACGCGCTTGAGCTGCGCGGGAATGCCGCGCGCCTTGGCGACCTCCATCGCGCGGCGGCGCAGTGCGCCGTCGGCGATCATGCGCTTGTCCATCACGGCGATCACCGCGCCCATGCCGCACTCGGTCACCCGCTCGTGCGAGGGCGTCTTGCCCATGTCGTTGCAGACCGTGCCCTCGAGAATGATCGCCACGTCCGGATTCACGCGCCGCGCGGCGACCGTCGCCCCGCGCAGGCCGACCTCCTCCTGCACCGTGAAGACGCAGCACAGGTCGCCGGAATACGCGCTTTTTTCCAGCGCATCCAATAGAATCATGCAGCCCACGCGGTCGTCGAGCGCCTTTGCCTTGACGAAGCCGTCGCCGAAGAGGCGGTATTCGCTGTCGAACGTCGCGTAGCTGCCCGGCGGGCAGAGGCGCTCGGCCTCCTCCTTGTCCTTCGCGCCGATGTCGATGGAGAGCTGGTCGGCCTTGATGGGGCTGCTTTCCTCCTCGTCGCTCATCAGGTGAACGGCCTTCATGCCGATCACGCCCGGCACGGCGTTTTCGCCCACCAGCACGCGCGCGGCGGGCATCACATACGCCTCGATGCCGCCCACGCTGGCAAAGCGCAGCAGCCCGTCCTCCGTCGCGCAGCGGATGATGAAGCCGACCTCGTCCATGTGCGCGCAGAGCATCACGCGCTTCTTTGAGGCATTCGTTCCCCTGCGAATCGCGTAGAGGTTGCCCATGGTGTCGGTGAAGATCTGCGCGTCGCGGCCCGCGAGCAGGCGCTCCGCCTCGCGGCGAATGGCGTCGCGCGCGGCGTTTTCCCATCCGGACGGCCCGCGCAGATCGGTGATCTCCTTTAATAGCATAGCGTCGCCTCCCATCCCTTGGGAATGCCGCACAGCGTCTGCGCGAGCAGGTGCGCCTGCTCGAGCATCAGCTTGAGCGACCCCACCTCCACGCTCGTGTGCATGTACTTGACCGGGAGGCTGAGCAGCGCGCAAGGCACGCCCTCGCGCGCGGTCTGCACAACCCACGCGTCCGTGCCGGTCGCGCCGCGCACGACCTCGGTCTCGATTTTCATGTTGAGGCGCTCGGCCTCCTCGCGCAGGCGGCGGGTCAGCCCGGGATGCAGGTTCGGCCCGACGGCGAGCGTGGAGGCGTCCAGCGGGAAGGTGTCCCACGGCTTGCAGTCCTCCATCGTGCCGTGCGTCACGTCCAGCACGATCGCCATGTCCGGATCGACGGCGTAGGCGCTGGTCAGCGCGCCCAGAGAGCCGGTCTCCTCCTGCGCGGTGAGTGCGTAGCAGATGTCGGCGTCGTGCAGGCGGTTTTTGACCTCCTGCGCGCAGGCGAGCAGAATCGCCACGCAGGCGCGGTCGTCGAGCGTCTTGGAGGCGACGCGGTCGCCCTGCAGGCGCACCGTCTTGCCAACGAGCTGCACGGGCGTTCCCGGCGGCACGCGCCTGCGCGCCTCCTCGGGCGGAAGCCCCGTGTCGATGAAGAGATCCTGCTGCGTGACGGCGCGGCCCTTCGCGCCGCCCAGATGCGGCGGCTTGGAGCCGATCACGCCGAAGAGCGGGCCTTCCTGCGTGATCAGCGTGACCTCCTTGGCGGGCAGCAGCGCGTCGGCCATGCTCGACTGGATGAAGCGGATGCTGCCGTCCTCCTCCACGCTCAGCGTCGTCATGCCGATCTCGTCGATGTGCGCGCAGAGCATGACTTTCGGCCCCTTGCCGCGCTGGCGCGCGAGCACGCTGCCCACGCCGTCCACCTTCACCTCGTCGCAATAGGGCGCAAACGCGTCCGCGATCGCCCGCGCGACGGGCTGCTCGTAGCCGCTCGTGCCGGACACGGCGGTGATCTCCTTCAGGAAGGAAAAGAGTTCGTCTTGCGTCATGGTTTTCCTCCGGATCATAAGGTAGGTAACATGAACGACCCGCCCGGGATCGCTTCGCTACCGGGCTACTGATTTGTGGGCGCTACGCGCCGGGGAACGTTGGGGCTACCGCCCCAAACCCTGTCTGGGGACATTGTCCCCAGACCCCATCCTGTGCTTCGCACTATGTTAAAAGTTTTATTTGAGAAAAGTATTATATCCCGCCGCGCAGGATCGTCAGGATGATCTGGCTGTCGAAGAGCGGCGCGAGGGTCGATTGCTCGATCAGCGCGCCGACCTGCTCGATGGGGACGACCGCCAGCACGATGGGCACCAGCGCGAAAAAGATGAACACGAGCAGCACGCCGCGCACCAGCCCGAACGCGCCGCCGATCAACGCGTCCAGATGCCGCAGCACGGGCAGCTCGAACACATACGAGATCAGATGGATGACGAAGCTGAGCACGACGTAGGAAAGCAGAAAGCAGATGAGGAAGCTGATGATCGACAGCGACACGCTGACGATCGTCTGGCTGAGCAGCGCCGAGAGCGTCATGGTATCGGGCGCGGCGCTCAGACGCTCGATGAAGGCCGTCTCAAACGCGGCGGGCAATCCCGCGCTTTGCAGCAGCCGGCTGAGGGCCGCCTGCGTCGTCTGCCCGACGGTCATCACCGACAGGCCCAGATCGCCGATGCGGCTCCCGGCGTCGGTGTAGTAGAGCAGCGTCTCCACCAGCGTCTCGTTGCTGCCGAGCCACGCCGCGAGCTGACCGCCGAAGACGAAGGCCAGCGCCGTCGAGCCGATCAGCGCCGCGACGCTCAGCACGCCGCTGATGAACCCGCGATACAGCCCGAGGAGCACGCTCACGCCGATGACGCCGAGGATGAGAAAGTCGATGATGTTCATGCGTTCTCCTTTCGCCGCGCGTCACTGCGGCAATTCCACAACGTAGATCTCCGATCCGGAGGCCACCACGGCGCGGTCGTCCGAGAGCATTCCCAGCACCGCCGTCACGTTGATGGGCAGCGCGTGCGACACGAACACCGTGTCGCCGAACGGGCACACATAGACGGCGTTTTGAGAGAAGCCGTAGATCGAGCGCTCGCCCAGCTTGACCGACAGGCACGCGCTGGGCAGATGGAGCGCGCGGTCAATGTTCCCCGCCATCAGGCGGACGTTGTTGATGAGGATGCCGTCGCTGGTCTCCTGCGCGGGGATGAGCAGCTGATAGGTCGTGCCGCCGGATTGCTTCACGTCCTCGACCGTGTAGCCGTAGATGAGCGTGCCCGTGCCCTGCGAAAGCGCGCGATAGTTGTAGCGGGTGATCTGGTGGGTGTCCACGACGTTCAAGAGGCCGTCGGCGTAGTATACCTGATAGGCGATGTGATCGCCCAGCGAGCTTTTGCCCGTGGACATGCGGCCCGGCTGGAAGGTTTGCAGCTCGGTGGAGATGACGGTGCCCGTCGTGTTGAGGCCGATCATCCACATGAGTTCCGTCTTCTGTGTGCTCGAGGACGTCTCCGACCAGAAGAAGCCGATGTCCAGCACCGTCTGGTTTTCGATCGCGACGTTGTCCGCAATCTGTCCCGATTCGTCGATGACGCTGATCACGCCGTTGTCCGGCTGGCCCACGAACGCGGCCACGAGGCCGTCGCCCGCGCGGGCGAACTGCACCGTATCGCTCATGGAGTTGTTGTAGATGAGCCGGCCGCGGTTATTGAGGATGAACAGGTCGTTGCCCGACCACGCGACGATGCGCTCCTTCGTGGCGTCGTAATCGGCGTTGGTGCCGATCTGGTAGCTCCACTTGTTGCCGCCGGTCGCGGCGACGCAGTGCAGCGTCGTGCCGTCGTAAAAGATCACGCTGTCGCCGAAGGGCGTCACGTTCTGGCTGAGCGTCGCGCCGATGCGCGTCACGCCGCCCACGCCCTGCCGGCGCGAGCCGGAGAGCGCAAACGCCGTCGCCAGCGCGATCACCAGCGCCAGCGCCGCCAGAATGATCAGCGCGCGCACGCGCTCGCCGAGCGGCTTTTTCTTCTTCTTGCGCCGGCCTTTGTCGCTCATTCGGTACGCGCCGTAGGGGATGCTCCCCCGGGACGCGTAGCGAACCTTTCTTCTGCTCCGTTCCATTGGCGTTCCTTTCAGCGAATGTGTCTAAAACAGCGGCGCGGCGCTTCTGCGCGAGAGCGCCTGCGCGATCTCGCCCGCGCTCATGCCGCGCACGCAGAGCACGCTCGCTCCCCGCGCGCCCGCGCGCACCGAAAGCGCCGAGCGCGCGTCGCTCGTAAAGAGCACGGCGTCCGCCGCCGCGCCGCGGCGCAGGGGCGCCACGCTGTAGCCCATCTGTTTGAGCGTTCCGGCGACGTCCTCCAGACCCCGCTCGTAGAGCACGTTCACGCGCCATCCCTCTTTCCTGTTTTTTCCCGAAATCGCGCTTAGGATGGCCGAAAGCGCGAAAAAACATCCGCTCGCGGACGCCCCGCGGCGCGCGCCGCAGGACTTTTCCACTTTTGGACTCTGCACAGTGCGCGCGCATTTTTCTTTTGCGGGATCGCGCGCCGTTTTCTTTGGTTTGTTTTTCCTTTTTGGGCGGATGCTTCTCGGCGCGGGGCCGCGCTTTTCGCGGCGTTTTCCCACGTTTTCCACAAACTTATCCACAAGAATGTGGAAAACCCGGCGCCTCCTGTGGACGGCTGTGGAAAGTTCGCGCGAAAGTCCCGTTTTTCCTTTGCCCGCGCGGTCTGGCCGTCCCCGCCCCAAAAGGCGTCACGCGAGCAGCCGGCCGCCCTCGACTCGGTAGACCGCGCCCTGACGCGCGCCCGCGAGGTCACTCACGTCCGTGCAGGTGACCAGCGTCTGCACGCGGTCGATGCGCTCGATGAGCTGCCTGCGCCGCTCGGGATCCAGCTCGCTCATCACGTCGTCGAGCATCAGCACGGGCGCCTCGCCGCTCTCCCGCTCGGTCATCTCCAGCTGGGCGAGCTTGAGGGAGAGCACCGCGCTGCGCTGCTGTCCCTGCGAGGCGAACGTGCGCGCGTCCTTGCCGTCGATGGCGACGCCGAGGTCGTCGCGGTGGACGCCTACGGAGGTGAGCAGCCTGCGCGCGTCGTCCTCGCGCGCGGCGAAAAGCCGCTCGCGCAGCGCGCGCTCGATGTCCTCCTCGTCGGCGATCTGGCTGATATAGCGAAGGGACAGCGTCTCCTTGCCGTCGGTCAGCGAGGCGTGCGCCTCTTTGGCGCTTTTTTCCAGCTTTTCGACCGCCGCGCGCCGCGCGCGCGCGATCTGCGCGCCGCTTTGCGCGAGCTGCTCGTCCCACATGTCCAGCGTGGGCATGAGCGACGGCCTCGCAGCGATCTCGCGCAGCAGCGCGTTTCGCTGCGCGAGCGCGCGCGCCGCGCGCTGGAGCGCGTAGAAATACGCCGGGTCGAGCTGAGAAAGCTCCATATCCAGAAACCTGCGGCGCTCGCCCGGCCCGCCCTTGACGATTTGAAGATCCTCCGGCGAAAAGAGCACCGCGCGCACATGGCCCATCATCTCGCCGATGCGCTCCGCCTGCCGCGCGCCGATGCGCACGATCTTGCGCTGGCGGCGCTTTTCTCTCACCAGCGTCACGGCCACGTCGTGCGTGCCGTCCGCCTGCTCCGTCTCGACCTTGACCTGCGCGCTGGGCGCGCCCCAGCGGATCAGCTCCTCGTCGCGCGCGGTGCGGTGGCTCCGCCCGACGCAGCACAGGTGCAGCGCTTCCAGAATATTGGTCTTGCCCTGCGCGTTCGGGCCGACGAACACGGTCACGCCCGGGTGCGGGGCGATCTCCTGCCGCTCATAGTTGCGAAAGTTTTGCAGGCTCAACGTCTTGACGCGCATACGCCCTCCGCGAGCTTACACGCCGAACGTGCGCACCGGCAGCACCAGATACAGGTACGCCTCTCCCTCCGTCGGGAGGATGACGCACGGGCTGACGTTGGAGTTGAAGCGCAGCAGCACCTCTTCGTCGGGCAGCGCCTTGAGCACGTCGGTGATGTAGCGCACGTTGAAGGCGATGGACAGATCCTTGCCCTCGGTCTGCACGCTCAGGGTCTCCTGCGTGTCGCCGGTCTCGGAGTTGGACGCGATCTCCAGCGTGTCGCCCTCGATCTTGAAGCGGACGAGGTTGTTCTTGCCTTCGCGCGCGATCAGGCTCGCGCGGTCGATCGCGCCGCCCAGATCCGCGCGCGAGAGCGTCACCGCCGTCTGCCACTCGCGCGGCAGAATCTGCCGGTAGTGGATGAACTCGCCCTCCAGCAGCCGCGCCACGATGTGCGTCGCGCCCGCGCTCAGGCTGATGTGGCTCGCGCTCACGCACAGCTCGACCGGCTCGTCGCCGTCGGAGAGGATCTTCGCGATGTCGCCCAGCACCTTTCCGCCGACGACCGCGGAAAGGGATTTCGGCGCGCCGTCCAGCTTTTCCTCGCGCATCGCCAGCCTGAAGCCGTCCAGCGCCACGACGCGCAGCTTTCCCTCGTCAATCTCCAGCAGGCAGCCCGTCAGGATCGGCCGGCTCTCGTCGAGCGCGATCGCGAAGATCGTCCGGCCGATCATGTCCTTGAGCATACCCTGCGGCGCCGAGAACGTGTGCCCGCTCACCGGCGGCAGCTCCGGATATTCCACCGGGTCGAGGCCTGCCAGATTCGTGCGCGAGCTGGCGCAGCGGATGCTCGTCTGCATGCGCTCGTTCACCGTGAACTCCGCGCGGCCCTCCGGCAGCTTGCGCGCCACCTCGCACAGCAGCCTGCCCGGCAGCACCACGCGCCCTTCCTCCTCCACGGAGGCCGGGATCACCGTGCGGATGCCCATCGCCAGATCCGTACACGTCAGGCGCAGGCCCTCCTCGCAGGATTCAAACAGGATGCCCTCCAGAATCGGCTTCGGCGAACGCGCCGCCAGCGCGCGGCTGACGATGGACAGGCTCGCATTCAGATCGGCGGTTTCACAGGTAAAGCGCATGTTTCAGACCTCCCATTGTGGTAGTAGAAGAATAGAAGTCGTCGTAGTCGCCGTAGCGCGGTGCAAAGAGTGGAAAAGCCGCCCAAATCAAGCAAACGCCTGCGCCACAGCATGTGGAAAACTCTTGCAATACAGGGGGTTTTCTCCTCTGGTTATCCACAAACCTGTGCATAACCTTCACCCCCGCGCGCCTCTCGCACGCCGATGGGCAAACCCCTACAAATTCTATATTCGCTCCACACCGAAAAAATCCTGCCCGCGGCAGGGGAAAGAAGGCTCTGAAATAAGTGGGGGAACGGGGGCTACGCTGGGCGACCGACCCGGGGAACTCGCATAGTCGTGCGCTTACGCGCACTCCTTGCTCCCGGGAAACGCAATAGTCGCGCAAGCGCTCCTTTGCGTTTCCGACGTTCCGCCTCGCTGTTTCGCCCGCTGGGCGCACTCGGCTCCAGTCCCGCGTTTCGCCTCGCTGTTTCGCCCACAGGGCGCGCTCGGCTCCAGCGCCAGACCTGTTTGGGGGCATTGCCTCCAAACCCCCATCGTCCGCCGCTGCGCGACGGACGAACTGGGGGATTGATTTCTTGACATAGGAGAAGAAAGTCGTTTATGGAAAAGTTTCACTTTTCAAGAAGCCTTGCCGATTTATAATGGCTACACTTTCCTATAAACACGGCACGACCATCGCAACGCGATGGTCGTGAAGGGGTTTGGGGATGAAATCCCCAAACAGGTTTGGGCGGTAGCCCAACGTTCCCCCGCTTATACAAATCTCAGCTCTTCCACTCTCTTAGAGAGCAGCGTCACGCCGCGCAGGCCGGGCAAGGAGACGCTGACGGCCCCGGCGCGGTCGTGAACCTCCTCGCCGCTGTCGAGGACAAAATCGGTTTCGCCGAGCAGGTCGTCGGGCGTGAGATAGACGGAGACGGGCTGCGCGCTGCGATTGACGAGCGTGACGGCGACGCCGTCGCGAGCGGGCCGCCCGAGCGCGTCCACGCCGCCGCGCACGAAGCGCACGACGCCGAGCACATCCTCGCACGGGGCGAATATCCGGCAAGCGCCGCCGCGCAAAGCGTCGTGATCGCGACGAAGGGCGAGAAGGCGCCGGTAGAGCGCGAGCATGTTGCCATCCTCGCGTCCCCAAGGATAGGTGGCGCGGCAATAGGGATCGGCGCAGCCCTCGGCCCCGGCCTCGTCGGCGTAATAGACGCAGGGCATGCCCGGCATGCTCACGATCAGCCGCAGCATCAGCCCCTCGCGCAGCGAGCCGAGCATGCGCTCCTCCTGCGTGAGATGAAGCGCCGCGCGCTCCTCCCGCGGGCGGTCGTTGCCATCGTTGCCGCAGAGCACGTTCAGGATGCGCGGCCTGTCATGGCTGCCCATCAGGTTCATCAGCGAATAGAGGAACGGCTTGGGATAGTTTTCCTGAAGAGAGGTGAGTTCCCGCGCGACGGACGCCGCGCCGCGCCGCGCGAGCAGAAAGTCGATTAGCGCGTCCCGCAGGGGATAGTTCATCACGCTGTCCAGCGTGTCCCCCAGCACATAGGAGCGCACCTCGCCGTAGGCGACCTTGTGGCTGGCGTCCTCCCAGACCTCGCCCAGCACCGCGGCCTGTGTAGAGGCGGACTTGACCTCGCGGCGCAGCTCGCGCAAAAACGGCATCGGCAGCTCGTCGGCGACGTCCAGCCGCCAGCCGCTGCCGCCCTGCCGCACCCAATGCTTGACCACGGCGTCCGCGCCGTTTAGGATGTGGCGGCGGTAGTCCTCGTCCATCTCGTTGACGTTCGGCAGCGTCTTAAAGCCCCACCAGCACTCGTAATCGTCCGGCCAATGCTTAAACGTGAACCACTTGCGGTACGGCGAATCCGGATCGCGGTACGCGCCCACATGCTCGCCGTGCGTGCCGCGGCGGTTGAAGTACACGCTGTCGTCGCCGACGTGAGAGAAGACGCCGTCGAGGATCACGCGGATGCCCATCGCGCGCGCGTCCGCCGTCAGGCGGCGGAAGGCCTCCTCGTCGCCGAACATCGGGTCGATGCGCATGTAATCGCCCGTGTCGTACTTGTGATTGGTGCGCGCCTGAAAGATGGGGTTGAGGTAGAGCACGCTTACACCAAGCTCTTTCAGATAGGGCAGCTTTTGACGCACGCCCTCGAGCGTGCCGCCAAAGAAGTCGTTGGCGAAGTTGTCTCCGTTTTCGCGGATGTTGAGCAGCGGCTTTTCGTACCAGTCCTCGTGCAGCACCACGTCCTGCCCGTCGCGCGCGTGAAAGAGCGCCTGCGTGCCCTCGGCGCGGTAGAAGCGATCGACCATGATCTGGTACATCACGCCGTCGTGCATCCAGTCGGGCGTCTTGTACTCCGGATCGTAGACGGTGATCTGGAAGCTGTTTTCGCTGCCCATGACGCCCTCGCCGCAACCGTAGCCGTCGTCCGGCGCGCCGAGCACGAGGCGCTTGCCGTCCACTTCCGCCTCAAAGCGATACCAGTAGAGGCATGGCGTCTGCGACACGGCGATTTGCGCCTCGTAATAGCGCCGCCCCGCGCGCGCGCCCAGCTCGCGCATGGGGAAGCGATGCTCCTCGCCGTCCCAGACGCGCAGCTCGATTTTGTCCGGTTTGCCGTATCCCTCGGCCTCCACGCGCAGGCACACCAGCGCGCCTGCGGGCAGCGCCCCCGTCGGGTTGCGGAAGAAGGCGTCGGTCGATCGATGATGGAAGATCATGCGGTCACACTCCGTTCGCAAGCGATGTCGATGCAACGCTTCATTGTATCGCATGGGGCGCGTCCATGTCAAACCATTTTAAGCAAAAAAGGGCGGCGCAAAAAGACTTAAAAAAAGCCTTTTTCCAGAAACGGAGAAAAGGCTTTATATCCGAAACCGAAGAGCGATCGGCCGCATTGTTTTATCTAGATGTTGTTTAATATAAATATGCCAAGTGCCGTGTTCAAATTCTGGCTGAATTCCAGATCATCTTGCGCTTCCATTATCCGCTCTTGATTTTTCCTCATCTCTCTCAATTGTTCCTGAACCCTCAATTGTTCGTCTCGCTGGATGTTGAGCATCTCCTGCGTTTGAGCGCGATATTCGAGTTCCTCATAAAGATTGATTGCTTCCTTGAGTGAATCCGCGCGGCGAAGTTCGATGAGATTCCAAAGATCGCTTCCATGACCCCACATGTTTTCCGGAATACCGCCGACGGGAACCAGTATTCTCAGAAGATAGCTTACATCTTGAAGGTCGCTCTTGAAATCTCTGAGTTTCTCTTCCCATTCCATTTTATGCTTGGTTTGCCGAAGGTGAGCCTTGCGATAAGGCGCGGTCTCGCTTTCCGCTATTCTTTTGGATTTTTCCTTGTCTATTTTCCTTACGAGAAGAAAACCTCCGACTGCAGCAAGAATTGAGTATATCAGCATCGTATCCTGCTTGCCGTATGCCGCCATGATGAAATAGAAGATCACCCATCCGATGACAAACGGTTTTGCACGCCCGCCAACGGGAGGCAAGACGGATTTATAGCAGTCATCATAGAATTTTTGATCGTCGTAGTTGATGCTCAGAGATTCGTTCAGGGATCTTACCCTTCGCAGCAATTCATTGCGATAACCGCATATTTCGGCGGAGTATTGAAAGACTTCAAGTGGCGAAAAAGCGTCGCGTATAATCGCCTCGATCATGGCTGCAACGCCGTCAAAGCTATCCTTTTCGTCTTCCCGATTTCCTTCTTTATCGAACCAGTTTTTTCGTCCGAAGGGAAGAATGCGCTCTAAAAAAGCCGATACGGTTTCCATCTGATCGGAGGTTATGGAGATGGCCGAGTCCTTGTCGGTTAATTGAAAATTCAATGAAAAGATGACCTCTATAATTGCGCCAAGGCTTCCGACCCGATTTTCAACGAGATCCATTGCCGAATTGCAGTCAAAAAGATTCTGGAAAAAGAGGCTCGGCTCCGAAGCCTCTTCATATTCCTCTTGAAACGCTCGAGAAAGGGTTGCAACGATGTTTTTATCGAGGATCGTGTAACGAAGAATGGCACAAATCAGAACATAAAGATAATATTTTTTTGTAACGGGTTCAAGCTTTAATCCTCTGTTTTCTCCTTTATTTTTCAAATCTTGAAAAGCGTCTCTCACAGCCTCAATCAGGATTGTCGGTTCAGCGGAGGATTTTGATCCAGTTAAGGGTAACATTCTTACCTCCAAACCTTTGTTCCATCCGAATATTTCAGCGTGCCAAAGATGCAGTTAAACTGATCTGCGAGACACCAAAAGAGCATACAAATAAGAATCAGAACAAAACCGACGACGACAAGACAAAAAGGAAGAAGACGAACAATCAGCCGAATTCGTCTGGAAAACATCTCCTGATCTCCAATGAACATGGGAAGAATAAGACCGCAGCCGATCCATGCGACAAACCACGCCGCAAAACGAGAGACTTTCTTTTTCTGTATTGTCGTAGAAGTCACAGGGGTAGACTGACTCTGGGGCTGATGGAGATTCGCGCCGCAGACGGGGCATTTTTGGAGCGTATCATCATCAAGGATCGTTGAACAATTTGGGCATTTCATAGGGCAACCCTCCTCATAGGATGTTTGTGTGAGCGACACGATAGTATCTTATAAGTTACATTATAGTCTCTACAAAAGAACATGTCAATACAAATTCGTGACTTTTTAGATATTTTCTTTTTGTACCTGAACAGATAAAATTTTTGACAGGAGGCTTTAACCATGTATACTCTCGCCACAATGCTGCGTCGAATACGCGGAGATCGCCACTTGACACAAGAAGCGTTAGCAGAATTGGCGGATGTTTCAAGAGTGATGATTGCCAGATATGAAACGGGCCGCGTTATGCCGACTGTCGAAATATTGATTCGTTTGGCCGATGCTCTCGATGTATCGACCGACTATCTTTTAGGACGAAGCGATTGTCAAGAAGTAAATCGTCTCTTCAGTCCGTCTCAGGAAATTGACGCGCCGAGGATGAGCGGCGACGTTATACCGGAAGACCGCAAAAAGATAAAGGCGGCGTTGATCGATATTCTACAAGACATGCTGAATAACGCGTGACGGATTGCAGAATGACGGCAGATTAAGGAAGTTTCTTTCCCCCTTCGGGGAGGAAGAACGCGCTCGTCGTTTTAGTAATCGAATTCAGATGCGAACAGCATAAGAAAAGCGCCGGAAAGCGCTTTTCTTATGCTGTTCATACTTATAAAATTCACATCACAGCAGCGTGACCCCGGCGCGCTCGAAGGCTTCGCGCGTGGCCTCGTCCCAGATGGAGGACTGCACCTCGCCGATGTGCGCCTTGCCCAGCAGCAGCATGCACAGGCGCGACTGGCCGATGCCGCCGCCCATCGTGAGCGGCAGCTCGCCCGCGAGCAGCATTCTGTGGAAGGGCAGCTTGCGGCGCTCGTCGCATCCGGCGAGGGTCAGCTGGCGGTCGAGCGATTCGGGGCTGACGCGGATGCCCATCGAGGAGATCTCCATCGCGCAGCCGAGCGTCGGATGGAAGAAGAGGATGTCGCCGTTCATGTCCCAGTCGTCGTAGTCGGGCGCGCGGCCGTCGTGCGGCTTGCCGCTCCTCAGCTTGCCGCCGATGCCTTGGATAAACGCCGTGCCGCACTCGGCGAGCAGCAGGTTTTCGCGCTCCTTGGGCGTCTTGTCGGGATAGCGATCCTCCAATTCCTGCGCGGTGATGAACGTCACCTCGCGCGAAAGCAGCGGCGTGGAGCAGAGCTGCGGATACTTGCCGCGCACGATGAGCTGCGTGTCGCACACGCAGGAGACGATGTCGCGCACGGTCTGGTGCAGCGTAAAGAGCGTGCGCGCCTCCGAGGTGATGACCTTTTCCCAGTCCCACTGATCGACATAGACGGAGTGCAGGTTGTCAAGCTCCTCGTCCCGGCGGATGGCGTTCATGTCCGTGTAGATGCCCTTGCCGGGGTGGATGTCGTAGCGGTAGAGCGCCATGCGCTTCCACTTGGCCAGCGAATGGACGACCTGCGCCTGCCCGTTCGCGAAGGGGATGTCGAAGCTGACGGGCCGCTCGACGCCGTTCAGGTCGTCGTTGAGGCCGGAGGACGGCTCGACGAACAGCGGCGCGGAGACGCGCTTGAGGTTCAGCGCGCGGGCGAGGGAATCCTGAAACGAGCGCTTGATCAGACTGATCGCGCTCTGTGTCTGGTAGAGGGTGAGGTGCGGCGCGTAGCCTTCGGGGAAAAACGAGCGCTTCATCGGCGTAGCCTCTTTTCTCAAAAGTGTCGCTTGAGATTATAGCGCGCTTTTGCCCATCGCGCAAGGGGTCGCCCGGCGCGCGGCGGGCTTGTAGCAGGCGTCGTGCTCGACGGCCGCCCAGTCGTCCATCGCGCAGGTGCGCAGCTGGATTTCCACCGGGACGCTCCTGCGCCGGGAGACGGGCATGCGCAGGATGAGGTGCAGGCTACGGTACCCGCTGGGCTTGGGCGAGGCAATGTAGTCCCGCGCGTAGGAAAACTCCGAAGCGCAAAGCGCCTTGATCCGCTCGGCGAACGCGTAGACCTGCGCCTCGTTGGAAAGCACCACGCGCAGCCCGGCAACGTCGTGCAGCGATGCGGCGGCGCTTATTGTCGCGGGCAGGCCGCGCTTTTGCAGCTTCTCCCGAATGGACGCCGGGGTTTTCAGGCGGTAGGTGATCCTGCGCACGGCGTCGCGGGCGGGCATCTGCGCGCGCGCCGCGCACAAAAGCGTCAGCGCCTGCGCCGCGGCCTGCGCGTAGGGCGCGTAAAACGCGGCGGTAAAGGTCGCCTCCTCAAGGGAAGCGGCCGTCTTTGGTGCAGGAGCGATACCGAGCAACGCACTCACCTCGTGTCGTTTGATGGACTGCGCTCAGGATACGCCGCGATCGCGTCCCCGGCGCGGAGAAAGAACGGGGCGGGAAAAAGATGTGAACGATTGTGGCGCTCTCGCGAGAAGCGAAGGAAAGGGCGGCCGGAGGGTCAACACGCTGCGCGGCCGGAACAGGGAAAGCATATGCGCCTGCGGCGCAAAAGAGAACGGGCGGGCGGCGGGCGGTGCCCGCACCCATCTCCGAATAACGCTGTTGGTTATCTTTCTTGGGCGCACGAGGCTGAAGGTTTTTGGGTTTGGGTACGCCGCCTGCGGGCGGCGAGGGCTACGTCGCGCTGCGGCGCGGGAGGGGATACGCCCTCGCCTGCGGCTCGGGGGGGGGACGACTGCCGCCACTGGCGGCAGGGTTACGCGCTCCGCTGAGGCAAGGAGGGCCTAGGGGGAGTTTAGATTCTCCCCCTAATGTACTAGTCAACAAAAACTGGACACAAACAGCGAAGAAATTAGACACGCGCATTTTGAAAATGGGACTCACGAA
>CANRLC010000037.1 GCA_947631405.1 uncultured Clostridia bacterium | reverse complement strand
GAACAAGTCAAAGCTCTGGTGGACGAAACCGTTCATTTCTACAATTTCGAGCGCATTGACCTAAAAAACGGCCTTACCCCGGATGAAATCTGGCGTAAAGCTGCGTAATCTTTCGTTATTCTACGACCCGGTTTGTTTTTTCCGTCTACTTCTTGAATAGCAGTCCACTTCGCTTCCGGGCTACTTTTTGTAATCGCTTCGCGATTGAGGGAACGTTGGGGCTACCATGGAGAACGGACACTGTCGGTGCGATGGCAGTATAAGTCTTTTTAGCGCTCCCCCGGGAAACTCGCATAGTCGCGAGCTACGCTCGCTTCTTGCTCCCGGGAAACGCAATAGTCGCGCAAGCGCTCCTTTGTGTTTCCGACATTCCGCCTGCCTGCTTCCGCCACTGGCGGCGGCAGGCTCCAGTCCCGCGTTCCGCCCGCCTCCCCTCCGCCACTGGCGGCGGCGGGCTTCAGCGCCAGACCCCATCCTGTGATATAAAGATTCTAATCGAGAAAAGTGTCAGCGTTTACGCGAGATCCTTTTTGTCGTCGGCGAGCTTTTCATATTCGGCGATGCTCTGGCACATGGAGAGCATCAAAGCCCGCGCGCGGGGAGAACAGCCCGTCGCCTGCTCGGCCACGGCGCGGCCCAGCGCCTGCGCGTCGTCGCTCGGCTCGAGGCGCGCGCCGCCCACCACGCAGCCCGAGAGCAGGTCGTCCAGCCGGACGTCCAGCGCCTGCGCGATCTGCGCCAGAAGCTCCAGCGAGATCGGGCGCTCGCCGCGTTCGAGTCGGCCAAAGTGAAGATGGGAAATGCGCAGCTTCTCGGCGAGCGCTTCCTGCGTGAGCGAAACCCGCTGCCGTGCGGCGCGGATGTTGCGCCCGATGGTGGAATAGGAGATATGCGCTTGGTTTTCTGCCATTTGTTGTTCCCTCCTGTCATTGAATGAGCATATTATATCCTGACAGGATAGAAAAATACACGTCTTAAAAAGATATATATATCCAAATAGGGCATATTCTTGCAAATTATATGCGCTATTTTTTTTCATCCTCGTCGTCGATTCCGCGCAACCTTCGCCGCTCGCGCAGTTTGGCCTCCTGTCCCTGATCGGAGGGGACGTAGTAGCGCTTGCCCTTGACCTCCGGCGGCATGTACTCCTGCGCGACCCAGTGGCCGGGGTAGTCGTGCGGATACTTGTACGCCTCGCCCGCACCGAGGCGCTCGTGCAGCGCGTAGTGCGTATCGCGCAGGTAGACGGGAACCGGGCCGAAGCCGCCCTTCTCCGCGTCGGCGACGGCTCCGTCCAGCGCCATGACCACGCTGTTGGACTTGGGGCTTTCGCACACGGCGATGATCGCCTGCGCCAGCGACAGCCGCGCCTCCGGCAACCCGACGGCCTCGAGCGCCTGCGACGCGGCGACGGCCTGCAGCATCGCGGTCGGGTTGGCGAGGCCCACGTCCTCGCTCGCGTGCGCGATGATGCGCCGCGCGATCAGCCGCGGATCGACGCCCGCGTAGAGCAGGCGCGCGAACCACGCGAGCGCCGCGTCGGAATCGCTGCCGCGCAGGCTCTTGCAGAAGGCGGAGAGCATGTCGTAATAGAGCGATTCGTCGCAGCGGATGACCGGCTTCTGGATGGACTCCTCGGCGACGGAGAGCGTGATGCGGATCGCGCCGCTCTCGTCCGGTTCGGTGGTCAGCGCGGCCAATTCCAGCGCGCCCAGCGCCGAGCGCACGTCCCCGTTGGCGATGCGCGCGATGTGCAGGGCGGCGTCCTCATCCAGGACGACGTTCTGCCCGCCCAGCCCGCGCTCGGCGTCCTCCAGCGCGCGGCGCATGGCCAGCAGCACGTCCGCCTCCTCGAGCGGGAGAAACTGGAAGATGCGACAGCGGCTGACGATGGCGGGCGTCATCGAGACGAGCGGGTTCTCCGTCGTGGAGCCGATGAAGCGCACCACGCCGCGCTCGATGGCGGGCAGGATGCTGTCGCTCTGCGACTTGTTCCAGCGGTGGCACTCGTCCAGCAGCAGGTACGTCGCCTGCCCGTAGAGCGAGCGGCGATCCTGCGCCTCCTTGACGACCTTGCGCACGTCGGCCACGCCGCTGGTGACCGCGTTGAGCTGTACGAAGGCGGAGTGCGTCGTGTTCGCGATGATCGAGGCGAGCGTCGTCTTGCCGCAGCCCGGCGGGCCGTAGAAGATCGAGGAGGTCATGCGGTCGGCCTCGATGGCGCGGCGCAGCAGCCGTCCCGGCCCCACGATGTGCGACTGGCCGATGAACTCGTCCAGCGTGCGCGGGCGCATCCTGTCGGCCAGAGGGGAGAGCGCGGCCTCCTGATGGGCGAATAAGTCCTGCATAGCATCCTCCTGCGCGCGTGGCGCTGCAAATCAAAAGGGAATCCATTCCCCTTCATTATAGCACGGGCGTGCCAAATCGCAAAGGGGCGCGGCGGCCCCGCGCGGGGCGGACGGCGCTAATTTTGCCAAAACCCCTTTACAAAACGCGCAAAAACGGGTATCATATCGGAAGATCAACGCGATGACGCGGGACGCCCGCGCACGCTCCTCGCAAAGCGAGCCGGAGGCTGGTGCAAGTCCGGACGGGGGCGGCGCAACAGGCCATCGCCCGCAGAGCGGCCCCGCTGAACCGCATGCGCTTAGGCGGGGACGGCTCGCCCCGTTACGGCGACGAGCGGACGCCCGAACGGCCGGGCGTCAAGTTGGGTGGTACCGCGAGCAGCCTCGTCCCAAGGATGAGACTGCTTTTGTTTTGCGGCCGCCGCGCGCCTGATCGCGAGATGCGCATCCCCATGCGCAAAGAGGAGGAACAGCATGTACAAGAAGGTCTCGACCGACATGAACTTTGTCGCCCGCGAGGAGGAAGTTCTGCAATTCTGGCGGGAGAACGACGTCTTCAAGAAGACCGTCGCCCTGCGCGAGGGCGCGCAGCCCTTTACGTTCTTCGACGGCCCGCCGACCGCCAACGGCAAGCCGCACATCGGCCATGTGCTCACGCGCGCGATCAAGGACGTCATCCCGCGCTACCGCACGATGAAGGGCTACGACGTGCTGCGCAAGGCCGGTTGGGACACGCACGGCCTGCCGGTCGAGCTGGAGGTCGAAAAGACGCTGGGGCTTGACGGCAAGCCGCAGATCGAGCGCTACGGCATTGAGCCGTTTATCAAGGAGTGCAAGAAGTCCGTCTGGAAGTACAAGACCGAGTGGGAGCAGATGAGCGAGCGCGTCGGCTACTGGGCGGACATGGAGAACCCCTACATCACCTACGACGACAATTACATCGAGAGCGAGTGGTGGAGCCTCAAGCAGATCTATAAGAAGGGCCTGCTCTACAAGGGCCACAAGATCGTGCCCTACTGCCCGCGCTGTGGCACCGCGCTCTCCAGCCACGAGGTCGCGCAGGGCTACAAGAACGTGAAGGAGACCTCCGCCTACGTTCGCTTTGCGATCAAGGGGGAGGAAAACGCCTATCTGCTCGCGTGGACGACCACGCCGTGGACGCTGCCCAGCAACCTCGCGCTGTGCGTCAACCCGCACGACCTCTACGCGCGCTTCACCGTCGAGGGCACGACCTACATCATGGCCAAGGCGCTCATCGACGCGATCTTCCCCGGCAAGGACGTGGAGATCCTCGAGGAGATGCCCGGCAGCGCGCTGCGCGGGATGGAGTACGAGCCGCTCTACGACTTTGCCAAGCCGGACAAGCCCGCGTGGTACGTCGTCTGCGACGAATATGTGACCATGTCGGACGGCACCGGCATCGTCCACATCGCGCCGGCCTTTGGCGAGGACGACAACCGCGTCTGCCGCGAGAACGGCCTGCCGTTCGTCTGCCTCGTGGACGGACAGGGCCGCATGACGGCGGAAACCAAGTGGCCGGGCGTGTTCGTCAAGGACGCCGACCCGCTGGTGCTCGACGATCTCAAATCGCGCGGCCTGCTCTTCGCCGCCGTGCCGTTTGCGCACGATTATCCCTTCTGCTGGCGCTGCGACACGCCGCTCATCTACTACGCCCGCCAGAGCTGGTTCATCAAGATGACCGCCGTGCGCGATCAGCTTATGCGCAACAACCGCGCCGTCAACTGGATGCCCGAAAACATCAAGGAAGGCCGCATGGGCAACTTCCTTGAAAACGTCATCGACTGGGGCCTCTCCCGCGAGCGCTACTGGGGCACGCCGCTGCCCGTGTGGACGTGCAAGTGCGGCCATGTGCATGTGATCGGCAGCCGCGAGGAGCTGGTGAAGCTCGGCAAGGATGTCGATCCGAACATCGAGCTGCACCGCCCGTACATCGACGGCGTCGTGCTGACCTGCCCCCAGTGCGGCGGGGAGATGCATCGCGAAAAGGAGGTCATCGACTGCTGGTACGATTCCGGCTCGATGCCCTTCGCCCAGTGGCATTACCCGTTTGAAAACAAGGAGCAGTTTGAAAAGCGCTTCCCGGCGCACTTCATCTCCGAGGCCATCGACCAGACGCGCGGCTGGTTCTACACGCTGCTGGCGATCTCGACGTGCCTGTTCGACACGAACCCGTTTGAAAACTGCATCGTCATGGGCCATGTTCAGGACAAAGAGGGCCGCAAGATGAGCAAGCATCTGGGGAACGTGGTCGCCCCGTGGGACGTTCTCAATGCGCAGGGCGCGGACGCCGTGCGCTGGTTCTTCTACAACAACGCCGCGCCGTGGCTGCCCAACCGCTTCTACGCCAAGGCCGTGGAGGAGACGCAGCGCAAGTACATGGGCACGCTGTGGAACACCTACGCGTTCTTCGTGCTCTACGCGGAGATCGATCAGTTCGACCCGAAGGCACACCCGCTTTGCAAGGTTCAGCTCACGCTGATGGACAAGTGGGCGCTCTCCCGGCTGAACACGCTGGTCAAGGCCGTGGACGATCACCTGATGAACTACCGCATCACCGAGGCCTCCCGCGCGATGGCGGACTTCGTGGACGACCTGTCCAACTGGTACGTCCGCCGCAGCCGCGAGCGCTTCTGGGGCAAGGGCATGGCGGGCGACAAGGAGGCCGCGTTTGCGACGCTCTACCACATCCTCGTGACGATGGCGAAGCTGACCGCGCCCTTCACGCCGTTCATGGCCGAGAGCATGTACCGCAACCTCGTCTGCTCCGTGGACGCGGCCGCGCCGATCTCCGTACACATGACCGACTTCCCGGCTTGCGACGAGAGCGCCATCGACGCGGAGCTGGAGGCGCACATGAAGGATCTGCTCGACGTCGTCGTGCTGGGCCGCGCCTGCCGCAACGAGTCGGGCCTGAAGGTGCGCCAGCCGCTCGCGCGCATGATCGTCAGCGGCGCGACGCTGCCGGACGCCTTCTGCGCGCTGGCCGAGGACGAGCTGAACGTGAAGGCCGTCGATTTCACCGACGACACGACCGCCTTCATGACCTACGAGCTAAAGCCGCAGATGCGCACGCTGGGCAAGAAATACGGCAAGCTGCTGTGCGCGATCGGCGAGCATTTGAAGACGCTGAACGGCAATGCGGTCGTCGCGGGCTTTGAGGCCGGGAAGACGCTGACCTTCGAGGTGGACGGCGCCCCCGTGGAGCTGGAAAAGGACGACGTGCTCGCCGCGCCCGTCAAGAAGCCGGACTATGTGGTGGCCACCGAGCGCAACGTGACGGTCGCGCTGGACACCAACCTGACCGACGCGCTGATCGCCGAGGGCTTCGCGCGCGAGGTGATCTCCAAGCTGCAGACGATGCGCAAGGAGGCGGGCTTCGAGGTGACCGACCGCATCCTCGTCACCGTGCAGACGGCGGACGAGAAGCTCGCGGCGGTCGTGGCCGAAAATGCCGAGGCGATCAAGGCCGGGGTGCTGGCGCTGGAGGTGGCGCCGGGCGGCGCGCCCGAGGGCGCTTACGCCAAGGCGTGGAGCATCAACGGCGTGGACGCGACGCTCAGCGTTCGCCGCCCGTGACGCGGCTTCTCGTGCCGGAGGCAACCTGACGACGGGAGAGCGACATGATTAAGCTGAAACTGGCGGCGCTGGCGGCGGTTCTTCTGGGGCCGTCCGCCGCGCTGTACGCCCTGCGCGGAGATCGCCCGGAGCACACGCTCCCGGCGGCGCTCTGCGCGCAGAGCCTGCTGCTGGCGCTGCTCGGGTACTTTCTGCCGTTCACCGCGTGCGCGCTTGTCGTGGCGGGGCTGAGCGCCGCCGCGTGGGTCGTAGCCGTCGCAAAGGTGGGGAGCCTGCGCAGGGCGGCGGGCTTTTTCAGCCTGCCCGTCCTGCTGTTTTTGCTCTGCGCGCCGCTGCTCTACGCCGCGTGTGCGCGGCGCGTGTATCTCTCCTTTGACGAATACAGCCACTGGGGGCTGATCGTCAAGGTCATCTCGCGCTTTGACGAGCTGCCCCGCGCGGGGCGCGGCGCGCCGCTGATGATGTACACCTATCCGCCCGCGGGCGCGATGCTGCCCGCGCTTTTCTGCCGCGTCTTCGGCTACCGGGACGGCGTCGCCTACGTCGGCTACGGGATGCTGATCGCGGGGCTGATGGTCGGCCTCGCGCCGGAGGATGCGAAGGGCGCGCGGCGGCTGGCGTTTCCGATGGTCTACCTGTGCATGATGGCGATCTTCCCGCTGGGGATGATCCGCCTGTTCTCGGAGCCGGTGATCGCGCTGCTCGCGGCGATGCTGATCGTGCGGCGGCCCCGGCCCGGCTCGCGGCTGGACGCGGCGAGCGAGGCGCTGTTTGCGATGATGCTCGCGATGATGAAAAACACGGGGGCGATCATCCTCGCGCTGGCGCTGCTCGCGCGCTGCGCCGCCCGGCGCGATGGGAAGGACGCGATGCGCTGCCTAGGCCTGCTGCTGGCGGGCGCGTGCGCAGCGGCGAGCTACGCGGTCTACTGCCGCGCGCAGGGCATCGCGGCGACGGCCTCGCCGACGCATGTGGGCGAAAACCTGCGCGCGCTGCTCGGCGGCACGCTGGGCGAGGCGTACCGCAGCGTTCCCGCGCGCTTTATCCAATTCTTCTTTTTCCACAAGCTCTCCCAGTCCGGCGTGTATAGCTGCTACGGCTTTGGCACCTGCGCGACGGTGTACGCGTTTTTGCTGGCGCTCTGCGCCTTGCAGGTCGCGGCCTCGCGGGAGCGGCGCGCGTCGCTGCGGCTGTGGGCGGGCGTGTGGCTGATGAACGCGCTCTACACGCTGATGATCGTCGCGTCGTATTACTTCTTCTTCGAGCCGTGGGAGGTCGAGCGCCTGAGCGAGGCCGATCGCTACATGATGCTGCCCGCGCTGTGGACGGGGCTGATCGCCTGCGCGCTGCTGCTGGAGGACGCCCGAGCGCGCCGGGGCATGGCGGCGGCCTGCGCGGCGGCGCTGGCGCTGCTGCCCCTGAGCCATATGGAGATGACCGACGGCGCGTTCATCTCGCGCGATTACGTCGAGCGCACGATCTGGGCGAGGGACGCGATCGACCGCGAGGGCCTGTTCCTCAAGAGCGAAATGGACGAGGGCGACAGGCTGCTGTGCATGGGCGTGAGCGCGTATAACCATGTGCTGCTGCACTATGTGACGGCGGACGAGCTAGACATCGGCAGCCTGTGGACGAGCTGGGAGAATGCCCCGTGGAACGGGGACGCGCAGGCCGTGCGCGAGGAGCTGTCGCGCGGCGGCTACACGCATGTGTTCGTGGGCGAACTGAGCGAGCCGGGCGCGGACGGCGCGATCGACGCGCGCTACGCGTCTTTGACGGCGGACGGCGAGCCGCTGGCCGCGCAGTCGCTCTACCGCGTGGAGCGGGACGAGAGCGGCGCGGCCGTGCTCGTCTATCAGGCGACGGCCCCGCAGGAGGTGCAGTGAGCATGCGCAAGCTGGTGGTCGCGGGCGCGGGATCGTATCACTTTGCGCCGTCGATCTTGGAGGATCTGTTCGTTCGCTTTCGGCAGCCCTGCGAGCTTTGGCTGGTGGACGCCGATCTCGACATGGCGGAATTGTCCGCCCGCGCCGCGCAGGCGCTCGCGCGCGCGTTCGGCGTGGAGGCGCGCTTTTACTACACGACGCAGCTGCGCAAGGCGGTCTTCTCCGCCGACGCGGTGATCGTCTGCGCGGACTTCCTCGACGAGGACGCGTGGCGGCAGGATTTCGAGGCGCTCGACGCGGTGGGGCTGGGCAAGCAGGCCCGCCTGCGCGGCGGCCTCGGCGGCGCGATGCAGACGATGCGCGCGCTGGACGTGATCGCCGACCTCGCCGAGCAGATGGAAAAGGAATGCCCGGGCGCGCCGCTGCTGCTGTGCGAGAGCGGCCACGGCGGGCTGCCGATGGCGCGCGCATGCGAGTGTGCGCAGCGCTTCCTGGGCGTGTACACGCTGGGCGTCAGCGGCGTCGCGGAGCAGACAAAGCGCCGCCTCGCGCTGTATCTGGGCGAAAAGGAGGAGGCGCTCAAGATCGCCTGCGCGGGGCTGAACGGCTTCTCGTGGGTGGCGAAGCTCCAGGACGCGCGGGGACACGACCTGCTGCCGCGCCTCAAAAAGGAGATGGCCGAGGACGCGCGCGAGGCGCTCTCGGCGCAGTACATCGACTGGTACGGCGCGGTGCCCGCGGGCGAGCGCCCGACGCAGTACGAGCTGCTCGCCGATACGCCGCTCAGCCCCCGGCGCACGGTGCCGCCCGGCTCCGGCGTGGGGCTGGCCGACTACGAGGTGCGCAAACGCGATCTCGCGATGCTCGCCGTCCACGGGCCGCTGCGGCCGGAGGGCCTCAAGGCGTGGGGCCACATCCGGGAGACGGGCCTTGCGACGGCGCGGCCCGTCGCGCTGCTGCGCGCGCGCTTTGGCGAGGGCGAGGCCGCGGCGCAGAGCCTTTGCATGCCGTGCGACGGCGCGGTGCCGGGCGTGGCGCAGGGGCGCTTCGTCGAAGGCCCGGCGCGCGTGGACGCGCAGGGCGCGCGCGGGGAGGCGGTCGATCTGCCCGTGGAGCTGGAGGACGTGCTGGAGCAGATCAGTCTGGCAAACCTGCTCTACGCCGAGGCGTGCGCGAGCGGCAACCGGCAGGCGCTTCGCGAGGCGCTGGAGGTCGATCCCGCCTACGCGGGCGTCGATCTGCTCTACGCGCAGGGCGTGCTCTTTGACATGATGCGCGCCCAACAGGATCGGCTGGGCCGCTTTTTCAGGTGACGAGCGAAGGGGATAGACGATGTTTCTGGCGGACAAGTGGAGCGATTACGAGGTGCTCGACTGCGGCGGCGGCGAAAAGCTGGAGCGCTGGGGCGACGTCGTGCTGCGCCGGCCCGATCCTCAGGCGATCTGGCCCGCGCGCAGGCCGGAGCTTTGGGCGAGCGCGCAGGCGCACTATCACCGCAGCGAGCGCGGCGGCGGCGCATGGGAATTCTTTGGCGAGCTGCCCGAGCGCTGGGTGGTGCGCTACGGCGCGCTGCGCTTCTATGTGAGGCCGACGGGCTTTAAGCACACGGGCCTTTTCCCGGAGCAGGCCGTCAACTGGGACTGGATGGCCGATCTGGTGCGCCGGGAGGCCGCAAAACGCGAGGTGCGCGTGCTCAACCTCTTCGCCTACACGGGCGGCGCGACGATGGCCTGCGCGCGCGCGGGCGCGCGGGTGTGCCATGTGGACGCGGCCAAGGGCATGCTCCAATGGGCGAAGGAGAACCGAGAGCTGTGCGGCCTGCCGGAGGAGAGCACCCGCTGGATCCTCGACGACGCGCTCAAATTCGTGCAGCGCGAGGCGCGGCGGGGCCGCCTGTACGACGGCATCGTGATGGATCCGCCCAGCTACGGGCGCGGCCCGGGCGGCGAGGTCTGGCATCTGGAGGACGAACTCTACCGCCTCGTCTCGGCGAGCGCGCAGGCGCTGTGCGAGCGGCCGCTGTTCTTCCTCATCAACGGCTACACGACGGGCTTTCAGGCGAGCGTGCTGGCCAACATGCTCGATCTCTGCGTCGCCCCGCGCTTCGGCGGGACGATCGCGGCGGACGAGGTCGGCCTGCCGGTGACGGCGGGCGGCGTGCTGCCCTGCGGCACGAGCGGGCGCTGGCAGCGCCGGGAGGCGGAATGAGCGCTTCGCCGCGGGTCGTCTACGAGGACAACCACCTGCTGATCGCCGTGAAGCCGCCCAATATGCCCGCACAGGCGGACGCGTCCGGCGACCCCGATCTACTGGGAACCATGAAGGCGTATGTCGCGGAGCGCTATCATAAGCCGGGCGCGGTTTATCTGGGGCTGGTACACCGGCTGGACAGGCCCGTCGGCGGGCTGATGGCGCTGGCGCGCACGAGCAAGGCCGCCGAGCGCCTGAGCGCGCAGGTGCGCGCGCGCACGCTCTCGCGGCGCTACGTCGCGGTCGTGCGCGGGGGAAGCGTGCCGCCGCGCGGGGCGCTTTGCGACTGGTTGCTCAAGGACGGGAAAACGAACACGGTCTCGGTCGTGCCGCAGGGAACGCTCGGTGCCAAACAGGCGCGGCTTAGCTACCGCGCCGTGGCGGCGGCGGACGATCTGACGCTGCTTTCCGTCAAGCTGCACACGGGCCGCTCGCATCAGATTCGCGTGCAGCTCGCGCACGCGGGCATGCCGATCTGGGGCGACGCGCGCTACGGCGGCGGCAGGCCCGGCGAGCAGATCGCACTGTGGGGCATGCGGCTGACGCTCGTACACCCCACACGGCGGGAGGCGCTCTCCTTCTGCGCGCCGCCGCCTAAGGACGCTGCGCCGTGGAATCGCTTTGACGACGCGGCATGGGCGGCGGAGGAAGAGGCCGCGAAGGAAGAGACCGGGAAGGAAGAGACCGGGAAGGAAGATTTTTCCACCTGACGCGCCGCGCGGGAAGAAAACGCGCGCCGCTGCCGTCAAGTAATATGGGGAAAACGATGACCGCGACGGGAGGTTTGCTATGAAAAGCGTGATGGCCCTGCTGCTGGCGCTGGCGCTCGCGCTGACGCTGGGAAGCGCGGCGCTGGCCGACGAGCGCGCCGACATGCTCGTGGCCGTCGCCGTGAGCGAACTGGGCTATTCCGCCACCAAGGGCGGCTACAGCAAGTACGGCGATTGGGGCGGCAAGGCATACGGCGAGTGGTGCTCGGAGTTCGTCTCCTGGTGCGTCAACCGCGCCGACGAGGTTTACGGCTCGAGCATGCTCGGCAACGACTATCCGCTGCAAACCAGCTGCGACGACGGCGCGGCGTGGTTCCGCGAGCGCGGGCGCTATGTGAGCGTCAGCGGCGAGGAGCGCGGCGAGGGCGAGCAGTTTTACCTGATCGACGGCGTCGGCGTCGCCGAGCGCCCCTATGTCCCGCAGACGGGCGACCTGATCTACATCGAGTGGTACAAGTACAACCGCCTCGACCATGTGGGCATCGTCGAATATGTGACGCAGGAGAGCGACGGCGGCTACGTCGTTCACACCATCGAGGGCAACAACCACATCCTCGGCCCGGAGCCGACCGTCGTCGCGCGCTACGCCTACCGGCTGGACGACCCGTCCATCCGGGGCTACGGCATCCTGCGCGAGGGGATCGTCGGCGTGGAAATGACGATGGGCAGCGCGGGCGGCGAGGTCAGCTGGTATCAGCGCCAGCTCCGCGATCTGGGCTATTACGACGGCGACTGCGCGGGCAAGTACGGCAAGGCGACCGCCGAGGCGACGAAGAAATTCCAGAAGGATTACGGCCTGAGCGCCACGGGGGACGCCGACCGCGCCACGCAGCAGACCCTCGCGGCGATCATGGAGGAGGAGCGCGTGCGCGCCGCCCAGCGCGCCAAGGAGGAGGCCGACGCCCTCGCCGGGCAGATGCTGGAAAACGCGAAGGCGGCCATCGCCTCCTCGTGGTTCGGCGAGTTCGACCCGCACGACGAGGCGAGCGCGTGGGCGCGGCTGACGGCGGACATCACGGTGCTGGACGTGAAGCAAAACGAGAAGGTCTACCTCGCCGACGCGCCAAGCGGCAAGCAGAAGATCAGCGACGAGCACCGGGGCTACTTTTACGGCGAGTCGGTCGCCGTGCATGTGCTGGAGCAGCGGGACGGCTACGCGCTCATCGAGGCATATAACGATTACGACGAGCTGGAGCAGGGCTGGGTGCGCGCCGGACGGCTGAAGACGGTGACGCCCAATCAGGAATACGGCATCATTGTGGACAAGATGACCCAGCGACTCTATCTCTACCAGAACGGAAAGCTGCTCACGGAGCTGCTTGTCTCCACCGGGGCGACCACGGGCGGCAACGAGGGCTATAACGAGACGGCCTCCGGCGAGTTTCTGCTCTGCAGCGCGGTCGGCGGCTTCTGGGCGGGCAACCTGTGGTGCAACTATGCGCTGCGCTTCAACGGCGGCGACCTGCTCCATCTGGTGCCTTCCATTTTTCTGGCCGACGGCACGGAGGATTTTTCCATCTGCGAAAACGCGCTGGGCACGCGTGCGTCGCACGGCTGCATCCGCGTGCAGCGCAAGGAGAACGAGCAGGGTTACAGCCACCTGTGGATCTGGAACAACCTGCGCAATGTCAAAAACATCAAGATCATCGTCTGGGACGACGACGGGCGCGCGCTGCCGCAGCCGGACGCCTCCGAGCCGATGTACTACAACCCCAACGGCGGCAGGAAGTACCACACGAACGCGCGCTGCTCCAGCGTCAAGAGCGCGTATCTGCCGCTCACGCCGATCACCTACGGCGACCTGACGCGCTACCCCTATACGGAGCTGACGGCCTGCGGCGTGTGCGGCGCGCCCGCGCGGCCGGAGACGGTTCAGGCATGGAACAGCGCCATCGAGCAGGCGCGCGCGGAGCTGGCGGAAGAGGACGCGCAGTAGGACAAAAAGCGAAGCGGGCTTTCCTTCTGGTGGGAGGGAAAGCCCGCTTTCATACTATTCTCAAATCAACTGATCGAACCGTCGTGTCATGGATTATACTGAGCGAGCAAAGGCGGGATACCGCCACTCTTCATGCCAACCCGCCCGGGATCGCTTCGCTACCGGGCTACATTTTGCAATCGCTTCGCGATTTGGGGAACGTTGGGGCTACCGCCCCAAACCCCGTCTGGGGACATTGTCCCCAGACCCCATCCTTTGATATAAGGATTCTAACTGAGAAACGCTTCACATTGAGAACGCGTCCAGCCATGCGCGCGCCTGATCGATCGCCTCGCGCACGCGGTTGGGCGCGGGGCCGCCGGGCACGTCTCGCAGGGCGACGCATGAGCGCATCGAGCAGGCGTCGTAGACGTCCTCGTCAAACAGCTCCGAATAGGCGCGCAGCTCGGAGAGGGAGAGATCGAGCAGTGCGCGGCCCTCGCGCTCGCAGGCGAGAACGAGCCGCCCGATCACCGCGTGCGCGTCCCTGAAGGGCATGCCCTTTTTGACGAGGTAGTCCGCCGCGTCCGTCGCGTTGGTGAAGCCGCCCGCCGCGCCGCGCGCCATGTTTTCGGTGTTGAACGTACACGCGGAGAGCATCGCGGTGAAGACCGTCAGCGACTTGACCAGCGTGTCGCGCGCGTCAAAGAGCGCCTCTTTGTCCTCCTGCATGTCCTTGTTGTAGGCGAGCGGCAAACCTTTGAGCGTCGTCAGAAGCCCGAGCAGGTCGCCGTAGACGCGGCCCGTCTTGCCGCGAATCAGCTCGGCGACGTCCGGGTTCTTCTTCTGCGGCATGATCGAGGAGCCGGTCGCGTAGGCGTCGTCCATCTCCACAAAGCGGAACTCGTGCGAATTCCAGAGGATCAGCTCCTCGCAGAAGCGGCTCAGGTGCATCATGCACGCGCTGGCCGCGTAGAGGTAGTCGCACACGAAGTCCCGGTCGGAGACGCCGTCCAGGCTGTTCTGTGTGATCGCGGAGAAGCCCAGCAGCTCCGCGACGCGCTCGCGATCCAGCGGATAGGTCGTGCCCGCCAGCGCGCCGGAGCCGAGCGGCATCACGTCCGCGCGGCGGCGGCACTCGCGCATGCGATCCATGTCCCGCGAGAACATCTGGAAGTAGGCCATCATGTGGTGGCCCAGCGTGATCGGCTGCGCGCGCTGCAGGTGCGTGTAGCCCGGCATGATCGTCTCCGTGTGCTCGGAGGCGATGGAAATGAGCGTGCGGCAGAGCGCGCCCATTAGTTCCGCCGCCTCGGCGCAGGCGTCCTTCACATACATGCGGCAGTCCAGCACCACCTGATCGTTGCGGCTGCGCCCGGTGTGCAGGCGCTTGCCCGCGTCGCCGATGCGCTCGATGAGCAGCTTTTCCACGTTCATGTGGATGTCCTCGGCGTCCAGCGCGAACGTCACGCGGCCCGCCTCGAAGTCCGCTTGAATCTCCCGCAGCGCGCGCACGATCGCCTCGGCGTCCGCCTTGGGGATGACGCCACGCTCGCCGAGCATGGTCGCGTGCGCGATCGATCCGGCGATGTCCTGCCGGTAGAGCCGCTGGTCGAAGGTGATGGAGGAGTGGAAGTCGTCCACCAGATCGTCCGTCGGCTTTGAAAAGCGTCCGCCCCAGAGTTTCATATAAGCCTCCTTAAACCAAACGGGCTGCCCGCCGCGCCAAGGCTCCGGCCCGCGCATGGGCCGGGGACACGGCGTCGGCCGGACAGCCCGAAGGGATGTTTACTTCTTGCCGGCTTTGCGCTGCATGAGCGCGCGCACCTTGAGCGGCAGGCCGTAGAGATTGATGAAGCCCGCCGAATCCTTGTGGCTGTACATCTCGCCGGAGTCGCCGAAGGTGGCGATGTCCTCCATGTACAGGCTGTAGGGCGAGGTCACGCCCGCGCCGATGCAGTTGCCCTTGTAGAGCTTGATCTTCGCCGTGCCGGTGACGTACTGCTGCGTCACGTCCACGAACGCGGACAGGCCCTCGCGCAGCGGCGTGAACCACAGGCCGTTGTAGACCAGCTCCGCGAACTTGACCGCGACCTGATCCTTGTAGTGCGCGGTGTCGCGATCGACGGTGATCTCCTCGAGGTTGCGGTGCGCGGCGTAGAGCAGCGTGCCGCCGGGCGTCTCGTAGACGCCGCGGGACTTCATGCCCACCAGCCGGTTTTCGACCATGTCGGCGATGCCCACGCCGTTGCGCGCGGCGATCTCGTTGCAGGTCTCCAGCAGCTTTACGGCGTCCATCTTCTGCCCGTTGACGGCGACGGGAACGCCCTTTTCAAACTCGATCTCGACGTACTCGGGCTTGTCCGGCGCGTCCTCGGGGTGTACGCAGATGAGCGGCAGATCGCGCGGCGGCTCGTTGGCCGGATCCTCCAGATCGCAGCCCTCGTGCGACAGGTGCCAGATGTTGCGATCCATTGAATAGGGACGATCCTTCTTGACCGGGACGGGGATGCCGCGCGCGTCGGCGTAGTCGATCTCCTCCTCGCGGGTCTTGATGTCCCACTCGCGCCACGGCGCGATGATCGGCATGTCCGGCGCGAAGGCCTTGATCGCCAGCTCGAAGCGCACCTGATCGTTGCCCTTGCCCGTGCAGCCGTGGCAGATGGCGTCGCAGTGCTCCTTTTCGGCGATCTCCACGAGGCGCTTGGCGATCAGCGGGCGCGCGAAGGACGTGCCCAGCAGGTACTTGCCCTCGTACACGGCGCCGGCCTTGAGCGTGGGCCAGATGAAGTCCTCGACGAACTCGCGGCGCAGATCCTCGATGTAGAGCTTTTCCGCGCCGGTCTTCTTGGCCTTCTCGTGCAGCGGGGCCAGCTCTTCGCCCTGCCCGACGTCCGCCGCGCAGCAGACGACGGCGCAGCCGTAGTTTTCCTTGAGCCACGGGATGATGATGGACGTGTCCAGCCCGCCGGAATAGGCGAGCAGCACGCGCTTGTAGGACTTCTTTGCCATTGTCTTTCCTCCAATGAAGTCGGCATTTTTGAGGGGAGGGCGGCGGGCGCAGCGCCGCGCGGCCGTTCCCGCTTTGTCGCGCCCTTGGGGAGGGCGTCATGCGATTTGCTATTATAGCGCGTTTTACATAAAAATGCAATAGGATTGAATGAATATTCCGTCTGTTCCCATAAATTCATCAGATTGCGCCAAAGTACACCACAAAAAATCGGAGGGTTGGACGGCGGATTATACGGGATTTTGCATATTCATGCCCCTTTGTGCATAACGCGCGGCGCGCGGCGATTGACATCGGCCCCAAAATACGCTAAACTGAATCGGTTTGAACCGTCCCGCGCGGCGCGCAGAAATCAGTGCGCAGCCCGCCGGGGGAAAGAGGACGCGCAAGTGAGGGTTTTGGGCATCGACCCCGGTCTGGCGACGATGGGCTGGGGCGTCGTGGAATCGGACGGATTCAAGGATAAGCTGGTGCAGTACGGCGCGCTGATTACCTATCCGCGCGACACGTTCCCGACGCGCCTGTATAGCCTCTTCACCGGCGTGCAGGGCTTGCTGACGACGTTCAAGCCCGACGAGATCGCCTTTGAGGAATTGTTCTTTTCCAAGAACATCACCACGGGCATACAGGTCGCGGGCGCGCGCGGCGTGGCGCTGGCGGCGTGCCAAGGATATACGCAGGCGCTCTTTGAGTACACGCCGATGCAGATCAAGCAGGCCGTCGTCGGCTACGGCGGCGCGGACAAGCATCAGGTGCAGAGCATGGTGCGCGTGCTGCTGGGCCTGCGCGAGGTGCCGCGCCCGGACGACGCGGCGGACGCCGTCGCCTGCGCGCTGACGCACGCGCACGCGGGCGCGGGACGGATGCAGTTCAAGATCAAGTGAGACGCGCCGGGAGGCGAGATAAGGCATGTGGCTGGCGTATGCGTTGGCGTCGTCGGTGTTCGCGGCGCTGACGTCGATCCTCGCGAAGATCGGCATCGAGGGCGTGAACTCAAACCTCGCCACGGCGGTTCGCACGGTCGTCGTCCTCGCGATGGCGTGGGCGATGGTGTTCGTGACGCGCGCGCAGGACGGCCTTGCGCACATCAGCCCCCGAAGCTGGCTGTTTTTGATTTTGTCCGGTCTGGCGACGGGCGCGTCGTGGCTGTGCTATTATAAGGCGCTGCAAATGGGCGACGCCTCCAAGGTCGTGCCGATCGATAAATTGAGCGTGGTCATCACGCTGGCGCTGGCGGCGCTGCTGCTGCATGAGGAGTTCACGATAAAGTCGCTGCTGGGCTGCGCGCTGATCGCGGCGGGCACGCTGATTCTGGCGCTGTGACGCGCAAACGAAGGGCGGGATGAGAGGATGATCGACTTCATCGAGGGCAAGGTGGCCTCTAAAGCGCCGGGCGAGCTGGTGATGAGCGCGGGCGGTGTGGGCTTTTTGCTGCAATGCTCGAACGCGACGCTGGCCGCAGCCCCGGCGACGGGCGAGGCATGGCGCTGCTATACGGTGCTGAACGTCCGCGAGGACGCGATGGAGCTTTTCGGCTTTGCGAGCCTGCAGGAGCGCACGCTGTTTCGGCGCCTGCTGGGCGTGACGGGCGTGGGCGCGAAGACGGCGCTGGGCGTGCTCTCGGCGATGAGCGTGCGCGACCTGTCGGTGGCGATCGTCACGGGCGACACGGCGGCGCTTTCCCGCGCGCCGGGCATTGGGAAGAAGACGGCGCAGCGCATCGTGCTGGAGCTGAAGGATCGCGTGGAGCAGGCGGACGTGAGCGGCGCGCCGGGCGCGCCGGTTCCGGCGGCGGCCGGGAGCGCGGCGCAGGAGGCGCAGGCGGCGTTGCAAGCGCTGGGGTATACGTCGGCGGAGGCGGCGCGCGCGGTGAACCTCGTGCGCGATCAGGCGGAGACGACGGATCAGATCGTGATGCTGGCCCTGCGCCAGATCGGCACCTTATAACCGCGCGAAGCGAAGATGGGGGCTTGGGGGACAATGTCCCCCAAACAGGGCGCGGGGGCGGTAGCCCCGTCGTACCCCCGCGGAGCGAAAAAAGAAAGCAGTCCGGCAGCGCGCGCAGAGCGCGCGCGACCCCGGACGGTCGGCAAACACGCAAAGCACCTTATACCCGCGCGAAGCGAAGACGGGGGTTTGGGGGACAATGTCCCCCAAACAGGGCGCGGGGCGGTAGCCCCGGGCGTACTCCGCGAAGCGGGAAAAAGAGGAAGGAAAGTAGTCCGGCAGCGCGCGCGGAGCGCGCGCGACCCCGGACGGTCGGCAAACACGCAAAGCACCTTATACCCGCGCGAAGCGAAGATGGGGGTTTGGGGGACAATGTCCCCCAAACAGGGCGCGGGGCGGTAGCCCCGGCGTACCCCGCGAAGCGAGAAAAAGAGGAAGGAAGCAGTCCGGCAGCGCGCGCGATGCGCGCGCGACCCCGGACGGACGGCAAGCATGCAAGGAGGCGCTTATGCTCCCCAAGGATCCGGTCATGCTGCTGAGCGTCGTCAATATGAAGCTGCGAGATCAGTACGCGACGCTCGACGCGCTCTGCGAGGATATGGACGAGGATCGCGCGCAGATCGAGCGGGCGCTGGCGGAGATCGGCTGCGCATATGACGAAGCGCGCAATCAGTTTGTATAGAGGATATATAAAGCTTTGCCGCGGATAGCAGGAGCGGGGCCGCGGCGCGCTGGCGGAGGTTTGCGGTGAGCGGCGTCCGGGAACGCAGGCGGCTGCGCTGCCCGCTGCCGGACTGCTTGATTGGCCGCTTCGTGGGGGTACGGCTGGGCGACTGCCCCGCACCCTGTTTGGGGGACATTGTCCCCCAAACCCCCATCCCGCTTCGCGGCGCGCTGGCGGAGGTTTGCGGTGAACGGCGTCCGGGAACGCAGGCGGCTGCGCCGCCCGCTGCCGGACTGCTTGATTGGCCGCTTCGCGGCTGGGGGACGCTGGGCTGCCGCCCAGACCTGCCCGAGGGACTTCGCCCCTCGGACTCCCCACCCTTTGTATACGTTGCTGAGGAGATGATTCGATGGACGAGGAACGGCTGGTCATGAGCGGCTTCCGCGAGGAGGAAGACGATCAGGAGGGAAGCCTGCGCCCTAAAACGCTGCGCGAGTACGTCGGTCAGCAGGCGATCAAGGACAGCCTCAATATCTATATTCAGGCTGCGCGCCAGCGGCGGGATTCGCTCGACCATATCCTGCTCTACGGCCCGCCGGGCCTCGGCAAGACCACGCTCGCGGGCATCGTCGCCGCGGAGATGGGGCAGAACATCCGCGTCACCAGCGGCCCCGCCATCGAGCGCGCCGGCGATCTCGCCAGCTTGCTGACCAATCTCTCCAGCGGCGACGTGCTCTTCATCGACGAGATCCATCGCCTCTCCCACGCCGTGGAGGAGGTGCTCTACCCCGCGATGGAGGATTATGCGCTCGACATCATGATCGGCAAAGGCCCCTCCGCGCGGAGCATCCGGCTCGATCTGCCCAAGTTTACGCTCATCGGCGCGACCACGCGCGCCGGTTCGCTCTCCGCGCCGCTGCGCGACCGCTTCGGCATCATCTTTCGCCTGCAGATGTATTCGACCGAGGAGCTGATGCAGATCGTGCGCCACTCCGCCGCCGTGCTCGGCATCGAGGCCGAGGAGGACGGCGTGCGCGAGATCGCGCGCCGCAGCCGCGGCACGCCGCGCATCGTCAACCGTCTGCTCAAGCGCGTGCGCGATTACGCGCAGGTGCGCGGCGACGGCGTCATCACCTGCAAGGCCGCGCGCGAGGCGCTCACGCTGCTGGACGTGGACGAGCTGGGGCTGGATCGCGTGGATCGCAACATCCTCACCACGATGATGAAGAAGTTCGACGGCCGGCCCGTCGGGCTGGACACGCTCGCCGCGACCACGGGCGAGGACGCCGTGACCATCGAGGACGTGTACGAGCCGTACCTGATGCAGCTCGGCTTCATCATGCGCACGCCGCGCGGGCGCGTATGCACGCAGGCGGCGTATGACCACATGAAGATCGCGATGCCCGCCGAGGCCAGAGCCGCCGGGCGCATCGAGGGACAGACCTCGCTTTTGGAATAACGGGAGGCGCGACGATGGAGGACAGGCCGCTCAAGACGTCCGATTTTGCCTATGATCTGCCGGAGGAGCTGATCGCGCAGACGCCCGTGGAGCCGCGCGACAGCAGCCGTTTGCTCGTCTATCACCGGGACACGGGGGCGATCGAGCACCGCGTCTTTCGCGACGTGATCGACTATCTCGACCCCAAAGACGTGCTGGTGGTCAACCGCACGCGCGTCATTCCCGCGCGGCTCTTCGGCGTGCGCGAGGGCACGGGCGGCGCGATCGAGTTTCTCTTGCTGCGCCGTCTGAACCTGACGGACTGGGAGGTCATCTTGCGTCCGGGGCGCAAGGCGCGCGTCGGCGCGCGCTTTCTCTTTGGCGAGGGCGAGCTGGCCGCCGAGGTGCTCTCCATCGCCGAGGACGGCTCGCGCACGGTGCGCTTTGCCTTTGACGGCGTCTTTGAGGACATCTTGGATCGCCTTGGGCAGATGCCGCTGCCGCCGTACATCCACGAGAAGCTCGCCGATCGGGAGCGCTACCAGACCGTCTACGCGAAGGTGGACGGCAGCGCCGCCGCGCCGACCGCCGGGCTGCACTTTACGCCGGAGCTGCTCACTCGCATCCGCGCCAAGGGCGTGAGCGTCGTGCCGGTGCTGCTGCACGTCGGGCTGGGGACGTTCAGGCCGGTCAAGGCGGAGGATGTGCGCGAGCACCACATGCACAGCGAATACTACGAGGTCACGCCAGAGCAGGCCGAGGCGATCAATGCGGCGCGCGCGCGCGGCGGGCGCATCGTGTGCGTCGGCACGACGAGCGTGCGCACGCTGGAGACCGTCGCCGACGAGCATGGCGTCGTGCATCCCGGCCGTGGGTTCACGCAGATCTTCATCACGCCGGGCGTTCCGGTGCGCGCGGTGGACGCGCTCATCACGAACTTCCACTTGCCGCAGAGCACGCTGCTGATGCTCGTCTCGGCGCTCATGGGCCGCGAGGAGGCGCTGCGCGCGTACAGGGTGGCGGTGCAGGAGCGCTACCGATTCTTCAGCTTTGGGGACGCGATGCTTATCCTATAAACAAACGCCGCGCGGGCATCCGCGCCGGAGGAGACGACATGAACCCGATCACCTTTGATCTCGTCAAGAAGGACGCTAGGACGCACGCGCGCCGGGGCGTCGTTCACACGCCGCACGGCGACATCCAGACGCCGATCTTCATGCCCGTGGGCACGCAGGCGACCGTCAAGGCGACGACGCCGCGCGAGCTGAAGGAGGTCGGCGCGCAGATCATCCTCTCCAACACCTATCACCTGCATGTGCGGCCGGGCGAGGATCTCGTGCGCGAGGCGGGCGGGCTGCATCGCTTCATGAGCTGGGACAGGCCCATCCTCACCGACTCGGGCGGGTTTCAGGTGTTCTCGCTCGCGAGCCTGCGCAAGATCCGCGAAGAGGGCGTCAGCTTCCGCAGCCACCTCGACGGGCGCGCGATGTTCATCGGCCCGGAGGAGAGTATGGCCATCCAGCAGGCGCTGGGCAGCGACATCGCGATGGCGTTCGACGTGTGCTCCGCCTACCCCTGCGAGCACCGCGAGGCGCGCGAGGCGATGCTGCGCACGCACCGCTGGGCCGAGCGCTGCAAGCGCGCGCATACGCGCGAGGATCAGGGGCTGTTCGGCATCGTGCAGGGCGCGTTCTACGCGGATCTGCGCGTGGAGAGCGCCAAGACCCTCGCCGACATGGACTTCCCCGGATACGGCATCGGCGGCCTGTCCGTGGGCGAGCCGAAGGGACTCATGTACGACCTGCTCGACGAGATGATGCCGCACATGCCCGAAAACAAGCCCCGCTACCTGATGGGCGTGGGCAGCCCGGACTGCATCGTCGAGGGCGTGTATCGCGGCGTGGATATGTTCGACTGCGTGCTGGCCACGCGCGTGGCGCGCAACGGCACCTGCTTCACCGATGAGGGGCGGCTGGTCATCCGCAACGCGCAGTACGCGCACGACTTTGGCCCATTGGAAGAGGGCTGCGACTGCTACGCCTGCCGCAACTTCTCCCGCGCCTACATCCGCCACCTGCTCAAGGCGGGCGAGATCACCGGCGCGCGGCTGGCGACCATCCACAACCTGCGCTACCTTCTGCGGCTGATGGAGCGCATCCGCGCCGCCATCGAGGAGGATCGCTACGAGGAATTCCGCCGCGACTTCTTCGCCCGCTACGACATGAGCCGCAATTTTTGACCCGCGCGCGCTCTTTGGCCAAACCCCTTGCGGATTTTCCGCAAAAAGGGTATAATATTGCCCATGCTGACAAACGCACCACAAGCGATTCTTGAAAGGATGTGTCTTTCCCATGAACAAGCTTTTCCTGCTGCTCGCCGACGCGGCGGCCGCCGCCACGCCCCTTCCCGAAGGCGCCGAGGCGGTCGCGCCCACGGGACTGGCTGCCGTGATCTACTACGCCATCCAGTTCCTGCCGATGATCCTGATCTTCGTCGTCTTCTACTTCATGCTCATCCGTCCGCAGCGCAAGAAGGACAAGGAAGCCAAGCAGATGCTCGACAGCCTGAAGGTCGGCGACCGCATCTGCACCATCGGCGGCATCTACGGCACGATCACCCGCATCAAGGACGACGTGCTGACCGTTGAGGTCGGCGAGGCCAAGACGCCGCTGGTCTTCGCGCGCTGGGCCGTCAAGAACATCGACACGCTCTCCATCACCAACGACGCCGAGCAGCTCATCTGATCCGCGCCGCATAATGTAAACCGCTCCGTCATAGGGTTTTCCCGAGGACAGGGCGGTCTTTTTTTCGCCCACGAATGGGATTGGAGGGACGATCATGGAAAAACAGGCGCAGCAGGGTCAGCCGTTCGCGCCGCGCAGGGAGCGCGGACTCGATTCCTTCCGCCGCTCGATGCGCCGCGGCCTTCGGCGTCCGCGCGCAAAGGCGCGCAGCCCGCTGCTCATGACGCTCAAGGGCGTGCTCGTCGCCGCGAGCGTGACGGTGCTGGGCATCGCGCTCTTTGCGCTGCTGCTCAACTGGTGGAACGCCGGCGACCGCGCGATCACCGCGATCAATCAGGTGGTCAAGTTCGTGTCCATCCTCGCCGGGGTGGCCTGCGCGATGGGCGGAGAGGACGCCGGGCCGCTGCGGGGCGCGGCGGTGGGCCTGCTCTACATGGCGCTGGGCATCGTCTGCTATTGCCTGCTGATGGGCGCGCGCGTGCAGCTGACGGGCTACCTCGCCGATCTGGGGATGGGGCTGGCCGCGGGCGGCCTGTTCGGGATGATCCTCAGCGCGAAAAAATAGCGCGGCGCTTCCAGAATCTGCATAAGCCGCGCGCCGGGCGGGCATCCTGTCCCCAAGGAAAGGGCAGGGATGCGCATGGAAAAGAGAAGGGTTTCGCGCGTGCTCGCGGCGATGCTGCGGGCGAAGGCGTTCATGCTGGACTACGCCTATCTGGTGACGCTGGGCGCAGCGCTGACGGTCATCGCGGCGAGCGCGCTGTTCACATGGCAGATGCGGCAGGAGGACGTGCAGGCCGCCGCGAACGCCCCGGAGATCGCGCAGGAGACGGCGAAGCCGCTGCCGACGCCCGGACCGACGTCCTCCCCGCTGCCGACGCTCGCGCCGCTCAACGCGCTCTCCGTGGCGCATCTGGGCGGCACGCGGGTGCGGCCCGTCTCCGGGGCGGTGCTGCGCGAGGGCGACCCGACCGTCCCGATCCTCTGGGAGGCGCTCGCCTGCTACCAGCCGCACGCGGGCCTCGATCTCGCGGGCGCGGCGGGGGAGGACGTGCTCTGCGCGGCGGACGGCTCCGTGTCGCTCGCCGTGCGGGACGAGCTGTGGGGCTGGCGCGTCGAGGTCGAGCAGACGGACGGGCAGCGCGCGCGCTACTGCGGGCTGGCGACCTGCCTCGTGACGGCGGGGCAGAACGTGACGCGCGGCCAGCCGCTGGGCCTGCTGCTGGACGCGGTGCCCTGCGAGGCGGAATTGGGCGCGCATCTGCATCTGGAGCTGTCGCAGGACGGGGCGTGGCGCGACGCGCGCGCGCTGCTTCCGCAGGCGGATTTGTAAAAACCTGCGAATTATGATTGCAGGATGGGCGATTTGATGTTATACTAAGGCCAAAGAGACTGGCGCGCGCGCGCCGGACGAAAGAAAAGGAGAGAAGCACCATGGGCAAGTTCGTCATCCGCACGGTGCCGAGCGGCATCAAGTTCGACCTGAAGGCCGGCAACGGCGAGGTCATCCTCACCAGCGAGGTTTACTCCAGCAAGGCGTCCTGCCAGGGCGGCGTCGCCAGCGTGCGCAAGAACGCCGTGCCCGCCGCGATCGAGGACACGACCGAGGAGGATTTCGCCAAGCAGAAGCACCCCAAGTTCCAGATCTATCTGGACAAGGGCGGCGAGTATCGCTTCCGCCTGCTGGCGACCAACGGCGAGAACATCGGCTCCAGCGAGGGCTACAAGGCGAAGGCCTCCTGCCTGAACGGCATCGAGAGCGTGAAGAAGAACGCGCCCGACGCCGAGGTCACCTACGCCGACTGACGACGCCCGCGCAAAATTGGGCGTTGACAGATGGCGATCCGCGTGCTATACTACACAAGTGCCTAGGGGTATGGTGTAATGGTAACACGTGGGTCTCCAAAACCTTTGTTGAGGGTTCGAGTCCTTCTGCCCCTGCCAAAGACCGGCTAAGCCGGCCTTTTTTAGTGGGGGCAGAAGGACTCGAATGGGGTCTGATACTATTCCCAGATTAAATGATATATGTACTCTGTTTATCGGGTTCTCCGGGAAAGCATAAGCAGAACAACGCGACTTCTCATGATCAACCCGCCCGGGATCGCTTCGCTACCGGGCTACTGATTTGTGGGCGCTACGCGCCGGGGAACGTTGGGGCTACCGCCC
>CANRLC010000036.1 GCA_947631405.1 uncultured Clostridia bacterium | reverse complement strand
TTCGTGAGTCCCATTTTCAAAATGCGCGTGTCTAATTTCTTCGCTGTTTGTGTCCAGTTTTTGTTGACTAGTACATTTTGGTGCGAAGCACAGGAGGGGGTCTGGGGACAATGCCCCCAGACAGGGTTTGGGGCGGTAGCCCCAACGTAGCCCCAATCGCGAAGCGATTGTAAAAGGCAGCCCGGTAGCGAAGCGATCCCGGGCGGGTCGTTCATGAAAAGTTGCGCCACCCCGCTTTTATTTGCTCAGTATAACCCATGATAAAGTAGTTCGATCATTTGATTTGAGAATGGTATGTGACCTTTGCCCGAAGGAAAAAAGCGGCGTCCCTTTCTCCCCGCCGGAGGAGAAGGGACGCCGTTTTGTGTGTTGGGTTCAGTGTTTGTCCCCGACGCCGACCGTGCGCTTGATCGCCTGAAAGGTTTCGTCGCTCAGATCGTGCTCGATCTTGCAGGCGTCGCGCAGCGCGGTCTCCTTGGAGACGCCCATGGAGATGAACAGGTCGGTGAGCAGCGTGTGCCGCTCGTAGATCGCGGTCGCGATGGCGCGGCCCTCGTCGGTGAGGTAGATGTGGTTCTCGTCGTTCACGGTGACCAGACCGTTTTCGCGCATCTGGCGCAGGACGATGGAGACCGTCGGCCGGGAGTAGCCCAGATACGAACAGATGTCCACCGCGTGGACTTCGCTGTGCTCCAGAGAGAGGATGTAGATGGTTTCCAGATAGTTTTCCGTTGCCTCGGATACGGCCAAGGTGCTCGCCTCCTAACGCCTGCAAACGCACGGTAAGTACAATTCACAAATTTTATTATAGCATATTTTCGCCCCTTTTGCAAGTGCTCGATGCGATTTCATGCAAAAATTTTAGACAATTTGTTAGATAAACCTAGCAAAAGTTTGACGTCTCGGACGATTGACACAAGAGTTAGAAGATGCTAATATCTTGGCGTTAGCAGAACCTAATCAAAAGGAGGGTCGCTTATGCCGCTGACGATGGCGGAAGTGGGATCGCAAAGGTTTATCCGCAGGATCTCGGGGAACCCCACGGTGCGCGCGCATCTGGAGAATCTGGGCTTTGTGGAGGGCGAGCCGGTGCGCGTGGTTTCGGCCATCTCGGGCAACCTCATCGTGCAGGTGAAGGAGGCCCGCGTGGCGATCAGCCGCGAGCTCGCGGTGAAGATCATGGTCTGACGCCGCAACGGGCGTCGAAAACGCGAAAGGAGGAATCGCATTGACATTGCGGGAGGCCGAAATCGGCAGCACCGTCACGGTCGTGAAGATCGGCGGGGAGGGCGCGCTCAAGCGCCGCATCATGGACATGGGCATCACCAAGGGCGTGAGCGTCACCGTGCGCAAGGTCGCGCCGCTGGGCGACCCCGTCGAGATCACCGTGCGCGGGTACGAGTTGAGCCTGCGCAAGCGGGACGCGGAGTGCATCGAGGTGCGCTGATGCGCGGCGGGGCAAGCCCCATTTTTTTCGGGACAAGGGTTAGATTTTTCTAACTAAAGGAGGAACGGGATGGATATCAGAATCGCGCTTGCCGGCAACCCGAACAGCGGCAAGACCACGCTCTTTAACGCGCTCACGGGCGCCAATCAGTTCGTCGGTAACTGGCCGGGCGTGACGGTGGAGAAAAAGGAAGGCCGCCTCAAGGGCGAGACGGGCGTCGTCGTCACCGATCTGCCGGGCATCTACTCGCTCTCGCCGTACACGATGGAGGAGGTCGTCGCGCGCAACGTGCTCATCGACCAGCGGCCGGACGCGCTGCTGAACATCGTCGATGCGACGAATCTGGAGCGCAACCTCTACCTGACGACGCAGCTCGCGGAGCTGGGCATCCCGATGGTGGTCGCGCTGAACATGATGGACGTCGTGCGCAAGCGCGGCGACCGCATCGACGCGGCGAAGCTGTCCGAGCGCCTCGGCGTGCCGGTGGTGGAGATCTCCGCGCTGCGCGAGGACGGCGTGATGGAGGCGGCCCGGCGCGCCGTGCAGATGGCGCGGGAGGGGAAGAAGACCGTGCCGCGGCACCGCTTTGGCGGCAGCGTGGAGCACGCGCTGGCGCACATCGAGGAGGCGGCGCTGCACGACATGCCCGCCGAGCAGCAGCGCTGGTTCGCGGTGAAGATCTTCGAGCGCGACGAACGCGTGATCGAGAAGCTGGGCATCGCCAAGGACGTGCTCGCGCACATCGAGACCGACATCGCCGACTGCGAGCGCGAGATGGACGACGACGCGCAGTCGATCATCACCTCCGCGCGCTACGCATACATCGGCGAGATCGTCGAGGGCTGCCTCAAAAAGAGCCGCTCCGGCATGAGCGTCTCCGACCGCATCGACGCGGTGATGACCTCCCGCGTGCTGGGATTGCCGATCTTTGCGGCGATCATGGTGCTGGTCTACACCATCGCCATCTCGACCGTGGGCGGCGCGCTCACCGACTGGACGAACGACGTGCTCGTCGGCGAGTGGGTCGTGCCCGCGGCGCAGCGCTTCTTTGAGGGCATCGGCACCGCCGGCTGGCTGACCGGTCTGATCGTGGACGGCATCATCAGCGGCGTGGGCGCGGTCATCGGCTTCGTGCCGCAGATGCTCGTGCTGTTCCTGATGCTTTGCATCCTCGAGGATTGCGGCTACATGGCACGCGTCGCGTTTATCATGGATCGCCTCTTCCGCCGCTTCGGCCTGTCGGGCAAGAGCTTTATCCCGATGCTGGTCGGCACCGGCTGCGGCGTGCCCGGCGTCATGGCCTCGCGCACCATCGAGCAGGAGCGCGACCGCCGCATGACCATCATGACCACCACGTTCATCCCCTGCGGCGCGAAGATGCCCATCGTCGCGCTGATGGCGGGCGCGATCTTCGGCGGCGCGTGGTGGGTCGCGCCCAGCGCGTATTTCGTGGGCGTGGCGGCGATCATCGTCTCCGGCGTCATCCTCAAGAAGACGCGGCCGTTTGCGGGCGAGCCCGCGCCGTTCGTCATGGAGCTGCCCGCCTATCACCTGCCGACGGTCAAGAACGTGCTGCGCGGCACATGGGAGCGCGGCTGGAGCTTCATCAAGAAGGCGGGCACGATCATCACGCTCGCGTCCGTCGTGGTGTGGTTCGCCAGCTCCTTCGGCTTCGTGGACGGCGCGTTCGGCATGGTCGAGGACATGGACGCCTCGCTGCTGGCGGCCATCGGCGGCGCGGTCGCGTTCCTCTTCAGCCCCTTGGGCTTCGGCTCGTGGCAGGCGACGGTCGCGACGATGCTCGGCCTCGTCGCCAAGGAGGAGGTCATCGGCGTGTTCGGCACGCTGTTCGCGGTCGCGGGCGACGCGCTGGAGATGGTGGAAAGCGGCGAGTTTGCGGGGCTGGCGAGCATCGCCGCGCAGTTCACGCCGCTCTCGGCGTACAGCTTCCTGATCTTTAACCTGCTGTGCGCGCCGTGCTTTGCGGCCATCGGCGCGATCAAGCGCGAGATGAACAACGGCCGCTGGACGCTCGCCGCGATCGGCTGGGAGTGCGGTTTCGCCTACGTCTGCGCCCTGATCGTCTATCAGCTCGGCGGGCTGTTCACCGGGGAAACGACCTTTGGGCTGGGCACGGTCTGCGCCGTGGCGGCGCTCGCGGCGCTCATCGTCGCGATGATAAGGCCCTACAAGCAGAGCGAGACGCTCTCGGTCGCCTACCGCGCGAAATGAAAGGAGCATGCCCGATGGCCACGCTGATCGTCTCCATCGCGCTCGCCGCGCTGCTCTGGCGGCTGGCCCGCGCCTTCGCGCGCGATATGCGCTCCGGCTGCTGCGCCGCGGGCGGATGCTCGGGCCGCTGCGCGGGCTGCTGCGGATGCTCGGCCTGCGCCGCCCGCGCGCCGCGCGGCGGGAAGATGGGGTCTGGGGACAATGCCCCCAGACAGGGCTTGGGGCGGTAGCCCCAACGTACCCCCCAATCGCGAAGCGATTGTAAAAGGCAGCCCGGAAGCGAAGCGATCCCAGGCGGGTCGTTCCTGAAAAGTGGCGGCCTCCCGCCTTTGCTTGCTCCGTATAACCCATGACAGAATGAATGAATAAGAGAGGACGCCGCGGGTTTGCGGCGTCCCTTTATAGCCTCACAATCTCCATCCCCTGCGCGTCCTCCTCCTCGTGCGTCACGAGCAGCAGCAGCTTGCCCTCCGTCTTTTCGAGCACAAGCGAGAGCATCCGTTCGCGGGTGGAGGCGTCCAGCGCGCGGAACGGCTCGTCCAGCAGCACCGCCGTGGACGGCTGCGCCAGCGCGCGGGCGAGCGCTACGCGGCGCTTCATGCCGCCGGAGAGCGCGACGGGCGCGTCGGCCTCGTCGCCCGTCAGCTCGACGCGCGAGAGGAACCCGTCCGCCATCGCGAGCGCCGCCTCGTCCCGCAGCGAGGTCGAGAGCGCCAGCGCCACGTTCTGGCGCGCCGTGTACCACGGCAGCAGCCGATCCTCCTGAAAACAGACGCTCGCGCGCTCGTCGCTCGTCACGCGCCCGCTCGTGGGGAGGAGCAGGCCCGCCGCGAGGTGGACGAGCGTCGTCTTGCCCGCGCCGGAGGGGCCGAGCACGGCGTAGCGGCGGCCCGCCTCAAAGCGATAGGAGAACGCGTGCAGCACGGGCTTGTCGCCGTAGGAAAACGATACGCGGTCAAATTCAATCATGGAGCGCCTCCGGCCGGATCATCGGCGCGATCAGGCGGCGCAGCGCCGTCTCCAGCAGCACGCTGAGCAGCACGACCGTCAGCGTCCACGCGAGCAGGGTATCCGTCTCGAGATAGATCTTCGCCTCGTAGAGCCGCGCGCCCACGGCCAGCTTCGGCGTGCCGATCACCTCCGCCGCGACGACGGCTTTCCAGCACAGCCCGATCGCCGCGAGGCAGCTTCCCGCAAAGGCGGGCATCACCGACGGCAGCACGATGTGCCGCAGCGTCGCCAGCCGCCCCCAGCGCATCGCGCGGGCGAGCGTGAGCAGCTTCGGGTCGATCGCGCGCAGCGCCTGCGTGAGCGCGGAAAAGACGACGGGCAGCGTCATGAGAAAGCCCGTGAGCACCGGCACGCGCGCGCTGCTCAGCCACACCAGCGCCAGCACGATGAACGACGCGACGGGCGTCGCGCGCACGGCCGAGAGCAGGGGCGAGACGAACGCGTCCGCGAGCGCACAGCGGCAGCACAGCGCGCTGAGCAGGGCGGCGCAGAGCACGCCCAGCGCGTAGGCGGCGGCGGCGCGCAGCAGCGTCGCAAGGAGCGAGCGCCAGAATGCGCCCTGCGGCAGCAGGGAGAGCAGGCGGCTTGCGACCGCGCCCGGCGTGGGCAGCAGCAGCGGCTGGCCGACGGCGCGCGCGGCGAGCGCCCAGAGCGCCAGATACGACAGGATGACGAGCGCGCGCCGCGCGAAGAGGCGAGCGCGCGCGCCGTCAGCGCGCATAGTAGAAGCCGTCGTCCGGCAGCGCGCCGCCGACGGACTTGGGGTTCGCCTCAAAGAGCAGGCGATAGAGCGGCTCGATCTGCGCGCGCATCGCCTCGCCCTCGACGAAGACGATGTGGCAGTTCGGGATGGCGGCCTGCGCGACGGCGGCGCTGGGCATCACGCCCTGCGCTTCGACCTCGGCGGCCGCGCCCTCGACGTCCTCGTTCACCCACGCGACCGACGCGGCGTAGGCGTCCATGAACGCGGCGATCTTTTCCGGATGCGCCTGCGCGTAGTCCGCGCGCGCGATCACGCAGCCCATCGAGAGCGTCATGTCGGCGTTGCCGTCCGCGCGGGCGGCGTCCTCAAAGAGCGCGGTCACGTCGAGCGCGCGGCGCAGCGAAGGGTTGCGCGCGATGGCGGCGGTGACGTGCGGCTCCGGCAGCACGCCGATCTCGGCCGCGCCCGTGGCCAGCATCGTCGCCAGCTCGCTGTGCTCGGCGACGTATTCGACCGTCACTTGGTCGGCGAGGCCGTTCTTTTCCAGAATGTACGAGAGCGCGTACTCCGGCACGGCGGCCTGCCCCGTCGCGTAGACGGTGCGCCCCGCGAGATCCTCGATCGACCGGACGTCCTCGTCGGCGGTGACGATGTGCAGCACGCCCAGCGTGTTGAGCGCCAGCAGCCGCACGCCGCCGCTCGTCTTCTGGTAGAGCGCGGCGGCGAGGTTCGTGGGGCAGGCGGCGACGTCCGCCTCGCCGCTGGCGATCGCGGCGACGATCTCGTCCGGCGCGGAGGTCAGGGAAAACGCGTATTCGCCCGCGTTGTCGCGCATCATCCCAACCATCCCGATCCCGGTCGGCCCGGAGAGCGTCCACACGCGCATGGGCGCTTCCTGCGCGCACGCGGGGACGGCGAGCGAAAACAGGGCGGCGCACAGCGCCGCGAGCAGGGCGATTCTCAAAAAGGGGCGGGTCTTCGTCAAGCGCATCTTCATCGCATAGCTCCTCCTTGCGCCCGGCGTGGGGCCGGGCGGCACAGCCCCCAAGTATAGCATACGGACGCGAAAATGACAATGCGCCGCCGCGCAAAAGGGCGAGCGCGCGCGAAAAAGCGAAGCCCCGCGCGCGACCCTGTTTTTCTCTTGCGTTTTTTGGAAGAAATCGTTATAATAGATTTGTCCGCCTTCGCCGCCCGGCGCGAAGGCGCGCATGCGTCGGGCCGGGCGAAGCTGAAAACCGGAAGGAGAAGATCACCATGGGCTTTTTGACGGGCAAGACCGCCATCATCACCGGCGCGGGCCGCGCCGTCCTCAGCGACGGCCGCTGCGGCTCGATCGGCTACGGCATCGCCACCGCCTACGCGAAGGAGGGCGCGAATCTGGTCATCACCGGCCGCAATGTGAAGAAGCTGGAGGACGCCAAGGAGGAGCTGGAGCGCCTCTACGGCATCCGCGTGCTGACCGTGCAGGCCGACGTCAACGCCGGCGCGGACAACCTCGCCGTCGTGCAGGGCGTGGTCAAGCAGGCGATCGACACGTTCGGCCGCATCGATGTGCTCATCAACAACGCGCAGGCGTCCGCCAGCGGCGTGACCCTCGCCGACCACACCACCGAGCAGTTCGATCTCGCGCTCTACAGCGGCCTGTATGCCGCGTTCTATTACATGAAGGCCTGCTATCCCTACCTCAAGGAGACCAAGGGCAGCGTGGTCAACTTCGCCAGCGGCGCCGGCCTGTTCGGCAACTATGGCCAGTGCGCCTATGCCGCCGCGAAGGAGGGCATCCGCGGCCTGACCCGCGTCGCCGCGACCGAGTGGGCGAAGGACGGCATCAACGTGAACATCGTCTGCCCGCTGGCATGGACGGCGCAGCTCGAGCAGTTCGAGAAGGCGTATCCCGACGCCTTTAAGGCCAACGTCCACATGCCGCCCGCCGGCCACTTCGGCGACGCGGAGCTGGAGATCGGCCGCGTCTGCGTGCAGCTGGCCAACCCGGACTTCAAGTACATGACCGGCGAGACCCTCACGCTCGAGGGCGGCATGGGCCAGCGCCCGTAATTTCCGTCATATTCCCCAAACACGCACAACGCCGCCGCAGATTCGCACTGCGGCGGTCGTTTTCCATATCCTCAGGCAGAAAAAGACAGCGCCGGAGATGCTTTTATCTGCTTTTTATATATTGACGGAAATGGGCCGATGTGTTATGATGAGAAGGTCTATGGGACGCGCGCTTTGCGCGTGCCGTCGGTTGCTCTGCCCTGCGAAATTCCGCGGGGGGGGGTTAGCCTATTCAGAATGACAGTCAAGGAGCGGCTAGAATGGCAACAGAAGAACAACAGGCGATGCGGGTAATGCAGCCCGGCGCGATCGCTCAGGCGGACGCGGTGGTCTCGCAGGACGACGAGATGGAGATCGACCTCCTTGAGTTGATGCTCCGACTGCTCGAAAAGTGGAAACAGATCGCGATCGCGGCGCTGCTGGGCGCGCTGATCGCGGCGATCCTTGTGCTGTTCGTGATCACGCCGACGTATGAGGCGACGGCCAAGCTCTACGTCCTCAACGCGAGCAATTCCATCGTCAACCTCTCCGATCTGCAGATCGGCAACTACCTCACCTCCGACTATCAGGAGGTCTTCAGCAACCGGCACGTCTACGACGAGGTCGTGCGCAGGCTCGGGCTGGACACCGAGTACGAGGCGCTGACCAAGCGAATCTCCGTCTCCAACCCCAGCGACACGCGCATCCTGTACATCACCGCCGAATCGACCGATCCCGTCGAGGCGATGAATCTGGCCAACACCTACGCGCTCGTCGCGCAGGAGTTCATCCCGCAGCGGATGGAGAGCCAGCAGCCGACCCTCTTTGAAACGGCCTCCCTGCCGGAGGAACCCGCCGCTCCCAACAAGCTGATGGGCATCGTGATCGGCTTTGTGCTGGGCATGTTCGCGATGTGCGCCTTCGTCGCCATCCAGTTCGTGACGGACGACCGCATCCGCGCCAACGAGGACATCGAGAAGCATCTGGGGCTGGCCGTGCTGGGCATCATGCCGCTGGTCAACCGCACCGTTCCGGTGGCCAAGAACGCCGCCAAGCGCAAGGTGACCAAGAGGGAGGCGAATAGCTGATGAAAAAGGCGACCATTCATCGGATGGAGAAGCTGGACTACACCAGCGCCGAGAGTCTCAACACCATCTGCTCCAACCTGTCCTTCGCGGGCCGGAACCAGAAAAAGATCGTCCTCACCAGCGTCTCCGAGCATGAGGGCAAGAGCTACATGGCCATGCAGATCATGCGCAACCTCGCGCGGCGCGGCAAGCGCGTCGTGCTGATCGACGCCGACCTGCGCATGTCCGCCACGATCAACCGCTACGGCATCGAGGTCGAGGGCGAGTATGTGGGGCTGGCCCACTATCTGGCGGGCTACTGCGGCATGGAGGACGTCCTCTACGAGACGAACCTCTACGGCGCGTACCTCGTCCCGGAGGGGCGCGACGTGCTCAACCCCATCCCGCTGCTCAACTCCAAGGAGTTCGTCCAGCTCCTCGACGCGCTGGCGAACGAATTCGACATCGTGCTGGTGGACGCGCCGCCCGTCGGGCTGGTCATCGACGCGGCCGAGATCGCCCGCAACTGCGACGGCACGGTGCTCGTGTGCGAATACAACCACACGCGCCGCCGCGAGCTGGTCGCCGCGCGCCGCCAGATCGAGCAGGCCGGATGCCCCATCATGGGCTGCATCATCAACAAGGTGACGTTTGACACCATCTCCTCCAAGAAGTACTACAACCGCTCCTACTATTCTCACTATAACAGCAACTATTACCGCAGAAGCAAGAAAGGCTGAGCGATGTTTGTAGACATCCACCACCATCTCGTCTATCGGGTGGACGACGGCGCGCAGAGCTTCGAGGCCACGCAGCGGCTGCTGCGCGAATCCTACGAGGACGGCGTGCGCGACATCGTCACCACGCCGCACGTCACGCCGGGCGAGGTGGAGTTTCCGAAGGAAAAGTACCTGCGCCGCCTGCAGCGCGTGCGGGACTGGTGTGCCTCGGAGGGCATGGAGATCCGCCTCTACACAGGGGCGGAGCTTCTGTATACGCAGTATACGCCGCGCCTTTTGCAGGAGGGACAGGCCGCCACGCTGGCCGGGTCGCGCTTCGCGTTGCTCGAGTTTCTGCCCACGGAGGAATACGAGCAGCTCAAAAAGGCGGCGCGCAAGGTCGGCTCGCGCGGCTTCATGCCCGTGTTCGCCCATGTGGAGCGCTACCGCTGCCTCAAGCATGCGAGCCAGTTCGAGGAGCTGCGCGAGCATCTCGGCGTGCGCATGCAGGTGAACGCGCGCACCATCGTCCGGCGGCAGGGCTTTTTGCGCGACCGCTTCATCGCCTCGCTGATCCGCGACGGGATGATCGACTACATCGCCTCCGATTCGCACGATATGGACGGGCGGCACACCTGCATGACGGCCTGCTACGAGCGCCTGTGCGACCGCTTTGGCGAGGAGACGGGCCGCGCGCTGATGTGCGAGAACCCGATGGAAATCCTGCGGCAGAGCGTGTAAAGCGCCTGCCGCTTTGAACAAGGAGAAGAACATGAGAATCACGAAGCTGCGCGCCGCGCTGTGCGCGCTGACGGCCTGCCTGATGGCGCTGCTGCCCTGTACGGCGGCGCTGGCGGTGAGCGAACCCGCGACCTCGAATCACCCGCTGATCGACCCGCGCCCGGTTCCCGTCGTGGAGCCGGAGGACGACTTTTTCAACATCCTCCTGCTGGGCATCGACTACGGCATGGAGGATTACTGGGGCAGCGGCAAGAAGAAGACGCTGGAAAACTGCCACACCGACGCGGTGCTGGTCGTCTCCGTCAACCGCACGGACGGCACGGTTTCGCTCGTGTCGCTGCCGCGCGACACGATCACCTACGTCCCGAACGTACACGGCGTGTACAAGCTCAACGCCGCCGTCAACTGCGGCACCGAGGTGGAGGAGGGCATCGGCCACACCAAGGACGCCGCGGCGTGGCTGCTGGGCGGCATCCAGATCGACCGCTACTGCGCGGTGGATATGGGCAGCATGATCGCGCTGGGCGACGCCATCGGCGGCGTGGACTTCGACATGGACATGGCCTATCAGGGCCACTCCGGGCGTCACTACAAGAAGGGCATGCAGCATCTGGACGGGCAGGGCATCATGGACTATGTGCGCGCCCGCACGAACGCGACGGTCGATCACAACGACATCGGCCGCACGCGCCGCCAGCGCGCGATGATGAAGGCGGTCTTTGAAAAGATCAAGCAGGAGAACGTGAAGCTCGTGCCCAAGCTGACGCAGCTGCTGCAGAGCGACGATCTCAACATCTTCACCGACCTGACCCTGCTGGACATCACGTCGCTCCTGCCGCTGGCGCTCACCCTCGACGCCGACGCCATCGGCTCCTATGTGCTCACCGGGCCGTACAAGCTGACGCTCACCGGCTGGAACTTCACCTTCACCGATCAGGACAACCGCATCGCGGTGCTCAAGGAGGTCTACGGCATCGACGCGGAGCCGCTCGACTTCGTGAGTTACGATCACGCCGAGTTTTTGACCGACGAGGGCCTCGCCGTGGTGCGCTACGTCGCGCTGACGCGCCAGCTGATCGAGACCTGCGAGCAGGCGGGCGCGATGACGCCGGAGCAGGAGGAGAGCCTGCAAAGCCTTGTGGACGCCCACGACGCGATGCTCGTCTCCTTCGAGCAGGCGGCGACGACGCTGACAAAGGAGGACATCAACGCGATGATCTCCGTGCGCACGGCGCTGCGCAATCAGGGCGACAAGACGGCCCGCGCCTTCGGCGTGGACAAGCCCAACTGGGCCAAGAGCGCGCGCTTCTGCGACGACCCGCTGGTCAACGAATACTGCAAGATCCGCTGGCGCTAAGGCGCCATCGTCCGCCCGCCGCATCGCGGCGGGCGGCATGCGCTTTCGCCCAAACCCGGCATAAAAGAACCGACCGACATGGAGGGACGCGCGATGAAGACGGTCTACACCTGTTTCCCCGGCGGCAAGTACAAATGCCTGACGATGAGCTACGACGACGGCAAGCTGGCTGACAGGCGGCTGGTCGCGCTGTTCAACCGCACGGGCATCAGGGGGACGTTCCACCTCAATTCCGGGCTGATGAACACGGACGAAAACCGCATCCGCCCGGAGGAGTACCGCGCGCTGTACGCCGGGCACGAGGTCGCCTGCCACACGGTGACGCACCCGACGATCGCGCGCTGCCCGATGCCCAGCGTGGTCAGCCAAGTGCTCGAGGACAGGGTAGCGCTGGAGCGCGTGATGGGCGCGCCGGTGCGCGGCCTCTCCTACCCGAACGGCTCGACCAGCCCGGAGATCTGCGACATGCTGCGCCACACGGGCATCCGCTACGCGCGCGTGGTCGGCAACAGCGACGGCTTCGCCATGCCGGAGGACTTCATGCGCTGGAAGGCGACCTGCCACCACGGCCATCGCCTGATGGAGCTGGCGGACGAATTCCTCGCGCTCGCCAAGCCGCAGTATCAGTATCTGATGTACGTCTGGGGGCACAGCTACGAGTTTGACCGGGACGGCAACTGGTCGCTGATCGAGGGCTTCTGCGAGAAGATGGGCGGCCGCGACGACATCTGGTACGCGACGAACATCGAGATCGTGGATTATGTGGACGTGTTTGCCCGCCTGCAATTCGCCGCGGACAACAGCTTCGTCTACAACCCGTCCGTCGCCAGCGCGTGGCTGCGCGTGGATAACGGCGAGCCAATCGAGATCCCCGGCGGCGCGCAGGTGACGCTGTAGGCGCGGGCCGTTCGCCTATACAAGCGCCGCGCGGGAGAAGACCCCGGCGGCGCTTCACTTATACCTTTCTCAAATAAAACCTTCATATGGTGCGAAGCACAGGATGGGGTCTGGGGACAATGTCCCCAGACAGGGTTTGGGGCGGTAGCCCCAACGTACCCCAAATCGCGAAGCGATTGCAGAAGGTAGCCCGGTAGCGAAGCGATCCCGGGCGGGTTGTTCATGAAAAGTGGCGTACTCCCGCTTTTGCTTGTCCTGCGTATCCCAATGACAGAATGAGTAGCATTGATCTGAGGAAGGTGTCAGGCATTTTCCTCCGGCTGCCTTTGATGGCCGATCGTGACATAAAAGGCGGCGAGGAACAGCGCACACAGGCACCAGATCGCAGGCTCCGTCACCGCCACGCCCAGATACCCGAGGGTGGGCACCAGCACGGCGGCCGAGGCGATCTTGACCCCCAGCTCGATCGTGCTGGAGAGCACCGGCAGCACCTTGTGGCCCATCGCCTGCATGGAGTAGCGCAGGATGAACAGCGCGCCTAGCGGGAAGAAGAACGCGGTGCTTAGGCGCAGGTTGAGGAGCGCGTTCGCGATGATCTCCTCATTTTGCGTGGCGGTCAGCAGCACGATGAGCGGCCGCCCCAGCGTCCAGCAGACGAGGACGGAGAAGACCGACCAAATCAGCTCCACCACGAGCATCTTGCGGTTGGCCTCCCGGATGCGGCGGAAGCGCTTCGCCCCGTAGTTCTGCCCCACAAAGGTGCTGGTTGCGCTCGAGACGGTGGACATGGGGATCATCAGCATCTCGTAGACGCGGCGGGACGCGGTGTGGGCCGTGATGACGGCCGTGCTCAGCGCGTTGATGGAGCGCTGGAGCACGACGGAACCCAGCGAGAACACGCACTGCATCATCGCCATCGAGAAGCCGGTGGAGAGCATCTCGCCGAACAGCGCGCGATCGATTCTCCAATCCGCGGCGCGGGGCAGATATTCCCGATAGTTTTTGAAGATATACGCCGCGCATAGCGCCGCCGAGACGGCTTGCGCGATCACCGTGGCCAGCGCCGTGCCCGCGATGCCGGTGTGGAGCAGGATCACGAACAGGGCGTCCAGCGCCAGATTGAGCAGGCTGGACAGGATGAGGAAGAACAGCGGCGTTCGGCTGTTGCCCATCGCGCGCAGGAATCCCGCGCTGCCGTTGTAGGCGACGGTGGTGAGCATTCCGCCGAGGATGATGACGATGTAGCGGTAAGACGCCTCGAACACGTCCTCGGGCGTCAGCAACAGCCGCATGGCGGGCCGCAAGAGCAGCACGGAGAGCGCCGTCAGCAGCGCGCCGACGATCGCGTTCAGCTCGATCATCGCGGCCGCGCCGCAGCGCAAACGCGCCCTGTCCCCGCTGCCGAAGAGGCGGGAGAGCACGACGCAGGTGCCGTTGTTGAGGCCCCACGCCAGATTCATGAGCAGCGAATACAGCACGCTCGTCGCCCCGATCGCCGCGATCGCGTCGTCCCCCAGAAAGTGGCCGGCGATCATGGTGTCCACGAGGCTGTAGACCTGCTGAAAGATGTTGCCGATCAGAAGCGGCACGGCAAAGGCCATGATGATGCGGACGGGGTTTCCCTCCGTCATGTTGGTGGTTTTGGATGCGGTGCGGATCATCTGAATTCCCCTTCGTTTGGCGATGTTCAAGGCGCGTGTGCTGCCTTGCGATTCCATTCTAGCCTTTCGCGTGGGGAGATTCAGCGGCGATTCTTCATCGATATAGTGGCTTTTTTTAAGATTTGCGCGATGCTGTCGCAGGAGGTGACGCCCCATGACCCTTGAAGACGCGCTGCAAAAGCTGGGGGATGCGTTCCCTCAGCTCCATTGGGACTTCGTGCCGGAAAGCATCCGCGAGAGCGACGAGGTCATGTCCTACTGGCCCGGGGAGCCGCAGGAGGACGTTCTGGTCTGCGTGCTCAAAACCCGCCATGTGAGCGAGGTCTTCCACCGGCAGGACTTTTTCTTCCTCAATTTTGCGTACCGCGGTGACTATCAGGCGCTCAGCACCCGGTCGGACAATCTGCTCACCATCAGGGAGAACGGCTGCTACATCGGACAGCCGTTCAGCGGGTACGCGATTCGCGGGGATTCCGACAAAGACATCGTGATCGTCGGCGTGCTGATCCAGAAAAACGCCTTCTTTCGGGAATACCTCTCGTCGCTCTCCGTGGATAACTCGATGTTTCACTTCTTCCTCGACCCGCAGACGGATCGCTTCTCGCAGGATGTGATCGCCCTGAGCTTTGGCAGCGGGCATCCGTTCCGAAAGCTGCTGGAAATGATGATCCTCGAATACGCGGACAGGAAGGAGGATACGCAGGCGATCTTGAAGCCCCTGACCCTCGCGCTGCTGATGCACGTCGCCCGGGAGTACCGCAAAACCTCCGCCAAGGCCGGGAGGGAATCCCTGACCGACCGGATGATCCGATACATCGGCGAGCACGCGGATAGGGCGACCCTCGCGATGACGGCCGCCCACTTTTCCTACCATCCCAACTACGTCTCCTCGCTGCTGCGCAAGAAGACCGGCAGGACGTTCTCCGAAATCCTGCTCGAGCAGCGGATGGATCGCGCGCTGGCGCTGCTCGAGGGAACCAGCCTCTCCGTCGAGGAGGTCGCCGCGATGGTGGGCTATAACGACACCAGCAATTTCTACCGTGCGTTCAGGGGATATTACCACGCGTCGCCGCGGGAGTATGTGAAGCCGTAGGCGATAATCCTTTGATATGCTCTGCGCAGTGCAGAAGATTTACCGCGACGCAGGATCATGCTTCATCAGAGTTGCTGAAGCTACTTGAATAAAAAACGTCCATCCCCGCGTAGCGGGGATGGAGCGGGGGTTCGGGGGATAATATCCCCCGGGCAGGTCTGGGCGGCAGCCCAGCGTACCCCCAAAAAAAGAAGGAGCCTCTCTTAGCTCCTTCTTTTTGCTTATGTCACTTTGCGCCGTCGATCAGCGCGGCGGTGAAGCGAACGCCGTTTGCGTCGAAGAGGTCGTCGAGAACCAGACGAGAGCTGGAAGCGCGCAGCTCGGCGCCCCGCGCATAGACGGCGTATAGCCCATCCTCCGCCAGCGGCAGAAGCGAGCGCTCGTCCCATTCGTCCGCGACGTAGAGCGGCAGCAGCGCCAGAAGCGACTCTGCGCAGCCCAGCGTCTCGGAGCAGGTGGTCAGCTCGTCCAGAGCATGCCGCGGCAGGCCGTCTCGCACATCCAGCAGCGCCGTGCGCATCTCGCCGTCCGCATAGGCGTAAAACCGCCGGGAATCGAGGCTGTTCATCGGATAGGCGCGCAGCGCGCAGATCGAGCGCAGCCCCTCGCCCCGCAGCGCGGCGGCAGAGTAGACCACGCCGCCCAGCCGCGCGTACACGTTGCAGGAGACCGCCACGTCCGCGCCCAGAGGCCGCAGGAATCCATCGTAGCTGGAGAGCGTGCCGCGCGTGTACCCGGCCTGCGCGAGCGCGTCGGCGAGCATGTCCGCCACAAACGCGTTCGTCATCGGGCCAAAGTCGATCAGCCGCCCGATCTCCTCCTCCTCGCAGAAGGCGAGATACGCGTCCGATACCGCGAGCCGCACCCGCGAGTTTTCCAGCAGCTCCACGCGCACCGCGCCCGGGTCGCGCGCATAGGCCGCAACCTCGGCGTAAAACCCGCGCAGCACCTCGTCCCGACAGGGATCGACGGCGGCGGCCTGTACGTCGTCTTGACTGAAAAACAGGCTCTGGTACGTCTCCCACGCGGGCGCGAGGTAGAGCGTGCGATCCCCCGAGCGCTCGATCAGGGCGAACGCGTCGTAGAGCGCCGCGTCCACCTCGACCTCCTCATTGGGGTGCTCGTTCAGGTAGCGAACGTTGTGAACGCCCGCATAGGCGAGGTCGGCGGTGAAGAGCTGAAAGGCGCGCTCGGCCGTCTTCGTGTAGAGCGCGGCGATGGCGCGGTTTTCCGCCCCGGCGGATACGCCGCTCGCACCCAGATCGTAGAGCAGCACGAATTCCTCCGCGCAGCTCGGGCCGTTCGTCGTGTTCGCCTCGATCTCCTGCCAGCCGCTGTGCGCGGTGACGAGCTGCACGAACGCGTACACCAGCAGGCACACGCCCACGACGCCCAGCGCGATCGCGAGCGCCCAGCGGGCGCGCTGCCCCTTGCCGGGCAGCTCCACCCGCGTCACGGGCGGCACATTCGGCGCGCGCCGCGCCCTCGCTGTGCGGCTCAAATCAGATCACCACCAGCAGCAGGAACAGCAGGAAGATCAGCAGGATGACGCCGATCGTCGCAAAGCCGATCAGCGCGCCCTTGCGGCAGGCCTTGTAGTTACGCAGGTGCTTGAAATGCTTGAAGACCAGCGCCGCGATGATGCCCAGCACCGGCAGGAAGAACGAGAGCACCGTGTACCACACGCTGCCCGTGTCGTGCAGCGGCGTCTTGAGGAACTGATCCTCCTCGGCGTCGGGCGCGACCTCCTGCGTGGCGGCGTGTACCTCGCCCGGCCCGGCGATGGTGATCGCCTTGATCGGCTCGCCCTTCTCGCGCAGCGCGCGATACTGCTCGATCTCCTTCTTGTTGCCGTAGACGTAGTGATCGTGGCCGATGCACACGAACTCCGGCTTGTCCACGCTGTAATCGTGTACGGAGGGATCGTAGACGAACTGCACCTTGTTCTTTTCCAGCTTCGGATCAGGGATCGGGATCGCCGAGATCAGCGAATGCGTGTAGGGGTGCAGCGGGTAATCGAACAGCTCCTCCGCGCCCGCGACCTCGACGATGCGCCCCTTGTAGATGACGCCGATGCGGTCGGAGATGAAGCGGACGATGGACAGGTCGTGCGCGATGAACAGATAGGTGAGGTTCTTTTCGCGCTGGAACTTCTTGAGCAGGTTGAGCACCTGCGCGCGAATGGACACGTCCAGCGCGGAGATCGGCTCGTCGGCGACGACCAGCTCCGGCTCCATGACCATCGCGCGGGCGAGGCCGATGCGCTGGCGCTGTCCGCCGGAAAACTCGTGCGGGTAGCGCGTCAGGTGCTCCGGCAGCAGGCCGACCTCCTCGATGATCTTCTCCACCTTGCGCACGCGGTCGGCCTCGTTCTCAAAGAGCTTGAAGTTGTACAGGCCCTCGGAGATGATGTAATCGACCGTGGCGCGCTCGTTGAGCGACGCGGCGGGGTCCTGGAAGACCATCTGGATGTTGCGGATGACCTTGCGGTCGAGCGCGCGCGGGATCTTGCCGGAGATGCGCACGCCCTTGTAGAGGATCTCGCCCGCGGAGAGCGGGTTGACGCGGATGACCGCGCGGCCGATCGTCGTCTTGCCGGAGCCGGACTCGCCGACCAGCGAGAACGTCTCGCCCATGTAGATGTCGAAGGAGGCGTCGGTGACGGCCTTCACGGCGCTGTCGCCCTTGCCGAAGGTGATGTCGATGTTGCGGATGGAGAGCAGGACTTCCCTGCCGTTTTCATCCAGCGGGCCGTGTTCCGGGAAATTGGAAACGCGCCCTTCCGTCTTTTGATCGCGTTGAACCACGTTTTTCCTTCCCCTTTCACACGTTGAAGGCTCTCATGAGCTTTTCGTGAATGTCCCTGATGCCCTCCGGCTTTTCCACCTTGGGCGCGCGCGGATCGAGCAGCCACGTCTTGGCGTAATGCGTGTCGGTGATTTTGAACATCGGCGGCTCGGCCAGCGTGTCGATCTTCATGCAGTAGGGGTTGCGCGGGGCGAACGCGTCGCCGGTGATGCTGTTGTAGAGCGAAGGCGGCGTGCCCGTGATCGAGTAGAGCGTGGTGTTGCGCTCGGCGAGCTGCGGCATGGAGGAGAGCAGCGCCCATGTGTAGGGATGCCGCGGGTCGTAGAAGACCTCCTCGACCGTGCCCAGCTCCACGATCTGCCCGGCGTAGAGCACGGCCACGCGGTCGGCGATGTTGGCCACCACGCCCAGATCGTGGGTGATGAAGACCGTGGTGTAGCCAAACTCCTTTTGCAGATCCTTGATGAGCTGCAAGATCTGCGCCTGAATGGTCACGTCCAGCGCGGTCGTCGGCTCGTCGCAGATGAGAATCTTCGGCTGGCAGGACAGCGCGATGGCGATGACGATGCGCTGGCGCATGCCGCCGGAATACTGGAAGGGATAGTCGTCGTAGCGGTGCTCCGCCTTCGGGATGCCGACCTTGCGCATCATCTCCAGCGCGCGGGCGCGGGCCTCGACCTCCGAGCAGCCCTGATGCTTCATGATGACCGAGGAGATCTGCTTGCCGATGGTGATGATCGGGTTGAGCGAGGTCATCGGGTCTTGGAAGACCGTCGCGATGCGCTTGCCGCGAATCTGCACCCAGTCCTGCGTCTCCTTCACGTTGGCGAGGTTCAGCACGCAGGTGCCGTGCAGCTTGTCGGGCGTCTCGTCGAGGTAGCGCACGCGGAAGACCACGGTGTCAAACACCTTGTTGCGCTGCTCCTCGTCGTTTAGATCGACGCCGAGCTGCATCGCCTTCTTGAGCGCGACCAGCAGCCGGTGCGTCAGCCGCACGCGCTTGATGAGGCCGTAGCGCCCCACGGAGAGGCGAATCTCCTTGCCCAACACCTCGTTGCGCGCGCGGACGGCCTCGCTGATCTCCCCGCTAGTCTCGCGCTTGTATTGCTCCTGCAGCCGCTTGCGCTCCTGCGCGTAATGGGCGAGGTATTCGCGGTCTTGCGCGGCCTCCCGCTTGCGGGCCTTTTCCTTCGCCTGCTGCGCCTTTTGCAGCGCCAAGAGGCGCGCGTCGTAATCCTTCAGCTTCTTCTCCGCCTCGCGGATGCGCGCGCGCTCCTTGTGCGGGTCGTAGGTCTGGCGCTCGTTAAAGAGGGTGGTGCGCTCGTCGCGCAGGGCCTTGATCTCGGCCTCGGCGGCGGCGCGCTCCTCGTCGCTGACGCTGCAGCGGCGGCGCTTTTCGGCGTCCAGCTCCACGATCTGCCGGTAGGTGCCGGCGCCCAATTCCGCCTTGGAGATCGCGTTCAGCCGCGAGAGCGTGCCCTGCATCAGCTTGCGCGCGCCGGGCGTCAGGGCGACGGTCGTATCCGCGAGCTGCGGGTCGTTAAAGATGATCTTACCCTGATCGATAAAGCCGTTGGAGTCGAGCATCCCGGCGAAGGTCTTGGTGAAGACCGACTTGCCGGAGCCGCTCTCGCCGACGATGGCGATGGATTCATTCTCGTAGATGTCCAGCGAGATGCCGCGGATGGCCGTCAGGATGCGGCCGCGCACGCGGAACTTGACGACGAGATCCTCGATGGACAGCAGCACTTTTTTGTCGCTCATGCTCGCGCCTCCTTACATGTGCGTCCGCGGGTCGGAGGCGTCGCCCAGATTCTGGCCGACGACGTAGAGCACCACGGTGATGATCGAGGCGATGGCGACCGGCGCCCAGAATTCCATCTCCCAGCCGGGCGTGACCATCGCGCCCTCGGCGGCGTAGATCAGGCGGCCCAGCGACATCTCGGAAAGGCCCATGCCGATGTAGGAGAGGAACACCTCGTAGGAGATGTAGGACGGGATTTCCGTGGCGAGCAGCGTGACGATGACGCTGGTCATAAACGGCAGGATGTTCTTCATCGCGATCTTCACGGTGGAGGTGCCCAGACACTTGCTGGCGAGGTTATACTCGCGGTCGCGGATGATGACCACCTGCGTGCGGATGAAGTAGGCGATGGAGAGCCAGCCCGTGATCGTCAGCGCGAGCACCATCGTCCAGAAGCTGGGGGAGAAGAGCATCACCAGCACCGAGATCAGCAGGATGTAGGGCACGTTGCCCAGCACGTTGTAGACCTCCGTCATCACGTTATCCACGCGCTTGGAGAAGCCCCAGACCGTGCCCAGCAGCACGCCGACGGACATGTTGATCGCCGCGCAGATGAACGCCAGCGAGATCGAGATGCGCGAGCCGTTCCAGATCGCGTCGAACGTCGATTCGCCCGCGCCGCCCGTGCCCAGCAGCCAGTGGATGCTGAAGCCGAACTGGCGAATCGCCGCGGCCGGCCCCAGATGCTTGGTGGTGGAGTTGAGCAGGTTGCCGAAGCGGTCGTATTCGGTCAGCATGGGGTAGATGTAGGCAAAGGCGACGAGGAAAATCAGAATGGCGAGGATGACGATGTTCAGCTTGTTGCGGAAGAACACGCGGAACACCGACTGCCAATAGCTGTAGCGCGGCGCGGTGATCTTTTCGGATTCCAGTTCGCTGTGATCCACATGGGAGAACAGCTCCTCTTCGGAGAGGCTGAATCGGCTCAAATCTTCCATATCGCTCACCTGTCTTTCGTCGTAAAGGAGATGCGCGGATCGACAGCCGCCATGAGCAGGTCGCCCATGATGATGGACAGCACCGACAGCACCGCGTAGAACAGCGTCACGCCGACGATCACGCCGTTATCGTATTTGTTGATGGCCTCCGTCAGCAGGTTGCCCGCGCCCGGGACGACGTACACGCGCTCGGTGATGATCGCGCCGGTCAGCGAGAAGAGCACGCTGCTGGGGATGCCGTGAACGATCGGGATGATCGCGTTTTTCCAGATGTGCTTGGTGAAGATCTCGCCCTCCGTCAAGCCGCCCGAGCGGGCGAACTTGACGTAATCCGAGTTCATCTGGTCGATCATGTACCGGCGCATCCACTTCATCAGGTTCGCCACGGAGGGCAGCGCCAGAGAGATGATCGGCAGGATGTACATCATCCGGTTGCCGGACTGCTCCATGTTAAACGTGGTGGGCAGCCCCATTCGGCCGCCGATGGCCTTAAACAGGAAGATATACGCCAGAGACGGCACCGCGATGATGAACACGATGTAGATCGTGCCGATCTTGTCGATCAGCTTGTCCTTGCGCAGCGCCATCGCCAGACCCAGCGGCAGGCCGAGCAGGTACGCCATCACCACCGAGATGATGCCGATGACGAACGAGTAGCCGATCTTGGAGAAGCCGGATCGCACGGTGCTGGTGCTGGTATAATCGTCGGTGAAACGGTCGCCGTAGACCGCGCTGGTGCCCAGCGACCCCGCCGAATACACGGCGGTGTGCAGGTCGTCCGCGCTCTCCTCGACGAGGCCCGTCGGGTAAGCGATGGTCGAGCGCACATAGGAGCCTTGGCTGCGGGTCATCGTGTCGAACACGTCTACGCCGGTATTGACGGTGTAAGAGGTTCCCAGATGGATGGTCGCGACGTTTTGATGGATGAACGGGAAGCGCCCGTCAAAGTACACGAGGTACTTGTGGCGCGTGCCGTTGCCCAGGATCGCGGGGGAAAACTTTTCCCCGCCGTACATGGGATCGCGCGTGGTAAAGGTGAGGCCGCGCTCGCCGATGTCCGCGTCCTCGGGGACGTAGTGGATGCTGTCGATGTCCAGCAGGCTGGTAAAATAATCGAGCAGGCGATGCGTCAGCGGGATGTCGCGGTAGGCGAAAAGCTGCGGCTGGCCGCCGCTGGCGTAGCGCTTGGTCTTGCCCTGCATGACCGCCTTCAGCCGGGTCACCGTGTAGCCCTTCGCCTCGTATTCCTCGGTGAACTTGGCCACATATTCGGCGGTCAGCTCCGAGTCGCCCGCGGGCGTGTTGGCGATGGCCGCCGCGCCGGCGCGCGTCTCCTCGTCGATCGCGCCGCTGCGCTGCAGCGATAGCAGGTAGTCGGCAAAGGGAACGTAATCGAGATAGCCGTACTCCTCCCACTTCTGGTAGCGGTAGGTCGTTTTCGTGTTGTTCCCCTGATGCGAGTACACCGGATCCTGCGCGAAGACGAGCATGCGGTCGAGCATGCTGTAGATCATGATCATGACCAGCGCGACGACGACGCAGATGGAGAACGCGCCGTGAAGCAGGCGCTTTGCGAGGTATTTCGTCATATCATCCACCACCTATAAAATGCGCAAGGGAATGGGGAAACCCCCATTCCCTTGCTGCAATGCGCATTGTTTCAGTCGCGGGGGCATCAATAGACGCCGAGGCACCTGGTCATGTAGCCGACGTAATCCGGCAGCATGGTGTCCAGATAGGAGGAAGGATCGCCGTAATCCGGCTGCCAGCCGGACAGATCGTAGAAGTCGTAGTTGGACTCGTAGCCGTAGCTGTTGTAGTAGCCGCAGTAATACCACTCGTTGAGATCCGCGCAGGCGACGGCGTTCACCACGACGCCTTCCAGCGCGTTCTCCACGCCCTGCTTGAGGGCCATCGTGCGGTTGGTGCGGTTCTCGTTGTTGCTCTGATACGGCAGATCGATGTAGATCGGGTTCTCCGCGCTGATCTCGACGCCCTCGGCCTTCAGCTCCTCCACGGCGATGGCCAGCTCGGCCTTGGCGTTCTCCGGGTTGTACCAGCCGTCAAAGCCGTCGCCCAGCGCCTCTTGGTTCGGATCGTACACGGTGATGGGCACGCCGTCCGCGTCGAGCTGCGCCTGCATGATCTCGCCGTAGAACGTGCCGGCCGGGAAGGTGGTCGCGGTGCCGTTGATGTCGATGGTCGTGTCCTCCTCGAGGCTGACGAAGTTCGCCGGCGTGTAGGAGTTGCGCAGGGCGTTGAGCTTCAGCTCCTCGCCCACCTGGGCCGCATTCCACGCGGCGCGATCGACGGCGAAGCACAGCGCGCGGCGGAAGTGAACGTTGCTGACCGCAGCGTTGGTGCGAACCCTGTCCTCCTCGGTCTGCGGGGAGACGACGGTGGTCTCGTCGTTGACGTTCGCGAAGGCGGTGCGGTTCAGGTTGATAAACGACATGAAGCTCGTCGCGGTCGTCGAGGAGATGTAGCTGAACCGGTCAAAGTAGGTCTCGCCCGTGTCGCCGTAGGTGTCGATGCGCGCCTGCTCCAGCGAGCTGGTGTTCAGGCCGGTGCCGTCGAGCACGCCTGCCTTGAAGTCGTTGTAGGGCTTCATGACGTCGGAGCCGTCGTTATACAGCCAGGTGATCGTGTGGATGTTGATCTTATCCGCGTTCCAGTAGGTCGGGTTGGCGGAGAAGACGATGGTGTTGTTCGCCGTCGCGTTCGTCACGAGGTACGGGCCGCAGTAGGCGATGTGGTCGGGATCGGTGCCGTAGAGGTAGTCGGCCGCGCTGGGATCGTAGTCCGCGCCGAACTTGCCGCCCTGGCTCTCGAAATAGGCGCGGTTCATCGGGGCGAAGATGCTGTAGCCCATCATCGTGGTGAAGAAGCTGCAGGGCTGCTCCAGCGTGTACTGCAGGGTGTAGTCGTCCAGCGCCTTGACGCCGACCTCGCTGAAGTCGGTGATCTCGCCGTTGATGTAGGCGTCGACGTTCACGATGCCGCAGCCGCCGTCGGAGCCGACCAGAAACTCGAGGCCGCCCATGGCGTCGCACATGTGCTGCATGCCGGCGACCCAGTCGTTAGCGGTGACGGGCGCGATCTCGCGGCCCTGAGAATCGACCCACTTCACGCCCTCGCGCAGGTGGAAGGTGTAGACGGTGCCGTCCTCGCTCGTCTCATAGCTGGTGGCCAGCGCGGGCTGCAGCACGTTCTCGTTGTCGTACTCCAGCAGGCCTTCGTAGGTGTTGCAGACCGCCTCGCCGTCCACCGCGAGGGAGGAGGCGAGGGTGTCCCACGTCTGCGGATCGCTGTTGTAGGTCATGGTGTAAGTGTCCTTGAGGGTGTAGCCCTGCTCGGTCAGGTAATCCTTGGCGTACTGCTCGTACTCGCCGGTGCCGCGCTTCTCGTTCCACGCGAGGCGCAGCGCCGTCTGATCGGCGCCGCGGATCGGCTCGGTGGCGACCAGAAGCTGATGATAGCGGTTTGCGTCGAAGCCCCACAGGGCGGAGCTGTTGCTATGGAGAGCCATGCGGTTCATCGCATAGTTGCCGCCATCCGTGTACAGCGGAAGCATGACGGCGTCCTCCATCAGCTTTGCCTCGGAGACGGCCATCAGCGCGAAGCGCTCGGAGACGGTCAGGCTGGGATCCTTCGCCTTCATGTAGGCCTCATAGAAATCGCCCATCGCGGCATTGTAAACCTGCTCGGAGACGATCTCGTATACGGCGGAATCATCCTCCGCAGCCGCGTCTTCGGCGTAGGCGACGGTCATCCCAAAGCTCATGACGAGCGCCATGAACAGGGCGACCCAGCGTTTGGTGTTCTTCATCGTTTGACCTCCTTATGATGTGCAAGCCGCTTGCCTAGCGGGGGCGCATTGCCCGCGCTCGCCTGCAAAGGGTGTCGACAAATCGTCACCCCGTCCCGGGCCGCGCCTGCACAATCGGCCCAAAACAGCTATACGGTATTTTAGCGCTTTAGCAGACTGATGTCAATGGAAAAATGCGATCTCGGCGAAGATTTAACATTCTGCGGCGCGCTTTTGCGATCGAGCGGCAACAGTCTGTCAAAGGCGGCGGGGCCGCGCGCAAAAGGGGGCTACCCGCGCCGGGCATTTTCTGCTATAATCAAGGAAAACAAACGCTCAAAGGAGGCGAAGAACGTGATCAAGGGATTCAAGATGAAGCTCTATCCGGGGCAGGAGGCCGAGTATGAGCGCCGCCACAACCTGCTCTGGCCGGAGATGAAGGACATGATTCACGCGCACGGCGGCAAAAACTATTCGATCTTCCTCGACCGCCAGACGCTGACGCTCTACGGCGTGATCGAGATCGAGGACGAGGCGCTGTGGGCGGCGGGCGCGGACACGGCGATCAACCGCAAGTGGTGGGACTACATGGCCGACATCATGGAGACGAACCCGGACAACAGCCCGGTGAGCGAGGACTTGAAGCTGGTGTTTCATCTGGACTGAATGAGATATGAAGAGGGCCGCCCGGCAAAAAGCTGAGCGGCGCTGCAGTCTGTCAAAGAAGTCTTTTCACTCCCAAAGCGGGGTACAACCCTCTCAGTCGGCCTTTGGCCGACAGCTCCCCC
>CANRLC010000035.1 GCA_947631405.1 uncultured Clostridia bacterium | reverse complement strand
CAACGAGATGTCTCGCGTCTGCGACTGGTTGCCGCATCCGTGAGGCAAATATATTGTAACAGGAGCGAGCGTAGCTCACGACTATGCGAGTTCCCCGGGCGAGCGCTACAAAGACTTATACAGCCACCGCTCCGACAGTGTTCGTTCCCCATATATCAGGCGAAGCGATCCCGGGTGGGTCGTTCATGAAAAGTCGCATTATCCTGCCTTTGCATGCTCATTCACTTATGACGGAATGGTTTATTCAACGCAAACAAAAAAACGCGGACGAAGCGCATTCGCCCGCGCCTTTTTGCGTGGTAGGGAGAAGCGATCACGCGGCGCTCTGGGCGTCGCCGTGCAGGGACAGCCGCGACTTCTTCCAGACGCCGGTGGCGTACATGATGAGCAGCATCGCGGAGCTGAGGCCGTTGCTCACGACCACCGCCAGCCACACGCTCTGCACGCCCATGTGCAGCGCGTATTGGCAGAAGAACAGCGTGCCAAAGCGGAACGGCCACATGCGGCAGACGTCCCCGGTGACGGAAAGCTCGGTGTGCCCGGTGCCGCGGAAGAGGCCGCAGCAGGCGTCGTGTACGCCGTTCGTCCAGCACCAGAAGGCCATCAGGCTCAGGAACTCCGAGGCGAGCGAGACGACCTCGCCGTCGCTGGAAAAGATCGAGACGATGGCGCGCGAGACCGAGGGCAGAGAAAGGATCCGCCCGCCGATCGCCAGAAAGATCACGCTGCACGCCATCGACAGCCAGAAGCCGCGTTCGGCACGGCGCGTCTGGCGCGCGCCGAAGTTCTGCGCGACGATCGTGCTGACCGCCGAACCGATGCTCGTCGAGGGCAGGGAGATCAGCCCGTTGATGCGGTTGCCGATGCCGTAGGCCGCCATCGCGTTGACGCCGTAGGTGAGCACGCTGCGCGACATCAGCAAAAAGCCCAGCTGCATCGTGCTGTTGCCCAGCGCAGCGGGCAGGCCGATGCGCACGATGTCCCGCAGCTTGTCGCGCTCCGGGCGCATCAGCGCGGGGGAAAGGCGCATCGGCTCGCTCCGGCGGCTCATCAGGTACAGGGCGATCGCCGCGGGAACGGCCTTCGCCAGCAGCGTCGCCAGCGCCGCGCCCGCCGAACCCAGACGCCAGACGACCATCAGCAGCGGGTCGAGCGCGAGGTTCAGCGAGATGCCCAAGAGGTTGAGCAGCATCGGGCGCACCGTGTCGCCCTGCGCCTGCCGCGTCGCCTGATAGAGATCGACCGTGAACAGGAACGGCATGTCGAGGATGACGATGCGCAGATAGGTGACGCCGTTCGCGCGCGTCGCGCCCGTCGCGCCCAGCCACGCGACGATCGCGGGCGTCAGCAGGCAGAGCGTCAGCGCACACACCAGTGCGAAGCCCATCGCGCAGGCGAAGATCTGGTTGGCCACCTTGCGCGCCTCGGCCTCCTGCCGCGCGCCGATGTGCTGCGCCACCAGCACCGCGCCCGCGATCGTGACGCCGCCGCCGAAGGCGATCACCACGTTCTGCACCGGCGTCACCAGATTGATCGCTGCCAGCGGCTCCGTGCCGATGCGCCCCAGCCAGTAGGTGTCCGTGAGGTTGTAGAGCGTTTGCAGGAAGCTGTTGACGACCATGGGGATGGAGATCGAGAGCATCGCGCGGATGAGACTGCCGTGTAGGATGCGCTCCGTGTTGACGCGCGAGAGGTTTTTCAAAGCGGGTCGCTCCTTTCAAAGCTGCGGTTTCACATGGGAAGCCGCCAAAGGAGGACGAGGGGAAAGATACGCGTCGCGCCGCAAGCCGCATCGTCGCGGCCTCGTGCGCAAGGGCTTCAAACACCTACGAACCAGTTCGGAGGCGGAAGCGGCCACTGGCCGCCGGCCTCGTGCGCATGAGTTTCAAATTCTAGCAAACTTATTCGGAGATGGAAGCGGCCACCGGCCGCCGGCCGCGGCCTCGTGCGACAGAACCTCAAGTTTTAGCAAACTCATTCGGAGATGGAGGCGGCCATAAGCCGCGGCCTCGTGCGTCAAAGTCTCAAACATCTACAAACCAGTTCGGAAGTGGAAGCGGCCACAGGCCGCTAGCTGGGCATGAAGCCTTTGCCGACGATCTCCGTCGAGGTCGTGATGACGAGGAAGGCGTGCGGATCGACCGTGTGAACGTAGCGCCGCAGCGAGAGCGCCTGCGCGCGCGTGAGCACGGTGATGATGAGCGACTTCTCCTCATTGCTGAACGCGCCGCGCACCTCCTCGAGCGTCGCGCCGCGGTGCAGCGTATGCACGATGTACTCGACGATCGGATCGGGATTGGAGGTAATGATCTGAAAGCACTTGCGGCGGCGGAAGGTGTCCGTAACGGAATCGATGAGGAAGCACTTCATGAGCATGCCGAGAATCGAGAACAGGCCCGCCTCCGCGCCGAAGATGAACAGCGCCGAGGCGGCGATCAAGGCGTCGGCGACCATCAGCGCCGCGCCGATGTTCATGCTCGTGTACTTGCGCACGATCATCGCGATGATGTCCGTGCCGCCGCTGGAGGCGTCCAGATGAAACAGCACCGCCGAGCCGAACGCGGGCAGCAGCACCGCAAAGCAAAGCTCGAGGAACGGCTGCGTCGTCAGCGGCGCGGAGAGCGGAAACGCGCGCTCAAACCCGGTCAGCGCGAGCGAGTAGAGCATCGAGCAATACACCGTCGAGAACGCGAACGACCGCCCGAAGCACGCAAAGCCCAGCAAGAGCAGCAACAGATTGATTGCCAGCGTGAGCGTGCTCGGCGTCAGGTACGGCGAGGGCAGAAGCCGCCCCAGAATCAGCGACAGGCCGCTGACGCCGCCCGTGGAAAAGTTGTTCGGAAACTTGAAAAAATAGGTGCCCACGGCGATGGCCAGCACGCCGAAGGAGAGCAGCAGATACCGCCGCAGCGCGGCGGCGCGGGAACGGTTTTCCATAAGATCGGCCCTTTCGTGCGGCGTTACTCGCCGTCCCCGCGCGCGAACGCGCATAGCAGCGCGACGGAGCGCTCCGCCGCGAGGGAGACGAACTGCGGATAATCCATGTGCGAGGAGCCGTCGGCGCTGTCGGAGATGGCCCGCAGCACGCAGAAGGGCGTGCCGTTGACAAAGCAGACCTGCCCGATCGCCGCGCCCTCCATCTCGCACGCGATCGCGCCGAACTGCCGGACGATCTCCTGCTTGCGCGCAGCGCTGGCGATGAACTGATCACCCGAGGCGATCGGCCCCAGCAGCGTGTTCAGCCCGAGCGCCTTGGCGGAGGCGATCAGCCGCCGGGAGAGTCCCTCGTCCGCGGGCAGCGCCACGAGGTTCAGCCCCGAGATCATCCCCGGCGGATCGCCCAGCGCGGTGGTGTCCATGTCGTGCTGCACGACGCACGAGCTGACCGCGATCGACCCGATCGATAGCCTGTCCGTCAGCGTCCCGGCGACGCCCGTGCAGATCACGCACTCCGGCGCGTAGCGCAGGATCATCGTCTGCGCGCAGAGCGCGGCGAATACCTTGCCGATGCCGCAGACCGCCGTCACGACCTCGCGGCCCTCCAGACGGCCCCGCACAAAGCGCACGCCGCTCACCGTCTCCTCCCGCGCGCCTTCCATACGCGCGCGCAGGCGCTCCATCTCCACATCCATCGCGGCGATGATGCCGATCATGCGATCACTCCTCATAGGCAAAGGTCACGGGGCGGGCGTCGAGGTTTTCGAGGATGCGCCGCGCCTCCGCCTTGGCTAAGGACAGGTCGAGGTTCGCGTAGTTGCCGCATTCCTTGCGCGATGCGCCGAAGACCGGCCCCTCGTAGGCGAGGATGCGCGCGAGCGTCTGCCGGACGGCCTCCAGCACGGCGTCGTTGTCCGCGTCCCGCACCAAAAGGTAAAACCCGGTCTGGCAGCCCATCGGGCCAAAGTAGACGATCTGCGGCCCGAGCACGCCGTTGCGGATGAACGTTGCGAACATGTGCTCCACCGAGTGCATCGTCGCGTTGTCCATCAGCTCGCCCGAGTTCGGGCGGCGGGTGCGCAGGTCGTAGGTGGTGACGTCGCCGTCCACACGGCTGACGTAGAGGCCGGGCAGCAGCTTGTCGTGATCGACCGAAAAGCTGGCGATGCGCGAAATGGTTTCCATGATGTCCTCCCGATCAAAAAGATGCGCGCTCATTATACCGCGCGCGGGGCGGCTTTGCAAGCGTCAGCGCTTGCTTTGCGCAAACGCGAACGCCTCGTCGATCCAGCGGAGCAGCTCCTCGTCGATCTGCTCGGGCGAGGCGACGAGCACATGGTGCGTAAATCGCCCTGGGTACGGCTCCACGACGGCGTCCACGCGCGGCGAGGCGAGCGCGCGCGCCAGACCGAAGGTCACCGTCAGATAGACGGCGGGCCGCTCCTTCGCCCGGCGCACGGGCAGGAACGACGCGCAGGCGAAGACGTGCCGCGCGCGAAAGGCGATCTGCGTCCGCTGGGCGATCGCCTGCGCACCCGCACACCGCGCCAGCACCGCATTTTCCAGCGCCTCGTAGAGGGGCAGCGCAGCTTCATGCCCGGCGAAAAAGGCGAGGATCGAGGCGTTCACCGGCAGCCCTCCTTGCGCAGCAGCGCGACGGCGACGTCGTTGACGTTCGTCCCGGTCGGCCCGGTCACGATCAGCCCGCCGACGCGCGACAGGGCGTGATAGGCGTCGTTGTCCGCGAGCGCATCGCGGATGCTCAGCCCGGCCGCGGCCAGCGCCGGGACGGTGTCGCCATCCGCGTAGCCGCCCGCGGCGTCCGTCGGGCCGTCCGTGCCGTCGCTGCCGACGCTGAAGACCGCCGCGCCCGGCAGACCGGCGATGCCCTCCGCCGCGGCGAGCGTCAGCTCCTGATTGCGCCCGCCCAGCCCGCGGCCCGTCACGCGCACGACCGTCTCCCCGCCCGCGATGAACGCGAGCGAATCGCCGCCGCCCGCGTGGCTGCGCAGGATGGAGGCGAGAAAGCTCCCGGCCTCCCGCGCCTGACAGCAGAGCCTGTCGGTCAAGAAGACGGGCGTATAGCCGAGCGCGCGCGCCGCCTCGCCCGCCGCGCGGCAGAGCGCGGACACGCTGCCCTCGACGCGCGTCTCCACGCGATCGAGCGCCTTGGGCGTCTCCTGCGCGAGGCAGGCGCGCGCCTCGTCGCTCAGGCGCAGGCCGTAGCGCGCACACACGCGCAGCGCGTCGGCGCAGGTGGTGGGGTCGGGGTACGCCGGGCCGGAGGCGATCCTGTCCGGCGCATCGCCCAGCACGTCGCTCAGGAGGATCGAGAGCACGCGCGCGGGGCGGCAGCGCAGCGCGAAGCGGCCGCCCTTGACGGCGGAAAGCCGCTTGCGCACGGTATTGATCTCGCCGATGTCCGCGCCGCTGGCGAGCAGATGCGCGGTGATGCGCTGCAATTCCTCGCCGGGGATCAGCGGCAGCTCAAAGAGCGCGCTGCCGCCGCCGGAGAGCAGGAAGACGACCGTGTCCTCCGGCGCGAGGCCGGAGACGAGGGACAGCGCGCGCCGGGTCGCCGCAAAGCCGCGCGCATCCGGCACGGGATGCCCGGCCTCGAAGCACTCGCAGCCCGGGATGGGGCCGCGCGCGTGGCCGTCCTTGGTGATGACGACGCCCCCTGCGAGCGGCGGCAGGCACGAGACGGCCGCGTCGGCCATCCGCCAGGCGGCCTTGCCCGCCGCGACCAGAAACACGCCCCCCGGGAACGCGCGCCCGGCCAGCGCGCGGCGCACCGCCTCGTCCGGCAGCACCGCGGCGATGGCGCGCCGCGCGATCTCATTGGCGTGCGCGTAGAGCGTTTCATTCATGGCCTTTCCCTCCGAAAGCGAAAGCAGCGCGGTTTCCTTCCGTGCAATCGAGTTGAACACAGTATAGTGCCGCGCGCCGGGAAAGTCAAGCCGCGCAAGGCTTTTCAAATCTGTTGACAACCCCTGTAAATCCCTGTATAATCCGTTTGAGGAAGCCGTTCGCGTCAAGGAAACGGGCCGTCAAAGCGGGCCTTCGGAGGGGAGAAATGCGGGATGGATAAGATACCGAAAGCGCGGGACGAAGCGGCCGATTCGCCGCTTGACCGCTCGGCGCGATCGAAGCTGACGAAGCCGCTGCGGACGGCGCTGGATAAAGCGAAGTCGATCCACTGCGTCAGGATCGCCGGCAAGGGGATATTGTACCTGAAAACGAACGGCATCGCTTCGATGATCGAAAAAGCGGGACTGTATTTGAAGGGCAGAAGGCGGGTCGTCCTGGCGAAGGCGTTGACCTTCGCCGGCTTTCGGGAGATGGCCGGCCAGCTTCGCCGCATGGAAAAGGCGCGGCATGGCGTCAAGTGCTATCGGCCGGAGGTCTTGGAAGGCTACGATACGGCGCGGGGAAAAAAGGTTCTGCTGGTCTCGCACGAGCTGACGCTGACCGGAGCGCCGATGGCGATTCGCTATTTTGCGCTGTGCCTGAAGGAGCTTGGCTATTGCCCTGCGATCATCTCGCCGTCGGACGGCAAGCTCGCCGCGATCTCGGCGGAGGAGGGCGTGCCGGTCATCGTCTATCCCGCGCTGTTTCGCGGGGAAAGCGCCCGCGGCTTCGCGGAGCGGTTCAGCCTCGTCGTCGCCAACACCATCGTTTCCCTGCCGGTCATTCTGGCGATGAACGGCCTCGAGATCCCGATCCTGTGGTGGATTCACGAGGCGCACGCCTCCTATCTGCCGGAGCTTGTCGCCAGAATGCCGAGGATTTTGCCGTCCAACGTGTACGTTTACGCCGTCGGCCCCCGAGCCAAAGGCGTTTTGGAGGAATACCGGCCGGATTACGCCGTGCGGGAGCTGCTCTATCACATCCCGGATTTTTCGGGGGAGCTACGCAATCCGCCGCACTGCCTTCCCGCCGCGGCGGAGGGCAAGATGCTCTTCGCCGGCGTCGGCGCGCTGGAGCACCGCAAGGGCTACCACATCCTGACCGAAGCGATCCTGAGGCTGACGCCGGAGGAGAGGGAGCGGTGCTTCTTCCTCTTTGTCGGCAAGCGATGCAATCCGCCCAGCTACAAGGCGATTAAGAGCCTCTGCGACAGCTTCCCGGAAAACGCGGCGTATATCGACGAGCTGCCGCCCGGGGAGCTGAAGGACGTCTACGCCCGGATGGACTGCCTGATCTGCCCGTCGCTGGACGACCCGATGCCCATCGTCGTCACCGAAGCGCTGATCCTCTCCAAGCCGGTGATCTGCTCCGAGCACACGGGCAGCGCATCGCTCCTGCGGGAGACGGGCGGCGCCGTCTACGAAAACGACGACCCGGATGCGCTGGCCGCGTGTATTCGAGACTACCTGAACGACCCGGAAAAAGCGCGGGCGGCGGGCAGGGCCGGGCGAGCGATCTATGACAGGTACTTCTCCTACGCGGTCTACAAGGAGAGCGTTCGCGCGGCGTTTGCGCAGCTCATGCGCGAGGACGGCGATGAGGGCGGTCGAAACGGCGAAGGCCCCGCGCCGGACGGCGCGGACGAGAGCGAACGCCAGGCGACGGTTTCCGTCGTCATTCCCACATACAACCCCGGGCCGCGGTTTGAAACGCTGCTCGCCGGCCTGCGCGCGCAGACGGGCGTGCCGGGCGTTGAGATCGTGGCGGTGGATTCCGGAAGCACGGATCAAACGATCGAACTGTGCAGGCGATACGGCGTCCGTTGCATCGCCATCGACCACGAGCGGTTCTCGCATTCCTATGCGCGCAATCTCGGCGCGAGCCGCGCGCGCGGGTCGATCCTGCTCTTTATGACGCAGGATGCGCTTCCCTCCGGGGAGGACTGGCTCAGCCGCATGATCCAGCCGATTCTCTGCGGCGAGGCCGGCGCGGTGAGCTGCCGGGAGCTGTGCCCCGAAGGGACGGATCTGTATTACAAGGCCGGCGCGTTCCACCATGCGCGCTATCTGGGCATCGCCGACGGGGACAGGCTCAACGCGATCGGAAAAGACCGGCGAAACGAGAGCATGGATGTGATCCGGCCGCTCGCTTCGCTGAACGACGTCGCCTGCGCGATCGACCGAAAGGTCTTTATGCGCTTTCAATACCGCTTCGATTACGCCGAGGATCTCGATCTCGGCGTCCGTCTGCTGCGCTCGGGTTTCGCGATCAAGCTGCTCGGCTCCGTGAGCGTGATCCATGGGCACAACCGGCAGGCCGGGTATTACCTGAAGCGGGGCTATGTGGAGGCGCGCTCGCTCGGCTACATCTTTGAAGGCTGGCGGGCGCCCCATGAGGACGCGGGCAGGGTGTGCAGAAAGCTGCTGTACGGCGCGCGCGCGATCGAAAGCGCCGCCGTAAAGACGCTTGAGGAGACCTCCGGCGCGTGCGAGGGGAAGGCCTTCCTCGACCGCCTGTCGGGCCATTTGGCAAAGGCCGCATCCCCCTGCCGCGAAGAGCGCGCTTTCCCGCAGGCGTTTGTCGAGGGGGACGAAACGCTGCGGCGCTGCCTGTCCGCCGCCGCGCCGCTTGAAGGCGCGCCGTTTTCGGGTGACGGCGAGCTGCTGGATCATGTGCAGTATTATCTGGAAAACGTGATGCGGCCGTATCTGCGCAGCGAAGGCGCTCAAACGCTGACGCCCGATTTGCAGCGGAGCGTTTGCGAATGCCTGAAGAAGCAATTCGCTCTGGCCTCCGGAAGCGCTTTGGCGCGAATCGCGGAAGGGGAGGGCCTCTATGCGGACATTCAGGAGCTGACGCGCGGCGTGTAACGGCGGCGGCGGATGGCGTGCCTCGCGCCGCCGTCCCCTCTGGCTGCGGCTGTAAAGCCTGCTATGATCCCCCGGCGACGATTTGGGAGGCGCTTTTTCATGCACACGGCGCGCAAAAAGAACATCGCGGCGATGGTATCCTTTGGGACGCTGCCGCTGTTTGTGCGGCACATCGCTGTCGCGTCGGGCGAGCTGGCGCTCTATCGGGCGGCGCTCGCGGCGGCGCTGATCGGCGCATACCTGCTCGCGAGCGGGCGGCGCGTCCCGCTTTCAAGCTGCAAGAAGGAGCTGCCGCTGCTGCTCCTGTCCGGCGCGGCGATGGGCGTCAACTGGATCCTGCTCTTCGAGGCGTACCGCTACACGACCGTCGCCGTGGCGACGCTCAGCTATTACTTCGCCCCCGTGCTCGTCACCGTCGCCAGCCCGTTCCTGTTTCATGAAAAGCTCACGGCGCGGCAGATCGCCTGCTTTGTCGGCTCCACGCTGGGTCTGGCGCTCGTCACGGGCGTCAGCGGGATGGGGCGGGGCGACGCGACTGGCGTGCTGCTGGGGCTTGGCGCGGCGGTGTTCTACGCGAGCGTCGTGCTCGCCAACAAGCTCATCCGCGGCGTGGAGGGCATCCACCGCACGTTCGTGCAGTTCCTCGGGGTGATCGTCGCGCTCGCGCCGTATGTCGCGGCGACGGGCGGCGTCACGCTCGGCGCGCTGGACGCGGCCGGCTGGGCCTGCCTGCTCGTCGTCGGCCTCTTCCACACGGGCGTCACCTATTGCCTGTACTTTTCCTCGCTCCGGGAGCTGCCGGGGCAGGAGGCGGCCATCCTCAGCTATATCGACCCGATGGTCGCCGTGCTCGTCTCCGTGACGCTGCTGCGCGAGCCGCTGACCGCCGGGCAGGCCGTGGGCGGGCTGCTCATCCTCGGCTTCACGCTGCTCAACGAGTGTGCGCCGCAAAGGCGCGAGCGTTGACGGAACACAAAAATCCCCCTCTGCGGGCCGCGAAAAGCGGGGCAGAGGGGGATTTCTTTTTTGCGTCAATCCGCGCCGAGGTAGGCTTCCTTGACCTGCTCGTTGTCGAGCAGCTCCGCGCCGGTGCCGGTGAGCGTGATGCGCCCGGTCTCCAGCACGAGGCCCACGTCCGCGCAGCGCAGCGCGGCGTTCGCGTTCTGCTCGATCAGCAGGATGGTCATGCCCTCGCTCTTCAGGTCGCGGATGATCGAGAAGATCTCCTTGACGACCAGCGGCGCAAGGCCGAGCGACGGTTCGTCCATCATCATCAGCTTGGGCTTCGCCATCATCGCGCGGCCCACGGCGAGCATCTGCTGCTCGCCGCCGGAGAGCGTGCCCGCGAGCTGCCACTCGCGCTCCTTGAGGCGGGGGAAGCGGCGGTAGATGTCCTTGATGCCCTCCTCGATCTCCTCCTTGTCGTTGCGCAGGTACGCGCCGATCTTGAGGTTCTCCTTGACGGTGAGGTTGGCGAACACGCGGCGGCCCTCCGGCACGAGGGAGATGCCCTCGGCGACGACGCGCTGCGGGTTGAAGCTGGTGATGTCGCGGCCCATGAAGTTGATCGTGCCGGAGACGGGGTGTACCAGCGCGCTGATCGCGCGCAGCGTGGTCGATTTGCCCGCGCCGTTCGCGCCGATGAGCGTGACGATCTGCCCCTGCTCGACGTCGAAGCTGATGCCCTTGAGCGCCTCGATGCCGCCGTAGCTCACCTTCAGATCGGTGACTTTGAGCATGTTCATTCCTCGTCCACCCCCAGATACGCCGCGATGACGGCGGGATTAGCGCGCACCTCTTTGGGCGTGCCCTCGGCGATCTGGCTGCCAAAGTCGATCACATAGATGCGGTCGGAGATGCTCATGACCAGACTCATGTGGTGCTCGATCATGAACACGGTCAGCCCGAAGCGCTGCTTGATGTCCTTGATGAACCGCCCGAGATCCTCGGTCTCCTGCGGGTTCATGCCCGCGGCGGGTTCGTCCAGCAGCAGCAGCTTGGGGTGCGTCGCCAGCGCGCGCACGATCTCCAGCCTGCGCTGGCGGCCGTAGGGCAGGGAGGTGGCGAGATCGTTTGCGCAGGTTTCCAGCTCCACGATCTCCAGCAGATCCATCGCCTCCTCGCGCATGCGGCGCTCCTCCTGCGCGTTCAGGCGCAGCGTGGCGGTGAGCGGATTGCTCGTGCGGCGCATGTGCATGGCGATCAGCACGTTGTCAAACACGGTCTGCGAGGAGAAGAGGCGGATGTTCTGGAACGTGCGCGCGATGCCCAGCCCGGTAATCTTGTCGGGCGTCTGCACGACGCGCTTGTGGTACATCTCGGCGTTCTTGCCCGCGTAGGAATGGCGCATGCGCCCGGAGGGATAGTTTTCCACGATGGTCTTGCCGTAATAATCGACGCGGCCGTTGGTCGGCTCGTAGACGCCCGTGATGCAGTTGAACGCGGTGGTCTTGCCCGCGCCGTTGGGGCCGATCAGGGCGACGATCTCGCCCTCGTTCACATCCATGGACAGGTTGTTCACCGCGACGACGCCGCCGAACTGCATCGTCACGTTTTCCACATGGAGCACGTTCTGGCTCATCGTCCGCCCTCCTTTGCCTTGCGATGGCGGGGTTCGTTAAACAGATCCCACAATTCGCGGTCGCCCATGATGCCGCGCCGGAAGAACAGCACGACGATCATGATGATGATCGAGAAGACAACCAGCCTGAAGCCGTTGCGCAGCAGCGGAACCTCCCAGCCGCCGATCACCTGCTTCTGGTCGAGGAAGCGCAGCCACCATTCGCTGCACGCGACGAACAGGAAGGAGCTGATGCAGCTGCCCGTCACCGAGCCGATGCCGCCGATGACGACGATCAGCAGGATCTCGTAGGTCATCGCGGAGGTGAAGCTCTTGGCCTGCACGGAGTTCATGTACATGGCCAGCATCGCGCCGCCGACGCCCGCGAAGAACGAGCTGATGCAGAAGGCGAGCTGCTTGTGCCGCGCGAGGTTGATGCCCATCGCCTCGGCGGCGACCTCGTCGTCGCGGATGGCGATGAACGCGCGGCCGTAGGTCGAGTGGATGAGCATCACGATCGCCGCGATGCACACGCCCGCGATCAGGAAGGGGATGAACGTGGAGAGGTAGACCACGACCTCGCCGTCCGCGTTTCGGATGTTGAAATCGTTGAACGTGGGGAACAGGCGCAGCATGTTGGAGCCGTTGGTGATCGTGCCCAGCTTATCCCACTGGAAGATCGAGCGCATGATCTCGGCGAAGCCTAGCGTGGCGATGGCCAGATAGTCGCTCTTGAGCCGCAGCACGGGCAATCCGATCAGGAAGGCGAAGAACGCGGCGGCCAGACCCGCCAGCAGGATGGCCGGGAGCACGGGCAGCGCGAACTGGATGGCGCCGCCGTCGTAATACTGGTAGACCACGGCGCGCTGCGCGACCGGGATGGTCAGCACCGCGTAGGTGTACGCGCCGATGAGCATGAAGCCCGCCTGCCCCAGCGAGAACAGGCCGGTGAAACCGTTGAGCAGGTTCATGGAGACCGCCACGAGCGCGTAGGTCGCGCCCTTCTTGAGCACGGTAAAGAGCATCGACGTGGGCGGGATAAACTGCTCGGAGACGAACACGGCGACGTAGATCGCCGCGACGATGGCCGCGGTTGCGAGCGCGCCGGGCGTGAGGCGGCGGCGCGGCGCGGCGGAAGCGTTATTCATCGTCATAGCACCTCACACTTTGTCTGTCGTTTTTTCGCCGAACAGGCCGGTGGGCTTGACGACGAGGATAATGATGAGCAGCGCGAACGTGAACGCATCCGAGAAGGTGGTCAGCCCCAGCATCGACTTGGTGATGCCCGCCTTGATGAGGATGATGTCCAGCCCCTTGATGAGGCTCTCGCAGATGCCGATGATGAACGCGCCGACGACCGCGCCGGGAATGCTGCCGATGCCGCCGAACACCGCCGCGACGAACGCCTTGAGGCCGGGCATCGCGCCGGAGGTCTGGATGACGGTGGTGTAGTTGGTGAAATAGAGCATGGAGCCGACGCCCGCCAGCACGGAACCGATCACAAACGTCGTGGAGATGACGGCGTTGATCTTGATGCCCATCAGCTGGCTGGTCTCAAAGTCCTTGGAGACGGCGCGCATCGCCATGCCGATCTTCGTGTGGTTGATGAGGAGCACCAGCACCGCCACCAGCACGATCGTCAGCACGGGCGTGAGCACCGTGACGCGCTTGGTCGTCGCGCCGAAGATCGTGACCGTATCCGAGATGAAGGGAATGGTGGGGTATTGCTGGTTGAGGCCGCCGGTGAAGTAGAGCACGAGGTTTTGCAGCGTGTAGCTCACGCCGATGGCCGAGATCATGATCGACATGCGCGGCGCTTCGCGCAGCGGCTTATAGGCGACGCGCTCGATCGTGAAGCCGATGACGGCGGTCGCCACGAGCACCAGCGGGATGGACACATACAGCGGCACGCCCGCGGCGCTGATGTAGACCATCAGGATGCCCGCCACCATGAACACATCGCCGTGGGCGAAGTTGATGAGGCGCAGAATGCCGTAGACCATCGTGTAGCCGATGGCGATCAGCGCATACTGTCCGCCCACGGAGATGCCGCTGAGCAGGTAGGGCAGCACGGTTTGAAACATGCGTAGAACGCTCCTTTAATACGCTTTGTGGCGTGGGCGAAGCCGCCCACGCCGCAAAGACAAGGTGTTGTAAGAAAGGGCAGGGGACGCCGTTTTTACTTGGCGATGCTCTGCACCGTGACGAAATCCCACACGCCGTCCGTGGTGTTCGCGGTCTTGATGTAGGCGGTGTCGCGCAGGGCGTCGCCGTTCACTTCGTCAAAGGCGATGTGGCCGGTCACGCCGTCGTAGGTCACGCTGCCCAGCGCCGCATTGACGGCCTTCGGGTCGGTGGAGCCGGCGGCCTTGAGGGCCTCCAGCGCGACGTTGTAGGCGTCGCAGCCCATCGCGGAGACCGCGGCGACCATGTCGTTGCCGCCGTTGTTGGTCAGCGCCTCAGAGTCGCTGTTGAGCCACGCCTTGAAGTTCTCGTCGAACTCGGGGTTGCCGCCCTCCTGATAGAAGGTGCTCAGGTAGATGGACAGGTTGGTGCCCTTCGCCGCCTCGATGACGACGTTGTTGTCCCAGGTGTCGGAGCCGAGCAGCGCGTAGGGAACGTTCAGGCTGCCCGCCTGCTCGACGATCTGCGTGCTGTAGGAGATGGAGACCGGGGCGAAGAAGACCTGCGCGCCGATCGCGGTCGCGTTGTTCAGGTAAGAGGTGAAGTCGGACGTGCCGGTCGGGAAGGTCTCCTCGATGACGGTGCCGCCCAACGCCTCAAAGGCTTCCTTAAAGTAGTGAACGAGGCCGACGTCGTAGTCATTGCCCAGCTCGGCCAGGCAGTAGGCGGTCGTGCCGTTCATGGTGTTCTTGGTGTAGTTGGCCAGAACGGTGCCTTGGAACGGATCGATGAAGCAGATGCGGAAGTAGTGCGTGTTGCCCACCGTCACCTGCGGGTTGGTGCAGGAGATGCCGATGACCGGGATGCCCGCGTCGGCGAAGTACGGAGAACCGGCGATGGACACGCCGGAGCCGTAGGAGCCGAGCACGATGCTCACGCCCTCGCTGACCAGCGACTGCGCGGCGGACGGGGCCTTGTCGGAGGTGGAGCCGTTATCCGCGTAGACCAGCTCGACGTCGTAGGTCGTGCCGCCGATCTCCACGGTCGGGTTGTTCTTGTTCGCGAACTGGATGCCCAGCGTCTCCTGCTTGCCGCCTGCGCCGCTGTCTCCGGTGGACGGCTCGAACACGCCGATCTTGACGGTCTCGGCGACGGCGCTCGCGGTGAGGGCGAGCATCATGACCAGTGCCAACGCGATGATCTTTTTCATCTGATATAGCCTCCTTTGGAATGATGCCACACATTATAGCAAAGAATCGCGCCCAATGCAAGCGAAAATTGCATTTTATTTCATTCGCTCAATCATTTTTTTCAACTTCTCCACCTTTCTTCCGCGTTTTTTGGAGGATATGAGGCAGGAAAAAGTCATAACGGCGGGGACAAACGCATAGCCGCCGCAGAGCGCCCAGCGCAAATGCGGCAAAAATGTGAAATCTTGCGGGAGAGGGAAGAATCGGCGGGCCTTGCGCGTCTAATTCATGGAGGTTCTAAACGCGCCGCTTCGCTCATAGGATTTGCCAAGGATCAGAGTGGAGGCGATGCGATTGAACAGACTGCGCTCCCTTTCCCCGCGCGGCGTGCGGCGTCTGGCGCTGGCGCTGTGCCTGGCGGCGGTGGCGCTCGCCTATGCGTCCCTGCGCGACAGCCCCGCGATCATGACCGCGGTAACGACGCGCGAGCTGCCGGTATACAACGTCGATACGACGGAAAAGAAGCTGGCGATCAGCTTTGACGCCGCGTGGGGAACCGCGCAGACCGAGGGCATCCTCGATATCCTCGACCAGTACGGCGTCAAGACGACGTTCTTTCTGGTCGGCTTCTGGGCCGAGAAGAACCCCGAGATGGTGAAATTGCTCGCCGAGCGCGGGCACGAGATCGGCAACCACTCCGCGACGCACCCGCACATGAGCCAGCTCTCCGAGGCGCAGATGCGCGAGGAGCTGCGCAAGTGCAGCGACCTGATCGCCTCCATCACGGGCAAGGCCCCGACGCTCTTTCGCGCGCCCTACGGCGAATACAACGACAGCGTCGTGCGCGTCGGACGCGAGGAGGGTTACGAGTGCGTGCAGTGGAACGTGGATTCCCTCGACTGGAAGAACCGCGGCGCGCAGGACATGATCTCCCGCTGCACCAAGAGCGTGCATGGCGGCGACATCGTCCTCTTCCACAACGATTCCAAGTATATTCTGGATGCGCTGCCGACGATTCTGGCATACTATCGGCAGCAGGGGTACAGCATCGTTCCGGTATCGGAGCTGCTGCTCTCCGGCCAGACGTGGATCGACCACGCGGGGACGCAGCATTTGGCGCCCCCCGCGCCCGACGCCACGCCCGGGCAGACCTGAACGCAACGAAACGCAATAAAGGAGGAAATACAATGGAAAACACCATCAACACACTGCGCCTGAGCGGCACCGTGATCGGAACGCCCACGGTCGGACACGAGGCATTCGGCGAGAAATTCTATTATCTCACGCTCGGCGTGCCGCGCCTGTCCGGCGCGCAGGATCAGCTGCCCGTCACGCTCTCCGAGCGCCTGCTCGACGGCAAGCTGCCCGCCGAGGGCGACGCGCTGGCGATCGAGGGGCAGGTGCGCTCCTACAACAAGATCATCGAGGGCGCGGGGCGGCTGCTCATCACCGCGTTCGCGCAGCGCATCGTCGAGCCGGACGAGCGCGAAAACCCCAACCAGATCCAGCTCACCGGCACGCTGTGCAAGGCCCCGGCCTACCGCACCACGCCGTTTGGCCGCGAGATCGCGGACATGATGCTCGCCGTCAACCGCGCCTACGGCAAGAGCGATTACATCCCCTGCATCACATGGGGCCGCAGCGCGCGCTTTGCCGCGAAGCTGTCCGTCGGCGACCGCATCATGCTCACGGGCCGCCTGCAGTCGCGCGCCTACCAGAAGCAGATGCCCGACGGCACGGTGCTCGAGAAGACCGCCTATGAGGTCTCCGTCGGCCACCTCGAGCTGCTCGCCGCGGAGGAGCGGCCGGACGCCGCGCAGGCGGCGCAGGCCGCCGCGCCCTTTCGCGCGCCGCAGCAAACCGCGGCCGCGCCCCAGTGACGGGGAAGAGGAGACGAGCCAATAATACTTTTTTCAGATAAAACCTTTATATGGTGCGAAGCACAGGATGGGGTCTGGGGACGGTGTCCCCAGACAGGGTTTGGGGCGGTAGCCCCAACGTACCCAAAATCGCGAAGCGATTGCCAAAAGTAGCCCGGTAGCGAAGCGTTCCCGGGCGGGTTCATCATGACAAATCGCGTTATTCTGCTTATGCTTGCCCGAAATACCAGAAAACAGCGCGCGTATATCATTTAACGCATCAGGGCCTTCCCGGCGGGGAGGGCCTTTTTTTGCGCGCCGCGCTTTCCTTTGCCGCGCCTTTGTGGTATACTGTCATAAAGCGGAAAGAACGGAGGGAGAGGCATGCTGGACGAAAAGCTCACCGCGTGGCAGATGGACGAGCTGGCGCGCGCCATGCTGTCCCTTGAGAGCGTGGAGGAGGCCCGCAGCTTTTTCGAGGATCTGTTTACGATCAACGAATTGCAGGCGGTCACGCAGCGGCTCGCCGTGGCGCGCCTGCTGCGCGATAAGGTGACCTATCAGGAGATCGCCGAGCGCACGGGCGCGAGCACGGCGACGATCAGCCGCGTCAACCGCGCGCTGCTCTACGGCGCGGGCGGCTATGCGCGCGTGCTCACGCGCATCGGGACGGACGAAAAGACGACGCAGGATAAAGAGGAACGGCGATGAACTTAAACGACCTCAACCGGGAACAGCGGCTCGCGGCGGAAACGCTGGAAGGGCCGCTTTTGGTGCTCGCTGGCGCAGGCTCCGGCAAGACGCGCGCGCTGACCTACCGCGTGGCGAACCTGATCGACAGGGGCGTGCCGCCGTGGCAGATCATGGCGATCACCTTCACCAACAAGGCGGCGGGCGAGATGCGCGAGCGCATCGAGCGGCTCGTGGGCGACGCCGCGCAGGACGTGTGGGTCTCGACCTTCCACGCGGGCTGCGCGCGCATCCTGCGCAGGGACATCGAGAAGCTGGGCTACACCCGCTCCTTTTCCATCTACGACGACGACGACCAGCAGACCGCGATCAAGGAGGTGCTAAAGCGCCTCAACATCGACGAGAAGTTCCTGCCGCCGCGCGAGATCAAGTCGAAGATCTCCGACGCCAAAAACCGCCTGCTCGGCCCGCAGGAGTGGTTTTCGCAGTCCTCGCGCGACTACCGCAGCCAGATGATCCTCGACGTCTTCACCGCCTACGAGGAGAAGCTCAAAAGCGCCAACGCGCTGGACTTTGACGACCTGCTCGTCTACACGCTGGAGCTGTTCACGCTCCATCCGCCGGTGCTGGAGGCCTATCAGCAGCGCTTCCAGTACATCCATGTGGACGAGTATCAGGACACCAACTACGCGCAATACATGCTCGTGCGCCTGCTCGCGCAGCGCAGCCGCAACCTCTGCGTCGTCGGCGACGACGACCAGTCCATCTACGGCTGGCGCGGCGCGGACGTGCGCAACATTCTGGAGTTTGAAAAGGACTTCCCGGACGCCAAGGTCATCAAGCTGGAGCAGAACTACCGCTCCAGCGCCAATATCCTCGACGCGGCCAATCAGGTGATCGCCGTCAACGAGAAGCGCAAGGACAAGGCCCTCTGGACGCAGAAGGGGCCGGGCGAGCCGATCACGCTCTACCGCGCCTCGGACGAGCGCGACGAGGCCGCGTGGGTCTGCCGCACCATCGAATCGCTGCGCGCGCGCGGCGAGAGCGCCGCAAGCTTCGCCGTGCTCTACCGCGCGAACGCGCAGTCCCGCGTGTTGGAGGAGGCGTTCGTCGCCTCGGGCATCCGCTACCGCGTCTACGGCGGCCAGCGCTTCTACGATCGCAAGGAGGTCAAGGACATCCTCGCCTACCTGCGCGCGATCGTCAACCCGGCGGACGACCTGTCCGTGCGGCGCATCGTCAACGTGCCGCGCCGCGCCATCGGCGACGCCACCGCGGCGGAGCTGGATCGCGCCGCCGCGCAGGAGGGCGTGCCGCTGCTCGCCTGCTGCATGGATCCGCCCCAGACGCTCGCCGCCCGCGCGCGCAAGAGCGTGGAGGCGTTCGCCCTGCTGATGACGGAATTGACCGTGCAGAGCGAGGGCACGCCGCTGACGGCGTTCGTGGAGATGCTCATCGAGCGGACGGGACTGGAGAGCCAGTACGCCAAGGAGGACACCGACGAGGCGCGCGCGCGGGTGGAGAACATCCGCGAGTTTGTGGGCGCGGTGCGCGAGTTTGAGGAAAAGCAGCCCGGCGCGACGCTGGGCGACTATCTTGAAAACGTGGCGCTCGTCTCCGATCTGGACGCGCTGGGCGAGGACGGCGGCGCGGTGACGCTGATGACGCTGCACAGCGCCAAGGGCCTCGAGTTTCCGAACGTATTCATGGTCGGCATGGAGGAAAACCTGTTCCCGTCCATGCGCTGCCGCGAGGACGAGGAGCGCATGGAGGAGGAGCGCCGCCTGTGCTATGTGGGCATCACCCGCGCGCAGCACCGGCTGTTCCTCTCGCACGCCTCGCGCAGGCTGCTCTATAACCAGATGCAGTTCAACGAGCGCTCGCGCTTTATCGACGACATCCCGGCGCGCGTGATGCGCGTGGAGGAATCCGTAGGCCTTGGCAGGCGCGAGAGCGGCTGGCAAAACGACGGCTGGCAGAGCGGCGGCTGGCGCAAGAGCGGCTGGGGCCGCATGCAGTCGGAAACCGCCTCTCCCGCGCGGCGGGGCGCGGCGTGGGAAAGCGGCTCCGGCGTGGGCATGGGCGAGCGCGCGCGCGTGGGCGCGAGCACCGTCGAGGGCGTGCGCCGCGGCATGGACGGCGCGCCGCGGGTGGTTCGCTCGCAGGCGGCGCAAGCCGCGCAGCCTGCCCGGCTTCAGGCGGGCGACCATGTGCGCCACAAGCTCTACGGGCGCGGCGCGGTCGTGCGCGTGCGCGGCGAGGGCGGCGAGGCGCGCGTCCTCATCCGCTTTGACGACGCGCAGACGGGCGTCAAGGAATTCGCGCTGTCCGTCGCGCCGATCATCAAAGTAGACTGAACGTGGAGGCGAGGCATATGCTAGAGCGCATGCGAGAGCTGATCGACAGGCTCAGCGAGGCGTCCCACCGCTATTACGACCTGAACGAGCCGACGATTTCCGACGACGAGTGGGACGCGATGTACGCCGAGCTGCGCGCGCTGGAGGCGCAGACGGGCGAGATCGCGCCCGATTCGCCGACGCGCCGCGTGGGCGGCGAGGTGATGGCGGGCTTTGAGGAGCACCGCCACATCGCGCGGCTGCTGAGCCTTGACAAGGCGCAGAGCAAGGGGGAGATCCTCGCGTGGGCGCAGCGCGCGGACAAGCTCGCCGAGGAGGCAGGCGGCCTGCCGCCCCGGCGCTACTGCGTGGAATACAAGCTGGACGGGCTGACGATCAACCTCACCTACGAGGGCGGGGCGCTCACGCAGGCGTCCACGCGCGGCAACGGAGAGGTCGGCGAGGCCATCCTGCCGCAGGCGAAGACCATCCGCAGCATCCCGCTGCGCATCCCGTTCACGGGGCGCATGGAGGTGCAGGGCGAGTGCATCATGCGCCTGTCCACGCTCGCGCGCTACAACGAGACCGCCGAGGAGCCGCTCAAGAACGCGCGCAACGCGGCCGCGGGCGCGCTGCGCAACCTCGACCCGAGCGTGACGGCCAGCCGCCAGCTCGACGCGCTGTTCTATCAGGTGGGCTACATCGAGGGCCGCAGCTTCGCCACGCAGGGCGAGATGCTCGACTTCCTGCGCGAGAACGGGCTGAGCGTCAGCCCCTACGCGCGCGAGGCGGACACCATCGAAGAGGCGCTCGCCTTCGTGGACGAGATCGAGGCGCAGCGCGATTCGCTTGATTTCCTGATCGACGGCGCGACCATCAAGCTCACCGACATGCGCACCCGCGAGGCGCTGGGGAACACCGACAAGTTCCCGCGCTGGGCGATCGCCTACAAATTCGCCGCCGAGGAGGTCGTCACGAAGCTGGAGGCGGTCACATGGGAGCTGGGGCGCACCGGCAAACTGACGCCGCTGGCGCACCTGTCCCCGGTGGACATCTGCGGCGTGACCGTGCGCCGCGCGACGCTCAACAACTACGGCGACATCCGCCGCAAGCGCGTGCGCGTAGGCAGCGACGTGTGGGTGCGCCGCTCCAACGACGTCATCCCGGAGATCATGGGCGTCGTCTGGGCGGGCGAGGGCGAGCCGCCCGAGACCGACCTGCTCCCGCCGGAGCGCTGCCCCGCCTGCGGCAGCGCGCTGGAGCAGCGCGGCGCGCACCTGTTTTGCCCGAACCGCCGCGGCTGCCGCCCGCAGGCCGTCGCGCGGATGGCGCACTTCGCCTCCCGGCAGGGGATGGACATCGAGAGCTTCAGCGAGAAGACGGCGGAGCTGTTCTACGACCAGCTCGGCGTCTGCGCGCCGGACGAGCTTTACCGTCTCTCGCGCGAGCAGCTCGTGCCGCTGCGCGGCTTCGGCGAAAAGAAGGCGGACAAGCTGCTTTCCGAGCTGGAAAAGAGCAAGGATTGCGAGCTGGACGCGTTCCTCTTCGCCATCGGCATCCCGAACATCGGCCGCAAGACCGCGCGCGACCTGATGGCGCACTTTGGCTCGCTGGAGGCGCTGATGGGCGCGGGCGAGGAGGAGCTGGTGCAGATCGAGGACGTGGGCGAGATCGTCGCCCGCTCGATCACCGATTTCTTCTCCGACGGGGAGAACCGCGCGTTCGTGCGCCGGCTGCTGGACGCGGGCGTCGCGCCCGCCATCCACGAGGCGCAAAACGCCGGCACGCGCCTCTCCGGCAAGACGTTCGTGCTCACCGGCACGCTGCCCACGCTCACCCGCGCGCAGGCCGAGGAGATGATCCGCCAAAACGGCGGCAAGGCGGCCTCGAGCGTCTCCTCGCGCACGAGCTATGTGCTCGCCGGGGAGAGCGCGGGGAGCAAGCTCGCGCGCGCGCAGGCGTTGGGCGTACCCGTCATCGACGAGGCGGCGTTCCTGCGCATGCTCGACGGGGAGCCGCTTGTGTGACCTCTGCACAGGCGGCGAAGCCCTTTTTCTTCCAATTCGGGGCTTTCCTTTCACCGCAAAAGGTGTTATAATGCTGGACAAATCGGGAAGGAGGCGCGCGCATGCGAAGCATGACCGGCTACGGCCGCTGCCAGATCGCCGAGGACGGGCGCGAGATGACCGTCGAGGTCAAGAGCGTCAACCATCGCTTCCTCGACCTGTCCTATCGCCTGAGCCGCGAGCTGTCGTTCCTCGACGAGGCGGTACGCACCGGCGTCGGCGCGCGGCTGAAGCGCGGGCACGTCGATATTTTCGTCGGCTACGCCAACCGCCGCGAGGACGCGCGCGAGGTGTATGTGGACGTCGAGCTGGCCAAGGCGTATGAGCGCGCGATGCGCGAGCTGGCCGAGGCCGTGGGCGCGGAGCGCATGCCCTCGCTTTCCGACTACGCGCGATTGCCCGACGTTTTGACCGTGCAGTCCGCGCAGGAGGATCAGGACGCCGTGCGCGCGCTGTTTGAGCGGGCGCTTTCCGGCGCGCTGGACGCGCTGATCGCCATGCGCGAGCGGGAGGGCGAGAGCCTCGCGCGCGACCTCACGCAAAAGCTTAACGGCCTCGCCGACCTGCGCGCGCAGATCGAGGCGCGCGCGCCGCTGGTGGTGAGCGAGTACCGCGACAAGCTGAACGCGCGCATCGCCCAGCTGCTGGACGGGCAGCTCGACGAGGCGCGGCTCGCCGCCGAGGTGGCCCTCTTCGCCGATCGCGCGGCCATCGACGAGGAGCTGGTGCGCCTGCAGAGCCACATCGACCAGACGCGCGCGGCGCTCGGGGCGCAGGAACCCGTCGGCCGCAAGCTCGATTTCCTTGTGCAGGAGATGGGCCGAGAGGTCAACACGATCGGCTCCAAGGCGCAGGACGCCGAGATCGCGCGGCTCGTCGTCGCCGCCAAGGGCGAGATCGAGAAGCTGCGCGAGCAGGTGCAAAACATCGAGTGACGGCGCGGAGGGAAGCAGCGTGGACATCAAGCTCATCAACATCGGCTACGGGAACTTCATCTCGTCCAGCCGGATCATCGCCATCATCGGCCCGGACTCCGCGCCCGTCAAGCGCATCATTCAGGAGGCGCGCGAGGAGCGCCGCCTGATCGACGCGACCTACGGCAGGCGCAACCGCGCCGTCATCATCTCCGACAGCGACCACGTCATCCTCTCGGCGGTGCAGCCGGAGACCATCGCGCACCGCTTCGACATCCGCGACAACGCCGCCATCGTCGAGCCGGAGGAGGAGGAACCGTGACGAATACGCCGGGGCGCGGCGTGCTCTTCGTCTACTCCGGCCCGTCCGGCGTGGGCAAGGGCACGCTCAAGGAAAAGCTCTTTGCGGAGTTTGGCGACCGCCTGCGCTACTCCGTCTCTGCCACCACGCGCGCGGCGCGGCCGGGCGAAACGGACGGCGCAGACTACTTTTTCATCAGCAGGCAGGAGTTTCTTCATCGCGTCGCGAATAATGACTTTTTGGAGTACGCCGAATTCGCGGGCAACCTCTACGGCACGCCGCGCTCCTATGTGGAGGGGCTGCTAAGCGCCGGCACAAACGTGCTGCTGGAGATCGAGGTGCAGGGCGCGATGCAGGTTAAGCGCCGCATGCCCGAGAGCGTGAGCGTCTTCGTGCTGCCGCCCAGCTTTGAGGAATTGGAGCGCCGCCTGCGCGGGCGCGCCACCGAGACCGAGGAGAAGATTCGGGAGCGGCTGGAGACGGCGCGCCGCGAGCTGGAATGCGCGAAGGACTACGATTACCGCGTGGTCAACGGCGCGGACATTTCCGCCGCCTACGCGGAGCTTCGCCGCATCTTTCTGGCGGAGAGCGGCGAGGAGACGAGCCATGCAAATTGACGCTTTGACGTTTTGAGGAGGTTTTTGCGATGCCCATGACCAACCCCACGATCCTACAGCTCCTTGAAAAGGCCGACTGCCGCTACACGCTCGTCGTCGAGGTCGCCAAGCGCGCGCGCCAGCTCGTGGACGGCATCCCGCCGCTGGTGGACGCCAAGGAGCGCGAGAACATGCCCGTGTCGCTCGCCATCGACGAGGTGAACCGCGGGCTGATCAGCTACGAACGCACGACCGACGGCGAGAGCCGCTGAGCCGCGGCCCCTTCATTCTATGGAAAACACAGCAAAAAAACCGTGCGTTGTCCTCGGCGTGACCGGGGGCATCGCCGCATATAAGGCGTGCGAGCTGCTGCGCCTTTTGCAAAAGCGGGGGATCGACGTCTTCGTGGTGATGACGAAGAACGCCTGCCGCTTTGTCGCGCCGCTGACGTTTGAGACGCTTTCCGGCCACCCGGTGGCGACGGACACCTTCGAGCGCCCGGCGACGTGGGAGGTCGAGCACATCGCGCTGGCGAAGCGCGCCGACCTCTTTGTGATCGCGCCCGCGACGGCGAACGTGCTGGGCAAGCTGGCCTGCGGCATCGCCGACGACATGCTCACCACCACCGCGATGGCCACGCGCGCGCCGCTGCTGCTCGCCCCCGCGATGAACACGGGGATGTGGGAGAGCGCCGCGGTGCAGCAGAACGTGCAGACGCTGCGCGCGCGCGGCGCACACATCGTCGGCCCGGCGAGCGGGCATCTGGCCTGCGGCGACAGCGGCGCGGGCAAGCTGGAGGACGTCGAGGTCATCGCCGCACGCGCACAGGCGCTCCTGTCGCCCAAGCGAGACATGGAGGGCCTGCGCGTGCTGGTGACGGCGGGGCCGAGCCGCGAGATGATCGACCCGGTGCGCTATCTGACCAACCGCTCCTCCGGCAAGATGGGCTACGCCGTCGCGCGCGCGGCGCAGCGGCGCGGCGCGCAGGTGACACTGCTCTCCGGCCCGGCGGCGCTGACGCCGCCCGCGGACGTGACGCTCGTGCCGTTCACCACGACGCAGGAGCTGCTTAAGCAGGCGACCGCGCTCGCGCCGCAGATGGACGTCGTCGTGCAGGCGGCGGCCCCGGCGGATTACCGCGCCGAGGAGGTCGCCAAAAGCAAGATCAAGAAGCGGGGCGGCGAGGCGCTGACGCTGCGCCTCGTCGAAAACCCGGACGTCGCCGCCGCCATCGGCGCGGGCAAGCGGCCGGGGCAGGTGCTGGTGGGCTTCGCGGCGGAGACGGACGACGTGCTTACAAACGCGCAGGCCAAGCTCGCGCGCAAGCGCCTCGACCTGATCGTCGCCAACGACGTGACGCAGCCCGGCGCGGGCTTTGACGTGGACACGAACATTGTCACGCTCATCACCGAAGCGGACACGCGCTCCCTGCCGCTGATGAGCAAGGACGAGGCGGCGGAGCGCATCCTCGACCGCGCGATGGCGCTGCGCGAGGAGCGCGCGCGCAAGGCGTAAAGCTTGGATACGGGCGAAGGGGAAGACCTTTCGCCCGCGTTTTATACTGTTTTCAAATCAAATCATATTCATGGTGAACCCGCCCGGGATCGCTTCGCTTCCGGGCTACATTATGCAATCGCTTCGCGATTGAGGGAACGTTGGGGCTACCGATCCGGGGAACTCACATAGTCGTGAGCTTCGCTCACTCCTTATGATTCCCCGCGTTCCGCCTGCCTGCTTCCGCCACAGGCGGCGGCAGGCTCCAGCGCCAAACCCTGTCTGGGGACATTGTCCCCAGACCCCAACCGCGGCGCGGCGTGCGGGATTTGGACAGTTTTTGGGAATCGAGAGCGCCCCGCGCGCACGTTTTTTGCGGCAAGTCCACGATTCCTGCGCGCAAATCTTGACGTAAAACGGGTTTGTGCCTATAATAGGGGAATAATAGGGATAAATCCGGCTTCTTGCCGGCGACAGGAGAAAGGGGGGACGCCGCGATGCGGGAGGGACGCGCTTTGCTGCTGGGCCTGTGCCTCGCGGCGTTTGCCTGCGCGCTGCTGCACGGCGTGCCACGCCTGATCGCCGGGGAGCCGGACGCGCGGGAAGCGCCGCGCGCCGCCGTCGTTCGCGCCGCGCTGACCGCGCCCGCGACCGCGCAGGAGGAGACGCGCCCCTCGGACGGGGCGGGGCTCGGCATGCGCCGGGGCGAG
>CANRLC010000034.1 GCA_947631405.1 uncultured Clostridia bacterium | reverse complement strand
TTCTTCATCCCGTGTATTTTTTTCGGTTCACTCCTCTTTCCCTATTGACTTTTTATTTGCAGGCTTGCGATTCCCGATCTCCGCCTCGCTGTTTCGCCCACAGGGCGCGCTCGGCTCTGATCCCCCTAAGGCCCTCCTTGACCTCCCTCACCCCCTACAAACGACCAAAGGGCTTCGGCCCTTTGGAATCCCGGGCTAGGGCGTAACTTCATGGGAAAGCGGAACTTTTCGGGTTTTGGGCAATCTCTGCTGAAAAGTCCAAGTATGCGCCCATTCGCAGATGCGCCTTCGGCCTGCGAATGGGCGCGCGCCTTAGTGGGACAAAGGTTTAAGTGGGTTTACTACAATATTCGAGATTCGTCATAAGACGGTTTTTTTCTTTTGATAAACCGAGCCGGACGCCCCAGCGCCCGGCTCGGTCTGCTTTTTCTTTCTCAGCTCAGCAGCATGCGGTCGTTTTCGATCTGCTTGCCCGCCGCCTGCTCGAAGAGGCCCATCAGGTCGGCGCGGGTGAGCTTCTGTTTCTCCTCGCCGGAGACGTCCACCACGATGCGGCCCTCGTTCATCATGATGAGGCGGTTGCCCATCGCGATGGCGTCACGCATGTTGTGGGTAATCATCAGCGCCGTGAGCTTCTGCTTCTCGATGATCTTCGCGCTCAGCTCCAGCACCTTTGCGGCGGTCTTGGGGTCGAGCGCGGCGGTGTGCTCGTCCAGCAGCAGCAGCTTCGGGGTGCGCAGCGTCGCCATCAGCAGCGTCAGCGCCTGCCGCTGGCCGCCGGAGAGCAGGCCGACCTTGCTGGTCATGCGATCCTCCAGCCCGAGGCCCAGCGTGCTCAGCTGCTCGCGGTACATCTCGCGCTCCATCGACGAGATGCCCCAGCGCAGCCCGCGCTTCTGACCGCGGCGCATCGCCAGCGCCATGTTTTCCTCGATGTTCATCGTCGCGGCGGTGCCGTTCATCGGATCTTGGAACACGCGGCCCAGATAGATCGCGCGCTGATGCTCCGGCATCTTCGTCACGTTCACGCCGCCGATCTCGATCGTTCCCTTGTCCACCGGGAACACGCCGGCCACCGCGTTGAGCATCGTCGATTTTCCCGCACCGTTGCCGCCGATGACCGTGCAGAAGTCGCCCTCATGGAGGTGGAGCTGCACGTCGGTGAGCGCGCGCTTTTCGGTGATCGTGCCGGGGTTAAACGTCTTGGCGATGTGGTTGATCTTAAGCATGAACATCGCCCTCCTTGCTCTGCTGCTTTCCGGGGAAATACTTGCCCTTCCAGTACGGCGTGGCGAGGAACAGCGCCACGACCAGCGCGGTGAGCAGCTTCAGATCGTTGGTGTTGAGGCCCAGCCACAGCACGACCTGAATGACGAGATAGTAGATGATCGCGCCGATGGAGACGGCCAGCAGCTTGAGGCCGAAATTGCTGAACACCTTGGAGAAGATGACCTCGCCGATGATGATCGCCGCAAGGCCGATAACGATCGCGCCGCGGCCCATGTTCACGTCGGCGAAGCCCTGATACTGCGCCAGCAGCGCGCCGGAGAAGGAGACGATGCCGTTGGAGAGCATCAGGCCCAGCACCTTGTCAAAGCTTGTGTTGATGCCCTGCGCGCGGGCCATGTTCGCGTTCGCTCCGGTGGCGCGCAGCGAGCAGCCGCGCTCCGTGCCGAAGAACCAGTACAGCAGGGCGATCAGCAGCACGGTCAGCAGCGCCAGCAGCAGGATCGGGTTGCGCAGGCTCGCCTCGCGCACGTAGCGGGAGGAGACGAGCAGGTCGTAATTGTTGACGCTGACAGCGGTGTTCGCCTTGTTGTCCATGATGCGCAGGTTGACCGAATAGAGGGCCAGCTGCGTGAGGATGCCGGACAGGATGGCCGGGATGCCCATGAACGTGTGGAAGATTCCGGTCGCCAGACCCGCGAGCAGGCCCGCGCCGAACGCCGCGAGCAGCGCCGCCCACGGGTTCCAGCCGCCGATGATCAGCATCGCCGCGACGGCGCCGCCGGTGGCCATGGAGCCGTCCACGGTCAGGTCGGCGATGTCCAGAATCTTATAGGTGATGTAGACGCCGATGGCCATCAGGCCCCAGACAAGGCCCTGCGACGCGGCGCCGGGCAGCGCGTTAAACAGGCTGACGATGTTCACTCGGTCGTTCCTCCTCGCGTGCTTCTCAAACGCCAAAGACGGGCGCAGAGCGGCTGCCCTGCGCCCGACCGGAAAAGTCGGATCACTCCGCGATGGCCTCGTAGCCTTCGGGGATGTTCACGCCCAGCGCCTCGGCGTTCGCGGCGTTGTACTTCTTGGTGAACTGCGGGGCGAACTGGATGCCCATGGTGGAGACGTCCGCGCCGTTCACAAGGATGTCGTAGGCCATCTCGCCCGTGGCGACGCCGATGTCATAGTAGCTGATGGTCAGCGTGGCGACGCCGCAGCCCTGGCAGATGCCCTCCTCGCCCGCGATGACCGGGACCTTCGCCGGGATGACGACGTTGGCGATCGTCTCGGTGCAGGAGGCGGCGGTGTTGTCGGTCGGGATGTAGATGACGTCGCTGTGGTCCGCAGCGTTCTGTGCGATGGAGGCGATGTCGTTGGAATCGGAGAAGGCGTATTCGGTGCAGGTGTAGCCCAGCGCCTCAAGGTAGCCGCTGATGGTCTTCACTTGATATTCGCTGTTCGGCTCGGCGGAGCAGTAGAGCAGGCCCACGTTCTTGGCGTCCGGGAACAGCTCCTTGACCATGTCAGCCTGCCCGTCCAGCGGGGCGAGGTCGCTCGTGCCGGAGACGTTGATGCCGGTGCCCGCGGCGTCGTCCATCTCGATGCCCAGCGCCACGCCGTAGCTGGTGATCGAGGTGCCCAGCACGGGGATGGTGTCAGTCGCCTGCGCGGCGGCCTGCAGCGCCGCCGTGGCGTTGGCGAAGATCAGATCGACGCCGTTGGAGACGAACGTATTGGTGATCGTCGCGCAGTTGGCGCTGTCGCCGGAGGCGTTCTGGGAATCAAAGGCGACCTTGTCGCCCAGCTTCTCGGACAGGGTGTCCATAAAGCCCTGCGTAGCCAGATCCAGCGCGGGATGCTGCACGAGCTGGATGACGCCGACGTTGTAGGTCTTTTCTTCCGCGACGGCGCAGAAGGTCAGCGCGACGAGCGCAAGCGCGAGCGCGAGGGTAATCAGCTTTTTCATAAAAGTGTTCCTCCATATGCTTTGAAAGATTTGCCAGCGGCGCGCGCCGCGGGCGAACAAAAGCGTAACGTCATTATAGGCCGGTGACAAACCTTTGTCAAGGTAAAAAACGAATTTTCTCCATGGCGCTCATATTTTTCTTTGCGCCGCTTGCAGGCGGGCGCGCGCTTTGCTTGACAAATTGTCTTGCGTTTGGAAGCGCGGCGGGGCCTCTTGTTTTTGCGCTCATAAGCAAAATGCCGTCCGCGCAGGGTTGCCCCCGCGCGGACGGCGCATGATCTTCTTTTCTTTTGCAAGGACGAATTATACGATTCTCAAATCAAATGATCGAACCAATCTGTATTACACCACGCCCTGCGCCTCCATCGCCTGGGCGACCTTCAGGAAGCCCGCGATGTTCGCGCCCGCGACGTAGTTGCCCGGCATGCCGTACTCCTTCGCCGCCGCGTCGATGCTGTTGAAGATGCCGACCATGATGCCCTTGAGCCTGGCGTCGACCTCCTCGAAGCTCCACGAAAGGCGCATCGAGTTCTGGCTCATCTCCAGCGCGCTGGTCGCCACGCCGCCCGCGTTGGCGGCCTTGCCCGGCGCGAAGAGCACGCCGTGCTCGCGCAGGTAGTCGGTCGCCTCCTGCGTGGTGGGCATGTTCGCGCCCTCGGCCACGGCGATGCAGCCGTTCGCCACGAGCGCCTTGGCGTCGTCGAGCGTCAGCTCATTCTGCGTGGCGCAGGGCAGCGCCACGTCGCACTTGACGGTGAACACGCCGCGGCCCTCGTGATACTGCGCGCCCTTGCGCGCGGCAACATACTCGGTCAGGCGGGCGCGGCGAACCTCTTTGACGTCCTTGAGCAGCGCCACGTCGATGCCCGCCGGATCGTACACCCAGCCCGTGGAATCGGACACGGTGACGACGTTCGCGCCCAGCTGCTGCGCCTTCTGCACGGCGTAGATGGCGACGTTGCCCGCGCCGGAGACTGCGACGGTCTTGCCCTTGATGTCGTGGCCGGTGCGGCGGAGCATCTCCTCGGTGAGGTAGAGCAGGCCGTAGCCGGTGGCCTCGGTGCGCGCGAGCGAGCCGCCGTAGGCGAGGCCCTTGCCCGTGAGCACGCCCTCGTAGCGCCCGGTGAGGCGCTTATACTGGCCGTACAGGTAGCCGATCTCCCGCGCGCCCGTGCCGATGTCGCCGGCGGGAACGTCCACGTCCGCGCCGATGTACTTGAACAGCTCGGTCATGAAGCTCTGGCAGAAGGCCATCACCTCGCGGTCGCTCTTGCCCTTGGGGTCGAAGTCGCTGCCGCCCTTGCCGCCGCCGATGGGCAGGCCGGTCAGCGAGTTCTTGAAGATCTGCTCGAAGCCGAGGAACTTGATGATGCCCAGATTGACGCTCGGGTGCAGCCGCAGACCGCCCTTATACGGGCCGATGGCGCTGGAAAACTGCACGCGGAAGGCGTTGTTCACCTGCACCTGCCCCTTGTCGTCCACCCACGGGACGCGGAAGAGGAGCTGGCGCTCCGGCATGGTGATGCGCTCGAGCAGCGCCTCCCGGCGATACTTTTCTTCATTGCGCTCGATGACGGCGCGCAGGGAGTCGAGCACCTCGCGCACGGCTTGGTGGAACTCCGGCTGGCTGGGATTCTCGCGCACGACGCGCTCGTACACCTCGTCGACGTAAGACATGGATATGCCCCCTTGTAGTTTGTTGTCCCGGCGACGCCGCCGGATGCATTCACTCGACCATTATATGCAAACCCGCTTCATTTTGCAAGCCTTTTGCGCGATTTTTTCTTTTTCATGCAGGTTTTCCCGATATAATTCATAGGTTTTGCAAATTTGACGGCGATCTCCCTCCATTTTTGAGGGGGCGGCGCGCCGCTCTCCGCAACAAAACGTCCTCCCGTCGCCGTTTTGCATTTCGCAAGCCGCGGCGGGAAGGCCGTCTAAAATGTCCTCGGCCGTGCGCCTTGTGACGTTGCGCGCGCCTCGCTCCATATGGGGGATCGCGCCGCCCGCCATTTTGATGGACGCGCCAATGGCGCGCACTCAGGCCCAAGTGTTTTCTCGGAAAGCGCAGCCGCCGTCCAAGATTTCTTTGAAAAGGGTTGAACAGTGAATTCAAAGAATGCTATAATGATTCAAAGAATTTTCGGAGGTTTTGAGATGCCGCCCATGGAGCGGGAAAAGCGGAGAAGCTTTGCAGGGTCGCCGCCAAGCTCGGCCTTCTGCGCTCTGCCCGTCCCGACGCATACGGTCATCTCAAAGGGCTGATCGGCTATCTGCTCGAGAGCGGCGCGGGCGATGCGCCGCCGGATTCCCCTTCGGCCCGCACGCAGAACGAAAGGGATGAGAAACCATGAAAGCCATTCTAAGAGGGGCTTTGGCGCTGCTTTGCGCGCTGCTGCTGCCCATCTGCGCCGCGGCGGAGGATCTTCCCGCGCGCGAGACGATCGATCTGCCCTGCATCGTGGAGGCGCTGCGCGGTGAACCCCTTGGCCTCGACACGGACGCGCTTCTCGAACAGTATGGCTGGCTGGACGCCGCGAGCGCGTTTCATCCCGCCTGCGAGGCGCTCGAGGACGAGCAGACCGGCAGGCTCTGTCTGCGCCTGACGGGCGGCCTCGACTACGCCTATTTCCCGGAGGCGGACATCTATTTCAGCGGCGTCGCTTCCCGCTCGCTGCACTTTGTCTACGATATGGAGCGCAGCCTGTTCGTCTGCGACGAGGACGAGAGCGGCGCGGCGCTGTCCGATCTGACGCAAGCGCTCCAAGGGGAAGCGGGCAGCTCGCGCCTCAGCCTCAACTATACGGGCGCTCTGCGCTCAGGCGTCGGCGACGGCCTGCTCGCCTACTGCCAGTTCAGCGTCGACCCGCGCGAAGGCGGCGCCTGCACCGATTTGATCCTGCGCTATATCGACGACGAAAAGACGGAGCACACCTACACTTGGAGCCGTACCCTGCTGGATTACGCAAACGACCAATCGTCGCTTATGTTGAGGTTCGGCCGCGGGGATCTGATCGGCTACCGGCTGAGGTTTGACAGCGTGGACGGGGACGCCTCCTATACCATCTTCTACGACCCTTACGGCGAGGTCTACGATCCCTATCGCGAAGGATACCCCAAGGGCGTCGGCATTACGCCAAGGGCCGACTTGACCGACGCGAGCGGCGAGCGATTCACCTATCGCTGGGACGCCGGCGAGCAGATCTGGAAACCGCTGTCCAAGAACGCCCCCGCCGGCATCGCGCCGCTCTCGCCCTATGACGAGCGCTTCGCCTCGCCCTACGCCTCGCTCTATCCCGGCCAGACGCCGCCGCCGATCCGCAAGCCGGACGCCGCATCCGCGCCTGCGACGCCGACGCCCGACGACAAACCGCATCCCACGCGCACGCCCAGAGGTTGACGCGTCAAGGATACCAGACAACCGACAAAGCCCCAAAGCAACGCCTTGGGGCTTTGTCGGTTGTCTGGAAGGGCGCGCTGGGCTGCCGCCCAGACCCGCTCGGGGGATTTCATCCCCCGAACCCCCATCCGCTTCGCTTCGCGAAGCTAGGGATGGGGATTTATTTAGCAAACTCTTTAGTTCGCAAAGCCACTTGAAAAGAACTCCACTAAGGCGCGCGCCCATTCGCAGGCCGAAGGCGCTATCGGCGAATGGGCGCACACTAGGACGTTTTAACAGAGATTGCCCAACTATCGAATCATATCGCCTTCCCATGAAGTTTCAACTCAGCCCGGGATTCCAAAGGGCCGAAGCCCTTTGGTCGTTTGTGGGAGGGGTACTGGAGTCCAGAGGAGTCTAGGGGAGGGGAACCGAAACCCCTCCCCTGACTCCTTTGGCCTCAGCGGAGCGCGTAACCCTGCCGCCTGTGGCGGCAGACGTTCCCCGAGCCGCAGGCGAGGTCGTAACCCAACGTCCTCTTAACCGCAACTTCTCTTGTCCGGGAACGCGAACGCATGGCGTTCGCTGCCGGACTGCTTCTTTGGTTTGGGGCTACGCTGGGCTGCCGCCCAGACCCGCTCGGGGGATTTCATCCCCCGAACCCCCATCCTTTATGTTTGCCGCTTTACCTCGCCAACCTCTCCCTCAGCATCTCTCCCACCTTTTTCGCGTCGCCCTTGCCGCCCAAGGCCTTCATCGTCTGCCCGACGAGGAAGCCCAGCGCCTTCTCATTGCCCGCGCTGTAGCTCTCCGCATCCTTCGCGCAGCGCGCGAGCACCTCTTCCACCGCGCGCGCATACGCGCCGTCGTCCTGCACCATTTGCAGCGCGTGCTCGCGCACATAGCCGTCCACATCCTCGCCGCCGTCAAACGCGTAGACGAAGATCTCCTTCGCGCTCTGGCGGCTCACGCGGCCCTCGGCGACCAGCGTCACCACGCGCGCGAGCGCCTCCGGCGCGAGCGTCATCTGGTCGGGCGCGATCTGCCGCTCCTTCATCAGCGCCATCGCGTCGCCCATCAGCCAATGCGCCACGTCGGCCGGGCGGCCGCACAGCGCGCTCGCCCGCTCAAACAGGTCGGCGGTCGCCTTTTCCTCGGTGAGCAGCGCCGCGTCGTAGTCAGGCAGCCCCATCTCCCGCTGGTAGCGTGCGCGCTTGGCCTCGCGCAGCTCCGGCTCTCGCGCGGCGATCTCGTCGATCCACGCCTGCGCGATTTCCATCGGCGGCAGATCCGGCTCCGGGAAGTAGCGGTAGTCCTGCGCGTTCTCCTTGGAGCGCATCGCAAACGACGCGCCCTTGTTGTCATCCCAGCGGCGGGTCTGCTGGCGCACGACGCCGCCGTCCTCGATCAGCTCCGTCTGCCGGCGGAACTCGCCCTCGATCGCCCGCGCGATGGCCTTGAAGCTGTTGAGGTTCTTCATCTCCGTGCGCGTGCCCAGCGCCGTCTGGCCCATGGGCCGCACCGACAGGTTCACGTCCGCGCGCAGCGATCCCTCCTGCATCTTGCAGTCCGATACGCCGAGGTATTGCAGCGTCTGCCGCAGGCGCGTCAGGTACGCGACGACCTCCTGCGCGGAGCGCATGTCCGGCTCGGAGACGATCTCCAGCAGCGGTACGCCGCAGCGGTTGTAGTCCACCAGCGTGCGGTCGAGCCACGGGTCGTGCGTCAGCTTGCCCGCGTCCTCCTCCATGTGGATCTCGTGGATGCCGACGCGCTTTTCGCCCTGCGGCGTCTCGATCGTCAGATAGCCGTTGCGGCAGATGGGCAGGTAGAGCTGGCTCACCTGATACGCCTTGGGCAGGTCGGGATAGAAGTAGTTCTTGCGGTCGAAGCGGGTGCGGCGCGTGATCTCGCAGTTCGTGGCCAGCCCCGCGGCGATGGCGAACTCCACCACGCGGCGGTTGACCACGGGCAGCGTGCCCGGCATGCCCGTGCAGATCGGGCAGGTACGCGTGTTGGGCGCGCCGCCAAAGCGCGTCGTGCAGCCGCAGAAGATCTTCGTGCGGGTGGAAAGCTCGACGTGAACCTCCAGCCCGATCACCATCTCATAGCTCGCCATTCGCCTTCGCCCCCTTTGCCGCGCCCGCCTCCGGCGGCCTGCGCCTGTGAAAGTCGGTGTGCGTCTGATAGGCGTGCGCCGCGGCGAAGAGCCTGCTCTCGCCAAACGCCGGGCCGATCAGCTGCGCGCCGACGGGCAGGCCGTCGCCGTCGAATCCGCAGGGCAGGCTCATGCCCGGCAGCCCCGCCAGATTGATCGAGACCGTGTAGATGTCGCCCAGATACATGCTGATCGGGTCGTCCGCGTGCGCGCCGAGCGGGTAGGCAGTCGTGGGCGCGGCGGGCGTGAGCAGCACGTCGGCTTGCTCGAAGCAGCGCGCGAAGTCGCGCGCGATGAGCGTGCGCACGCGCTGGGCCTTGTCGTAGTAGGCGTCGTAATAGCCGCTGGAGAGCGCGAACGCCCCCAGCAGGATGCGCCGCTTGACCTCCGCGCCGAATCCCTCGCTGCGCGCGGTCAGGTAGTATTCGTGCAGATCCTCGATCCCCTCGGGATGGAAGCCGTAGCGCAGGCCGTCGTAGCGGCTCAGGTTGCTGGAGGCCTCCGCGCACGCCAGCACATAATAGGCAGGGATGGCGTAGGGCAGCATGGGCAGCTCCACCGGCACGAGCGTCGCGCCCAGCGCTTGCAGCGCGTCGCCCACGGCGAGCACGCGCGCGCGCACCTCGCCGTTCAGCCCGTCCGCGAAGCACTCGCGCGGCACGCCCACGCGCAGGCCCGACAGGTCGTCGCCCTCGGGCATCGCGGGCGGCGGCGCGTCTACGGAGGTGGCGTCCAGCGGGTCGATGCCCGCCAGCAGCCGGGTCACGGCGGCGGCGTCCCGCGCGTCGATGGCGATGGGGCCGATCTGGTCGAGCGAGGAGGCGTAGGCGATCAGCCCGTAGCGCGAGACCGCGCCGTAGGTGGGCTTGACGCCCGTGACGCCGCAGAAGGACGCGGGCTGGCGGATGGAGCCGCCCGTGTCGCTGCCCAGCGCGTAGAAGACCTCGCGCGCGGCGACGGCGGCGGCGGAGCCGCCTGAGGAGCCGCCCGGCACGCGGGACGCATCCCACGGGTTGCGCGTGACGCCGAACGCCGAGGATTCGGTGCTCGACCCCATCGCGAACTCGTCCATGTTCGTCTTGCCCAGGCACACCGCGCCGATCGCGTCCAGCTTGCGCACGACCGTCGCGTCGTAGGTGGGCACATAGCCCTTGAGCATCCTCGACGCGCACGTCGTCTCCACGCCGCGCGTGGAGATCAGATCCTTGATCGCCATCGGCACGCCCGCAAGCGGGTGCGTATATGTGCCGTCGTCGATGCCGCGCTGCACCTCTCTCGCGCGGCGCAGCGCCGCCTCAGCGGTGACGGTGATGAACGCGTGCAGCGTCCCCTCCTGCGCCTCGATGCGCGACAGGCACGCGCGCGTCGCTTCCTCCACGCCGATCTCCCGCGCGCGGATGCGCTCGCCCAGTTCGAGGGCGGTCAGATCAAACAGTTCCATCTGCGCCCTCCTTTACTCGACCGTTCTGGGCACGGCGTAGCAGCCGTCCTTGCTCTGCGGGGCGTTCGCCAGCGCGTCCTCGCGCGGCATGCTCTCCCGCTCCTCGTCCTCGCGAAAGACGTTGGCGCGCGCGTTCGCGTGGCTCGTCGGCGGGACGCTGTCCGTGTCCAGCTCCTGCAATTTATCCACATAGCCGATCATCTTGGAAAGATCCTCGGCCGCCTGCGCGACGTGCGCCTCGTCCATGCGCAGGTGCGCCAGCTCTGCGACGTAATACACCAGCTTCTCCGTGATCTCCATATCGTTTCCCTCCCGACGTCGTTACGGCTCGATCCGCTGCTGATCTCTGGGGAACAGACAGGCGTCGCGCACGTTGGGCAGCCCCAGCAGCCGCGCCGTGAAGCGCTCCAGCCCCAGCCCCAGCCCGCCGTGCGGGCAGGTGCCGTAGCGGTGCAGGGTCAGGTAGCCCGCAAAGTCCTCGGGATCCATGCCCTTGCGCCGGAGCTTGTCCACCTGCTCGGCGTAGTCGCAGATGCGCTCGCCGCCGGTGGTGACCTCCATGCCCCTGAAGAGCAGGTCGAAGGAGAGCGTGTAGCGCGGATCGTCCGGGTCGTCCTTGGCGTAGAAGGGGCGCTTCTTGCTGGGGTAGTGCGTCACGAACACGAAGTCGCTGCCGCATTCCTCGGCAAACAGGCGCGAGATGAGCTGCTCCTCCTCCGGCTCCAGATCGAACGGATCGCGAATCGGCCGTCCGTAGCGCTCGCAGACGCGGCGCTTGGCCTCGTCAAAGCGCACCGCCGGAATGCTCTGCGCGCTGGGAAGCTGCGCGCCCAGCAGCGCCAGCTCGTCCGCGCAGTCGCGCGAGAGCGTGCGCAGGATGGTTTGCAGCACGAGCGTCTCCATCTCCATCACGTCCTCAAAGCCGTCGATGAAGCCCATCTCAAAGTCGAGCGACGTGTATTCGTTGAGGTGGCGCGGGGTGTTGTGCTTTTCCGCCCTGAACACCGGGCCGACCTCGAACACGCGCTCGAAGACGGGCACCATCGCCTGCTTGTAGAACTGCGGGCTTTGCGCCAGATACGCGCGGCGGCCGAAGTACTCCATGCGGAAGAGGTTCGCCCCGCCCTCGGCGCTCTGCGCGACGATCTTGGGCGAGTGAATCTCGGTGAAGCCCTCGCTCACGAGCGCCTCGCGGAAGCCGCGCACCACGCCCTCCTGCACCTTGAACACGGCGCGGCGGCGCAGGTTGCGCAGCGTCACAAAGCGCAGCGACAGCTCGGTGTCCAGCGACAGGTTCATCCGACCCTTGCCGATGGGCACGGGCATCGCCTCGGCGGGGCTGGCGAGCACCCGCAGCGCCGAGACGCGCACCTCCGCGCCGCCGGGCGCGCGCGCGTCCCGTGCGATCGCGCCCTCGATCTCCACCGCGTCGCCCTCGCGCGCGTCGAGGCCGTCGCCCTGGCACACGCACTGAATCACGCCGTCGGGCATGCGCAGCATCAGGAAGCGCACGTCCCCCAGATCGCGCAGCGCATGCAGCATGCCGTGCAGGTACACCTGTTCGCCCTCGCCCAGCGCCAGCACGGCGCGCGCGCTGGAGCGCGCGCGCGTCTTTCCCGTCATCGCCTTCATTTGCGTTCCCTCCCGTCAAAAAAGCCGCCCCGCGCAAAAGCACGGGACGGCGAACAAGCACCGCGGTACCACCCGAATTGCCGCCTGCGGCCATCACCCGGCGACCCCTCGCGCCCTTAACGCGGGCGGATACGGACGCGTCTAGGCGATCTCTCGCTTTCGGCGCGCCGGCTCGGGAGCGTTCTTTCGCCTGCGGGGTTTCTTCGCGCGGCTCTCAGTCCATGGCCGCGCCTCCCTGATCGAAATCGCGAGGTACTCGTCTCCGTCTTTGCCGTTTATGGACGGCATTATAGCGCGCCGCCTTGCATCTGTCAAGAGAAAACTCGCAATTTTTTGCAGAATTTACGCTTTACCGAATGTGAAATGAAAGATTTTCATATGGCCTGCCGAAAATGTCGCGCATTTGACAGCCGCGCACATTCGGCGTATACTGACCACAAACGAGACGGGGAGGGATCGCGATGGCGGGGAAGCAGGAGATCGCGGACAGGCTGGGCGAATGGTTCTCCCAGAGCGGCATCCACGCGACCTATGAGGAGCGCTCCGGCGTGGGCGTGTACACCATCCGCATGAAGCTCTCCTGCAAGCTGCAAAGCGCGCAGATGCTCGTGCTCGTGCGGGAGGATAACTACTCCACCCTCACGCAGATCCCGCTCTCGGCGGACGAGAACTGCCGTCTGGCCGTGGCGGAGTATTTGACGCGCGTCAACTTCAACATGCGCAACGGCAATTTCGAGCTGGACATGAACACCGGGGAGATCCGCTTCAAGACCTACGTCCACGTCGGCGAAGGCCCTGTGGACATGAGGGCGGCCCGTCTGGCGGTGATGCTGCCCTTCATGATGCTCGACCGCTTCGGCGACGGGCTGCTGGAGGTGCTCTTCGGCTTCAAGTCTCCGCGGGAGGCGTTTGAGGCCGTGGGGCAGAAATAATGCGAGAAAAAAGGGGCGCTTGCTATTTTATAGCTTCCGATAAGGCAGTATCGAAACCCTACTGACGTTGGGCGGCTGTCAAACAGGGATGCAACAGAGGAGAACAGCCATATTCGGAAACTCATCCGGGTATGGCTGTTCTCTTTTTCTCGTTCAACGGCTACATCGCACAGGCCATAACAGCGACATCGGAGACGGGCGCCTTATCCTGTAGAAATTGAGCAAAAAAGGACAGGACAAAGCGGCGGGACCGTGGTATGCTGGTTGCAGCAGAACCGGGACGGCCGACCGGGCCATGCAAAACGCATCGAGGGAGGGATCGGGCGATGGACAGGCTGGACACGGTGCGCCGGGCGGTGGAATACATCGAGGCGCACCTCGCGCAGGACATCACCGCGGCGGACGCGGCGCGGGCGGTACACCTTTCGCCGTTTTACTTCTCGCGGGAATTTACCGCGATCTCCGGGTACAGCGTCGGCGGATACATCCGCGGGCGCAGGCTGTACCTTGCGGCGCTGGAGCTCGTGCGGACGTCCTCCCGGGTGCTGGACGCGGCGTTCGACGCGGGCTACGACAGCCCCGAGAGCTTCACGAAGGCGTTCCAGAAGCAGTTCGGCGTTTCGCCGATGGAGGTTCGGCGCACGAGGCGCGTGCCGAAGCCGTTCCTCCCGCTGAACGTCACAGAACAGGTGCAGGGAGGCACAACGATGGACGTAAGCATTGAGAACATGGGCGCATTCAAGGTGGTGGGCGTTTCCCGCCGCTTCTCCGGCGAGACGGGCTACCGGGACATCCCGGCGTGGTTCGACGAGCTTCAGGCCGCCGCAAAGACCGACCCGGCGCTGGCGGCGCTCGGCTCGGTCGCGGTCTGTGTCGACGACAACGGGACGGAGGATTTCGCCTATTGGGCGGCAAGGCCGTACATCGGCGGCGCGGTTCCCAAGGGGCAGGCGGTGCTGGAGATTCCGGCGCACACCTGGGCCATCTTCACGGCGACCGGCCCGCTGCCCGGCGCGCTGCAGACCGTCAACACGGCGATCTTTGCCGAATGGCTCCCCGGGAACCCCGACTGGGCGCCGGACGGCAATATGGCGGTGGAAAACTACCTGCCCGGCGACATGGGCGCACCCGGCTACCGCTGCGAGATCTGGCTCCCGGTGAAGCCGCGGACGTGAACACAAAAAGGGGCGCTTCCGGTGATCGGGGGCGCCCCGCAGCTTGTCGAAAAAACCATGTCCGGCATCAAAATTCTTTTGAGTTTCGACTCAAAATCCATGCAATTTGGAAGAATTGAATCTCCTTTTTTCCCCCCTCCGGGGGAGAAAAGGCTTCTTTGGCAGAATGCGGGCGGTTTTCGCCCGCCTTTTTGCTTTATTCTGGAAAAACGAGCAGGGGGGGTGACGCAAAGTCCGTTGATTTATAATCAACAGCCCCATAAAATAAAAAAGGGGGCTTAAGATGATTAAACAAAAAATCGGTAACCGCATTCGGGAAATACGGCTCCAAGCAGGGCTTAGTCAGGAGAAGCTTGCTCTTGCGTCCGGGTTAGACAGAACCTATATTGCAAGCGTTGAAAATGGAAAAAGGAATATTTCGATTGTTAATTTGGAAAAAATCGTTTTGGCCTTAAACTACACGTTTGCAGAGTTTTTTCAAAACATATGAGGGGAATCACATGAATTATATTCTAAACGATTCCAATGGCGTCTTCGTCAATGGCGAATGTGTTATTCGCAATGATAAACTATTGCAGGCCATAGCTTACTGCAATACGGCTATACGAACTTTGGACGAACAGACAAAGCAGTTTGATATCAATATTTTTGAAGTTCTAGGCATGCGGAATCTCAGCGGACTCATCGGCGAGTATTTTGCAAAGAGTGTCGAACGGTTTTCTGACGGCAACCTGCATTCAAACTTACATCAGGACGGTTATCCCGATTTGTTGCTCACAAACAACGAAGAGCGGATCAGATATTATCAATCGCTTTATACGGAAGCTGATGGGAAAAAATACCCCAAAGACAAAGCCCTCTTTAGCCCCTTTAAGTACGGCGGAGTAGAGATAAAAGCAACCTGCGGGAGTACGCCTCCGGCGTCGGTTATTCCCAAGCCTTTGATTGGGGAACAACGTATAGGCATATTAAAGGCTTTTGACTGGAAGGCTCATCATAGAGAAACGAATAACCTTCTATCCATTTTGTGGGATTTTATCGATGAAGTGCCAACGGTAGCCGCTTGCTTTTATCGAAATGATCTGACGATTGACGATTGGGGCCGCATTGTCCAGCCTAAAACCGACGGAGGAAGAACAACCAGCGTTTCAATTATGACCTCGTCTGGCGTAAAGAAAATGTGCGCGGGCTGGATAGCCATTATTGATTTGCCGCAATATATCCAAGTCCTTGCTGCCCCAAAATGGATAGGGTATGCTGTAAAATGAGCAAAGGGGCGAAGGCCCCTTTTTCTATGATGATATTTTTATAATATTAGCGCAGATGAAGTCAATTACCCTTGGCGGCACGCTTTCGCCGATCGTATCTCGAATGAGTCCGTCAGAACACATTTTCCCATCAAGGGAGAATGAATAATCATAGTCTGCAATCGACTGTAAGACTAAAGCCTCATACAAAGAAAGCACTCTGCTTTGGCTTGGGTGTATTTTATTGTCAGAACATGCGTATTGGAAATTCTGTGTCAGCGTGCTTGCGGGTTCGTCCCATTTCATTCGCTTATATGCGCTTATAAACCCTTTCATCAGCCGCTTTTCGCCCGTCTTTTTATCTTCCACCCATGGGCGCGGCAACAATGCACCGCATTTTTCACAGTATAGCGGGGTATCGGTGTGCAATCTGTTTATTCCGTCGCTGTCGTATGAAGCCCCGTGAATCCTGTTCCCTTGGTAACCGCAATCAGGATTGACACATTGGTTGTTAAACGCGGTATCGCCTTCTTTCGTATGGTCTATCCAAAACAGCTTCTTTTCATCGAGCAACGGGACTTTGTGTAACCCATTATATCCAGCAGCCTTGTTCTTTCCTTTCTCAGCCCGCAATGAAGGCAAATCCCCTATGGCTTCTCGCAGCGTAACCCAGTGTTTTGTGCATGGCGTATCTTGTGCGGAATGCGTATAAGCAGGAATGAGTTTTCCGCCTTCAGCAAAAAGCTCATGGGCTTTTTTGTTTCGGGACAATACCGTGATTAAGCGTTTTCTGTGCTGTGGTACGCCATAGTCGGCGACATCAACAACGATCGGTTCGCCGCAATATATGCAGCCCAATCTCTTTTTGATATAATCTACCGCATGAATTAGTTCGCCGTTTTCATCATATATGAAAGTATTTGTCATATTCGCGACATTTTCAAGGATCACCCATTCCGGACGTAAGGCCAAAATAATATCAACGGCCGGAATAATCAGTCGATTTCTCTCGTCCATTTTGGGGCGCAGCCCTTTTCGATAATCGCTGAGCATTTTTCCCATGCCGTTTGACGACATCCCTTGACATGGGGGCGTTGCGAGAACCAAAAAAGGATTCTCTGTGAAATTGGAATTGTAATATTCTACGATTTCATCCTTAAGCGACCAAATATCACCCCGAAAACATTTCGCATTCGGGTAGTTATTGCGAAACAGGTTCATTCGTTCTTCAAGCAACTCGCAGCCGATCACTGTATTTATCCCATTTGCCCTCAATCCCAAATCGCCAATGCCCGATGAAGAAAACAAACTTATGGCATTAAGCAACATATGCGTTCCCCTTTCGCTGCTGACTATAAGTAACATTATAATAAAAAACGCAAATATGTCAAGAGTTCGACGAATAGTTCTCATTTGGGGGACGGGCAACAACACATAATGCCTTGTATTTCAAAATAAACCGTTCAATTCATATTGATCTATCGATGGATTAACATATGCGCCCCTCTATATGCAAAAAGCAGGCCCTTTTCGCCTGCTTTCCGCTTGCCAAAAACCATATCCAGCATCAAATTCCGTTTGATTTCGATTCAAAATCCGCGCTAATCATTGAAAGAACCGGATCGCCTTTTGGGCAGACCGCGGGGCGCTTCCGGTGATCGGGGGCGCCCCTTTTTCGCCTTTGAGAAAACCACGTTTTCGCCTCGTCCCACGGCGCGAAAACGAGCCGCGTCAGAACGAGATTTCCTTCAGGCTCCCGTTTTCCGGCAGCATGTATCCCGCCCGATTTTCGCGGATCGCCTCCATGTCGCGCTTGCCATTGTTTTTGACGGGGAAAGCGTCCACGATCTTGTAGCCCTGCGGGACGCAGTCCGCCGCAAGCCGGCTCTGGCAGAGGCTGTGCAGCCGCGGCAGAAGATCGCTCTGCGCTTCGTCCGTCCCCTTGGAAAGGACGATCTGCGCGACGGGCACGCCCTTTCCCTGCTCCGTGGACAGATCGACGACCTCGCACTCCGCGACGCAAGCGTCCTGAAGGATCACGTTCTCAATGTCAAAGCAATAGGCGACGGCGCCGGAGGATGTGGTAAAGCAGTCGCCGCACCGCCCGAGAACGTACACATATCCGTCCTCGTCCAAGTAGCCCATGTCGCCCGTGCGGCCCCAGCGCGTGCCGTTTTCATCGGTGAAGAAATACCGCTCGGTCGCCTCCGGATTCTTGAAGTATTCCTTCATCGCGCAGGGCGAGGCGACGCACAGCTCGCCGCGTGTGCCGCACTTTTGCTCCTTGAGCGTCTCCCGATCGAAGGCGGAAACGACGACGCCCAGCAGCGGGATTCCCGCCGAGCCGAGCTTGGGATAGCGCACGGACGCCGTCGTCACGGTTCCGCCCAGTTCGCACATGCCGTAGCCCTGAAGCAGCGGCGAGCTGCAGCCGTGCGAGGCGAGAAACTCGTTGAGCGCGACCTCGACGCGCGGGATCAGCAGCTCGCCGCCCGTGATCGGGTAGTGCATGGCGGACAGGTCTTCGCCCTTCAGCTCCTTGCAGGTCGCCGCATAGAGCCAGAGGCTCGTCGCGCCCAGCGCGATGTTCGGCTTATACTTCTTGATGTCCTTCGCGAAGGATTCCTTGCTGAAGACCGGCTCGAGGATCGCCGTGACGCCGATGCACATGGGCATGAGGATGGACAGGACGATGCCCGTGGAGAACCAGACGGGAATCATCTGCAGCATGGCCTCGCCGCGCCGGTGCGGCAGATAGTCCGAGCGCACATAGTTGGTCAGCGTCGCGTTGATGCCGTCGTTGGTCAGCACGATTCCCTTGGACGCGCCGGTGGTGCCGGAGGAATAGACCATGATGAGCGAGCGATCCTTTTCATACGGCGCATCCGGAAGGTCGCTGGCGGCGCCCTTCAAAAAGTCGTTCCAAGAGACGACGTTCTCGTCGTAGGGGATGTCCTTGCGCATCTTCCATCTGGCCGCCAGCCCCAGCGCGGCCGGCATGGCGTTGTAGACGGGGACGACGATCATCCGCTGGATGCAGGTGCGCGATACGACGCCCGCGATCTTGTCGCACAGTTGATCCAGCACGACCAACAGCGTCGCGTCCGTCTCGTTGACCCTATCGATGATCTGCTCCTCGGTGAACAGCGGGTTGATCATGTTGGCGGTCGCCCCGATGCGGCAAAGCGCCAGCACCGTGTACACCGTCTCCGGCGTCGCGGAGGTAAACAGGATCACCTTGTCGCCCTTGCGAATGCCCGCGCGCAGGAACGCGTCCCGGGTGCGCTGCACGTTTTCAAAGAGCTGGCGGTAGGTGATTTTCCTATTGAAGTAGAGGAGCGCGATGTCCTCCGGATAGTCTTTGTTCATGCGGTGCAGCGATTCGAAGACCGTTCCCGTGATGAACGGCAGGGACATGGTATCCTCGCTGTAAAACTTCAGCCACGGCTTGTCCTTGGAAGGATATCCGGTCTTCTCGCCGTCTTCTTTTCCCAACGCTACGGCGCGCAGATGCAGGTCTTCCCTCTGCCGCTCTGTCCATTCCTTTTCCATGCTTCCCTCGCTCCTTTCGCTCTTGCGCTCTTCTTTTGAATCCCGCGCCTTGTTGCAGCCAAATACGGATAACGCGAGATATTTACGAACCATTATACGCTTTCATGGCCGTTTGTCAATACATTATCGGAAACGATTGGAATATTTTGTCATTTCGTTCGGTTTTAGAGCGGGAAAGCGCAAAAACGGAGCGCGGGATGGAGAAGTCCACCGTCGGCCTTCCTCCATCCCGCGCTCCGTCTCTTCGGTCTTCTTGGCCCGCGCGCATCCCGCCTACGCCTCGTCCCACGGCATCGGGCGGCTCACCCGCTCCTCGCCGGTCTCGGCGGCCTCGGCAAGCAGGATGGCCAGATACGCGTCCTCAAACGCCCAGCGCACGGGGTAGAGCGGCGCGCCGCTGCAGGCGGTCTTCGCCATGCCCGCCAGCGTCGCGGCGACGGCGATCTCGTCCTCGTCCATCGCCACGTCCGCGCGGAAGGGGTTTTCGTAGACGCGCGCGCCGCACGCGTCGATCGAGGCGATCGTCCCGGTGAGCAGGTCGCGCCGCGCGAGTAGCCTTTCCTGCATGGGGCGTCCGTCCGCGCCGACGAACGCGACGTCGTCGTCGAACAGCTCGCCGCGCGTGCCCAGCACGCGCACATGCCGCGAGCGGATGGCGCTGTGGTACTGCACGCCGGAGAAGTCATACAGGCCCAGCCGCCCGTCCGCATAGGCGAAGGACGCAAACACGCGCGTCTCCTTCCCCATGCCGCCGTCGCACTGGTAGCCCGCGCGCGATCCGGTGATCGCGACGGGCGTCTCCATCTTTCGCGCGGCGATGCGCACCGGGCCGCGCGCCTCGCCCAGATACGCGCGCAGCAGCGCGACCGCGTGGTAGTCGTGTGCTGTGGACAGCGCGCAGGAGACGGCGTCGCCGACGACGCCCCGGCGCACGAGCGCGGCGCGCGCGCTGTGGCTGGGGAAAAGCGGGTATTGCTCGGCCAGCCCCAGCGGCGTACCCGTCTGGCGGTAGACCTCGTAAAGATTCAGCAGCGCGGGCAGCTCCGTCGCCAGCGGCGTCTCGGAGAGCGCGGGCACGCCCGCGCGCAGCAGCCCAGCGACGGTCTTCGTCATGTCCGCCTTGCGCACGCAGGAGACGACGAAGGACGGCCTGTCCTCAAGCAGCTGCTCCATCGTCCACACGGCGCGCACACCGCACTCGCGGGCGACCTCCTCTGCGCGCGCCTGCGAGCGGCAGAGCACGCCCGTGAGCGCAAACCGTTCCGGCAGCTTTTGCGCCGCGCGGATGAAGAACCGCGCGCGCCAGCCCGCGCCGATCACGGCGAAGCGAACGGCGTCCATCGCATCCCCCCTCACGCGCCTTCAAGGAACGAGAGCACCTGCGGCACATACGCGCGCATGACCTCGTCCTCGGAGCCGTAAATTTCATGCTTGGCCGTCTCAAAGCGCGCGAGCTTCGCCCCGGCGACCTGCCGCACGAAGCGCTCCTGCTCCGGCAGGCAGACGACGGTATCCAGCCCGGCCTGGCACAGCAGCAGCGGCGTGCGGATCTTGTCCGTCTCCCGGCGGGAGAGCAGCCTGCGCGTCACCGCGAGCGACTCGCGCACCCACGCGTAGGAGGGCGAGCAGTTTTGCAGCCGCTCGTGGGCGACGCGCTTCTTTTCGTAGTAATCGAACCGCGCGCGGCTGGTGGAGAAGCCGCTTTCAAACGTCTCGCTCGCCGCGTCAAACGGCTTGCCGATGAACGCGCGCTCCTTGCCCTTACCCAGCAGGCACATGACGCCCGCGATCGCCCGGCCCATGAAGCGCGGGAACGGCGCGGTGGAAGCCGCGATCATCGGCGCGGTCAGCACGGCGTGGTCAAACCAGTCGGGGTGCGCCATCAGCGCCAGCGCGCCGACCGCGCCGCCCATCGAGTGCGCGTAGAGCGTGCGGGGCATGCCCTGCGTCTCGGGCAGCACGACCTCCTCCATCAGGCGCTCGAGGTCGGTCAGGTAGTCGTCAAAATCGTCCACATGGGTGATGGACGTGTCCGCCACCGCGCGCGGCGAGCGCCCGTGGCCCCGATGATCGTAGCAGTAGACGGAGAAGCCGTCCTGCAGGAAGTACCAGATCATCTCCCTGAACTTCTCGCAGCTCTCCGTGTACCCGTGCAGCACGACGACCGCGCGCGACGCGCCCGCGGGGGTATACGCCTCCGCGTAGAGCGCGCCGCCCGCGACGTTCACGGCCAGCTCGCGGCGCAGCGCGGAAAGCTCCGGCTCCACGCGCCCGGCCATCTCCCGTTCGTAATTTTCTTCCTCGATCAGCGCGAACATGCGCGCACCTCCCCGCGGCGTTTTTTTCATTATACCGCGCGCAGGGAGCGCGCGCAACCATCTGTCAAAAAACCAGCTTTCTTTTCGTTGCCCGGGCTTCTATGACAGAGAAAAATGAGCAATCTTGAAACGGCAAGAGATGTTCTTTCTCCCCCCTTCGGGGGAGAAGAACTTCTTTGACAAGCTGCCGCGCGGGGAGCGCGCGCAAGTCACAGCCTGCGGGAGAGCGCCGCGCGCGCAGCGATCCCCGTCGCGGCGATGGCAAAGCACCCCGCGCAGCCGAGGCCGATGTAGAGCATGTCGCCGCGCACCGTCGCCACAAGCGTGATGGCGACGACCGCTGCCGTCGCCGCGAAGCCCAAAATGGCCTGCGCCCTGACGTTGATGAGCTGCCCGCGCTCGTCGCTCTGCGCCAGCGCCTCCTCCTCGGCCCGCCCTTCGCCGACGGCGCGCCGCCAGACGAGGCCCACGCCGCCGAACGTCGTCAGCGCCGCGCCCAGCCCCGTGACGAAGCCCGCCGCGCGCATGGCCAGCGCGGAGGCCGTCTCGCCCCGCAGCGCGGCGAACGCGCCGCCCGCCGCGAGCAGCGCCAGACCGGCAAACAGCATCGCGCGCTGCGCCCCCTTCTTATGAATCAAGCATTTCATGTTTCGTCTCCTCCTTCACCTACGCGCGGTTCGTCCGCGTCGTCAAAGATGCCCTCGATGGGCAGACCAAAGGCGCGCGACAGCCGAAACGCCAGCGTCAGAGACGGGTTGTACTTCCCCTTCTCCAGCGAGATGACGGTCTGCCGGGACACGCCGAGCAGATGCGCGAGCTCCTCCTGCCGGATGCCGCGCGCGCGCCGAAGCTCCTCGATGCGGTTCTTCACGATGATCTCCTTTCCGCTAAAAAGTAAAGCTCGCTTTACATGCCTAGGATAGCATGCTTGCGAGCAGATGTCAAGGGTATTTTACATCTTTGGAAAAAAAGTTTTCGCCGCCGTCCCTTATATTCCTTTCTCCCAGTCCTCGAACGCCTTGCGCACCGAGCGCGTCATCTCCGCGCTGAACGCGCCGTTCCATTTGCGCCTGCAAAAGCGCAGCAGCCAGTCCTCCAGCGCCTCGCCCTCCAGCCCCTGCCGCCGGGCGAGCATCTCCCGCATGCCCTGCGCGCCCACGTCGCGATAGGCGTTCTCGTGTACCAGCTCCTCCACCGCGAAGCGCGCGGGCTTTGCGCGCTCCCGCTGCTGCGCCGTGGGCTTGCCGTATACCGCCATGCACACCGGCGTCACATACGCCGGAAGATGCAAGATCGCCCGCTGCTCTTCCACGTTCTCCAGAATGTCGCCGATGTAGCAGGAGCCGTAGCCCAGCGCGTCCGCGGCGACCACGCTCGCGTGCGCCGCGATCGTCGCGTCCACCGCGGCGAGCATCAGGTCTCCCGCGCCGGGCTTGCGCAGCGGCTCCGAAAGCGGCAGGGACGCGAACGCGTCAAACCAGCGGCGGTAGTCCGCGCAGAAGACCAGCACCAGCGGCGCGGCCGCGATGAACGGCTGGTTGTCGCACGTCTTCGCAAGCCGGCGCTTCTTTTCCTCATCCGTCACGCGGATGATCGTCCAGAGCGCCATGTTCCCGGCCGACGGCGCCTGCACCGCCGCCTCCAAAATCTGCCGCACATCCTCCTCGGGGATGGGGCCGGGTTCGTAGGCGCGCACGCTCTTGCGCGCGCGCAGCAGCTCGACGGTGGGATTGCTCACGGTCGTCTCCTCCTGTTCGCTTCTCATATTATTCTAAATGATCGAACCATTCTATCAAGGGTTATACTGCACAAGCAAAGGCGGGAGTACACCGCTTTTCAAGAACGACCCGCCCGGGATCGCTTCGCTTCCGGGCTGCCTTTGTCAATCGCTTCGCGATTTGGGGTACGTTGGGGCTACCGCCCCAGACCCCATCCTGTGCTTCGCACCAATATGAAGGTTTGATCTGAGAAAAGTATTATTCCTCGTCTTCGCTCGCCAAGTCCTCCAAGAAGCGGCGCACCGCGGTGCGCGCGCGGTAGACGTCGTTGCGCCGCTCGCCCTGCGCCGTCAGCTTCTCCGCCGCCTCGCGCAGATCGCAGCCGCGCAGCATCTGCTCGAGCAGCCGCGCCTCGAGGCTCGCCTGCGGCGGCTCCTCCCGCGCCGGGAGCGTCACGCCGCGCAGATCGAGCGCCAGACAATACTCGCCCTTTTCCGCCTTCTCGTTGGCCTCCAGCGCCGCGAGCACCTGCGCCGCGTCGCCGCGCAGCGTCTTCTCGTGCAGCTTGGTCAGATCGCAGCTCGCGCTCACGCGGCAGCCGGGCAGCGTATCGGCCACCGCACGCACGAGGTCGATCACCCGGTGCGGCGACTCGTGAACGACCGCGACCGGGATGCCCGTGTACGCGATCGAGCGCAGCTTTTCGCGCAGCTCGCCCGCCGCGCGCGGCAGGAAGCCGTAAAACGCGAACTCCCGCGCGTCGAACCCGCTCACCGAGAGCGCCGCCGCCATCGCCGTCGGCCCTGGCACCGCCAGCACCTCGACGCCCGCCTCCGCCGCCTCGCGCGCGAGCAGGCAGCCCGGGTCGCTGATGCACGGCGTGCCCGCGTCCGTGACCAGCGCGACGGTCAAATCCTCGTCCAGCATCCGGCGCACCAGCGGCGCGGCGCGGCGCTCCTCGTTGTGCTGGTGATTGGACACGCAGGGTGTGTCGATGCCGAAGTGGGAAAGCAGCGCGCGCGTGACGCGCGTATCCTCCGCCGCGACCAGATCGGCCTCGCGCAGCGCCGAGAGCGCGCGCGGGCTGATGTCCGACAGGTTGCCGATCGGCGTCGCGACGACGTACAGGCGTGGCATGTTTTGGCCCCCTTCTCGCATTCATGCGGATCGCTTGCCGTTGATCTCACGCACGTCAAGGCGCAGCACCGTCACGGCGGTAAGCGCTTCTTCATTCCATTCAAACGCCCGCCCCGGCGCGAGCTGCGCCATCAGCCGGGTCAGCCCCTCGCGCTTTTCCTCCCCCTCCGCGAAGGAGAGCACGCCCTCGCCGCAGACGCTCTCGTAGGCCGTCGTGTAGCGGCAGGCGACGGGCGCGGGGCGCACGTCCTGCCGCGCCACCGCTGCGAACGCCGCGCGCGGGTCGTCCCGCATCCGGCGCAGCTTCTCGCCCTCGCCCGCGCAGTGCAGGTAGAGGCAGAAGCGCCCGCCCTCCTCGCGAAAGCCGAAGTGCATCGGCACGACATACGGCGCGCCGCCGCCGAACGCGACGCTCAGGGTCTCGCAGCGCGAGAGGATCTCCGCGATCTGCGCGGCGTCCGTCACCGCCCGTTCTTTCCTGCGCATGGGTGATGCTCCTCCCTGCGGCGGGCAAACCCGCCGTTTTTCGCCATTATACCCCGCGGCGTCCGCGCGCGTCAATACGGGCCATCCCGCATTGGGGCTTGCAATTCCCGCCCGGTCGTGCTACAATCGGGCTGAAACATTTCTGAAACATTCGGTCGGATCGCGGAGGTTATCGTATGCGGCGGATCGGCATCGTCACGGACAGCCACAGCAGCCTGTCGCCCGAGGCGGCGAAGGCGCTGGGCGTGTACCTGCTGCCCATGCCCTTTTTGATCGACGGCGCGTGCTATTACGAAGGCGTCGATCTCACGCGCGAGGCGTTCTTTGAGATGCTCGCCACGGGCAAGAGCGTCGCCACGTCGCAGCCCGCCCCGGCCGACGTCGTCTCCCTGTGGGACGCGGCCCTCGCCGAGTGCGAGCGCATCCTCTATATGCCGCTGAGCAGCGGGCTTTCCTCCTCGTGCGCCACGGCGCGGATGCTCGCGCAGGAGGAGCCTTACGCGGGCCGCGTGCTGGTGGTCGATCACGGGCGCATCGCGACGCCGCTGCACCGCTCGATCTTAGATGCGCTGGAGATGATCGAGTGCGGCTTTGACGCGGAGGCGATCCGCGACGCGCTGGAGCGCGACCGCGAGCGGGTCACGATCTATCTCGGCGTGCAGACGCTGGAATACTTAAAGCGCGGCGGGCGCATCACGCCGGCCGCGGCGGCGGTGGGCACGCTGCTGAGCATCAAGCCCGTATTGCAGCTGGCGACGGGCAAGCTCGAGGCGTTCAAGAAATGCCACGGCTTCCAAAAGGCGAAGCTGGCGATGCTGGAAGCGGTGCGCGCGGACATGCAGACGAAGTTTGCGGGGGAGCTTGAGCGCGGGGAGATCCATCTGATGGCGGCGTCGAGTGCGACGCCGGAAGAGACGCGCGCGTGGGTGGCGCAGGTGGAGGCGGCGTTCCCGGGGATGGAGGTGCTCTGCGACGATCTATCGCTGGGGGTATGCTGTCACACGGGCGCGGGCGCGCTGGGCGTGGGATTCTCCTGTAAGCCGAAAGAGCTGGTATAACAGTCTGCGAAGCAGAGGATGGGGGTTTGGGGGACAATGTCCCCCAAGCGGGTCTGGGCGGCAGCCCAGCGTCCCCAAGCAAAAGAAGCAGTCCGGCAGCGAACGCCATGCGTTCGCGTTCCCGGACAAGAGAAGTTGCGGTTAAGAGGACGTTGGGTTACGACCTCGCCTACGGCCCGGGGAGACGTCTGCCGCCACTGGCGGCAGGGTTACGCGCTCCGCTGTGAAGTGGTAAACTAAAACTGGACACAGAGGGGGTAGAAATTAGGGACGGGAAAAGGTATAATAAG
>CANRLC010000033.1 GCA_947631405.1 uncultured Clostridia bacterium | reverse complement strand
GCGCCGGGGAACGTTGGGGCTACCGCCCCAAACCCTGTCTGGGGACATTGTCCCCAGACCCCATCCTGTGCTTCGCATCATATTAAAGTTTTATCTAAGAAAAGCATGAGAGCCGCCCTGTACCCAAGCGCGCCGACGCGGAAGCAAGCGGCTGCGCCCGGTTGCCTTGCGCGGCCCCATGCGCTATAATATCTTCATCCTCTCTTTGAAAGGGATGAAGCGCATGCGCATCCGCGCGGTGATCTGGGATCTCGACGGCACGCTGCTCGACACGCTCGACGATCTGGCGGCGAGCATCAACTGGGCGCTCGCGCAGAGCGGCCTGCCGCCGCGCACGACGCCGGAGGTGCGCGCGTTCGTCGGCGACGGCGTGGCCAAGCTCGTGGAGCGCGCGCTGCCGGACGGCGCGCGGGACGCGCGCTTTGACGCGGTGTACGCCGCGTTCGTGCGGCATTACGGCGCACACGATCAGGATCATACGCGCCCGTATCCCGGCGTGACGGCGCTGCTGGACGCGCTTTGCGCGCGCGGCGTGCGGCACGCGATCGTCTCCAATAAGATCGACTTCGCGGTGCGCGACCTGAGCCGGGCATATTTCGGCGAGCGCATCGCGGCGGCGGTCGGCGACGACCCGTCGCGGCGGCGCAAGCCCGCGCCGGACGGCGTGCTGGAGGCGATGCGGCGTCTGGACGCGCGCGCAGAGGAGACGGTCTACGTCGGCGATTCCGAGGTAGACGTGCGGACGGCGCGCAACGCGGGCGTGACGGGCGTGGCGGTGAGCTGGGGCTTTCGGGACGAGGCGACGCTGCGCGCGGCGGGCGCGACGCGCGTGTGTGCGACGCCGGAGGCGCTGCTGGAGGAGATCGAAAGCCTATGAAGGAGCCTGTGGACGCGGTGCTGGCGCTGGGCGTTGCGCTGGGCGGCGACGGCGCGCCGACGCCGGAATTGATCGCCCGGGCGGACGCGGCGGCGCGGGCGGCGGCCGATTTGCGGGACGCGCAGGGCGATTGGCCGCGCGTGGTCTGCTGCGGCGGCCGGGCGGAGGGCCGCGCCGTCTCGGAGGCGGACGCGCTTTGCGCGCTGCTCGCGGAGCGCGGCGTGCCCGAGAGCGCGCTGCTGCGCGAGGATCGCTCGCGGGACACGATGGAAAACTGCCGCTTTGCCGCGCGGCTGCTGGGCGGCGCGAAGGGCGCGCGCGTGGTGGTGGCGACGAGCGACTACCATATGCGGCGGGCGCTGCTCACGGCGCGGCGCGTCGGCTTCCGTGCGCGGGGCGAGGCGGCGCGCCTGCCGCATGACGGCGCGTGGCACACGCTGCGCCGCAAGGAGCTGTGCTACACGCTCGACCTGCTGCTCGGCTGGCAGGACGAGGGGCGGCGCAGGCCGCAGATCGCGCTGCGTCTGTTCGACGCGGTCTTCGTGCCCAAAGGCGCTCGGCGCAGGGCGGCCCGGCGCGGGGAATGAGACCGGAGCGCGCCCGGCGGACGACGCGATCAATCCAATACGGGCCACGAATAGGGACGCGGCTTTTCGGCGCGCCGTTTTTTTATCCCAGATCCGGTTCCGCGCGTGCGCCGCAGGGAATTCGCCTCTGCGCCTTGACAGCCCCGCGCGCGGGCGCTATAATAGGGCCAACCGAATAGGCAGTCTTTGAGAGATCTTCAGGGCAGGGTGCGATTCCCTACCGGCGGTACAGCCCGCGACCCCCGCGCTTGGCGGGGCTGATTCGGTGAAACTCCGAAGCCGACAGTATAGTCTGGATGGAAGAAGAGCTTTTTGGCGCGCTTTCCGCGCTCGTGCAGCCCCTGATCGCTCGGCTTTCAGGGGCTGTTGTTCGGAAAAACACGCGCAAGCGCGCGAAAGGAGACGCCTATGTCCGTCAAGAAAACCGATTCCCGTTCCTCCGCCGCCGTCTTTAACGTCACCCGGTGCGCCATCCTCGCGGCGATGGCCGTCGTGCTCGACCTGTTCGAGCTGCCCGTGGTCGCCTTCTACAAGCTCGACTTGTCCGCCGTGCCCGCGATCATCGGCGGGTTCGCGATGGGGCCTGCGCAGGGCCTCGCGGTCGTGGTCGTCAAGAACCTCGTGCGGCTGCTGCGCTCGGATTCGATGTTCGTGGGCCAGCTCGCCGACGTGCTGATGGTCGGCAGCTTCGTGCTCGTGTCGAGCCTGCTCTACCGCCGCAACAAGACGCGGCGCGGCGCGCTGCTCTCGATGCTCGCGGGCACGGCGACGATGGCCGTCGCCTCCGTGCTGGTCAATTACTTCATCCTCATCCCGGCGTATCAGGCGCTCATGGGCCTGCCGCTGGACGTGATCGTGGGCATGGGCAGCGCCGTGTGGAGCTACATCGACAGCACGGTCAAGCTCGTGATCTTCATCACCGCGCCGTTCAACCTGTTTAAGGGCGCGGTGCTCAGCCTCGTGACCTACCTGCTCTACAAGCGCGTATCGCCGCTGCTCAAGCCACGCGCGGGCAGGTGACAAGAAAAGGGGAAGCGCATTGATCCGCCTGTATTGCCCGGACGAAGAGACCACGCGGCGCCTCGGCTTTTGCCTTGGCGCCCGTCTTCGCCCCGAGGACGTGGTGCTGCTGGAGGGAGGGATGGGCGCGGGCAAGAGCGTGCTCGCGCGCGCGGCGGCGCGGGGCATGGGCGTGAGCGGCCCCGTGCCCAGCCCGACCTTCACCCTGCTCAACGTACACGAGGGGCGCGAGATGAGGCTCTATCACTTCGACCTCTACCGCCTTGAGGGCGCGGACGCGCTCTACGAGATGGGGCTGGAGGAATACATCCCCGCGCCGGACGGCGCGACGCTGATCGAGTGGCCGCAGCGCGCCGGGGAGGCGATGCCCGAGCGCGCGCTGGTCGTGACGCTGACCCCCGGCGAGGACGGCGAGGGGCGATGGGTGACGCTCGAGCCGCACGGCGGCTTTGACCCGGCGCGGCTTTGCGGCCTTGAAGCGCAGATGGAGGATTGCGATGAATATCCTGATGCTTGACACGTCCGGCCCGGCGTGCGGCGTGGCGCTGATGCGGGAGGGCCGCCTTGTCTACGAGGCGGAATTGCTCAGCGGGCGCACGCACAGCCAGCGGCTGATGCCGATGCTCGACGAGGCGATGCGCATGGGCGAGATGCGCCCGGGCGACATCGACCTCTTCGGCGCGGTGACGGGGCCGGGTTCCTTTACGGGCGTGCGCATCGGGGTGACGACGGTGAAGGCGCTCGCGCACGCGGCGGGGAAGCCCTGCGTGGGCGTGGACGCGCTGGAGGCGCTCGCCTCGAACGCGACGGCGTTTGACGGCCTCGTCTGCCCCATCCTCGACGCGCGCGCGCAGCAGGTCTACGGCGCGGCGTTCCGCGCGGGATTCCCGCCCGTGCGCGTCTGGGAGGACAGGGCCGAAAAGCTGACGCTGTTTCTGGACAAGATAGAGGCGACGGGCGAGCGCGCGCTGTTTCTGGGCGACGGCATGGAGCCGATGCGCGGGGCGATCACCTCGCGGCTGGGAGAGCGGGCGGCCTTCGCGCCGCCGCAGCACGCGTCGCTGCGCGCGGGCGCCGCATGCGCGCTGGCGGCCTGCTACGCGCAGCGGGGGACGGACTACCTGCACCTGATGCCGCTCTACCTGCGCGCGCCGCAGGCGGAGCGCGAGCGCGCGGCGCGGGAGGGCAGGGCGTGACCCCGTTCGTGCGGCGCGCGACCGAGGCGGACGTGCCGCAGATTCACGCCATCGAGGAGGCGAGCTTCGCCATTCCGTGGTCGCAGGAGTCCATCCTGCACGACATCCGGGAGAACGCCCTCTCCCGCTGGCTGATCCTCGACGACGGCGCGGGCCGCGCGCTGGCCTACGCCGGGCTGTGGCTGGTGATCGACGAGGGGCATGTGCTCAACGTCGCGGTCGCGCCGGACGTGCGGCGGCGGGGCTACGGGCGGCGCATCCTCACGGCGCTCATCGATCTGGCGCGGGAAAACGGCATGACGCTCATGACGCTGGAGGCGCGCCGCAGCAACCTCGCCGCGCAGGCGCTCTACCACAGCTGCGGTTTCCTCGACGTGGGCTACCGCAAGCGCTACTATGAGGACAATCAGGAGGACGCGCTCATCATGGCGCTCGATCTTTAGCGCGCGCGTCGCAAGCGTGTGCCGGGTCGCATAGAATGGAGGGCGTGGAATCGTCCCTCTTTTCTTTTGGAGAAAATTGGAGTACAATAGTAGAATCCGGGAAGTTGGGGATGCTGATGGGGACGGAGTGGGGAGAAGCGATGCAGATCGAGCTTTTGGGCGCGAGCGTACATATCGTGCAGAGCGGGAAGGGAAAAAACGCCCTGCTGCTTTTGCACGGCTGGGGCTGCTCCGCGCAGCTGATGCGCGGCGTGCAGACCGAGTTTGAAGGAAGCAAGCGCGTCGTCTCCCTCGATTTCCCCGGTCACGGCGAGAGCGGGCGGCCGCCCGAGCCTTGGGGCGTGCCGGAATACGCGGCGATGACGGCGGCGCTGATCGAGCGCCTGTCGCTCGCGCCGTGCGACATCGTCGCCCATTCCTTCGGCGCGCGCGTGGCGATCTATCTCGCCGGCGAGCGGCCGGAGCTGGTGCGCCGGCTCGTGCTCACGGGCGCGGCGGGCATCAAAAAGCCGCAAAGCGGCGGCGCGAGCGCGCGCCGGCGGCTCTACAAGGGCCTGCGCGGCGCGATGGACGCCGCCGAGCGCACGCGCCTGTTCGGCAGCCTGCCCGAGCGCGGGCGCGAGGCGCTGGTGCAGCGCTTCGGCTCGCCGGATTATCGCGCGCTCGATCCCGAGATGCGCAAGACGTTCGTCAAGGTGATCTCCCTCGACCTGAGCGACAGGCTGCCGCGCATACAGGCACCGACGCTGCTCTACTGGGGCGCGCAGGACACGGAGACGCCGCTTTGGATGGGACAGAAGATGGAGGCCGCCATCCCCGACGCCGGGCTGGTCGTCGAGGAGGGCGCGGGCCACTTCGCATATTTGGAGCGCAGCGCGACGTTTTTGCGCGTGCTGCACAGCTTCTTAGACGACGCGCGGGAAGGGGGAGCCGGATGATCGCAAAGCTCGTATCGGCGCTCGTGCTGGCCGCCTGCTGCGTGGCGGGCGGGCGCAGGGCGCTGCACTATTTGCAGCTGGAGAGCTACCAGCTTCCGGGCTACATGAAAAGCCTGCGCCGCAATCCCGTGCGCGCGTTCTGGCCGGGCGTCGCGGTGGCCGCCGTGGGCGGCGCGTGCGTGCTCGCGGGGCTGCCCGCGCCGATTCGCCTGCCGCTGACCGCCGCCGCGGCCGTGGCTATCTATCTGGCGCTGCGCGCGCAGGGAGCCAAAAAGCCGCTGGTCTTCACCGAGCGGGTGAAGCGGCTATTGCTGATTGAATTGCTGCTCTGCGCGGTAATCGAGGCGGCGCTGATCGCCGCGCCGCTGCCCGCGATCCTGCTGCCCGCGCTCTCGCCGCTGCTGCTGGCGCTGGCGGCGCTGTGCGCGCAGCCGATGGAAAAGCGCATCGCCAAGCAGTTTATGGACGACGCGCGGCGGCGGCTGGACGCCTCGCCGGGCCTCGTTCGCATCGGCATCACGGGCAGTTACGGCAAGACGAGCACGAAGTTCCTCCTGCGCGACATCCTGTCCGTGCGCTATAACGTGCTGGCGACCCCGTCGAGCTTCAACACGCCGATGGGCGTCACGCGGGTCATCCGCGAGGAGCTGACGGGCGCGCATCAGGTGTTCATCGCGGAGATGGGCGCGCGGCACGTCGGCGACATCCGCGAGCTGGTGGAATTGGTGCATCCGACGATCGGGCTGCTCACGTCGGTCGGGCCGCAGCACCTCGACACCTTCGGCACGATCGAGCGCGTGCGCGATACGAAGTACGAGCTGATCGAGGGCCTGCCGCAGGACGGCCTCGCCGTATTCGCGCGCGACGGCGCGATCTGCGACGAACTGTACGCGCGCTGCCCGCTGGAAAGGAAATACTGCCCCGGCGACCTGATCGCCGCGGACGATCCGGTCTGCGGGCCGTGGGGCACGCGCTTCACGCTGCGCGACGTGCGGACGGGCGAGACCGCCGCGTGCGAGACGCGCCTGCTGGGCGAGCACGCGATCGCGAACCTGCTGCTGTGCTGCACGACGGCGCGGGCTATGGGCATGACGCTGAGCGAGATCGCCGCGGGCGTCGCGCGCTGCCATGCGGTGGAGCACCGCTTGGAGCTTTTGCAGGGCGCGGGCGGCGTGACGATCATCGACGACGCGTTCAACGCCAATCCCGCCGGGGCGCAGGCGGCGCTGCGCGTGCTCTCCTCCTTCCCGGGGCGGCGCATCATCGTCACGCCCGGGATGGTGGAGCTGGGCGGCGAGGAGGAGCGCTTCAACCGCGCCTTCGGCGAGCAGATGGCGGATAGCGCGGACGTCGCGATCCTCGTGGGGCGGCGGCACACGCAGCCCATCGCCGACGGGTTGACGAGCCGCGGATTTGACCCGGCGAACCTGCACGTCGTCGGGAGCTTACAGGAGAGCACGGCGCTGCTCGGGACGATGATGCGCCCCGGGGACGTGGTGCTCTACGAAAACGACCTGCCCGACAATTACGCCGAGTGAGAGGTGTCACGATGAGCAAGATGAATATTGCGGTCTTCTTCGGCTCGCGCAGCTGCGAGCACGACGTGTCGATCATCTCCGCGCTGCAGTTCATGGAGGCCGCGCGCGCGGCGGGCTATTCGGTGACGCCGGTGTACATTTCCCGCGAGGGGCTGTGGTACACGGGCGAGCCGCTGGAGAAGATCGAGACCTTCCGCGACTTCAATCCCATGGCGAAGGGGATCACGCGCGTGACACTCGACGTGAGCGCGAACGCGGGCGATCTGTGGGCGTGGCCGCCGCAGCGTGCGGGGCTGTTCGCGAAGGTGCCCGTGCCGCTTGCGCACATCGACTGCGCGGTGCCCGTGCTGCACGGGCTGCACGGCGAGGACGGCACGATTCAGGGGCTGCTGGAGATGGCGAACATCCCCTACGCGTCCTCGGGCGTGCTCGGCTCCAGCGTGGGCATGGATAAGATCGCGATGAAGCAGATCCTGCGCGGCGCGGGATTCCCGGTGCTGGATTACGACTGGTTTACCCGCGCGCAGCTGGAGGCCGGGCGCGAGGACATCCTTGACCGCATCGAAAAGAAGCTCAAGTATCCGGTGTTCGTCAAGCCCGCGGCGCTCGGCTCGTCCATCGGCGTCTCGCGCGCCAACGACCGCGCGGAATTGGAGCGCGCCGTCGATCTCGCGGCGGCCTACGATCACCGCATCCTCGTGGAGGCGGGCATCCGCCGCCCGGTGGAGATCAACTGCGCCGCGCTCGGCTACGGCGAGGATGTGCGCGCCAGCGTGCTGGAGATGCCCATCTCCGCCGCGGACGACAACTTCCTCGACTTTTACGAAAAGTACCTGCGCAACGCCGGGGCGAAGGGCGAGGGCAGCCGGGGCATGAAGTCGCTCAGCCGCGTGGTGCCCGCGCCCGTGGGCGAGGAGCTGACCGAGCGCATCACGCGGATGACCTGCGACATCTTCCGCCTGCTCGACTGCCGGGGCACCGTGCGCGTGGACTTCATCCTCGACGAAAACGACGTGCTCTACGTCAACGAGCCGAACACCATTCCCGGCTCGCTCGCGTTCTACCTCTGGAAGGCCTGCGGCGTCAGCTTCCCGGAGCTGGTCGAGAAGATGATCGAGAGCGCGCTGCTCGCGCACGCGGACAAGAACCGCAACGTCTACGCCTACGACTCGAACATCCTGCAAAAGGTGGCGGCGGGCGTCAAAGGCTCCAAGCGCTAGTGGGCGGCCTGTGGGCGGCCGGTGGCCGCCGCCACTTCCGACGAGGGGTCTGCGGTTCATCCTGCTTTGGCGCACGAGGCCGTGCGGCCTGTGGCCGCCGCCATCTCCGACGGGGGATTGCGGATTATCCTGCTTTGGCGCACGAGGCCGTGCGGCCTGTGGCCGCTGCCACTTCCGACGGGGGTTTGTGGCTTTCTGGCTTTAGCGCACGGGGCCGAAGGCTTCTTTGTATACGATTATGACGAGCAATAAAAAAGATGATGGACGATGCCATCATCTTTCAATAGACAATGTCAGCCGATCTTCCGCCGCTCAGTAGCCCAGATCCTCGTCGATCAGCACGGCGACGGTGCGCTTGCCGCCCGGCGCGCGCTCGAACGCGGCGGTGATGTGGCACATGGAGCTTGCGCACGCCTCGGCGTTGCAGCGGCCCTCGCGGGTACACGGCGTATCGAGGCCCTGCCTGCGGGCGTTCTGCGGACAGGCGATCTCCTTTACGCGGCGCAGCGCCTGCGCGTAGCCGCCCTCGACCAGCTTGTTGCGGCCGATCAGCACATAGACCGTCTGCGGGCCGTAGCACATGCCCGCGATGCGGTTGCCGTTGCCGTCGATCTGCACGATCAGCCCACCCTGCGTCAGCGCGTTCGCCGAGCAGAGGTAGACGTCCGCGCCCATCGCCTCATGCAGCAGCGCGGGTCGCTCTGCGGGCGGAACCTCCCAATGCCAGTACACCCGGCGGCCCTGCGCGCGCAGCCGCTCGCACAGGCCCGTCTGCCGGACGGTCATGCTCCCGCCGATGGCGACGCTGGCGCCCTGCGGCATATCCGACAGCACATATTCCGCCGCCTCGGCGGCGGTATCCAGTACGGCGGCTTCAAAGCCGCGGGAGCGCAGCGCCGTGGCTGCGCGCTCCAGCATTTCACGCATGGCGGTCATCCTTTCTCGGCCGTGCGGCGCTCGCCGCCGGCAGGGATATTATAGCACCTTTGCGCCCGAAGGGGAAGACCGCCCGGCGCAATCCAACATGAAGGAACGGAGGGGACGCGCATGCTGGACGAGCTGTTTGAACAGGTCGTGGACGAGCTTTGCGAGCGCGTGCCCGCGTTTTGCCGCCCGCGCCTCGTCGCGGCGTCCGCGAAGCCCCCGATCTGGCGGCTGAACCTCTACCTCGGCACGGCGGCGCGGACGATCGGCTCGATGGTGCGGCAGGTACACACGGACGCGGGGCTGGAGCGCTTCATGCGCTCGGCGATGGTGCGCCGCAGCGGCGGCTATGCCGGGCTGCACCGCGCGGAGCGCGCCGCCCGCGGCGCGTGGGCGGCGCTGCTATCCGCCTGCCGCAGAGGGCGCTTTGCCTGCGCGCTGTTTCTGACGCTGCTCGCCGCGCTCGGCGTGTGCGCCACGCGGGACGCGCAGGTCGCCGCGTGTGCGGCGTCGCTGGCGCTGTGGTGGCTGTCCATCGCGATGGAGGAGGAATACCCGCCCGTGTGCGGCCCGGTGCGCCAGCGCTATCTGGCCGCGACGCTGCTGCGCGGCGCGTGTCTGCTGCCGATGCTGTTTCGGTTTTTCGTCCGCTATGCGCGCCTCGGCGTGCAGAGCAACGTGGTTTTGCAGGGCGCGATGGTCGTGGCGATCTTCCTGCACGGCGCGCTGTTTTTGTCGCTGATCGCCTTCAACCGCAGGCAGAGCGCCTTCCTGCGCGCGCTCGCGGGCGTGCTGGGCTTCGTGCCCGCGCTCACGGCGGCGGCGGCGGTCGCGGCGGCGGTGGCGTCGCTGGGCGGCGAGGCGGCGCAGACGGCCTTCGCGCTGCTGTCCGCGCTGGGCGCGCTGCTCGCCTTCGCAGAGGATCAGCGCGCGTCGCTATGCGCGCTGGGCGCGCTGCGCCTGCGCTACGGGGCGGTGTACGCGCTGCTGCTGCCCGCGGCGGGCTTTTTGCTGATGCTTCTCGGCGCGTGGCTCGCGGCGTGACGCGGGCCTGACGACGACAGATGGAGGATACGAATTTGGAAAGCGAACGCATGGAGCGCACCCGCAACTTCTGCATCATCGCGCACATCGACCACGGCAAGTCCACGCTGGCGGACAGGCTGCTGGAGAAGACGGGCGTCTACGAAAAGCGCGAGATGGTCGAGCAGGTGCTCGACTCGATGGAGCTGGAGCGCGAGCGCGGCATCACCATCAAGAGCAAGGCCGTGCGTATGGACTACCGCGCGCGCGACGGCAAGACCTACGCGCTCAACCTGATCGACACGCCCGGTCACGTCGATTTCACCTACGAGGTCTCCCGCGCGCTGGCCGCGTGCGAGGGCGCGCTGCTGGTGGTGGACGCGACGCAGGGCGTGGAGGCGCAGACGCTCGCCAACGTCTACATGGCCTTGGAGCACGATCTGGAGATTCTGCCCGTCATCAACAAGATCGATCTGCCCAGCGCGCGGCCGGACGAGGTGCGCGCCGAGATCGAGGAGGTCATCGGGCTGGACGCGTCCGACGCGCCGCTCATCAGCGCGAAGGTCGGGCTGGGCATCGACGAGGTGCTCGAGCGCATCGTCTCCGGCATCCCCGCGCCGCAGGGCGACGAGGACGCGCCCCTGCAGGCGCTGATCTTCGATTCCTACTACGACAACTACCGCGGCGCGATCTGCTTCGTGCGCGTGGCGCAGGGCACGGTGCGGCCGGGCATGCGCATCCGCATGATGAACACCGGCGCGTGCTTTGACGTCGTGGAGGTCGGCGTGCGCAGCCCCGGCTATGTGCCGACGCAGGAGCTGCGCGCGGGCGACGTCGGCTACGTCGCCGCGTCGATCAAGGATCTGCACGACACGCGCGTGGGCGACACCATCACCGACGACGCGAACCCCGCGCAGGAGAGCCTGCCCGGCTACCGGCAGGTGAACCCGATGGTCTTCTGCGGCATCTACCCGGCGGACGGCGCGGACTACGAGAATCTCAAGGACGCGCTGGAAAAGCTGCGCCTCAACGACGCGTCGCTCACCTACGACCCGGAGACGAGCCAAGCGCTCGGCTTCGGCTTCCGCTGCGGCTTTCTGGGCCTGCTGCACATGGAGATCATCCAGCAGCGGCTGGAGCGCGAGTTCGATCTGGACATCATCACCACCGCGCCGAGCGTCGTCTACCGCGTCCACAAGACGGACGGAACCGTGGTGCAGGTGGACAACCCGTCGAACCTGCCGCCCGCGGGGACGATTGACTACATGGAGGAGCCGTTCGTCGCGGCGAGCGTACACACGCCGCAGGAGTACGTCGGCGCGCTGATGGAGGTCTGCCAGAACAAGCGCGGCGTCTTCAAGGACATGGTCTACGAGGGGCAGCGCGTGTGCCTGCACTACCAGATGCCGCTCAGCGAGATCATCTTCGATTTCTTCGATCAGGTCAAGAGCCGCAGCCGCGGTTACGCCAGCTACGATTACGAGCTGTCCGGCTACCAGCAGAGCGATCTGGTCAAGCTCGACGTGCTGCTCAACGGCGAGATCTGCGATGCGCTCTCGATGATCGTCCACAAGGATCGCGCCTATCCGCGCGGCCGCTCGCTGGCCGAGAAGCTCAAGGACGTCATCCCGCGCCAGCTCTTCGAGATCCCCATTCAGGCGGCGATCGGCGGCAAGGTCATCGCGCGCGAGACCGTGAAGGCGATGCGCAAGGACGTGCTGGCCAAGTGCTACGGCGGCGACATCACGCGCAAGCGCAAGCTGCTGGAAAAGCAGAAGGAGGGCAAAAAGCGCATGCGCCAGCTCGGCAGCGTGCAGGTGCCCAGCGAGGCGTTCATGGCCGTGCTCAAGATGGACGAATAGCGAGGAGGCCGCGGAGATGGACGAGGCGATCGGCGTCTACATCCACCTGCCGTTTTGCGCGCGCAAGTGCGCGTATTGCGACTTCACGTCCTTTGCGGGCGAGGAGGCGCGCATCGAGGAATATGTAAAGACCGTCTGCCGCGAGGCGCGCGCGCAGGCGGCCCTTTTTGGGCGCAGGCTAGTCGCGACCATCTATCTGGGCGGCGGCACGCCGTCGCTGCTGACGGGCGCGCAGGCGCGCGCGCTGCTGGATGCGCTGCGCGCGTGCTTCGACGTTGCGCCGGACGCGGAGATCACCATGGAGGCCAACCCCGGCACGCTGACGCCCGCAAAGCTTTGCGCCTATCGCGAGGCGGGCGTCAATCGCCTGTCGCTGGGCGTGCAGAGCCTCGACGACGGCTTGCTCGCGGCGATCGGGCGCATCCACACGGCGGCGCAGGCGCGCGAGGCGGCGCGCATGGCGCGGGAGGCGGGGTTTGGCAACGTGAACCTCGACCTGATGGCCGGCCTGCCGGGGCAGACGCCGCGCCTGTGGGAGGAGACGCTCGCGGAGGCGGCGTCGCTGCCGTGTGCGCACCTGAGCTGCTACGCGCTCATCGTCGAGGAGGGTACGCCGCTCGCCGCGCGCGTGGCGAGCGGGGCCTGCGCGCTGCCGGATGAGGACGCGTTGGCGGAGATGGACGAGATCACGGAGCGCATCGCGCGGCGGGCAGGCTTTGCGCGCTACGAGGTCTCCAACTATGCGAGGCCGGGCTTCGCTTGCCGCCACAACCTGACGTACTGGGAATGCCGCCCGTATCTGGGGCTGGGGCTGGCCGCGCACAGCGACATGGACGGGCGGCGGTTTTACAACGCATCGGATTGGGCAGCCTATGCGCGGCAGGCCTGCGGCGCGCAGCCGCGCGAGGCGGAGGGCGACGGCAGCGCGGCGGAGCGTCGCTTCGAGCGGCTGATGATGGGGCTGCGCATGCTGCGCGGCGTGGACGAGGCGCGCTTTCATCGCGACTTTGGCGGCGCGGTCGCGGACTTCTATCCTAAGACCGTGCGGGAGATGACGGCGCTCGGGATGCTTGAGCGCGAGGGCGGATACATGCGCCTGACGGCGCGCGGAATGCAGGTGATGAACGCCGTGCTGGTGGCGTTTTTGCAGGAGAACAGCTGAAAAAAAGACCCCTCAAATGCCCTTTGGAGGACAAAGGACAGGAAAAGTCAGATTTCTTCCAAAAAGATTCGCAAAGCCTGTTGACAAACGCGCGCATAAGTGGTATCTTTATCACGCGGTTAGCACTCGACACCTTAGAGTGCTAACAACGCAGAGGAAGCGCTAAGCCGGAAGGAGGGAGCGGCGATGGATCTCGTCGATCGCAAGTACCGCATTTTACAGGCCATCATTGACGACTATATCCTCACCGCGCTGCCCGTCGGCTCGCGCACGATCTCGCGCAAGTACGAGCAGAAGCTCTCCTCGGCGACCATCCGCAACGAGATGAGCGATCTGGAGGAGCTGGGCTACCTCGATTCGCCGCACACGTCCGCCGGGCGCGTGCCGAGCTACAAGGCCTACCGGCTCTACGTCGATCAGATGCTCCGGCCGATGCCGCTCTCCGTCGAGGAGACGGCGTTCATCCAGAGCTGCTTCGACCGCCGGGCGCATCAGGTGGAGGATCTCTCCGCCCGCATCGCCAAGGCGCTCTCGAGCATGACGCACTACGCCGCCGCCGTGGTGACCCGCACCCCGCGCGAGGAGCAGAGGCTCAGCCATTTGCAGCTGGTGCCCGTCTCCGACCGGCGCGCGCTGCTCATCCTGGTGACGCAGAGCGGCGCGGTGCGCCAGCACACGCTCGACCTCGATGCGTCCATCGCGCCGGAGGAGCTTTACACCGTGTCGCGCATCCTGAGCGCGCGGCTGGAGGGATGCTCGCTGAGCGACCTGCCCGCGGCGCTCTCCTCGATGCGCGCGACCACGGCGGGCGGGCAGAGCGTATTGCAGGCGATGATCGAGCAGCAGCCCCGCGAGGACGCCGAGGCGGCGCTGGTCGTGGGCGGCCGGTCGAACCTGCTCAACTTCCCGGAATACTCAGATGTGGATAAGGCGCGCGCGCTGCTCAGCGTGCTGGAGACGCGGGAGAAGATCCTCTCGCTGCTCAAGCAGGACGGGGAGATGGAGTTCTCCGTGCGCATCGGCCCGGAGACCGGGCTGGAGGAGACGCGCGACTGCTCCATCGTCACGGCGAGCTTCCGCCTGAGCGACGGGCGCGTGAACACCATCGGCCTGATCGGCCCGACGCGCATGCAGTACGGCCGGGCGCTCTCGGCGCTGGAAGAGGTCGGGCGGTCGCTGCGCGAACTGCTGGACGGACAGGACGGATAGCCGTGGGCAAGCCGAGGAGCAAGCCGCCCCGCGCGCTGCGCGAAAAGCTGCGGCGCGCGGCGGACGGAATCAAGGAAAGGGTTCAAAGCATGAGCGAAGAAGAAAAGAAGGCCGCCGCGCAGGCGGAGGAGACGGAGCGGCAGGAGCCGCAGCAGGCGGGCGAGCCGCAGGACGACGCCGCGCAGCAGCCGCAGGAAGAGCAGATCGACTTGGCCGAGGCGCTTCACAAGGCGGAGGCCGAGCGGGACGAGTACCTCGACCTCGCGCAGCGCAAGCAGGCGGAATTCGCCAACTACCGCCGCCGCACCGAGGGCATCCGCAAGGAGGCCTACGACGACGGCCGCCGCGACGCCGTGGAGCAGCTTCTGCCCGTGGTGGATAATCTGGAGCGCGCGCTCGCGGCCGCGGGTGAGGAGGAAAGCTCCCTCAAGAGCGGCGTGGAGATGGTGCTGCGCCAGACGAAGGACGCGCTCGCGAAGATGGGCGTCGAGGAGATCGACCCCGTCGGGCAGCCGTTTGACGCGGAGCTGATGAACGCCGTGCTGCAAGGGACGGCGGAGGAGGGCGAGCCGGGCAGCGTATGCCAGGTGCTGCAAAAGGGCTACAAGCTCGGCGAGCGCGTGATCCGGCACGCGATGGTCAAGGTCGTCGCGTCCTAGAAAACGCCGACAAGCGCTCAGCGGTCTTCCGCCGGCGCTTCACCATAAACAACAACGACCCATGATAAATTCATCGAGCAGGAGGACAAAAACATGAGCAAGATTATCGGTATCGACCTGGGCACCACCAACAGCTGCGTCGCCGTCATGGAGGGCGGCGAGCCGGTCGTCATCCCCAACGCCGAGGGCGCGCGCACCACGCCGTCCGTCGTCGCCTTCGCCAAGAACGGCGAGCGCCTCGTCGGTCAGGTCGCCAAGCGCCAGGCCGTCACCAACCCCGACCGCACGATCATCTCGATCAAGCGCGACATGGGCACCGACCGCCGCATCAACATCGACGGCAAGGACTACACCCCGCAGGACATCAGCGCCATGATCCTCATGAAGCTGAAGGCCGACGCGGAGGCCTACCTCGGCGAGACCGTCACGCAGGCCGTCATCACCGTGCCCGCGTACTTCTCCGACAGCCAGCGTCAGGCCACCAAGGACGCCGGGCGCATCGCGGGCCTCGAGGTGCTGCGCATCATCAACGAGCCGACCGCCGCGTCGCTGGCCTACGGCCTCGACAAGGAGGACAGCCACAAGATTCTCGTCTACGATCTGGGCGGCGGCACCTTCGACGTGTCCCTGCTGGAGATCGGCGACGGCGTCTTCGAGGTGCTGGCCACCAACGGCAACACCCGCTTGGGCGGCGACGACTTCGACCAGCGCATCATCGACTACCTCGCCGGCGAGTTCAAGAAGGAAAACAACATCGACCTGAAGGCCGACCGCATGGCGCTCCAGCGCCTCAAGGAGGCCGCCGAGAAGGCCAAGATCGAGCTGTCCGGCGTGATGAGCACGAACATCAACCTCCCCTTCATCACCGCGGACGCCACCGGCCCCAAGCATCTGGACGTGACGCTCACCCGCGCCAAGTTCGACGAGCTGACCCGCGATCTGGTGGACGCCACCGTCGCGCCGATGCAGAACGCCCTGCGCGACGCCGGCGTGACCGCCAATGAGATCGACCGCGTCATCCTCGTGGGCGGCTCCACCCGCATCCCCGCGGTGCAGGAGGCCGTGCGCAAGATGACCGGCAAGGAGCCGTACCGCAACATCAACCCGGACGAGTGCGTCGCCGTCGGCGCGGCCATTCAGGGCGGCGTGCTCGGCGGCGAGGTCAAGGACGTGCTGCTGCTGGACGTGACCCCGCTGTCGCTGGGCATCGAAACCATGGGCGGCGTCTTTACCCGCCTCATCGACCGCAACACCACCATCCCGACCACCAAGAGCCAGATCTTCTCCACCGCCGCGGACGGGCAGACCTCCGTCGAGGTTCACGTCCTGCAGGGCGAGCGCGAGATGGCCGCCGGCAACAAGACCCTCGGCCGCTTCCAGCTCACCGGCATCGCGCCCGCGCCGCGCGGCGTGCCGCAGATCGAGGTCACGTTCAACATCGACCGCAACGGCATCGTGAACGTCTCCGCGAAGGATCTGGGCACCGGCAACGAGCAGAAGGTGACGATCACCTCCTCCACCAACCTCTCCGAGGACGAGATCAAGCAGCGCGTCAAGGAGGCGGAGCAGTACGCCGCCGAGGACAAGAAGCGCAAGGAAGAGGTCGAGACCCTCAACCACGCCGACAGCATGATCTTCGAGATCGAGAAGCAGCTGCGCGAGCTGGGCGACAAGCTCACCCCCGAGGACAAGGCGACCGTGGAGAGCGAGCTGGCCGAGTTCAAGAAGGTGCGCGAGACCAACGACACCGAGCAGATCAAGGCCGCGATGGAGAGCTTCACGCAGAAGGTCTACGCCGTCTTCGGCAAGATCTACCAGCAGCAGGGCGGCGACGCGGGCGCCGCGGGCGCCGGAAACGGCGGCGCGCAGGACGCCTCTTCCGACGGCGCGACCGACGCCGACTACGACGTACACTGATTCCATCGACCCCAATCCGCACGCGCAAGGCCGCCGTCACGCTGTGGCGGCGGCGTCGCGCGGTTCAAGAGACAGGCGGTGACCGTTCATGGCAGACAAGAGAGATTACTACGAGGTGCTGGGCGTCGCAAAGAACGCGTCGGACGACGAGATCAAGAAGGCGTACCGCAAGGCCGCCAAGGCCAGCCATCCCGACCTGCACCCCGACGACAAAGAGGCCGAGAAGCGCTTCAAGGAGATCAACGAGGCCTACGAGGTGCTCTCCGACCCGCAGAAGCGCGCGCGCTACGATCAGTTCGGCTTTGACGAGCCGCACATGGGCGGCGGCGGCAGCGGCTTTAGCGGATTCGGCGGCTTTGAGGACATCTTCGACATGTTCAGCGGGTTCGGCGGCCGCGCGTCTTCCTCGCGCCAAAACGCGCCCCAGCGCGGCAGCGACCTGCAATACAACCTCACCCTCACCTTTGAAGAGGCGGCCTTCGGCTGCCGCAAGGAGTTCAAATTCCAGCGGAGCGCCCCCTGCGACGCCTGCGGCGGCTCCGGCGCAAAGCCCGGCACACAGCCGCAGACCTGCCCGACCTGCCACGGCACGGGCCAGCAGCGCGTGACGATGAACTCCCCCTTCGGACAGGTGCAGACCATGCGCACCTGCCCCACCTGCGGCGGCAAGGGCAAGACGATCAAGGAGCGCTGCGCCAAGTGCGGCGGCAGCGGCACCATCCGCGTCACCCGCACGGTCACGCTCAACGTACCCGCGGGCGTGGACGACGGGCAGAACTTCAAGACCATCCCCGGCGAGGGCGAGCCGGGCCGCAACGGCGGGCCGAGCGGCGACCTCTACATCACCTGCACGGTGCGCCCGCACCGCCTCTTCAAGCGCGACCGCTACGACCTGTATTGCGATGTGCCGATCTCCTTTACGCAGGCGGCGCTCGGCGGCGATATCGACGTGCCGACCCTCGAGGGGACGACCAGCTACAACATCCCGGCCGGAACGCAGGAGGGCACCTCCTTCCGCATCCGCTCGCAGGGCGTGCAGCAGCTGCGCGGCACGGGCCGGGGCGACCTCTACTTCACGGTACACGTCGAGGTGCCCAAGCACCTTGGCGAGCGGCAGAAGGATCTGCTGCGGCAATTCGAGGATTCCCTCTCCGGCCGCGAGTACGAGAAGCGCAAGAGCTTCGGCGATCAGGTGCGCAGCTACATCCGCGAAAACACCGAGCGCTTCAAGGAAAAATTCGACCCCAAGAAAAACTAGGCGAACTGTTTGCCCGCCCGCCGCGCATGCGGCGGGCGGGTTTTTGCGTGCGCCGCAGACTGACGGTCGGCGGCGCGCGGCGTAAAGTGGAAAAACAGACCGTGGTTCTCTTGCCATGCGGCGCGAAAAAAGCTCAAAAAACCTTTCTGGAAAACCTTGACAAAAAACTACGGGGGGGGGTATGATGTTAGACGGCTATACATCGCAAACCAATGGAAAATCCAACATAAAGGAGAAGGGGAAACATGAAGGAACAGAAAGGCAAGAGGCTGCTCGCATGGGTGCTGAGCGCGATGCTGCTGCTGTCCAACCTCCCGTTCGCGTTCGCGCAGGGGGATGTGGCGACGCCGGGCGAAGGCACCGAGAAGGCCGTCAGCGACGAGATCGTGCCAAGCGATGAGAATGCGTCGAACGACGAAAACGCGCCGGGCGACGAGATCGTGCCGGGCGACGAGACCGTTCTGGGCGATGAGACTGTGTCGGACGATGAGACTGTATCGGACGACGAGACTGTGTCGGACGACGAGACTGTGTTGGATGACGAGACTGTGTCGGATGACGAGACTGTGTCGGACGACGAGACTGTGTCGGATGACGAGACTGTGTTGGATGACGAGACTGTGTCAGATGACGAGACTGTGTCGAACGACGAGGACGCGTCGGACGATGAGAACGTGGTGGACGATGAGAGCGAGCAGAACGACACGCCTGAGTTCTGCGCGGACGGCGAGCACGACTTTGTGGACGGCGTCTGCACGGCGTGCGGCGTTTCGGAGGAAGAGATCGACTATGCCGTGTCGGCCATGTCGCTGGAAGAAGAATGTGCGCACAAGAACGCGACATACGGTTATATTTGGTACGAGGGTTATCCGACGAGCAATGAAAACGGCACGCATACCGGAATGTGTGATGTGATGCTGTGGGATTGCCCGGATTGCGGCGCAACTGACGAAGTGCTGGAAAGGAACGTTTTCAAAACCGAGGACTGCGATTTCGATACCGAGGACGGCCGGTGCGCGGATTGCGGCGCAGAAGGATCGCGCCTGACCTGCGACCACAGCGATCTGACGAAACGGTCATACTACTGGCTGGCGGACGAAACGGCCGATCCCAACCAGACCACGTTTGTCGATAACGGGGACGGCACGCATACGCGCAGAAGCATCGCGCGCAAGTCATGGATTTGCCTCGTCTGCGGTTATCGGAATATGACGCTCGACGAGAACGCGGAACGCAGAACCAATATCTATGTTTCCGATCACGAATTGGATTCGGAGGGCCGCTGCATCTATTGCGACTATGTGAAGAGCGAGGACGACGTCTGCAAGCATGCCCAGACGATAAAAGTCGCTACAAGGGTAAAGGTCTCCAGCACCCCTCACGACGAAAACGAACACACAGTGAAATACCGGACGACCCTATCCTTTCGCTGCGCCGACTGCGGTGCGCAGGTGAGCGCCGGCGGAATCAATGATGAGGAAGTCGAGGAGCCGCATGTCTTCGGGAGCGACGGAGAGTGCTATGAATGCGGCTATGTTAAGCAGTGCCCGCACACGGCCACCAGCACCATGTATTACTGGTCGGAGAGCAAGAGCACGGAGAAGGTCAATGAGACCGGCCACCGCGTCATTCGCGACCGCATCGAGTATGTCACATGCCTTGACTGCGGCGCGTGGCTGAGCGATAAGGTTGTGGAGGAGAACGTCGCGGCGCTGGTGCCACACGATATTTGGCAGGGCCTGTGTAGGGAATGCGGCTATGTCAAGCTCTGTGATCACGCGCAGACCCGAATTGAACGCACTTTTGAGGTATTAGGGGAAAGCCAAGACCCCGATTCCACGGTCATTGCCTATACGCCGCTCGATGAAAAGCAGCATACCTGCGCGGCAAGGGTGAAGGAGACGACCGTCTGCGCGGACTGCGGACAGGTTTTGAAGCGCGCCTATGAACCCGCGCAGGAGATCGTGGGCGAGCACTCGTTCTCCAGATTCAACGGCAACTACATGAAGTGCGATGAATGCGGCTACATCAAGAAGGACGGCTGCGCGCATACGAACGTCGCGACCGAGACCTATCCGTCTGAAGACGGCTATACCGCGATCGAAGCGAAGGCGGAAGGCCATCTGGTGACCACGAAGATGGTGACCAGAGAGTATTGCAAGGACTGTGACATCACCATCAAGCAGACGGTCTCGGAGGAGAGCAAGCAGGTGTTCATGCCGCACGAATTTGAGAACGGCCAGTGTACTGTGTGCGGCTATGAGAGCGCCTGCAAGCACGACGGCTTAACTACCGAAACCGAATCCTATGACCTTGTACACGACGTAAAGGACAATGGAGACGGCACGCATACGATGATCGCGGACGTCACAACGAAGACATGGTGCGAGCTTTGCGGTGAGTGCCTGTCCGAAGAGATCAAGCGCGATCAGACCGTGACGGAAGAACATGAGTACATAGGCGGCGAATGCTACTACTGTCATAGCGCGAACCCCTGCAAGCACGAGGGCACGACCTACGTCTTCACGGGTTATGCGAACTGCCACGACGTGAAGGACAACGGAGACGGCACGCATACGATGACCTGCGATGTGATGAAGACCACGCGCTGCGACGTCTGCGACGACGCTCTCGACTCCAGCATCGAATACAACCAAACCGTGACTGAAAAGCACGATTTTGAAATGGGCGGCGGCGACGAGTGCTATTACTGCCACGCGAAGAAGACCACGCTCGAGCCTGAAACCACGCCGGAGCCGACGGAAGAGCCGACACAGGAACCGACGCCCACACCTGAGACTACGCCTGCACCGCAGAACACGCCCAATGCCGGAACCAGCTCCGATTCCAGCTCCGGCAGCAGTTCCGACGGCAACGCGGTTTCCGCGACTGCCGCCCCCGCCGAAGAGGCGGAAACGGCAACCGCAAACGCGGGCGAGATGGTGAAGGCGCTCCAGCTGTTCGTGCTCACGGAGAGCGTGCAGGACGCCGACGTGGTCATCGAGAGCGTCGGCGCGGAGGAGATTCTGGGCGAAACGGAGTACGCGTCCTTTAAGCAGCTGACGATGAACGAGCAGATCTATGTGATGCTGACCACGGCGGGCCTCGGCGATGCCGTGACCGCCTCGCTGGCGGCGCAGAACGTGACGCTCTCTCCGGAGGCCGCGGCGCTCATGGAGGCGATCGCGGCGCGCATGGACGCGCTGGAGGGCGACGAAAAGCAGGCGCTGATGGAGCTGCTGGCGGAGTACTTCCCGATCGAGCGCATCGTCGTGGACGGCGTGACGTGCGACTGCATCACGCTGACCTTCGAGATCACGGCGGACGGGCAGACCCGCACCGCGATGTTCCGCTTCTACTACGACGAGAGCCGCGGCGAGTGGGTTACGCTCGGGGCCTAAGACGCAAACCGCAAAACGCAGGGCTTCCTCCCAAGCGGGGGAAGCCCTCTTTTTGCGCCCCTTCCCCTTGCCGCGCGCGCGGCGCTGGGGTATAATAACGGGAGAAAAACGCAAAGGAGACGGGCTATGGATTGGTTGGAGGTCGTTGTGCATACCACGACGATGGGCGCGGATCTCGTCAGCGCGGTGCTGATGGAGGCGGGCGCGACCGGCACGGCGATCGAGGATCGCTACGACGTGACGTCCAGCCGCAGGGAGGACGGCATGTGGGACATGATCGACGAGGACGTCCTCTCGCGCATGAGCGAGGACGTGCTGGTCAAGGCCTACTTCAAGGCCGATACGCACGCGCAGGAGGCGCTGCTGCTGGCGGGCGAGCGGCTGCGCGCGCTGGGCGATCTCGGGTTTGACGCGGGCAGCCTGCGCGTGGAGACGCAAAACGTGCGCGAGGAGGACTGGGCCGAAAACTGGAAGAAATTCTACAAGCCCTTCCGCGCGGGGAAGCGGCTGGTCGTGCGGCCTAGCTGGGAGCCTTTCGAGGCGGCGGAGGACGATCTTGTCTTGGAGCTTGACCCGGGCATGGCGTTCGGCACGGGCACGCACGAGACGACGTTCATGTGCATGCTGCAACTGGAGCGCTATGTGACGCCGGGCTGCCGGGCGATCGACGTGGGCTGCGGGAGCGGCATCCTCGCCCTCGCGGCGGCGAAGCTGGGCGCGCGGGACGTGCTGGCGATCGACCTCGACGAATCGGCGGTCAAGGTCGCGCGGGAAAACATCGAGAAGAACGGTCTGACGGATCGCGTGCGGGCGATCCACGGCGACCTGTTGCAGCGGCGCGAGGAGCGCGCCGACGTGATCGTCGCCAACATCATCGCCGACGTGGTCATCGCGCTGTGCGGCCCGGCGAAGGATCACCTGCTGCCGGGCGGCACGTTCATCTGCTCGGGCATCATCCGCGAGCGCGAGGGCGACGTGCTCGCCGCGCTGGATGCGGCGGGCTACGACGTCGATTGCCGCCTCGAGCGCGGGGAGTGGGTTTGCCTCGCGGCGAAGGCGCGCTGAGACGGGGAGGGACGCGACGTGCATCGCTTTTACGCGGACGAGGGCGGGCTTTGCGGGGACGCCGCGCGCCTTACGGCGGAGGACGCGCGCCACGCGACGCGCGTGCTGCGGCTGGGCGAGGGCGAGGAGATCGAGCTGATCGCGCCGCCGGGGCGCTATCTGGCGCGCATCGAGCGGGCCGAGGGCGAGGACGTGACGGCGCGCGTGCTGCGCGAGCTGCCCTCCACCGAGGCGCACACGCGGCTGACGCTCTTTCAGGGCCTGCCCAAGGCGGATAAGATGGACTGGATCGTGCAGAAGGCGACGGAGCTGGGCGCGGCGGCGGTGTGTCCCGTGGCGATGGAGCGCAGCGTCGTGCGGCTGACTGGCGCGGACGCGGCCAAGCGCGCGGAGCGCTGGCGGCGCATCGCGCGGGAGGCGGTCAAGCAGTGCGCGCGCATCGAGCCGCCGCGCGTCGAGCCGTGCGTGCCCCTGCGGGACGCGCTGGGCGCGCTGCGTGCGCAGGACGTGCTGATCGTCCCGTGGGAAGAGGCGAGGGGCGCCGGCCTGCGGGCGTGCCTCGCGGACGTGGCGCAGCTTCCGGACGCGCGCGTGGGCGTCTTGATCGGGCCGGAGGGCGGCATCAGCGCGCAGGAGGCCGAGTGGCTGCGCGCCGAGGCGGGCGCCCGTCTGGCGACGCTGGGGCCGCGTATCCTGCGCACCGAGACGGCGGGACTGTGCGCGCTCTCGGCGATCCTCGCGCTGCGCGGGGAATTGGAATAGCGCCGAAGGGGCTTGAAAGAATCGGCGGTTCGCCCTATAATGGGGAAGAAACGAACCCGCGGATCTACGAAAGGATGATCGTCATGCGCTTTCGCAAGAGCGTTTCCATCTGCAAGGGCATCAAGCTGAACCTGTCCAAGACCGGCGCGAGCGTGACGGTCGGCAAGGGGCCGGTGTCCTTCAACGTCGGCGGCAAGGGCGCGTTCTTCAACTGGAGCGTGCCCGGCACGGGCGTGTACGACCGCGTGCGCATCGACACGCTCATCAAGGACAAGCTCGGCATCGGCAAAAAGAAGGACGACGCGCCCGAGGAGAAGGCCGCGACGCCCAAGGCCGCGACGGCCAAGGCCGCAAGCCGTCCCGCGCGCGAGCCGTCCCGCCCGAGCGACGAGGCGCTCGCCCAGCTCGAGCAGGAGCAGGTCTTTTTCACCCTGCACAAGCAGGCCCCGGACGTCGCGCCGCAGGCCGACCCCGCGCCGATGGACGGCGACCGCGCCGAAGACGACGTGGAGGCGTGGCTGGGCGACAGCGAAGCGCCCGTGCCCTTCTCGGTGCAGACGCTCGCCGCGCCGGGCAAGCGCGCGATGATGATCGACCTCGACCTGCCGGAGATCGAGGACATGCCCTCGGACAAGCTGGTGGAGATGGCCGACGGGTCGCTGAAGCTCAAGAGCAAGACGATCAAGGAGCAGCGCGAGGATTACCGCACCTGCGTCTTTGGGCTGGGCGAATACGTCGCCGCGAATGTGCTGGCGATCGTGCCGCAGGCGGAGCGCGTATTGGTGAGCGCCTACACGCAGCGGCGGGATGAAAACACCGGGGACGCGAAGGACACGTTCATCTACTCCGTGCTCTTTGAGCGCGGCAGCTTCGCGCCGGGCTACCAGCAGCGCGACCCTTACGACTTCTGCGGGGATCTCAAGAGCCGCTTCTATGTGCTCTCCAGCGGCGTGATGAAGGAGATCAAGCCCTACGAGGCGGAGGAACTTTGATGGCGACGGTCGCCTTTCACACGCTGGGCTGCAAGGTCAACCAGTACGACACGCAGGCGATGCGCGAGCGCTTTCTCTCGGCGGGCTACCGCGAGGCGGACTTTGACGGCCCGGCGGACGTGTACGTCGTGAACACCTGCACGGTGACCGGGACGGGCGACAAGAAGAGCCTGCAGGCCATCCGCCGCTGCCACCGGCGCAATCCGGACGCGGCCATCGTCGTGTGCGGCTGCCTCGCGCAGCGCGACGCCGAGGCGGTGAGGCTGCCGGGCGTGCGGCTGGTGCTGGGCACGCAGCGGCGCGGCGAGGTCGTCGAGCTGCTTTCGCAGGCGCTGCGGCAAAGCGAGCCGCTCGTCGCGGTGGACGCGCTGCGCGGCGCGCCCTTTGAGCCGCTCACCGTGCGCGATCACGAGGGGCATACGCGCGCGACGATGAAGATTCAGGAGGGCTGCGACCGCTATTGCAGCTATTGCGTCATCCCGAGCGTGCGCGGGCCGATCCGCTCGCGGCCGCTCGCGCAGATCCGCGAGGAGGCGCGGGCGCTCGGCGAGGCGGGCTTTTCGGAGCTGGTGCTCACGGGCATCCACCTGACCAGCTACGGGCGCGACCTGCCCGGCGGCGAGACGCTGCTGGACGCCGTCGCCGCCGCGCACGAGGCCGCGCTCGTGCGGCGCATCCGGCTGGGATCGCTGGAGCCGGTGATCGTCACGCAGGCGTTCGTGCGGGGGCTTTCGGCGCTGCCCAAGGTGTGCCCGCAATTCCATCTGGCGCTGCAAAGCGGCAGCGACGCGGTGCTCGCGCGCATGCGCAGGCGCTACACGCCGGCGCAGTTTCTGGCGGCGTGTACGCTGCTGCGCGAGGCGTTCCCCGGCTGCTCGATCACGACCGACGTGATGACGGGCTTCCCCGGGGAGACCGAGGAGGACTTCCAAAGCACCTGCGCGGTCTGCCGCGCGGCGGGGTTCGCGCGCATGCACGTCTTCCCGTATTCGGAGCGCGCCGGAACCCCGGCCGCCGCGATGGAGGGCGCGGTGCCGCGCGCCGTGCGCGAGGAGCGCGCCAGACGGCTGATCGCGCTGGGCGAGGCGCTGGAAGCGGAGGCGCTGGCGGCGCGCGTGGGCTGCGAGGACGAGGTGCTCATCGAGGAGACGGACGCGCAAGGCCGCGGCGTCGGCTACACGGGCGGCTATCTGCGCGCGCATGTGGCGGGCGCGGCGCCGGGCGAGCTGGCGCGCACGCATGTGTGCGCTATAGAGGGCGGCGAGCTGTCCGCCCGAAAGATCGAGTAACAAGCGCCGCTCTGCGCGGCGGAAAGGAGCCAACCATGAAGGACTGTCTGTTTTGCAAGATCGCGGCGGGGGAGATCCCCTGCACCAAGGTGTATGAGGACGAGGACACGCTCGCCTTCCGCGACATCGCGCCGCAAGCGCCGGTGCATGTGCTGGTGATTCCCAAGAAGCACGTCTCTGGGCTGTCCGAGGCGCGCGGCGAGAGCGACAAGGCGCTGGCGCATCTTCTGCGCGTGGCGGCGGACGTCGCCCGCAAAGAGGGCGTGGAGGAGAGCGGTTACCGCGTGGTGACCAACTGCGGCCGGGACGCCCAGCAGAGCGTGCCGCACCTGCACCTGCATGTGCTGGGCGGGCGCGGACTAAACGGCGAGATGGCCTGACCGGCAAAAAGAGCAATAGAATTGTTTGCGAGGCAAGACTTTTGCAGGAAAATGCAAAATTGTAGGTTTGTCAATCATCTTGGACAGGGAAGTTAGAGAGAAAGTCGCTGGGGGATGCCCAGTGAAGAGGACGCAT